>CAYUQI010000001.1:0-68987 GCA_964446935.1 uncultured Pseudomonadota bacterium
CGTTTTTTTAATCATTAGGCAAACGTTAGACTAAGAATTTTCGGTGTCATTGAGGTGAAATTCATGAATTTTACGATAAAGAGTGGTACGGCCAATGCCAAGGAGCCGTGATGCTACTAAATAATTATTATTTGTTTCTTGTAGAACAATTTGAATAATGTATTTTTCTATTTCTTGCATAATTAAAGGATGAATATTCCCTTTATTATGCCCACCAATCCCAGAAATCATTCGTTTAATTTGATGCCGAAGCATTTCATAAAGAGCCATGGGTTATCGCAATCCTTCTGCAAATTTTCCTGTGAAATAATGGGTGTAAAACAAATCAAGCGAACAAAAGGTTGAGCCAGTTTTAAGTGCGTAGTCAATATGATATAAAAATTCATAGGCTCGTGCCAACTCTTTCGTATTTGTTTTCTGCCAATCGCGATTCATAAAGCTATATGGCAGCCTAAACCCCATACGCTTGGCTTGAATAAAGTTCTTTTCTGACAAAAAATGAACAACGTGATAAGCCTTCCATATTTGTTCGGACCAAAAAGAGAGCCAAAAAATATCAGGGTAATCCTTATAGACGCTTCCCCATACATGAAAGAAAGATTTGGTATTTTTTGCCCAAAAATGTTCAGCAAGTGTTGTTAATGAGGGGGCTGTGCCCATGATAGAGCTTAGGAATGGCATATATTCATCAAGTTGTTTTGCATTAATGAGCTCCAAATAGTGCAAGAGCATACACACCGTATCAAGCGATATGTCAGCAAGTGGTTTAATGAGTTTGTTCAAATGCTGCATTTTTTTTGCATCGGTGTCTTCATAGAGGAACGAAATAATATTGTGACATTGCTCGACGGTGAGCTCTGATGGCAAGACAATAGGATTTGTGGCTGATTGGCTATGCTTAGATGTTTTGTTTAGAAAAAAACCGATATAATGGGGCCCTTTATAAGAAAGTAAATACGTGATGAGTTCTTGCGTTTGCTTATTTTCCTTTTCATCGCTCAAATTACCAAACCAGAAGAAAGAGAAACATCCCAATATTGATTGGTTTAATGTTGCATATAATGTCTTTTTTTCGATTGATTCAACGAAAATTCGTTGATAAGGCGCTGGTAATAAATTGTGTTTATCGGTGTAAGAAAAAAGCATATTGAACCAGGTAGATGAGTATTCATTGCCTACAAAGCAACAAACCCTGCGTTCATTCCAAAATTTTGGGGTATGAGCTTGCGAGAGAAATGTTGTAAAGTCCATTATTTAATCATTGTGATTATCACTAAAAGCTTTCAATAAGTAGGGCCTAAAAAAACGCTCAATTTTAGGGACAATGCGTTCAAAAAGCTTTTGGTATTCCATGTCAGAAAAACTGCTGTTGAGAATAGGGTTTTTTGATTTGGAAAGCAAGGAAGAATGAAAAAATGTTTTTTCTGCAACAATGCGTTGATTAAAGTCGAGCAGGGTACATTCAAGTTCGGTTTGTATAATCGAATGCATCAAAATAATGTCCTGAGATACAAATTTTTGAATGGGGTCTAGCTTTTTGATTTTTACACGCAGTGTATATCCATCTTTGGAGGATCCAACAGGGATGTACCCAATACGCATAAAAAGATGATGAAATGTTTGATAGATTAATGGAGATACATTTTCAAAGACGAGTGGGTTTTTAGCCATTGTTATAAATATTGGAATATGGTTTTTTTTAACTTCAAGGTCTGAAACTGTTGATTGCCGTGCACAGTTTGAAAACAGAAAGAGCAAAAGAATAAAGGCATTGCGCCAAATTCCTACACGTTTGTAATATTTAATCATTGTAGTAATTTGGATAGTTTGAAGGGTTATATTCATGCAAGGCCCATTCTCGTCCTTGCCAAATTTTAATGAAGAAATCTTTAGCGGGATACAAATACGATGAATGGAGAAATTTATAAAATGAAAGTTGTTTTCGGGCCTTTTGTTTACTGATATTTTTTTGATCCATGAGCCAGATTGCTGCTGCTTCTCCCGTTCGATCTCTACCTGCTTTACAGTGGATAAGAATTGGTTGAGGGGCCTTTTGAAAGGTATCTAAAAGTGATATAAGATTTTCCTTTGAAGGTATTGTATGCCCACTCATTGGGATATTAATGTATTTAACGTTACATTTTTGGCATACAGCGTTTTCTTGGAGCCACCACTTTTTCTTAGATTTTCCGCGCAAGTTGATAACTGTTTTGATCCCATATTTTTTTATGTATTTTTCAAGAACTGAATGATGCAGTTGGGCTGAGCGGTAGCATTTGCCAGGACTTACGGTATGAAACTTGTATATAAAAATGTTTAAAAATGATTCACAGAGTGAAGGGCTATTTGTCGTGTGTGTCGAGTGTGAACCATGACAAGTGGTCTGAATACACAATCCTAAAATAAAACAATAATATACAAGAAATGGCCTTGTGTTGCTTTTCATATGCACACGCTTAGATATCTTTATTGATGCGGTTTTTTAAACTAAAAAAAGCAGCCTTTTCGGCTGATTGGTTATGAGCAGGGTGTGCTTGTTGATGAGAATATGGTTGTGGAAAAAGGTTTGGAATTTTGAAGGTATCACTTTGCACAAAAATCTCATTAATTCCTGTTATTGCTTGTTGTTTAAGTTCTTCAAAGAGATCAAATGGTATTGCTTTTTTTTCACAGGTACCCTGAATCTCAACGAGCTTACCTGAGCGGGTAATGACAAAATTAAAATCAGCATCAGCATGGGAATCTTCGATGTATGAAAGATCAGTATGAGGAATACCATTGATGATCCCAACTGAAAGAGCTGCAATATGTTCAAGGTATATATCTTTTTCAATGATGTTTGATGCTAACCATCGTTCAACTGCTATTTTAAGAGCAATGCTGGCAGCTGTTATACAGGCGACTCGTGTGCTACCATCTGCTTGTAAAACATCACAATCAACCATAATGCTACGTTCTCCAAGTGCGGCAAGATCGATGGTAGGACGTAGACATCTGCCAATGAATCGTGATATTTCTACGCTTCGAGGGTTTCTTTGGCTTTGGCTTGATTCTCGTTGGGTTCGCTGGTGTGTTGCGTTAGGGAGCATTGCATATTCGGCCGTAAGCCATCCTGTTTTTTGGCCTTTGAGGAAAGGAGGTACATTGGGCTGAAGCTTGACCGAAACTAACACCTTGGTATTGCCTTGTTCGAGAAATACTGAGGCATCTGCATATCCGAAGATATCATATTGTAAAAAAAGAGGTCGCACGTTATTACACATGCGACCATCATGACGTTGTACCAAATGAGTCATAATTAAGGCTTTTCTAATTCCGGTGCAGCTAAGCGAATACGACCTGTTTCTCTGTCAACTGCAAGAACTTTAACGACAAGTTTGTCGCCAATTTTAAATTGTCGATCCAAGGTTTGTTGCTTAGTGCGTGCGATCGTTGAAATGTGAACCATGCCATCTTTGCCGCTGACTAATTCAACAATTAATCCAAATTCTGCAATACGTTGAATGGTTCCATTAAATGTTGAACCAACTTCAATGTCACCGGAAATGACACGAATCCAACTTTCTGCTTGAGCAACAGCGTCTTTGTCTTTTGCATAAATTTTGACTGTGCCGTCGTCTTCGATGTCAATTTGTGTTCCTGTTTTGGCAATAATTTCACGAATGTTTTTGCCACCAGGCCCAATAATCATACCGATTTTGTCTGTTGGAACTTTCATTGCAAATACACGTGGTGCTAATGCTGAAAGTTGTGGTCGAGGTTTATCAAGTACTTTTTTCATTTCATCCAAAATGAAAAGCCGAGCTTTACGAGCTTGTTCAAGTGCTTGGGTGAATAGTTCTTTTGAAAGTCCAACTTTGTCTTTGATATCAAGTTGAAATGCAAGAATACCAGATTGGGTACCTGTAACCTTAAAGTCCATGAGCCCATATCCATCTTCCATGCCGAGGATATCGGTTAAGATATGAAGCTTGCCAGATGAGTCTCTGATCATACCCATAGCGATACCGCTTACCATATCTTTGACTGGTACACCGGCATCCATTAATGCCATGGTTGTAGCACAAACAGTGGCCATGGAGGACGAGCCATTTGACTCAAGAATATCGACAACGGAGCGAATAACATAAGGAAATTGGTCTTGTTTTGGCAGCACGTTTAAAAAAGAACTTTCTGCCAAATATCCATGTCCAATCTCACGTCTTCCTGCACCTCTAATTGGTTTTGCTTCACCAGTAGCAAATGGGGGGAAGTTGTAATGAAGCATGAATAAGCGTTCTTGTGCTCCACCAATAAGTGATTCAACGCGTTGAGCATCTTGTGCTGTACCAAGTGTCAGACTAGCAATAGCTTGTGTTTCGCCACGTTGAAATATTGCCGAACCATGAGCACAAGGTAATGAGCCAACTTCAACAAAAATTGGTCGAATCTGATCAAATGGTCTGCCATCAACACGTTGCTTTTTTTGTACCAAAAGATCTGGAAGCATGTCTTTGATGATTGAATCAATGACATATTTAAGGACAGAATCAGTTACTTTTTCAGCCTTAATATCTTCTTCAAACTTTTTAATAAGTGATTTCTTTAAATCATCAAGGCCTTCGCTGCGTTCAAGTTTAGTGGCAGCAAAAATTTGGTCTCCGAAGTTTGATGGAAGTATGTCTTTGACACGTTTTTTCCAGCCTTCCCAGTCAATTTCCGAAGGAAGTTCGGCTTTCTTTATTCCTAATGATTTTTGAATCTCTAATTGCCAGTCGATTTGCTTTTTAATTTCTTCGTGTGCCGAGAAGAATAATGTAACAAGTTCATCTTCGGATGCATTGTTACAGTGCCCCTCAACCATACAAATGCCTGCCTTGGTTCCAGCAATAATAATGTCTGTGTCGGATTGTTCAATTTCTTCAAATGTTGGATTAATTTTCCATTTTCCATCGATTTTTGCTACTTGGACAGCGCCAACTGGTCCCAAAAAAGGGATTTGAGAAAGCGTAAGCGCCAGCGAGGATCCTATAACGGATAAAATGTTGGTTGGGTATTTACCGTCGGAAGAATAAACCGTTGCAAGGATTTGAACCTCGTTGAAATAGGTGGCAGGAAAAAGTGGCCGTATTGGTCGGTCGATAAGGCGAGAGGTAAGGACTTCGGTGTCTGAGAGTTTGCCTTCTCGTTTTATATAGCCACCAGGTATGCGGCCAGCTGCAGAAGTACGTTCACGATACTCAACAGTTAACGGGAAAAAACCCATGAAATCACGGGCCTCTTTTGATGAAACAGCTGTCGCAAGGACAATATTGTTCCCTGATTTTATCCATACAGCACCATCTGCTTGGCGTGCATGTTTCCCTACTTCAACCTCCAACCCTAGCTCTGAGGATTTAAATATTTTATGCATCTTTAGGTATACCCATGTTCTTTAAGGGATTGTGTTACTCGTTCGTAACTTTTTACGTCGTTTTCTTTGAGATATCTTAAGAATGTGCGACGTTTACCGACCATAAGAATCAATCCACGTTGTGAATGATAATCTTTTTGTGCTTTTTTCAGGTGTTCTGAAATTTGGCGAATGCGTTCTGAGAGAAGTGCTATTTGAACTTCACAAGAGCCAACATCTCGCGGAGATTTGCCGAAGCTTTTAATAATCTTTTCTTTAATTTCCTTGGTTAACATGTTCTTTGTCTTTACCTCAATTATGTGAACAACGGTATGATAACGTAACAAAACTTTTATTACTTTATTATGGTAGGCGCGAGCGGACTCGAACCGCTGACCCTCGCTACGTCAAAGCGATGCTCTACCAACTGAGCTACGCGCCTTCACCGGATAAGATTTCTATGTCAATGATATTTTATCGAGCCCTATTTCAAGCTGCTCTTCTTCGCGAGCCTTGCGTTCAAAATCAGAGATTTCTTCTCCAATGTATTTAAGCTTGAAAGAAGGTATTCCGGTTCCAGCAGGTATTAGTTTACCAATAACCACGTTTTCTTTCAACCCATAAAGATAATCAACTTGGCCCATTAATGCTGCTTCGGTTAAAACCCTGGTTGTTTCTTGGAATGATGCTGCAGAAATAAAGCTTTCTGTTCCTAATGATGCCTTGGTTATACCCATTAAAATAGGTTTAGCTTGTGCTGGTTTTTTACCTTCGCTAACAAGTACCCGATTGATGGTTTGCAATAGGAACTTGTCAACGCGGTCACCGGCGACAAATTTAGTATCGCCAGATTCGATAATTCTGACTTTTCTAAGCATTTGCCGTACAATTAATTCTATATGTTTGTCATTGATATCAACGCCTTGCAGGGCATAAATTTCTTGTATTTCTCGTACAAGATATTTTTGTACCTCATCTGGTCCCAAAATACGTAAAATATCATGAACGTTTGGTACCCCAGATGTTAAAGGATCTCCGGCCTTAACTCGTTCACCGTCTTCGACGTTAAGGTGTCTGCTTCGTGAAACAGAATATTCAAAGGTTTCGCCTTCGTCTGATGTTACGGTGATTCTTCGTTGACCGCGATGGAGTCCACCAAAGCGAACAGTTCCATCTGTTTCGCTCAAAATAGCAGTATCTTTTGGAATTCGTGCTTCAAATAATTCTGCAACGCGTGGCAAACCACCTGTAATATCTTTGGTTCGTTTTTCTTCACGTGGCAGCTTGGCAATCATATCACCAGGTAGCACTTGAGCATTGTCATCAACAACAATGATTGCTCCTGTTGGAAGATAATAACGAACTTCCTCGCTATCGCTATTATTGACAATAGCAATATATGGTTGTCGTTTTTCTTCTCTACGTTCCAAAACAACTTTTATAGTTTTTCCAGAGCCTTCATCAAATTGTTCTTGGTAGGTAACGTTTTCAATCAAGTCAACAAATTGAGCTTGGCCGCCTTTTTCAGTTAAAATAACTTTGAAAGGATCCCATTCGGCGATCTTTTGCCCAACCGTTACCATGGCATTGTCATCAACTAAGACAGTAGAGCCGTACTCAATTGTAAATTCTTCAAGTTCTCTGCCATCATCAGCAATGGTAACAATTTTGGACTTTCTGTTCATAACAATCCAATGTCCGTGGCGATTCTTTACGGCATAAACGCCTCTAAAAGATACCTTGCCATTGAATTTAACTTTGAAATGAGTTGCTTCAACCAATCCAGTAGCAGTACCACCAACGTGGAACGTTCTCATGGTAAGCTGAGTACCTGGTTCGCCAATGGATTGTGCAGCAATGACGCCAACAGCTGTACCAACGTCAACCAAGGCAAGTTTAGAAAGATCCATGCCATAACATTTGGCACAAGCGCCTCTCTTGGCTTGACATGTTAATACTGAACGAATAGCAATGGATGTAACGGACGAATCTCTAATTTTTTCAACGACAGCATCGGTAATAAGTTCGCCTTGTTGAGCCAAAATTGTACCAGTTACAGGATCTTTGATGGTTTCTGCAGCAACACGACCATACACACGATCAGCAAGTGGTTGAATAATTTCACCATATTCTTTAAGGTCTCGTGCGGTTACATATCCTAGCGTCTGGCAGTCAATCATAGAAATGACTACGTCTTGTGCAACATCGACAAGTCGTCGAGTTAAATATCCTGAATCTGCTGTTTTTAATGCTGTATCAGCAAGTCCTTTACGTGCCCCGTGAGTAGAGACGAAATATTCAAAAACACTCAAACCTTCTTTAAAGTTTGCAAGCACAGGCGTTTCCATAATTTCACCTGATGGCGTTGCCATCAAACCTCTCATACCTGCAAGCTGACGTATTTGTTGACGTGAACCGCGAGCTCCGGAATCAAGCATCATAAATACGGGATTAAAAGGAGTGTTGCTTCTGTTGGCATTTGCAGCTGCTTTGCGATCTTCTTCCTCGAGGACGCTGATCATCTCATTGGCAACATCTTCAGTGGTGCGGGCCCAGATTTGCACTGTTTTGTTGTAACGTTCTCCATTGGTGATTGCACCATCCAGATAAAGCTTTTCAGCTTTTTCTGTTTCTTCTTGGGCTTTTGCAACGATGCGATGTTTTGATTGAGGGATAATAAGATTGTCTACAGAGAGTGAAATACCGCCTAATGTTGCATAGCTAAAACCAAGTTTTTTGATTTTATCAAGTGTGGCAACAGTGGCTGCGGCACCAAATGCTTTGTAGACTTTGCCAACAAGAATAGAAAGATCTTTTTTCTTAACTGCTTTGTTAACCCAGGTAATGTCGGCACCTTCAGGGAGAGCCTCATACAACAAAACTCTGCCGACTGTTGTTTCTGAAAAGGTGTTGTTATCTAAACGAACTTTAATAGGTGCTTGAATATTGACCTTGCCATGTTGATAAGCATAAATAACTTCGTTAATGTTACTAAAAACAAGCCCTTCCCCCATAGTGTTTTTACGACCTTTAGTCATAAAATACAAACCAAGGACCATATCTTGCGATGGAACAGCAAGTGGTCGACCATTGGCAGGGGTTAAAATATTTTGAATTGCTAAAATTAATTCTTCGGCTTCAGCTCGGGCTGTTTTACTTAATAGTACGTGAACCGCCATTTGGTCACCATCGAAGTCAGCGTTAAATGCTGCGCAAACCAATGGGTGAATTTTAATTGCTTTACCCTCGACAAGGGTTGGATAAAACGCTTGAATACTCAAACGGTGCAATGTTGGTGCACGGTTTAATAAAACAGGGCGGTCTTTTACGACTTCTTCAAGAGCTTCCCAAACTTCTGGGGTCATTTCTTCAACCATGCGCTTAGCGACACGCAAATTAGGGGCAAGCTCTCTGCGTTGCAATTCTACATAGACATAAGGCTTGAACAGCTCAAGTGCCATAATCTTTGGTAATCCACATTGATGCATTTTAAGTTCTGGATCGACAACAATGACTGATCGTCCAGAATAGTCAACACGCTTACCAAGTAAGTTTTGACGGAAACGGCCTTGTTTACCTCTAAGCATTTCGCTTAATGATTTAAGAGGTCGTTTGTTTGATCCCCTGACCGGTTGGCCTCGGCGACCATTATCAATAAGAGCATCAACCGATTCTTGAAGCATACGTTTTTCATTTTTAATAATGACATCAGGAGCTTCAAGTTCAATTAAACGTTTAAGACGAATATTTCTGTTAAGAACACGACGATACAAATCATTCAGGTCGGAGCTTGCAAAACGGCCACCTTCAAGTGGAACTAATGGACGAAGATCTGGTGGCAGTACTGGAAGAACTTCCAAAATAATCCATTCTGGCCTGATGTTTGTTTGCATCATGGCGCCTAATACTTTGTATCGCTTGGCAAGTCTGTGTTTTGCTGCTACTGATGATGTTTGGGTATATTCTTCTTCGATTTTGCGAACTTCAAAATTGAGATCCATTAAGGCAAGCAACATTCTAATTGCTTCTGCCCCCATGGCACCTTTAAATACCGTATCTTCAAGATTTGCTGAAACATAAGCCTCATAATCTTGGCTGCTTAAAATAGTTTTTTGAGGATAAGGAGAGTTTCCTTGATGAACAACAATATAACTATCAAAATAAATGACACGTTCAAGATCGCGAACGGTCATGTTTAAAATAAGGCTTAGATAACTTGGGATTCCCTTTAAAAACCAAATGTGACACACCGGGGATACGAGATTAATATGTCCCATGCGTTCACGACGGACACGTGCTTGGATAACTTCAACACCGCATTTTTCGCAGGTGACACCACGGTGTTTCATACGTTTATATTTACCGCAATTACATTCCCAATCTTTGACTGGGCCGAAAATACGAGCACAAAATAATCCATCACGTTCTGGTTTTAACGTACGATAGTTAATTGTTTCTATTTTTTTTACTTCACCATACGAAAGAGAACGGATTTTTTCTGGAGACGCAATACTCATACGCATTGCGTTGAACTGTGTTGTACTAAGGTATTCTCTGAATCGTTCAAGCATTCTGTTATTCACCGACCTGCTCCTTACTTGTCTTGAATAAATCAACCTGTAGTCCCAAGCTCTGCAATTCTTTTACCAAAACATTAAATGATTCAGGGATGCCAGGATCTGGAACTTCCTCACCGCGAACAAGCGCTTCATAGGCTTTAATACGCCCATTAACATCGTCTGATTTAATGGTGAGCATCTCTTGCAGTGTATATGCTGCGCCATAAGCATACAGTGCCCACACTTCCATTTCCCCAAGTCTTTGTCCACCGAATTGAGCCTTACCGCCCAGTGGTTGCTGTGTAATAAGTGAGTATGGACCAACTGAACGAGCATGCAATTTGTCATCAGCAAGGTGATTAAGTTTCATCATGTAAATATATCCAACGGTAACCGGTTGATCGAATGGAAGCCCTGATCGCCCATCATACAGCTGATAAGTTCCTGTTATTGGTAAATTAAGCTCTTTAAGAAGCGGTTGTATTTCTTTTGCATAATCTGCACCATCAAACACGGGGGTTGTGAATGCTAATCCATGTTCGGCTGTTTTTTGTGCTAAATCATGTAGAGCATCTTTACCATAGGTTTTTTCTATTTCATTAATAAGCGTTGTGTCATAAATACTACTTAACTGTTTTTTCAATTCTTGATAAGCAAGCTGATTGACTTTTTGGGCAAGATTTTTGCCAATTTCTTTACTTGCCATGCCAAGCATTGTTTCTAAAATTTGCCCAATGTTCATACGACCAGGAACGCCGAGTGGATTCAGAACAACATCAACAGGTGTTCCATCTTCCATATAAGGCATATCTTCCGGATTAACAATGCGCGAGACAACACCTTTGTTACCGTGACGTCCTGCCATTTTATCGCCAACTGACAAGCGGCGTGTTGCTGCTACATAGACTTTTATCATTTTAATAACACCCGAAGGAAGTTCATCACCCTTACGCAATTGAGCAACACGATCTTCCTTGAGCGCTGTCAAAACATGAATTTGATTAGTATAAACTTCTTTATAGATGTTTAATTTAGCGTCAATTTCTTTATTGCCGGTTGAAATAGCGATTATTTTATCAATAGTCGCTTCTTCAAGCTTTTCAGCTGAGAAAACACCTTTGTCGGTAAATTGTTTAAGAGACGAATCTTTAGCAATTTTACCGTTTAACAAGTCGACAACTTTTTCTTTAATACCTTTTTGAAGAATTGTTAGGTGATAATTAAAATCTTCATCGATTTTGAGTGTTTCTCTTTGGACTATTTCTTTGTAGCGTTTATCTTTGCGAATACCGCTACGCGAGAATACTTTGACGTCAACAACGGTTGCTTCAACTCCTGGCGGAACGCGTAATGAGGTATCACGAACTTCTCGTGATTTTTCACCGAAAATAGCGCGTAAAAGTTTTTCTTCAGGAGAGACTTGAACGTCCCCCTTGAGTGTAACTTTACCTACTAGAATATCGCCCGGTTTGACACGTGTTCCAATTTTAACAATTCCATCCTCATCGAGGGCAACGAGATCTTTTTCTGGAATGTTTGGAATGTCACGAGTAATCTCTTCAGCACCGAGCTTTGTTTCGCGAGCTTCAGCTACGAATTCTTCAACGTGTACTGATGAAAAAATGTCATCAGCTACAAGTCGTTTATTGACAACAATAGCGTCTTCAAAATTGTATCCCTGCCATGGCATGAATGCCACCAAGATGTTGCTACCAAGAGCGAGTTCGCCATTTTGTGTGGCAGCGCCACATGCTATGATATCGCCTTTTTTAACGGTATCGCCAACAACAACAATAGGATTAAAGTGAATCCATGTATTATGACTTGAGCGTGAGAATTTCTTTAGATAATAAATATCAACAGGATGAGCCATCCATGCAGCTTCATTGGTTCCTTTTTGTTCTATCCTGATGACTATTTTTTCTGCAGAAACGTATTCAATCGTTCCTGCTGTTCGTGAATTAATGACAGCGCCTTCAAGCGATCCGAGTTCTCTTTCTATTCCTGTTCCTACCAAAGGAGCTTGGCAGCGAATAAGCGGAACTGCTTGACGTTGCATGTTTGATCCCATAAGTGCTCGGTTTGCGTCGTCATGTTCCAAAAATGGAATAAGCGCTGTAGGAACGGAGAATATTTGTTTTGGCGATGCATCAATATAGGTAACATTTTCAACGTTTTCAGCGATAATGTTACCATCTTTTCTGACAAGAACCTTAGGCCCAATAATTTTATTTTTATCATCACAAGCCGTTGTTGCTTGTGCAATTTTTTCACCTATTTCCTGAAAGGCGTCAAGATAAAGAACCTCACCCTTTATGGCTGATTTATTGACTGAGTGATAAGGAGTTTCAATAAATCCAAGATCATTGACGCGAGCATACGTGGAAAGTGATGAAATAAGACCAATGTTTTGTCCTTCTGGTGTTTCTATTGGACAAATTCTTCCATAGTGAGATGGATGGACGTCACGAACTTCAAATGTTGCTCGTTCCCTTGTTATTCCACCGGGGCCGAGTGCCGAAAGTCGTCGTTTGTGTGCCATTTCTGCCAAAGGATTGGTTTGGTCCATAAACTGAGATAATTGACCAGTGCCAAAGAATTCACGCAAAACAGCGGCCAATGGTTTAACGTTAAGAAAATCATATGGCATTAAGGATGCATAATTTTCTTGAAGTCTGAAACGTTCCTTAACGATACGTTCTATTCGTGCAAAACCAACGTATAATTGGCCTTGTAAAAGCTCCCCAACAAGACGTACGCAGCGATTGCCTAGATGATCAATATCATCTAATTCACCTTCGCCACGTTCTTTCAAGCTAATGAGATATCTGAGTGTTGCAATGATATCTTCTTTGGTGAGGTGAGTAGTACTTTCTTTAATCGTTAAAGCAAGTTTTCGATTTGTTCTGATACGGCCAACGATAGTAAGATCATAAAAACGTTGATTAAAGAACAAGTTACTGATGTATTCTTCCATTAATTTGAGTGTGGGAATATCGCCAGGTTTGAGTTTGGTATAAACTTCACGCAATGCTTCTTCATGGTTAGAAGTGCTATCATGTGCAAATGTTAATGCCATTGTTGGTTGAACAACATATCCGGAAGATTGAATTACCTTGATTGAAATATTATTGTATTTGGCCAGCTCGTCAATTATTTCTTCAGTGAGTTCTTGTCCTAATGTTGCTAACACTTCACCTGTTTTAGCAACAATAACATCTTGAGCTATGAAACGGCTGAGCAGGCTGGTTTTTCTAACTGTTAAATGAGAAAAACCTTCTTTTTGAAGTTTCTCTATATGTGTTTTGGTTAATCGTTGTCCAATGACAAATTTATCTTCAATTTCTTTTGGAAGCATTCCAGCTTCTAAGCGTTGTCCAATAAGACTACTGTCAACCTTGCGATAAAATTTTCCTGCTTTGACTTCAATAGTGTCAAAATCATAAAAAAGAGAAAGAATAGAATTTTTTTCTATGCCAAGTGCCTGTAAGAACGTTGTTGCAAGAATTTTCTTTTTCTTATCAATACGAACGTAAATAAGATCATTATGATCAAATTCAAAATCAAGCCAGGAGCCACGGCTTGGAATGATTCGTGCAATGTGATAAGGCTGTCCGCGATAATCTTTTGATTTTTTGCTGAGTGAGAACATAACGCCGGGAGCCCGGTGAATTTGGCTGACAACGACACGATCAACACCGTTAATGAGAAATGTTCCTTGACTACCTAAATGAAAAATCCCGTCGTGATCTTCATAAAGATCTATCATGACGGGGAAGTCGCAGAAAAAGACATCTTGCTCTTTTATATCGCGAACAATTTTTTGTGATGTTTCAGGATCAATATCCCAACTAATAAGCTGCATTTTTACTTTAAGAGGGAGTGAAAATGTCTTTCCACTATAACGACATTCATCAACAGATACAGCTATTTTGATGGATACGCGTGAAAAACATTTTTTACAATGAACATACGCAGCGGTTGCCTTTTTGCATTGAGGACATACCTTACCATCTACAAGCTTAGCAAAGCCTCCTTTTTTGCACGATGAACAAGCCCATTTATAACGATTTTGTATACCGGTAACTTGTCCGCAAATGCATGACCAATCGCCGAGTTCATAACTCACATATTCAAGTGAGATACGTTCGTTATGTTCAACAGGAAATGTATCACGAAGGACTTTTTCGAGTCCGATGTATTTACGTTCTGAAGGAATACAATCAAGTTGAACAAAATCGTTAAACGATTTTGATTGAACCTCGATAAGGTTAGGGAGGGAAACAACCTCCTTAATCTTTCCAAACGTTTTTCTTAAAAAACCTTTTCCTCGACCAAATCTAGACATTCAACCGCTCCTGAACACGTTATTGACCAAACACGCTATCACCTACCACGTGTATGTATGCACATTTCATTTAAGAAAGTAAAGGGATACCGCTTTAATGTAGTCAAAACGGTATCCAAGCAAAATTATTGTAACCTATGATGGCTAAGATTGATGCTGCTTTAAGCAAGATCAACTTTAGCACCAGCGGCTTCAAGTTCTTTTTTTATCTTTTGAGCATCTTCTTTTGGTGCTGCTTCTGAAACAACAAATGGTGCGTTTTCAACAGCTTCTTTTGCTGCGCCAAGAGAAAGACTTGTTACTGCTCTAAGAGCTTTAATAACGTTAATTTTGTTAGCGCCAGCATCTTTAAGCGTAACTTTGTATTCATTCTTTTCTTCTGCTGCGGCCGGAGCGGCTGCTGCAGCTGCTGGCATTGCAACGGCTGCAACTGGTGCAGCGGCTGAAACCCCAAACGTGGTTTCAAGCGATTTTACAAGTTCAGCAAGTTCTAAAACACTGAGCTTTTTAACTTTTTCACTGATTTCTTCGACATTTTTTGATGACATTGAGTTAACTCCTCGTAACCTACAACTACTAATAACCCACGGTTTTACTACAGTTTTCGCCTATTTGTCTAAAAACTTTGATTGTTTTAGATCCCCAAATTGTCGACGAATGACACTAAATCTAGCATAAAACAGCATACTTTACTACTGCTTTCCTGCTTGTTGTTTCTCAATTTCCTTCACTGTACAGACCAATTTCGTTGTTACTTGATTCAAGAGACGTACTAAATTGGTTGCAGGAGCCTGCAAAGTACCCAAAAGTTGTCCGATTAAGACATTTTTTGGAGGTAGCGATGCAAGGAAATCAAGATCGCTTTTAGACAATAATTTAGCCTCATAGAATCCTGCTATAATCTTCAAGGCCTCATTGCTTTTGGCAAAGGTAGCAAGCTGTTTTGCCGTAGCAGGAACATCCTTGCTCGCAAAAACCAAACCAACCTGATCTTTGAAGAGTTCGGCAAATGTATCAGCCCCTGCTATATCCTGTGCTGCGCGTTGCATAAACGTAGCCTTGGTGACTTTAAATGTGCCACCGTCACTACGCAAGTTCTTTCGTAACCCTTGTAAGAGGGAAACAGAAAGCCCTTTATAATTAACCAAAAAGGTAGCCTGAGCCGCCATCATCTGCTGTTTGAGATCTGAAATTATAGCTTCTTTTTGTTGCCGATTCATAGTTTTCCCTTGTCCGTTAAGTGTTATGCGATCTCATCTGGATTGATAGAAAGCCCAATGCCCATGGTGGACGAAACGGTGATTTTCTTGAGGTATTTACCCTTCGATGTTGGTGGCTTATTTGCTCGAATAGCTTGTACTAATGATACAAGATTTTCAGTTAATTTATCTGCTCCGAAAGAGACCTTTCCAAAAGGAGCATGCACTGCGCCGGCCTTATCATTTCTAAATGAAACGCGGCCCTTTTTGAGATCAGCAACAATACCTGCTATGTCAAACGTAACCGTACCAACCTTTTTGTTAGGAAGGAGCCCGCGAGGGCCAAGGAATTTGGCTACTCGACCAACGACGCCCATCAAATCAGGCGTTGCTACGGCAGCATCAAATTCGCACCAACCTGTCTCAATCTTAGCGATAAGATCTTCTGCTCCAACAAAATCAGCACCAGCTTTTTGGGCTTGTTCTTCGTATTCGCCTTTGGCAAAAACAAGAATACGAATCTTTTTACCTGTTCCATGAGGAAGCAAAACTGATCCTCTGACCGTTTGCTCACCTTTGGAGGCATCTATTCCCAAAATTACACTGGCATCAACAGTTTCATCGAATTTTGCATGCGCATTTTTGACAACAAAATCCAACGCCGACTTCCAGGAGGTGATTTTAGCTTCTTTGAGTTTTTCTTTAACACTTATATGTTTTTTACCTTGTGTACTCATAATTATTCCACGTTACCTGTTTGCGAGTTGGCCTGAATGCTAATCAACTACCGAGAGTCCCATGCTCCTGGCGCTTCCTGCAACAATTTTTTTTGCAGCTTCAATATCGTTAGCATTGAGATCTGGCATTTTTACCTTAGCGATCTCTTCAATATCTTTCCACTTGATTGTACCTGCTGATTCTTTGCCAGGATTTTTAGAGCCTAGCTGGATATTCGCCTTCTTGCGGAGCAACTCAGAAACTGGAGGAGTTTTGAGTACAAAGTCGAACGATTTATCCGTGTAAATCGTGATGAGAACAGGAACAGTCTCCCCCTTGCGACTCGCCGTTGCTGCATTAAATTTTTTGCAGAAATCCATAAGGTTGACTTGATGCTGTCCAAGCATCGAACCAACCGGCGGTGCAGGGGTCGCAGCGCCACCTTGCAGCTGCATCTTAATATTTGCTTTTATAGCTTTTGCCATTGCAACCTACCTGTTATTGTTAAACATTACTTTTTGACCTGATCAAACCCCAATTCAACAGGAGTTAATCGACCAAAAATACTAACCATGACCGTTATTTTTTCACGTTCCTCATCGACCTTATCAATGATGCCAACAAATCCAGAAAAAGGGCCTTGAGCAATATGAACTTCATTACCTACTACAAACGGTGTCTTTTCGGCCGACACTGCCAGCTTCCCTGACATTTGAGCAAAAATACGCTCTACTTCTTTGTCAGAGAGTGGCATTGGACTTTCTCCACCTAAAAATCTTGTAACGCGTGGTGTTGATGAAACGAGACGGAACGATTCTCCTGTCATTTCCATTTGAATCAATAAATAACCAGGGAAAATCTTCTCTTTTTTGGTTTTTGTTTCAGTAAAGAAAGAGGCAACCTCTCCAGCTGGAATGAGGACTTGCCCGAACAAATCTTGAAGATTTTCCTCAATGATTCGTTTTTCTAAATCGGTTTTTACTATATCTTCAAAACCTGTGTAAATCTGAACAACATACCAACGTTTCATTGTATACCAACTCTTTGTTTTAACTTTTAAAAACGTGTAATATAGCGAATGAATGAGCTAAATGCTGCATCCATTCCACCAAGTACTAATGCGCAAAAAAGAACCAAAATGCAGACGATGATTGTTGAGCCAACGAGCTCGTCGCGGCTAGGCCATGTTACTTTTTTTAACTCAGCCTTAACTTCCTGTAAAAAGGACACAATCTTGTTCATCGCTTTAATCTCCGTACGTTGGGCGTGTTATGGCAGGCCAGGAGGGATTCGAACCCCCAACCCGCGGATTTGGAGTCCGCCGCTCTACCAATTAGAGCTACTGGCCTACTTCCGCCTTTTTATTTTGTTTCTTTGTGCGCAACGTGCTTGCGGCATTTGGCGCAAAATTTATTCAATTCAAGCTTGCCATAGTCTCTTTTTTTAGAAACTTTTTGGCTGTAGTTGCGAAGACCGCAATCTCCGCACTCCATGTGAATAATAACCCTATTTTTAGCCATAATCAAACTCTCTTGCTATAAATCGTAATATTTAAAATACTTACTGGAGCCCGCGACCGGGTTTGAACCGGTGACCTCTCCCTTACCAAGGAAGTGCTCTACCAACTGAGCTACGTGGGCACCTTTATCCAATTTTATTCAAGTACACTTATTCTGCGATTGAATATACAAAAAGCCCATTTGGTCGACGACGAGCACAGTATAGAAACTTTTACTGGAGCTGGCAACTGGACTCGAACCAGCGACCTGCTGATTACAAATCAGCTGCTCTACCAACTGAGCTATGCCAGCATAGTCTTATGGAGCGGGAAACGGGTCTCGAACCCGCAACCTTCAGCTTGGAAGGCTGACGCTCTAGCCAATTGAGCTATTCCCGCAGCCAACACATATTTTCAAGCGCGCTCATCTTTACAAGCTTGTCAACAACATCGTTTAAGTATACCTGAGCTGCTACGTGAGTCAAAGCATAAAAAAATTGATCGACACACAGGATGTAAGCGTGTTTACACGTGGTGGGGAGGACAGGATTCGAACCTGTGAAGGCAGAGCCAACGGATTTACAGTCCGTCCCCTTTGACCGCTCGGGAACCTCCCCGTGCTAATTTTCAACCTGTAATGTCGCAATTTAATTCAATTATGATAGGTATTTTGCGAAATTTTTCAACTTTTTTGTTAATTTTTATGGTCTAACATTAAAAAGAGGGGCTAGAAATAGATTTTTTGCTGGATTAAGGGTTGGTTTAATAAAAAATTTGGTTGAATTATTGAAAATATTATTGTGTAAACATTAATTTTGAATGGTTTGGATATTGCAATATAAGTGTGATTGAAATGCAATTGGTTATTATGATTTTGATGACTGATTCAATGTTTTTATGGAAGATGAATGATGAATTAATGTGTCTTGAGAAAGCCATCAACAAGTGCTTGTTGCGTTTCTGCTTCAGATAATCCTCTGCTTTTAAGATAAAAACGGTGTTCATCATTGAAGGTGCTAATTGCTGCTCCGTGTTTACACACAACATTGTCTGATTTAATTTCGAGTTGTGGTAGGGCTATGGCCTTTGCTGTATCGCTTAAGAGTATGCTTTTACATGATTGTTCAGCCATAACATTTTCAAGATTCGATTCAACATTAATAAGATTATTGGCAACGATTGTTGCTTGTTGATCAATTACTGATTTGATAAGAAGGGTACTTGTTGTGTTAGAGGCATTGTGGTCTTGTATTGTTTTAAATTTATATATGGTGTCACTTGTGCCAAGGCAGGCGCATGTTATTGCTGCGTGGGCTTCTTGTCCAAGGAGTCTGATGGTTAACTCTTTTTCGATGATAAGACCTTTTAGCGAGGTGTGTTGCGATGATGGCAAGTTGTATTCAAGTGAGCAGCCTTCGTGAAGAACAAATGTAAGCATGTGTTTAATCATCTTGGTATTTTGATGATGTGATAAAAGATCATCGATTAAAACCATTTTTACGCAAGGGGCAAGGGTGAGTGTAACATCAATTGTAGGTGGTATGAGCTCGTTAATGAATTGATCTTTAAGTAATTGTGTTAATGAGTGGGTTTGTGGGGTTCTGGCATCTACATAAATGCCAAGCTTTGGATTGATTATGTGTGCTTTCATAATCCCTCCATTTCAAGTTCTATAAGCCGATTCATCTCAATGGCAAACTCCATAGGAAGTTGTTTGACAAATGGTTCTACAAAACCATTGACCACCAGTGTTCGCGCTGCTTGTGCATCAATTCCTCGACTCATGAGATAAAAAAGGTGGTCATCCCCAATCTTGCTTACTGTCGCTTCGTGCCCAACATCAACCTTGTTGCTACTGATATCAATGCGTGGATAGGCGTCGGCACGTGAATGATCATCCATAAGTAGTGAATGACATTGTACATATGATTTGCAGTTATCTGCATGGGGAGCGATCTTAATTAATCCTCGATAACTCGTTCTTCCGCCGTGTGAACTTATTGATTTAGAAACAATGCGAGAACTTGTGTGTGGTGCCTGGTGTATGATTTTGCTACCGGTATCTTGCACTTGTTGTGCAGAGCTGGCAAGAGCAATTGAGAGAACTTCTGCACGAGCACCAGATTCTTTTAGGACGACAGCCGGATATTTCATACTAACACCACTGCCAAGATTGCCATCAATCCATTCAACAATAGCATCTTGATAGGCTATTGCTCGTTTGGTAACAAGGTTAAAAACATTTTTTGACCAATTTTGTATGGTGAAGTAACGAACGCGAGCGCCTTTTTTTGCAATAATTTCGACTACGGCGCTATGCAAAGAACTGCTGGGGTATGTTGGGGCGGTGCAACCTTCAATGTACGTTATATGGCTATTTTCGTCCGCAATAATTAGTGTTCGTTCGAATTGCCCCATTTTTTCTGCATTAATACGAAAATATGATTGTAATGGAATTTCAACATGAACGCCTTTTGGAACATAAATAAAGCTTCCACCACTCCATACTGCCGTATTGAGAGCTGCAAATTTGTTGTCATTAAAAGGGACAATTGAGCCAAAATATTCTTTAAAAAGTTCTGGGTATTGTTTGAGTGCTGTGTCGGTATCAAGGAATATGACCCCTTTGGCTTGCCATTCTTCCTTGAGGTTGTGGTAAACAACTTCTGATTCGTATTGGGCGCTTAGGCCTGCCAAGTATTTACGTTCAGTTTCTGGTACTCCCAAACGGTCAAAAGTTTGTTTGATAGGGGTGGGAACAGTGTCCCACTGAGAAAATTGTTGTTTGGTTGGTTTGAGATAAAAATGAATATCGTTGGTATCAAGTTTGCTTAAGGATGGGCCCCAAGAAGGCATTGGTGTTTTGACAAAATGGTTGAGTGCTTGAAGCCTATGCTCAAGCATCCAGATTGGTTCTTGTTTGCGTGCCGAAATATCGCACACAATTTGTTCGTTAAGCCCTAGCTCTGATTTGAATTCGAAAGATTCTTGTGAATGAAAATCTTCTTGATCAACCGTGCCAGGATTTGGTTCTTGTAACTTCATACCTTAATTGCGTAAACCCCCTCAAACTAGGATAGAATTAAATAACTTCTCTTTGTTAATTATACCTCAAAAACGGGAGTCTAGGAAGCCAATCTTAGACGTTATATTTGATCGAAAACTTGAGGTTTTACTTCAATTTCCTTGATAAGTGTGCGAATTTGAAAAATAAGGACTGATATGGCAGCAGGGGTCATGCCTGGTATTAATTGAGCCTGTGCTACCGTTTTGGGTTGATAATAAGTGAGCTTTTGCTGTAATTCCTTACTTAACCCTGGCAGGTTGTGATACGAGAAACTGGCGGGGATAACAAGATGTTGGTATCGAACAACCTTGTCAGCTTCTTTTCTTTCTTTTTCCAGATAACCTGCATACTTTATCTCGGCATGAATACACAAGAGTGCTCGTGATGATAATGCCTCTGTAGAGAGGCGCTTGGCTGCTAAGAGTGGTGTAAGGAGAGCCTTTGCTTGTTGTTGTAATTCTTTGGTAAATTCTATGCCAAGTAAAAGTTTGAGAAGATCGATGTTTTCAGGTTTTTTGATAAGTTCAACAGCATTTTCAATAGTTTCTTTTTCTTGCAAAAAGGCCGTATAAAGATCGTTGGCAATGAGCCCTAATTGCTTGCCATACGGCATCAGGCGCATAAAGACATTATCTTGTCGTAGCAACAACCTTCGTTCTGCGCGTGATGTGAACATACGGTATGGTTCATCAGCACCAAGTGTGACCAGATCATCGATCATAACCCCAATGTAGCTTTCGGTGCGGCTGAGAGCAAAAGGTTCTTTGCCTGTGTGTTTGAGGTGGGCATTGATACCTGCAATAAGCCCTTGCCCTGCAGCTTCTTCATAACCAGTGGTACCATTGATTTGACCAGCGAGAAAGAGCCCCTGAACCGTTTTGGTTTCGAGAGAGTGCTGTAAGTTATTGGGTTGGATAAAATCATATTCAATGGCATATCCACACTTGGTAATAATGGCGTTTTCAAGCCCTTTTATGCTGTTGATGTAGGCTTGCTGCACCTCAAGTGGAAGTGATGTTGAGAGCCCCGCTGGATATACTTCATCGATGAATTCTCCTTCTGGCTCAATGAATACGTGGTGTGATGTGCGATCTGGATAGCGGCCAACTTTGTCTTCGATTGATGGACAATAACGCGGGCCTGTTCCTTTGATGTTGCCGCTGTAGAGAGCTGAAAGATGTAGATGGTTGCGGATGATTTCATGTGTTTGTTGATTGGTGTATGTTGTAAAGCAGGGTATCTTCTCTTGCACGTTGAACGGATTAAATTCGTAGAGGTAATCAAGTTTTTCACAATGTTGTTGATCAAGGGCATCAAAGTTGATACTTGATTTTAATAATCGAGGAGGAGTTCCTGTTTTTAGTCGACCACAGGATATTCCCATAGCTCGAGCAATAGAATGCGAAAGCCCATAAACAGCATTTTCTCCACGGCGGCCAGCTTTGTAACGAGTACGACCGATGTGAACAAGTCCATTCATGAAGGTACCGGTGGTGACGACAATGCAGGGAGCGTGGTAGATGGCGCCGTTGTCTGTTCGGATACCAGAGACTTTATTGTTTTCTGTTAAAAGCTCCATCGCCATTGCTTCGGTGATGGTGAGGTTGGGTGTCTTTAAGAGAAATTCTGTTGCCTGTGCACTGTACGCATATTTATCAATTTGTAATCGCAACCCTTGAACAGCTGGTCCTTTACGCGTATTAAGCATGCGAGCTTGTAAATATGTTTTTGAACATAGTTGGGGCATAAGCCCGCCAAGGGCGCTTACTTCAAATACAATGTGTCCTTTGCCAAGTCCCCCAACGGATGGGTTGCAGGGCATGGTAGCAATTTTGTTTGCGTCAAGTGTGATAAGCAGTGTTGATGATCCCATTTTTGCTGCTGCGTAGGCAGCTTCAATACCGGCATGCCCTCCGCCAACAACAATAACATCAAAATTTGTTTTCATGCGATTATTACAAGAACCCCTCAAAAATCGTTTATTTGATGATCAAATGCAGCGATAAGTTTATCTGAAGACGGCTTGTTTGACAAATACCGCCATGGATACGCTATTTTCTTGTTTTTGCAAATGCGAGCTTTGTCTTCTTGCTTTCAATCATATGATCAACAATAGGTGTAGGGTATTTAACTGACTGATCCTGCTTCTTCCACCAGTTATGAATGGCCCGTGGCGACAGGCTTTCTAGCTCAGGAATCCATTGTTTGATGTACATGCAATTTTTATCAAATTTCTTTTGCTGAATCCATGGGTTGAAGATGCGAAAATAGGGCTGGGCATCGCAGCCAGTTGATGATGCCCATTGCCAATTGCCGTTATTGACAGAAGGGTCATAGTCAACAAGCTTGGTGGCAAAGTATCGCTCTCCCCAGCGCCAGTCAATGTGGAGGTCTTTTGTTAAAAATGATGCAACGACCATGCGCACACGGTTGTGCATAAATCCTGTGACATTCAGTTGTCGCATGCCAGCATCGACCAATGGAAACCCGGTCATCCCTTGGCACCACAGTGTGAATAACTTTTTATCATAATGCCATGGGATGTGTTCAAAGCGTTTGTTGAATGCATGCCCAAAGATACGTGGAAAGTGATAGGCGATGTGGGTAAAAAAGTCGCGCCAATACAATTGTCGAATCAGTGGGTGTGTGGACCCTAGGGTTTGTCGAATGGCAGCATATGTTTCTCGTATCGAGCAAGTGCCAAATTTAAGGTGTGCGGAAAGCCCAGTTGTTCTAGCCAATGCCGGATAATCACGTTCCTTGGGGTAGTTTCTAAAAAGCGATAATTGTTTGAGTAACTTCAGGCTCTGTGTTCGCCCTCCGTGAGTAAAAATAGTTGGGTTGGTCGTTGGGGAAATTTTTGTATAGATCGATGATGAAGCGGAGCTTTTGATTGGTTTTGTATAATAATTTTTATGCTTGTTTGCTTGTGGTTGTTGCACGTTGAGCCTGAGTGCTTTTTTGAAAAACGGGGTGAAGATAGTGTATGGGGTTCCATTGTCCTTCAGAACTGCTTCCGGTTCATGTAATAAAAGATCTGGTGATGAAATAAATGAAATTTGGTCAGGTACACATACTTTTTTGATAAAAATATCGCGTTTTTTGCTATAGGGTGTGTAATCGTGGTTAACAAAGATTGCGTCAATTTTTTCTTGCCTGATGAGTTGTTTGACAATGTCAGCTGGATTACCAGCAAAAAGATACAGGCGTGCATGAGCTTTTTTCAGTTGTTGTTCAAGGTTTTGCAATGATTCGACCATAAATTGTAGTGCATTGAAGCTTTTATATTTGTTCGTCGATGAAAATTGTTTTGGATCGAATATAAAACAGGGGATGACAATGTTTGATTGTTCAAGCGCTTTTAACAAACCGGTATTATCATCCAACCGTAAGTCACGGCGGAAGATGAATAGTGCCTTTTCAAAAACTTTCTTCTTCATACTCCCTCTCTTCTTGACCAGATTAAATGTATAATGGTATAACACAAGTGTATTTTGATTCTTGTTATGATGTCAAAGATAAAAAGGATGAGAAGTTTGGTTCTCAATGAAAGAAAAAGCATGAAAATAATGATGTTCCTGCGTCGTTTGTTTCTTATGGTGCCGATAGTAGCGATTATCTCATTAAGCTGCTTGGCAACTCCTCTCAACAACGTATTTGATACACATCCAATCTACACCGTTTTCGGTGCTGATAAATACTACAAAGAACGTGACAAAGGCGAGATTCGCATTCAGTTATCGCCATTTTACCAACAGACATCAACCTCTCGAGATAAAGATGGAATCAAAGTGGCAAATGGCGATCGCTTAGGGTTGTGGAACATGTTTGGTATTTTTTACGGACGGAATGGATCGCCTACTGCTAAATTTTTTGATCCTACTGCCCATGCAGACCGTTATCCGAATTTGAGTGCAGCTCAAACACTTATAGCCACCGATGCTGTTACAGGTACCCCCATTAATACAGATCCTGCTAATGAATATCATGCTGATAAAAGCACCACGAGTCGTACTGATTTAACTTTGGAGCAATATTTTAAGCCAGAAAAATACAAGAAATTTGCTTATTACTCATCTGTTCAAACAAATTACGAGAAGGTTGGTTTACGAGGGCAACTTAACTTTGATTTTGGTTTTGGGTTAGGGGTATCTGTTAAAGGGGGTGTTGTTGATATTAAAAATCGACCAACATTTCATTTTAATTCTACTTTTATTGAAGACAGAAATGGAACCGAAAAACCAGAAGCAAAAACAATTTACTACACTCTTTATGATGATCCAACGCGTGATGTTGTTCTCAAAGACCTTAATCTTGATCTCTCTCCATTCCGCAAAACAGCTGCTGAAGATATTCATATGCAACTGTACTGGCATATCCCTTTTGATCTTGAAGACAAGGCTGGTGATGTAACAGCAATCATTATTCCTTATTTTGCTGTTGGATGCTGGTTTCCTACAGGGTATGAAACTGATCAAAACAAACCTTTTTCTGTGCCAACGGGTAATGATGGATACTTTGGTATAACTGCTGATTTTTCACTTGGTTTTGATTTCCCAATTTTACCCAAAAATGGGCAAACATTGCAGTGGAATCTTGGAGTTGGAATTTTAGCTTTTAATGAACGAGAGTTAAAAGATATACGTGTACCAACCGCTGGTACACCCGCTACTCAGGGAGGGCTGACTGATTTCAAAACGATCTATCAATGTGGGCTTATTCCCTGGAAAGTTAACATCGATAAACGTCCTGGCTTAGTGTGGCATTTCAGTACTTCGCTCAAAGCCGAGAATTTTATTGATGGTCTTTCAGCATACATAGACTTCGTTTATTCTCAGCATTTAAAGGACAGTGTGAAGATTAAAGAGATGAGTGCAACGCGAAAAACAGCGTTTGAGAACGGTGTTGATACCTACAAGCAATGGTCGAGTTGGAAAAACCAGCAGATTGATTTTGGCCTTAATTATCAAGTGGCTGAAGTATTGAGTATTGGTGGTGCGGTGCAAGCACACATCAGCGGGGTACGGGTATACCGTGCAACAACGCTATTGGGAAGCGTTACCCTTGCCTTCTAAAAATGCCTGTATTCTCTTTGACAAATGCTCAAAAATCACGTAAAATTAGGGTCAGTCGGTAAAGTCCACAAACATTAATTCTAATTTTGTAAGGCGGTGTCGAATTCCCATGCCAAAAAAATATAACATTGAGACGCAAGTCACAGGAAATTTGGAAAAAAGCTTAAAACAATTCAAGAAAAAGCTTGAGCGCGAAGGTGTTTCACGCGATATCAAGCGTCAAGTCTATTTTGAGCCTCCAACACAAAAAAAACGTAAACGTCTCATGAGAGCTGTTAAAAATAACATGATCAAGATGTTTGAAAGTATGCTCTCGTAAGGTTGATTCTTTTCATGACCAAATCAAGTGCTTCTGATATTAAAAGGGAACGGAGGAAGTCGTTGTTTCTCAGGGAGATGACAACGCTTATTCGTGAGCTGGCAGAACGAGAGTCTGTCATTGCCAATATTTATGTTTCACACGTTGAGATTTCACCTAATTCTGGCGTGTGTTATGTGTATTTTGCCACCTACAAAGAACCTGGCGAAGAAATCTTCAATGACGCCCTTAATACCCTAAAGCTCTATAAGCCATCATTACGCAAGACTTTTGCCGGACGTGTTCAAACGCGTTATGCTCCAGAACTTGTTTTTTTGTATGACAAGGCTAAAGAAAAGGAGCGTAGAATTAATGATCTTTTAAACAAAGTTCAGGATGAATTAAGCGATCACAAATAACCAAGGCAGGTTATGTTCGAGCAAAAATTTAAACAATCATATGCTCAGAATCTTCCACGACATAGCATGGCAATCCAAGAAGCTTTAATGCAGGTGCTGCGTAAAGAGGCTGATGCTATTGTTTCTATTGTTAATCAATTTCCTTCAAATGCGTGGCAGCTTGTTGAAGCTATTCTTGCAACAACAGGGAAGGTTGTCTTTTCTGGTGTTGGTAAATCGGGCATTGTTGCTCAAAAACTTTCTGCGACAAGTTCAAGTCTAGGGATTCCTTCTTTTTTCTTACATCCCAACGATGCTTTGCATGGTGATTTAGGTTCAGTGCAAAAGGGTGACATGGTAATTGCTTTGTCCAAAAGTGCTACCGGTGACGATTTTGATCATATTTTCCCTCTTTTAAAATCCAGTGGTATTACAACATGTTTAATCTGTTGCAAACAGGGCGTTTTGGCCGAAAAAGCTGACCTAGTTATTGCTTTGCCACTTGATCGGGAAGCATGTCCTCTTAACTTAGCACCAACAAGCAGTTCAACGATTATGATGGCATTTGGTGATGCTGTTGCTGTGGTGGTAAGTAGTCTAAAAGGTTTTAATAAACAGGAATTTGCTCGGTATCATCCCGCAGGAGCTTTAGGCAAGCGCCTTTTGTTGACTGTGCGTTCGCTCATGCATGCGGAGTCTACGCTTCCTCTGTTGAGTCCTACTACGTCATTTAAAGATCTTTTGGTTACTATTACCTCAAAAAAATTGGGGTTGGGTATTATCGTTGATGAAAAACAGGAGTTAAAAGGAGTAGTGACTGATGGTGACTTACGCCGAGCTTGTGAGTTAGGGCCTGCATTGTTTGGTAAGGTTGCTGCTGATATTGCAACACTACGGCCAAAATTTGTGTCGCCAGATACATTGGCTTACGCTGCGCTTGAAATTATGGAAAGTTTTAATATTACATCATTGGTTGTTGTCGAAAACAATCGGGTTGTTGGGCTTGTTCACATCCACGATCTGATTAAAGCAGGGATACAGGGGTAGTGGTAAATCTAGTACTTATTTTTCTGGTGAGTTTGTGTTGGGGGTCGTTCCTCAATGTTCTTGCCTGTCGTTTGTTGCATGGGAAAAAATTTTTTACATCACGGTCTCATTGTCCAACATGTGGTACCACCATAGCCTGGTACGATAATATTCCCGTTATATCGTGGTTTTGGCTCAGGGGGCGGTGTCGTGCCTGTCAACAACCCATTTCGTTGCTCTATCCTGCAATTGAACTCGTTACAGCACTAATATTAACTGGACTGTTTTATTGGGTGGTAATGATTCCAATGGATGTTTCATTTTTTGATCACCTTCACGTAACATATGTAGACTCAACAAAAATGTTAAAGTATTTCTTGAGCTATTCGTTAATGGTTAGTGCATTGGTCGCAGCAACAAGAACTGATCTTGAATCAATGCTCATCCCTCAATTGTTTACTCTGTGGTTTGCTCCTGTTGGGGTTGTGTTGTCTTTGATAGGATGGCTGCCATTGTCATGGAGTGAGTCACTGTTGGGAATCGCATTGGGTTATGGCATTTTATGGTTGATAGCTTTTGTCTTTAAAGTAATTACCAAAAAAGATGGACTTGGTATTGGGGATATGGAGTTGCTAGCAATGATTGGATCATTTATCGGTCCTGTGGGAGTGTGGATAACGTTGATGATTGGTTCTTTATCAGGCCTAGCGATTGGTACATTATATCTTGCCATCGGTAGGCATGGTCGCGCAACACGAATTCCATTTGGTCCCTTTTTGGCACTCGGTGCTTTAGCGTATTTATTCTTTAAAAATACTATTCTTTCAATTGTTTTTGGATTATAGGCTCATAATCTACTGGTGCAAATAAAATATTGCTGATAGAGGCTCCCTCTGTTATCATCAAAACAACTTTGGTGAATAATCTACTTATCTGATGGAGCGGGAACCCATGCTCAGAAAAAAAATTGGTGATATTCTTATTGATCTCAACATTATAACCCCTCAGCAGCTTGCCGAAGCGTTACATGAACAAAAGACAACAGGAAAACTTCTTGGCCAAGTGTTGCTTGAACGTGGTTTTGTTAGCAAAAACGATCTTGCTCGGGCATTGGCTCGTCAGGTTGGTGTTCCATTTGTTGAAAAAATAACCGAACAGATGGTTGATCCGGCTCTCTTGGGCAAAGTTCCGCTTAAATTTCTTCGTCAGCATACCGTTATTCCCATTATGTATGAAGGCCAAAAAACTATTGTTACTGAAAATCCCCGCGATCTTCAGCCTCTGGATGATCTTTCACTTCTGATGACAGGTGAAGTTGTTTATGCGGTTTCAACTGACGATACCATTACCGATGCTATTAACAAATATTATCCACTTGAGACCAGCAAAGAAATGATGGAGGAGCTGAAGGCTGGAGGGGTTGAAGAGCTTGAGCTTGGTGCTGTGCCACTCGAAGAAAAAGACATCATGGAGATGGCAAACGAAGCTCCAATTGTCAAATTGGTTAACCATTTGCTTCTGCAAGCCGTCAAAGAAGGGGCTTCTGATATTCATATTGAACCATTTGAACGAGAACTACGGGTTCGTTATCGTATTGATGGTAATATGTATCTACGTGTTACACCTCCCAAACGCTATCAAAGCGCCATTGTTTCGCGTATCAAAATTATGTCGAACCTCAATATTGCTGAAAAACGTATACCTCAAGATGGTCGCATACAAATTAAAATTGCCGATAAACCAATTGATATTCGTGTCTCCATTTTGCCATCAAATTATGGTGAGCGTGTTTCTATGCGTTTGCAAGACAGGTCGATGGGCATTGTTGATTTTGAAAAACTTAATTTAAGTGAACGAGATTATAAATTACTTTCTCTGATCATTGCGCGGCCGAATGGCATTATTTTGGTTTCAGGTCCTACCGGTTCTGGTAAAACGATGACGTTGTATTCTATTTTGGCTCGATTAAATCAATCAGATGTAAATATCATTACCGTTGAAGATCCTGTTGAATATACAATGCATGGGGTTAATCAAGTTCAGGTGAATGAGAAGGCAGGGCTAACCTTTGCGGCAGCGCTTCGTTCTATTTTACGTCAAGATCCTGATATTGTGCTGATTGGTGAAATTCGTGATGCCGAAACAGCGCAGATTGCGACCCAGGCGTCGTTAACAGGTCACCTTGTATTGAGTACTATTCACACCAATAGTGCACCAGCAACAATTACTCGTCTGTTGGACATGGGCGTGGAACCATATCTTATAGCTTCATCACTTATTTGTGTCATGTCACAGCGACTTGTGCGTAAACTTTGCAATAAATGCAAAGAAAAATACCTTCCAGATCCTGAAATGATTGAGCGGCTAGGGTTGTCTACACAAGAAGCAGGTAAAATTACTTTCTATCGTGCCAAGGGCTGCGATGAGTGCTTAAATATGGGATATAAAGGTAGACTTGCGGTTTTTGAATTGATGGAAGTGAGCGACGACATAGCAAAACTGATCGTTCAAAGGGCCGATGCTACCGTCATTAAGCGCAGGGCGCTTGAAGAAGGAATGACCACATTGGCATCAGATGGTATCCGACAAATTAAAGCAGGGCTTACCACAATAGAAGAGGTTTTATCAGTTGCATATGCTGACGAACCTCTTGAACTCGAATAAATTAATATTTCTTTTCTCAAAAGTATTTACTTTACTTACTTTCCTTCGGTACCATACAAAAAGTTTGCAATAATACAAAGTTTTCAAGATGGAGTAGGCAGCAATGCCCTTCTGGGTGCATGAATCTCGAGCAAAATGTATGCTCAAGAGTATGCCGGTGCGAACAAGGGCAATCATCTCTGTAATGCTTGTCGGTGCAGTTGTTTTGTACGCGTTGTCGGTATATGTCCATCTTCACCAAAAATTAGCCGATCTTCACGAAAATAGTGTTCAAAAACTTCATCAAAAAAATATATTCGAGCAAACACTCGTTCGTTTTAATGTTGTGACTGAACAACATCAAAGATTAGTTGATGAATATAATACCCTTTGTTTACCACTTGGTTCTTTGCAAGAAACGACCAATCTGCTATTGCAGACTCTGGAGGAGCATCATATTTCCTGCCGTGGTATTGAGCAAGTGCGGTCTGTCAAAAAAGATTGTTTCCAAAAACATTATGTAAAGATTGAAGGAAAAGGCTCATTCAGAGATTTCATGAATTTCCTTGGTTGTGTTACTTCATTTAAAAATCCAGTTTCATGCACATGGCTTGTTTTGGATAAGCGGCGTACGCAGCGACTCATAAAATTCCAAGCCATGATGCGTATTATTTGTTTGTCTAAGGGTCTGATACATGAAACAATGTAACAAATTGTTGGAGTTGGTTGTTGGGTGCAGTTGTTTTATACAAAGTATCTATCCTACCAGCCCTGACACATCTGCTACCATTCGTGACCCCTTTCAGTATTATTCACAACATACATCAACTAAAAACACGGCATCTATAACTCTTGAAGGGGTTGTTTGCGTTGGTAATAAGCGAAGTGCTGCTATTATTGCTCATGGTCAAAAACGAGAAGTTGTTCAACGTGGTGAGTGCTTTGAAGGATATACGCTTATCGTATTGGAAAAAGATTTTGTTGTTGTGCAACGGGGAAAAATCAAGAAAAAGATTTTTATCAAATGACTCTTATTGAGGGGGATTTTTATGAAGCATTCTGTAGTGCTACCAGTTTTATTTTCTTTTTGCAGCAATAGTTGGCTTGTAAATGCAGAGTCTATTCAACGTGATTATGATTTATCAAGTGTTCCTTCTACTGATATTAGTTTGGTTAAGCAAGAACACAAGGTGCATCATGAGCAAACGTTAGAATCATTTAAAAACGTTGTTCAAGATGTTGTTGCTTCGTCGAATAAAACGAATAAAACAAAGCGAGCTCGTACAGCAAAAACTAATAATAAGCGAGAAAAAAGTCGTAAAATACAACAAGCGCTGTCATCATTACTTGCTGAACAAAAAGAGGTCTCACAAGGGCTTGTTGATATTATGCAAAAACAGCTTGAGGACTCTGAACTTCAACAAAAAAGAGTTTCGTTACACTTAAAGAAAATGCCAGTTAAGGATGCATTGAGTTTGCTGAGCAAAAGCAGTGATGTTCAATTTGTTGTCGATGGTGATGTAACTGGAACGGTGCAGGATCTTAAGCTCGACAACATTTCGCTATCTGCTGCATTACATAGTATTTTGAGTAGCAATGACCCTCGGCTTGCTCTCATCAAAGAATTTGGAGTATGGCGCATTATGAAAATGCAAACGGCTCGTGAGTTGTTTGCTGGGATGGTGTCTCAAGAGCGAGAACGTGATTTTATTTCTGCTGTTATCCCTATTGCTTATGCCAAATGGAATGATTTGCTTAAACAACGTATTGAAAAATTATGGCAGGGAATAACGCTTACTAGCGGTGATAAACAAAATGGGTATCTTGTATTTGATGATGTAAATCGCAAGGTTTTTTGTCGATCTCACGCACAAAATGTAAAAGATTTTACCTACTGTTTGCAGGAAATTGATGTCAAAATACCCCAAGTTCGGATCGATGCTCGTGTCGTACTTGCCAAAAAGGATTTTGAGGAAGCGTTTGGGTTTCGTTGGGGCGGTGTGTATAATCGGCGCGAGAGCGTCAAAAGAACAACATTTGTTGGATTAGGTCCGGTAACGGTTACTGATAAGGGCAAGGAAGGTGATCCAGCTAATAAAAATACTCCTTATGAAAATATTATGGGGTGGGCACTCAATTTGTTGCCAACCACGGTTAATGCAACCTTGTCAAAGATCCCTTTTGTTTTTGGCAATAACGATATGAATACCAAGCGATTGACGTTTGAACTTGATTTGGCTGAAAAACGGAATGAAATTAAGACGATTTTAAAACCGTCGTTACTCGTCTACAATGAAGAAAATGCTGAAATTTTGGTTGGTGAAGAAATGCCGCAAGAGGTGAGGCTTGATGAAACCGTTGAAAGCAAATTAACTAACATTACAACGGTTAATTACAAGGCTATTGGGATGAAAATTAAAGTTAAACCGTTTGTTGCCCCTAATCATGAGGCCGTTTTTTTAGATATTTTTGTTGAAAATTCCTATGTAACGCCACCTGACATCCCAGGAATAAAAACCCTTGGTACCGAACGATCAAGTTTTAATTATACGATTCGTACCTCCCGATCAGTTAATCGGGTGTTACTGAGGAGTGGCCAGACAACGATGATTGGTGGCCTCATTTCCAATAAAAAGGATTCTGAAAAATATGGGATTCCATTTATCCAGGATATCCCTATCCTTGGTTTGTTGTTTAAGAGCTCTCGCAAACTTTTGACCGATGAACAACTTATGATTTTTATTACACCAACATTAATTGATATTTAATTTATAGCCCCTGTATTTCCATATGCTTTTTAAGCGCTGCAGATTCTTCAAAGAATTCTTCTGGGGTCATTGCTTTTAAAAAACAAAAACCACGAGCAGCTCGCAATCGCGGACTTGGATTAAGGTGAAAAAAATCAGATCCAAGACATGTTTTGATTACGTCGTATTGCTCAACCATTATTTTTTGTGCCAATTCGCTGAATGGACCATCGTATTCGTAACTAGGGAATGAAGCGTCTCGTTGGGTGCCAAAGCAGATATTGAATGCGCTGTGTAAGATGGCAAGTGAATTCATTGATACCGGAATAAATACATTACTGTGTGCTGGGTGAAAACGGAACCAGACATTGCGGTATCCCCACACCGAAATCTTTTTATTAGGATTTTTATCCAGATATGCTTTAAGTGATTGTGCAACAGCTTGTAAAACTTTGTAATGAGTGTCTGGCCCGCTAGCTTCTGGGTCCATGGCTACCGTGATGATTGAAGGATTGAGCTTTTCGATAAGTTCAAGAATAGGCTTTACATCACGATCAAATGATGGTTGTTGAGTAAAAATGTCGCCGGTATAAAACCCTAAACGAAGATGAAAGGTATGATTGCAATCAAAACCAAGATGTGCCCACCAGAGTTCTTCTTCCCATTCACGAAGCATTCCTTTGAGTGTTTGCACCAATTGGTTGTCTTTTTTACCTGGATAGCTACTCAGAAAGTAACTTTTGAGTTGTTCAATTTCATTGGTGATACGTATAAGGTCAGTGGTGTTAAAAAGTTCCATTAAATTACGAATAATTCTTCGACTGAATATGTATTGTTGTTTGCGTTGATCATAGGCTGCAACAGCGTCAAGATATTCATATACATCACGATTGCGATCGGAAATATTTTTGCTTGTAATATGATCATGTTTAAATTCAGAAACAAAGTGGAGTACATGGTTAAGAATGTTCAAAACATAGTGATTTGCAACGGAGGTAAATCCACTAGTCATTGTGGCAAAATAATGGGTGTTTTTAGGATCTCGAACAAGATGCACAGCATAGGGAAGATAGCCCAGCATAATATCATCATGGTGGGGGGCTGTATGCAAAAATGTAGCCCCAGAAATATTAGCTGTGCCTGTGGCAATGCGATCCTTACAAGTAGTCTCAAGTTTTTTGGTGGTTAATGTTAGATCAAAATTGTTGTTTTTGTTGAGTAGTTGTGAGCCAAGGTAATCATTTCTAAGATCTTGATCAATTAAATTGGTTAATTGTTTTTTGTTTTTGTAGGCAATATCGATCAAAAGTTCATTTGCTATGTTGTCAGGGATATGGGTACGATTTTTCAATTTTTGCAATTTTCTTTCAATAAGGAGACTTGCAGCTCCTTCGGTCAGATAAAAACGAGCCCATGGTAACTGTTGTAATGCTGTTGCAGGATAAAGAATTGATGATTTGTTTTCTATGGAATTTTTGACAATAGATGCTTTACTTTCTCCTGCGGCAATGATAATGGCGGTTGCTGTTTTGTTGCGGGTAATGGTATGCAATCCAATGGTGATGACCACACGTTGACGAGCAAGTTCAATGCCGCCGAGATCTGTTGCGGCACTTGCTGCTGTTTCATAGTTGATGGGAATGAGGCGTGTTGTACTGAAGTGATCTGACCCTTTAATGTTAAAGCCTACGTGACCATCGGGTCCTATTCCGCCAATAAAAAAGCCTATTCCGCCAAGTTTTTTTATTGTTTCTTCGTATTCCATTGCCCATTGATCAGCTGCAATGAGTGCATCATATTGTTTGTGTTCCAGTTCATTTATTGGTTTGCGGAAACGGAGTGAAAGGTCAACATGCCCTGATGGAAATATATCTTCCAAATGCTTGCCCGCAGGTGCTCCAATAGTCCATGTGTTCATTAAATGAGCGTTGTTAATATCAAGTCCAAAACCATTAATATAAAAATGTTGAATATAATGGAAGAAACTATTCTCTTGTTGTGGGTTCATAGGGAAAAATTCATCGATTTGAACAAAATGAAACGAGCGCATATCTGGTTTTTGTGTAGGATCGATTTCCCATTCAGCGAGTTCTTGTTGAATAGCTTTTGATTGCCAATTATTCAGATAATGAATGGTCCATTTGATAAAAAATTCAGGAGTTTTACCTGTTGGTAGTGAAATTACGCCCTCAGGGTTACGTTGGAGCCATTCAATAAAGCGGAGTGCTGTAAGTTTTCCCAAACTTGGAAAGTCAGGAACTTCCAAGACATCAATATTTTCAGTAGGAGAGTAACGAAATAATCGTTGTGACTTTTCAAGTGCCCGCTCTTCAACACGAGATGATGGGATGTATGAACGCATGAATGGTCCCTTTCTATAAAAACCGCCATCAATTTAATCAAGTTTTGTCGTAGAGGCAAATTAAAACTACCGGCGTATTTTCTTCTCTATAATCAAAAATCTTACAAATATTGGGATGTTTTCGAGGGATTTTGACTATTTGTATATTATTTGCAAAAATTTATTTCTAAGTCTTATGCCAAAAAAACGTCAAAATGGGGGCATTTATGAATAGTTTAAAGATTTTTTTCCCGCTAATTCTAATAATGAGCGCCTTTATTAGTAATTCAAAACCAGCGTGTAAAGAAATTCAGAGTGATTTTGCACAACTTCAAAAAAAATTAAAACAAAAATCATCGAACGTTGTAGTTGGAAATCTTGATAAATTTGATGAATTAATAGAAGGCGAAAAATTATATGTAACGCCGCACGTATTTTTTGATGATCAAGCGTTTGAATCCTTTCTGAATTTTGTTACTAAGCATACAGAAATAAAGCAACTGATTATTCTTCCTGTGTTTCCCATGTACGGATGTGAGGATGATTGGTACCCTCATTTTAACATGGGAGGGGTATTGTGTACGTGGGACTTGCCAAAATCATTTGAAGAAGATTGGAAGATTTGTTTAGCTGGCGGATGGTTGGATAAATTTAGCCGCCTATGTAAACAGATTTCTCAAAAAACAGAAATCAACATAGCTCTTTTTATTCTTAAGAAAAATGCCGAAGCATACATCAAAAAAATTCAGCCGGCTTTTTCAGGAAAGAATGTTACATCACAAGTTTCTGATTTCTCATCCTTACACATGGTGAAGAATATAGATGGTAATCCAGTTTATATTCATGAAATTCCTTCGTTATATCAAGATAACAACTGGGAATGCGGTTACCGCGCGATTTTCCACGCATTTACTCTTCATAATCTTTTACGTCAGTTCAAGGGCAAATTCATTCAATCTTTGTATCGGTTGGATTTACAAAGGCAGGCTGAATTTGAAAAGTTTTATCAAAAAATTGGTGAGGAGTATCCTAAAATTGCTTCCAAACGTGAACAGCAAAAAAGATTGCATTTTCATAATGGCATTGAGCTTTTAGATATTGTTTTTAAAAATAAGATAGAGACTATTCCTTATGTAGTCTTAATTGTACAAACACAGGGGTCTAGGGTCAGTGTGTTAGCAGATAATAATCGATTTGGTATGGCCAAAAAAAACCTATCTCTCGAGCAACCGCAAATAGTTATTTACAAATCTTTTTCGCATTGGAACTGTTTTGTGTTTACCAAAAAAGCCATATTCGTTGTTGATTCTTCAAGCGCATATATCTATGTGAATCCAGAAATAGTGATTAACTTTTTCCAGTATTTTATTACGCAATCAAAGCATGTATTTGAAACAGAAAAAGCTGCTGACGGGGTAGCTAATGCGCTGGTTTTCTGTGATGTACGAAATGTAAAAATCAAAAAAGATGAATAATCTCTGATTAAGCATTGAGATAAATAAAAATATCAAAGCAGGGGTGTTATGAACATTTTAAGAAGATTCTTACCTTTAATTTTAATAACAAGTGCTTTCACTGGAGATATACGACCAGCATGCCGAGAATTTAGACCAGAACCGCCACAGAAAAGAAGAAAGTTAAATGACGATTCTGATAAACAGGTAGTATCGAATAGCTGTTTTACCATTAAAATATTTGAGCAAATCGCAACATTTTTGAGTAAAAAAGATAAGGCAACGCTTGCAGCAGCATGCAGGTATTTGCACGCGTATCTGGGAGATGTACCGGTTATTGAGAATTTTTATGTGACCCCACAAATATTTTTTGATAACAAAGCGTTTGAATGTTTCTTGAAATTTGTTGCGAAGCATCAAGAATTAAAGGAAATCGTCTTTCTTCCTGCTCTGCCTGTCTATGGTAAAGAAGATGTATGGGAACGTTTCTTTGTTGAAGGGGATGAACACATATGCTATTCATCAGTAAAATTACCAACATTCGATGATGATTGGTATAGAAATTTAAGTACTGGATGGTTAGATAAATTTAATCGTTTGTGTAAGCAAGTTCCGGTAAATACAAAGATTTATATCGGCCTCTTTATTCCTCAAAAAAATGCAACAGTAGCTCTAGAAAAAATCAAACAGATGTCTTTTGGTAGACAGATTATTTCACAAAATTTTGATTATTCACCTATACATATGGTTTTGCATGAGAATAATGAGCCTGTTTATATTTTTGAAATACCAACGACATTTCAAGGTAATTATAATTTTTGGGAGTGTGGATATTATACAGTTTTTAATGCATGTATTCTTCATAATGTGTTGAGTAAAATCAATGAAACATCTCCTCATTGTTTATATCGATTAAATTTAAAACGATCAAAAGCGTTTGAAGAGTTTTATCAAGCATTAGGTAATAAGTATCCAGATGTTGTTTTAAAGCGTAAACAACAAGAAAGATTGCATTTCAGGAAAGGAATGGCGCTTTTTGATGCCGTTTTTTCAAGAAAAATAGAGGAAACGCCTAATGTGTTATTAATTGTTCAGGATGGCGGTCTTTCTACTCAGAATTATGACTACAATTGTAAGTATCTGATGACACGCAAATCTTTTTCTGCCGAAAAGCCTATTTTGGTTATCTTCAAATCTTGGTCTCATTGGAATTGTTTTGTTTTTACTAAAACAGCTATATTCATTGCTGATTCAACCAGCGCAATTAAATATGCACATCCAAAGCTTCTTATTAATCTTTATCGTTATTTAATTACCCAATCACAGCATATATTTGAAACCAAAGAAGCTGCAGCTGGAACAGACAATCCGCTTATTTATTTTAATGTGCGAGACTTATACTTTTAATGCAATATTCCAGGAATAAAAAAAAGGGGACATGGCAATTTGCCACGTCCCCTTTTAACTATCAAAGTATCTTTAAATATCCAAGTTCCTTACAAAATGGGCATGCTTTTTAATGTACCCACGACGATCTTCAACATCTTCACCCATCAATGATGTAAACCATTGATCTGCTTTTAACGCATCTTCAATGCTAACCTGGAGGAATCTTCGGCGAGCTGGATCCATTGTTGTTTCCCACAGTTGCTCAGGGTTCATTTCACCAAGACCTTTGTATCTCTGAATCGACATAAGCGCTTTTGCTGTTGCAGTGATGGTATCGCTCAATGTTAGAATACCAGCACCTTGGTGTGTTGTCTCTTTGCCTTGAAGTTCAAGCATCCATGGCTCCTGATCAAGACGAGCAATTGGTTTGTAAAAATCTAAAAGTTTGGTTGTTTCCTCAGAATTGAAAAAGCGAGTTGGCACTTCCCACTCACGTTTTTGTTCCTTGAAAGTAATCGAGACTTTTGCTGTTTTAATATCACCTTCAAGGGCAATAGCCCCTTCTCCATTCTCTTCAGTAGCAGGAATGATTTGATATTTGTTGAAATGAGATGATAACTTATCAATGATTTCACTTTGTTGATATTTACCTTGAGTCCATTCAATTTTGTGAAGAAAATTAATGAGTTCATGCATGTTGTTCTTAGGTACTTCCATTTGAGTACTGAGTCGCTCTAATTCACCATCATAGGCAAGAATTTGATTAAGAACATTTTTCCAATCGTCTGTCTTGAGGGGCTTTTTGTTTATGTGCAGGATAGTATTTTGATCAGCCCAATCGAAGAGAAAACTCTTGAATTCACGTTCATCTTTAAGGTATCGTTCTGTTTTTCCAATTTTGACCTTGTACAAAGGTGGTTGTGCAATATAAATGAAACCACGGTGAATGAGCGGTTGCATGTAACGGAAAAAGAACGTTAACAGTAATATTCTGATGTGTGATCCATCGACGTCAGCATCGGTCATAATGGCTATTTTATGATATCGTGCTTTGTCGGGTGTGCATTCCTCGTTACCAACCCCAACCCCAATAGCGGTTATGAGGTCCTTTATTTCGTTATTGGAAAGGATTCTATCTAAACGTGTTTTTTCTACGTTAATAATTTTACCTCGTAACGGTAACACGGCTTGGGTAAATCGATCGCGACCTTGTTTAGCTGAACCACCTGCAGAATCACCCTCAACAATATACAACTCTGTTTTTGTTGGATCTTCTTCGGAGCAATCAGCTAACTTACCAGGTAATACTGACGTTCCCAGCTCACCTTTGCGACGAGCTAGTTCTCGTGCGCGTTTTGCAGCGGTTCGAGCTTGCTGTGCAAGCAATGCTTTTTGCAAAATCTTTTTAGCAATGGCTGGGTTTTCTTCAAAATAAGCATCTAATGCTGCATAGACCCATGAATCAACAACGCCTTTAACATCGCTGTTTCCTAATCTGCCTTTCGTTTGTCCTTCAAATTGTGGATCAGGTACTTTGACACTAATGATACAGACCAAGCCTTCGCGTACATCATCGCTTGAAAGTGATTCATCCTTTAGCAAGTTGTATTTTTGAGCAAAACGATTGCAAACTTTAGTGAGTGCTGATTTGAAGCCTATTTCGTGCGTACCGCCATCAGCCGTGCGTATTTGGTTTACAAAGCTGAGTGTTTGATCGTTGTACCCATCATTGTATTGTAGGGCACAATCAAGCACATGCGTTCCATCATCTTTAAAAATTTGGATAATTTCTTTGAAAAGTGGATTTTTCTTTGCGTTAAGATATTCAACAAATGATGCAATGCCGCCTTCAAAATGGAATAGATGTTCCTCGCCTGTTCTTTCATCCGAGATGCCAATACGCAATCCCTTTGTAAGGAATGCTAATTCACGTAAGCGTGAGGTAAGGGTTTCAAAATTAAATTGTACGGTTTCAAAAATTTTAGCATCCGGCCAGAAGCGAACAGATGTGCCGCGTTTATCTGTTGTACCGATTTCCTTGAGCGGTTCTTGTGGTTTTCCATGATCATACATTTGTTCATAGATTTTGCTGTTACGGAAAACTTTAAGTTCTAGTTTTGTGGATAAAGCGTTAACAACAGATACACCGACACCATGGAGTCCTCCTGAATAGCGATATGCTTCCTTTTCAAATTTACCGCCAGCATGCAGCTTGGTCATAACAACTTCAGCAGCAGACTTTTTTTCGGTTGGATGCATATCAACAGGAATACCACGGCCATCATCTTCAACTGAACATGAACCATCAGCATGTAAAACGACGGTGATGTTTTTGCAATATCCTACAAGTGCTTCATCAACAGAGTTGTCAACCACCTCATAGACAAGATGATGGAGCCCTGTAATATCTGTAGATCCAATGTACATAGCAGGACGTTTGCGTACTGCCTCTAACCCTTCCAGGACTTTAATGGCACCAGCGCCATAGTCATTTGCTTCCTGTTCAGAGATTTTCTTTTTTTGTTCTTTATTATCCATAGGACATACTCCATCAGCTTGTTGCACCTTCATCTATGCAACTCAACAAAAAACTTTTAACCATGTAATGATTTAGTGTAGTATAACCAACACCACCCTTGGGAAAACTTTGTAAAATAGTATAACAAACCCCGACCTCTGCATCAAAGTATAGATATAAAAGTGACTTATGATTGATAAAAAAGAGCAATATATGATCAAGGCCTTACGGCAGGCTCGTGCTGCGTTACAACATGGTGAAGTACCTGTTGGAGCGATTATTGTTAATAAACAAGGAGAAATTATTGCTCGAGGCTACAACAAGGTGGAATCTAAGGGATGTCAATGTGCGCATGCAGAGATGATTGCATTGCAGAAAGCATGTAAAAAAACAGGGGATTGGAGATTGAATGGTTGTTGGATCTATGTTACTCTTGAGCCTTGTTTGATGTGCTTCGGGTTGATTCAGCTTTCCCGCATCGAGGGGCTTGTATATGGAGCCCAATCGCCACTGTTTGGTTGTGGGGTTAGTAAAAAAGGACGTAAGCAACTTCTTGGTAGTAAGGGGTTGCGAATAATAAAGGGCGTGCGAGATGGAGAATGCGCCAACCTGTTACAGTTGTTTTTTAAGGGTGTGCGTATGCAAAAAGAGAAAGGATGACCGTGAAGCAGAGAGCTGCATTTATCGAGAAAATGAAAAAAGTATTGGTAAAAAGGAAAGCTGATATGGAAGGACAGTTAACACAATTGTCCCATGAAAGATTGACCGATGGTGTTGTACAAGATACGGCTGATGAAGTACAATCATTATCTATGGGAAATTTGCAATCTTCTTTGCAGCGCTCAGAAATTGGAGAATTGCAACTAATGGACGATGCAATAAACCGGATTGAAAGAGGCGAATACGGAGTTTGTATAGATTGTGGAGAGCCGATTTCAGAAAAGAGACTTGAGAGTTTTCCCTATGCGGCTCGTTGTATTGTATGTCAGGAAGCAGTTGAGCAGTAATGTATTTAATGCCGGCGTAGCTCAGTGGTAGAGCAACTGATTCGTAATCAGTAGGTCGTCGGTTCAAATCCGATCGCCGGCTCCAGCTTTTGCTACTGGATAGTTTCAGCTGGGCAGGCCCTGTAATGAAATTGATAGTTTAAGCTTGTATATTCTGTATAGTTTTAGTTATTTAAAAGCAAAGGCGGACCAGTTCATATAAAACACCCCCTAAAAAACAGCATTTTTAGGGCTTTTTGACAAAGATAGTTCACTTTTGTAGACTGTTTCGTGTTTATTACAGAATCTAAAAGTGTTTGAAAAGATTGTAAAAATAAGGTCAAAATCAAGAACAAGAGACGAGGAAAAAGAGACACTTATGAATAAGACAGGATCTTCACTTGCCAATCATGGCGTAGGCCGTCGTAAATCTGCAGTTGCTCGTGTATGGTTAAAACCAGGAACGGGTAAACTTGTAGTTAATGGTAAAAATTATAAAGAATATTTTGATACAGATCTCAATCGTTCCCTGGTGGTTTTTCCATTAAGGGTTTGTGGGCTTGAAAAGGCTTTCGATGGCAAAGTAAGTGTCATTGGTGGTGGTCTTGCTGGTCAAGCAGATGCTGTTAAGCTTGGCATTGCACGAGCCTTACTCGTTTCTAATAAAGCGTTACGAAATATTCTACGTCAGCATAGTCTTTTGACCGTTGATGCGCGTGTTAAAGAACGTAAAAAATACGGAAGAAAAGCTGCTCGTAGAAGATTCCAATTCGTTAAACGTTAATATTCTTTTTCTATTATTTTCTACGAAATGTATAGATTTATCATGGTATCATAAAGCAGATGAGTGGAATTATAGCTTGTATTGGAAGCAAACCTTGCCGGCAGGCAATTCTTGAAGGTTTGTGTCATCTTGAATGTCGAGAATATGATTCTGCCGGTTTTGCTTGTATCGATAGCAATCATGGTCATATCAATTATCATAAAGAAGCGGGCGGCATAGTACCAATCAAGCGGCTTATTGAAGCCATACACTTTGATGGTTCTGTTGGCGTGGCTCATACTCGTTGGGCGACACATGGAATTGTCGATGAACACAATGCCCATCCTCATTTCAATTGCAATAAAAGTATAGCGGTTGTACATAATGGAATTTTAGAGGCTCACGAAGAAATACGCCAAAAGCTTATTGATCAAGGGCATACCTTTACATCATCAACTGATACCGAGGTGGCGGCACATCTTTTGGAAGCACTTGTTGACCAATGTAAAGATTTAAAAAAAGCAATTATGGAATTGGTTAAGCGCCTTAAGGGTGCTTATGCTTTGGTTTTTTTATTGGAACAGTTACCAGACAAATTAATTGTTATTCGTCATCGATCTCCTATGAGCCTGGGTATTGGCAATGGCGAGGTTTATGCAGCATCTGATTTGGTTGCCTTTACTGACAAAACACGTAATGTCATTTTTATGCCAGATGATACGGTTGCCTTTTTATCAAAAGATGGTGTTGAATTATATGGATTTGATGGGCGATCGATCCCGTATTATGTCCAGGAAATTGATGAATCTTTTTTGACATCTGACAAAGAAGGCTTTGAACATCATTTTCTTAAAGAGATATTAGAGCAGAAGCGTGCCATTAGCAGAACGATATCGTTTTATAAAGTTATTGGTAATTATAATGAAGCAATTATCGATGATGATATTGCGCTTCAAAAAAACCATCTTCATGTTGATTACAGTGATGCCATTTGGCGACATGTTGGTCTTACTACCGATATGGTAAAAGATCTTGAACATATTCATTTGATTGGTGCTGGTACGTCATATCACGCATCGTGTATAGCTCGCTTCTTTTTTGAACACGTATGTAATATTCCAACGTATGCTCATTTATCGTCTGAGTTTCGTTATGCACCTTTTTTCATTAAGCCAAATGGTGCGTATGTTGTTATATCACAGTCCGGTGAAACAGCTGATACACTAGAATCTTTGCGTTTGGTTAATTCTTTTGAACAACATACCATTGCGCTCACTAATGTTGCTTCAAGCAATATGGTTCGTGAGGCAAGTGGTTTTCTGCCAATGCAGGCAGGTCCAGAAATTTCTGGTGCATCAACGAAGGCTTTTTCCGCTCAATTAGCAAGTTTGTATTGGCTTGCGCACCGTATTGCACTTGATTGTGGTAAGGTAACGCCAGAACAAATGTTAGTAGCCGAAGAATCATTGTTTATTGCCGCTGAAATTTTGGAAGCAGCAATTGATGGTTATAAATTTAAAATTGTACAAGAGCTTGCCCCGCATTATGCAACCTATGATCACTTTATTTTTTTGGGACGACACATATCCTATCCACTTGCTCAAGAAGCAGCGTTCAAAATTTCAGAAATTTCACATGTATTTGCTCAGTGTTATCCTGCAGGTGAATTACGAAATGGTCCTATTTCAATTATCAATGACAAAGCGCCCGTGGTTTTGTTCTCGGTGTTAGATGATTTGATTTATCAAAAGATGATTGAAAATGCACGTGACATTAAATCACGTAATGGTCACTTGATAGTCTTTGCATTTGAAGGGCAGCGTGAGCTTATTGAGCTAGCAGATTGTGTATTTGTATTACCTCGTGTTACTCCTATGCTGGCGCCACTTGCCATGACAGGGCTAATGCAATTTTTTATATATCATATTTCACGTTGTCTTGGTCAGCCTATTGATAAACCGAGAGTTCAGCGTAAACAGGGTTCAATGGATCAGGTCTGATCTTGTATGACATCCTAGATTCTGGACAAATTTGATATACTTCAGTTACAGTGTTCACGTCATAAACGTTCTTGTGCTGCATATTTATATGAGGGAAGCTCATGAATTTGGAAATCATTGTTGCATTTGGAGTATATTTTTCAATATTAGGGACTATTGGATTCTTCGCTTATCTGCGGAGTAGGAAGACGGCTGATTTTATTCTTGGTTCCCGTTCACTTAGTTATTGGGTTACGGCGCTTGCTGCACACGCAAGCGATATGAGCGGTTGGTTATTTATGGCGTTTCCTGCAGCTGTGTATGCTCATGGTTTGATTGAAGCATGGACTGCTGTTGGCCTCGTGGCTTTTATGTATTTGAATTGGCGGTTTGTTGCTCCTAAATTGCGTGCACAGACTGAACGATATCATGCTTCCACATTGTCATCATTTTTGGAACAACGATGTAATGATCAAACAGGATTGATACGAAACATAAGTGCATTATTTTGTTTATTGTTTTTTATCTTTTATATTTCTGCAAATTTTGTTGCTTTGGGCCATTTGTTTGAATCGATTTTTTCCATTAGTTATTCAACCGGCATTTTTTTAGGTGCGTTGGTTATTTTTTATATCTTGCTGGGAGGGTATCTCTCGATTGCATGGGTCGATTTTTTCCAAGGCATGTTTTTGCTCGCTATGATTATTCTGGTACCTGTTATTGCTTTTTTTACCCTCAATGGGACTCAAGACATTATCCATGCCGCATCTACACGGCATGTTGTCCTTAGTGCTATACCTCGTTCATTAGGAGATTTTGCAACTGCTCTGTTGCTAGCTATTGGATGGGGACTTGGTTATTTTGGCCAGCCCCACATTGTGACCAAGTTTATGGGGATTAAGGATGTATCTGAAATGCGTAAGGCGCAGAGGCTTGGATTAACGTGGCAAAGTTTAACACTTTTGGCTGCGATAGGAGTTGGGTTGGTTGGGCTTGCCTTTTTCCCCCAGGGGTTAGCAAATCCTGAGCTTATTTTTGTTACGATGACCAAACAGTTATTCAGACCATTTTTTGCTGGGCTTATTTTGTGTGCAATTCTTGCTTCAGCGATCAATGTTATTGGTGCTCAAGTTCTTGCTTCCGCATCGATTTTGGCTGAGGACTTTTACAAACATATTATGAGGCGTAAGCCATCAGATGTTTTGAATCAACAGGTTCAATGGGCATCTCGTTTAAGTGTTGTTGCTATTTGTGTGCTGTCATTGTGGTTTGCATTGTACAATCAACAAAAAACAATTTATGAACTTGTTTATTATGCATGGGCGGGCCTTGGTTGTTCATTTGGTCCGATTTTGTTGTTGACTCTGCATAGAGATAATGTTCATACGAACGTGGCACTTGCGGGAATCACCATGGGCGGTGTTACCGCAGGACTTTGGCCTCTTGTTAATACAACCATACCTGCGATGATTGTTGGATTTGCTGTAAGCGTTGCGGCTATGGGTGTTGTAGCTATAGTTAACAGACGATAGACTGTTATTCTCCCTCTGGAAACAGCTGTAGAAGCTCATAAACATTCCGAAAACCAATCAGATTACATGAGGTTTTAACCTGTTGAAATTTGGAAACAAAAATTTGTTCAAGTCCAAATTTTTCGGCTTCTTTAATACATGAACCTATTTGATTGATGGCCTTAACGTTGCCAGTCAGGCTCAGTTCGCCGATAGCGACTGCTTTAGCGGGCAGGTTTTTTTGGAAATAACTGGAAAGCAACGCCAGAGCGATTCCGAGATCTGCTGATGATTCTTTTATTTTGAATCCCCCGCTGACTTTGAAAAAAATGTCATGTGCGCTAAAGCGAATATGGAGATATTTTTCTAAAATTGCGGCAACAAGTACAACTCGTTTGTAATCAAGCCCTGTTACCACGCGCTGCGGTACTCCAAACTTTGATTCAACAACGAGTGCTTGGAGCTCAATCAACAGTGGTCGCGTTCCCTCAAGGCAACAAATCATTGAGGCTCCAACAGAGCCTGATGCTTCGCTCAAAAATTGCTGATTAACGTTGGCTACCTCAACAAGTCCTTGTTCTTGCATTTCAAAGAAGCCAACTTCGTTAATGGTACCAAATCGGTTTTTAACTGATCGTAAGATGCGTGTATGCCAACGGTCTTCTGCTTGCAAGTAGAAGACCGCATCAACCATATGCTCAAGAACCTTTGGACCAGCCATTTCGCCTTCCTTGGTAATGTGGCCGGTGATAAGAACCGCGATGTTTTGTTCTTTAGCGAGTCGCATGAGATGAAATGCTGCCTCACGTAATTGAGCAATGGTGCCAGGGATAGCATGAGATTGAAATGAGATATGACAATTTTGGATGGAATCGACGATTAACAAATCAGGTTTTTCCTGTTGTGCTGTTGCGACAATGGTTTCCAGGCATGCTTCATCTGAAAATAAAAGATTATCATTTGCGACACTGAGGCGTTGTGCTCTACCTTTAACCTGTTCAAGTGATTCTTCTGACGAAAAATAAATGATTTTGTGTTTGGTAGCAAGAGCATTGGCGACTTGTAGTAACAGCGTTGATTTTCCTATGCCAGGATCGCCTGTTAAGATTATAAATGAACCGGGTAAGATACCCCCACCCAAGACGGTATCCCATTCACGAATATTACTGAGCATGCGAGCTTGAGGTGATAATTGAATGTTTGCGATAGGCGTCAAGACTGCACAATGGGCATTGGCCTGTGGACCTTTGGTTGATGCAAATACGGCCGGCAAAGGTTTTTGTTCAATTAAGCTGTTCCACTCATTGCAGGTTGGGCAACAACCTACCCATTTAAGAGAGATGTAGCCACAATTGGAGCATGAGAATGATGCCTTGTTTTTGCTCACAGTGCTTCAGCTGATGAGGTTTGTTTTGGGGCTGTTGCATATGGTGCATTCGATGTTTGTGGTTTATCAATCGAAAAACAACTACGGCAACGTGCCTCATAAAAATCAGATGCCCCTACGAGAATAATTGGATCATCGTATTTGGCTGGTTGACCGTTAATAAGCCGTTGGGTATGGTGAGCTTCTTTACCGCAGCATAAACAAATTGCTTTTAGTTTTATTACATCATCAGCTATTGCCATGAGTCGTGGTATGACACCAAATGGTTCTCCGCGGAAATCAAGGTCAAGTCCGGCGGCAATAACATGTTTGCCTGTAGCAACAAGTGTCTCAATGACGTTGATGATTGGATTGCTAAAAAATTGAACCTCATCAATACCAATAACATCAATATTTGATTGCGCGAGCTCTAATATTTTCTCAAATCCTGAAGCATTATCCGAAATTACAAAAGCAAAACGTTCTTTGCCTTCATGTGAAACAATGCAGGTAGGAACTTGATTATAACGTTTGTCGATATGATGTTTGATGGTGAGAACGCGTTGTTTTGCATATTCAGCACGACGCAGTCGACGCATAAGTTCTTCTGTTTTACCAGAGAACATTGAACCACAAACAACCTCTAATCGCCCCGGTTTTATATCTTTAGTCATGGTACCACCCTCGTAAACATGGATATTTTATGTAATGCCAAATTACAGTATACCATGGTTTGATCAAGACCTTAATTTGTGGTTCTAAGAAACAGATTTTTGCGCCATGAATTTATTTGCCTTCGCCAGGAGTGCAAATATCACGTCGAAGTTTTCGCGAAGTAGGTGGCTATACTGCACAGGTTGGCTGGCGGACAGGCTGACAAAATGAAGTCTCGGCTCAATGACATATTGATTGCATTTGCTAATGAGCGTTTTGGGCTGCAGGTGGTGGCGCAGGTCGACGTAAGACCAGTCGTCCCAATATACCTGTTTGTGCCCCAATTCCTTCTGCAACACCTTGCCCAACTTGTCGTCCAATAGCCTTAAGATCAGGATTTGGTTGTTGGTTTCCAGGATCATTTCCCGCTGTATTTGCCATGCCATTTACAGCTGCCCGCAACGCCCCTTCTGTTAAAGAATTTAATTGGTCTTGAGTTGGCATATTAAGAATGCCTGGTGGGAGATTGTCTCGCAAACTGGAAACAAATTTATTAAAGCGATCTTGATCAGCGAGTATCTCATTGAGCAATTCAGGCGTGATATGCTGTACAACACTTTTTAGTTTTTCGCGGTTGGCAGGATCATCAAGGCCATTGATAAAGGCATTGACGGCACCACGGCCAGCGCTTTCACCAAGTGGCTCAACAATAGCAGTCCAAGCATTACTAAACCATTTTTTAATACCACCCCAGTTTGGTAAAACATATTTATAAACAATAATGCTAATGGCAAAAATAATAACCGAGATAATAACAACTTTTTTGAGTTTACTGGATTGAACCAGTGGCTCCTTGGCTCCATAGGTTTCAAGCAGCATAATAAAAGATGTAATCTTTTTTTCATCTATGACAGGTCCAAATTGTTTGTTGATGCTAAGCATTTCACGTTTAATTTTGTCAATTGAGTGTGCCAGTGTTTCTCGTTTTTGTTCATAACTCAAAAAGCTTTCATTAATCATGTAGATCATGATAAACAGCTTACTCAGTGCCGATTGGAATGGCTTGAGCACAATACTCTTGTTTATTGCTTTTAATGAATAAAAGGTTTGGCAGTGTTCAAGTATTTTAGCTACATATTCTTTTTTTAGATTCATGCTGCAAATAAATTGATGAAATTTTAAAAAATAAAATTTATTAAGGCGTCGCAATAAGTAGATACTATCGGCATCATCTTGTTGCTCAAGCCATTCTATTAATTTAATGATGATGGAACCTTCTTTTTGAACGTCAGGAAACAGCGAAGCATTAATAATAAGATTGTTGTTGTATGATAATGGAAAGTGTCCATTTTCAACTAATTGATAATATCTGTTTTCAAATGAATCGTAAGCCTGTTGTATGCGTGTGTCCAGGCCTTCTTCAAGTAAGTTTGTATTAATAGGACTGCTTGCAAAACATGGTAAAAAAAAGTTTATGTATGCTGCAATCGTTACAATCCATGGAAGGAACTTCATCTTTGTATTCCTTCGAGCGTTGTTTGGTTAATATGTTTTATTGATCTATTCCCCCTTAATCAATTTTAGAAGGATGCAGTGTAAAACAGGAGGGGTTGCAAAGTCAAATGAGACGCGTTCAGCGTGCTAAATGTCATTTTTTGCGTGTTTTTTTATTCTAATTGTCATGTACATGAAGAAGCAAGATCCTGTGTTTCTAACCTTGTATTTGTTCATTCATTGATAAATCATTTTATAACTGTTTAGTATCAAAGGCTGGGAATCTAATAATGATTCTCGGCCTTTATTTTATTCAACCGTAACGGCTTTTGCCAAATTACGTGGTTTATCGATGGGGCGTCCTAACTCCCTGGTGATGTAATAGATAAACAGTTGCATAACGCCCGTCATGGCCAACGGTGCTAAAAGCGGATGTATAGTAGGGATCACAAAGGCACAATCAGCCATTTCAATGAGCTCTGTTTGATGTTCGAAGGCAAAGATAATCAAGTGCCCATTACGAGCTTTAACCTCTTGGGCATTAGCAACGAGTTTAGTGTAAATTACCTCATCGAGTACTGAGAATATAACGACAGGTGTTTTGGCATCAACGAGGGCAATAGGGCCGTGTTTAAGTTCCCCCGATGGATAACATTGTGAAAAAATATACGAAATTTCTTTGAGTTTGAGAGCAGCTTCCATGGCAAAAGGATAGCTGATATGCCGTCCTAAAAATATGAAGCGGTCATAATGAGCATAGCGTGGTGCATATTTGGTCGCAATATCAAATTTATAGGTTTCGAGTGTTGATTCCAGAATCTCTGCAACTAATAGTAATTGTTCTTCGGCATAATGGAATTGTTGTAACGAAAGTTGTTTTCTTTCTGCTGCCATGCGATGTGCGAGCCAAAAAAGAATAGCCATTTGGGCTGAAAAAGCTTTGGTTGATGCCACAGAAATTTCAGGGCCAGCTTGCATAAGCAATGAGCCCTTAGCTTCACGGACGATTGAGCTTGCAGGAACATTTGAAATAGCAATGGTGTGTTGATTGAATGAATTGATCAAACGCATTGCTTCAAGCGTGTCAGCTGTTTCGCCGGATTGCGAAATCAACATGAAAAGGCTATTTTCTTCAGGAAAAAACGGCATGTAGCGAAATTCTGATGCCAAATAAACACGTGTTGGTATTTTGCAAACAGCTTCAAAGAAAAATTGCGCTATGCGGGCTGCGTGCCATGATGTGCCAGCGGCAATGAGGCTTAGATGTCGAAGATTCTGTACCTGTTGTACCGACAAACCCATCTGGCGCCAGAGCGCTGTCTGCTCATTTGAAGTAGTATCAAGTTGTTTGAGTGACGTGACCGTACGGTTAATGGCCTGTTTTTGTTCATAAATTTCTTTGAGCATGAAATGTTCAAACCCTTCTTTTTCTACATTCAAAAGAGTTTGATCGATAGGTGTCATAGTATATGGCAACGGGGTGCCATTAAACGAATACAGCTCTACGCTCTCACGTGTTACTAATGCAATGCTGCTATCTGGCATAAAAAGTGCGTTCGATGTTTTATCTGCAAATGCAAGTACATCCGAGGCGACAAAGTTTTCATGAGCGCCAACTCCAATAACCATGGGTGATTTGTGGCGGACAACCATGAGCATGTGTGGATATTCTTTACTGAGGGCGATGAAGGCAAAAGCTCCTTTAATGGTGTGTACGAGATCAATTAAAGCTTGTTTTGGATTGTTTGGATGCTTCTTAAGGGAATCGCTCAAAAGGTGTGCTATGACTTCGGTATCCGTTTGCGATGTGAAGGTATGTCCTTTGTTGATAAGTTCTTGACGTGTCCGTGTATGTTCTTCAACAATGCCGTTGTGGACAATAGCAAGCGTTTTTTTGCAATTAAAATGGGGGTGCGTATTATTTAAAGTAACCGCTCCATGAGTTGCCCATCGTGTGTGGCCTATACCAACAGGGCCATCCTTTTCAATTGACATTGAAAGGTTTTTGATTGGTTCGTTTGTGCCACATTCTTTTTTCACATACAAGGAGTTTGTATCAGAAGTGATACAAGTAAAGCCAGCAGAATCATAACCACGATATTCAAGCCGAGATAAGCCTTCTGAAATAACTTTCTTACTTGAGCCAGAACCGATATATCCAACAATACCGCACATGAAAAACCTTTCTACATCGCAAGAGTTTAAAACACTAGTATGCCAGGGGTTGCGTTCTTATTCAAAATAAAGGCATAAAATCTAATGAAGATGGATGAATATAACCGTTTGTGCGGTCTTAGAGCGTGGTTTGTTTGGTTTTTACATCATGCCAATAGCGTGTTATAACTATCTTTTGTCACCCTGAACTCCTAAGTGAGTTTGCGGTAGTAAATGTTTTCCTTTGTCATCCTGAATTAATTTCAGGATCAACATTCCAATGTTATTATTCCGAAATAGCATGGATGCTGAAATGCGTTTAGCATGACAAAAAACGGAAGCCATTTATTTGTTGACACTATGGATACGTTTGAGCAATGAAAGATTAACGATGGCAACAAAGCGTGTTTTAGTAACCGGGGGTTCTGGTTTTTTGGGAAGTCATTTATGCAAAGCTTTGGTGATGCAAGGACATCAGGTAACGGTGCTTGATAACTTGTATACCGGTAATCTTAACAATCTTGCATCAATTCGAAACAATCCCAATTTTACTTTCAAAAAACATGATGTTATTGAGCCATTTGACATGGACGTTGATTGGATTTTTAATTTTGCCTGTCCAGCATCGCCACCGCATTATCAAAAGAATTCAATTTTTACTACAAAAACAAGCGTTTTTGGCGCGCTTAACATGCTTGAGCTTGCGCGCAAATATAATGCTCGCATTATGCAAGCATCAACGAGTGAGGTATACGGCAATCCATTGGTGCATCCGCAGACAGAACGATACGTTGGCAATGTTAACCCTATTGGTCCACGTGCTTGTTATGACGAGGGTAAGCGTTGCGCTGAATCATTATTCTTTGATTACAAGCGTATGTATAATGTTGATATTAAAGTGATTAGAATTTTTAATACGTATGGCCCATATATGGATCCTTATGATGGTCGAGTGGTGAGCAACTTTATCGTTCAGGCATTAAAGCGTGAGCCATTGACTATGTATGGTGATGGAACACAAACACGGTCTTTTTGTTACGTTGATGATTTAATAGCTGGTATCCTGGCCATGATGAATTCTGATGCAACCCTTACTGGACCAGTAAATTTAGGAAATCCAACAGAATTCACCTTGCTTGATTTAGCTAAAAAAATCCAAACATTGATTGGTAGTCGGTTGCCTATTCTGTTTAAGCCTTTGCCTCAAGATGATCCAACACAACGGAAACCTGATATTTCTTTAGCAAAAAAAATGTTGGGATGGGAGCCAAAAGTTAATTTGGAAACAGGGTTACGACATACCATTGATTATTTTACGCAGCTGCTATCATGAAAGTTGTTATTTCAGCCGGTGGGCGTTTTCATGCTCATCAGTTAGCCAATCAGCTGATCAAACGAAATGCACTTGGTGCTTTTTTTACGTTCGATTACACCAGCGTTGATAGAAAAAAAATTCCACCGCACTATGTTCATTGCATTAAACGATGCAAAGTGATGAATGATGCCTTTGTTGCTCTGCAGCTTGGACGGGTATGGGATAAATCTCGTTTTAATGTCTTTAAAGATACTATGTTTGATCGCTGTGTAAGTAAACAATTGAATTGGGTTGAGCCCTTCGATTTGTTTGTTGGATGGGCACATTATTCTGGTCATTCGATACCTGCTGCTCGTAAGGCTGGTGCGCGAATAATCATTGAATCAGGGTCGTGTCATATTCAGGTTCAACAAAAACTTCTACAACAAGAATATGAACGATGGGGTGTGCCATTTCAGCCAATTCATGCACAAACAGTAGAAAAGATGATTAATGAATATAATCAGGCTGATTACATTATGACGCTTTCATCATTTGCTCATGATAGTTTTATTACACAAGGTTTTGTACCAACAAAGGTTTTGAAAGTTCCATGTGGCATGAATGTTGAGTATTTTTCAGATGATAAAAATTATATTCAAAAGAAAGATAAATTCCGTGTTATTTTTGTTGGGTTGGTAACGTTACGCAAAGGAATCCATTACCTTTTGCAAGCGTGGCATGAGTTGCATTTACCGCTTAAGGATACTGAATTGGTGATTGTTGGTGCATTACAGAAAGATTTTGCTGCTATCAAGCAAAACTTACCAATTGATTCAAATATTATTTTTGTAGGCCCTGTTTCACGTGAGCGGCTTAAAGCGTTGTATCAGCAATCATCACTTTTCGTTTTGCCTTCTATTGAGGACGGTTTTGGTATGGTTATTGGGGAAGCAATGGCAAGCAAACTTCCTGTTGTATGCACTACCAATACGGCTGCGCCAGAAATTATTATCGATGGTTTGCATGGTTTTTTAGTGCCTCCACAATCCATTGATATGCTTGCTGAAAAAATTCAATGGTGTTATCAACATCAAGAGGAGGCGTCAGAAATGGGGTTGTTGGGTTATGAACGTATACAAGATTTTACATGGGATGTGTATGGACAAAATGTGTATAACGTGTACGAGGGTTTACTTTGAATAGCATAAAAAAAATATTACTTGTTGGGGCCTTTTCTCCAGATCCCTCTATTTATACCTACGCCCAATCATTTGTATCTGCTTTATCCCTGTTGGGCTTCCATGTGATGCCTTTTAATTATCGGAAGAAAGCTAGTTGGTGGGGAACTCTAAATGCATGGTGGTGTAATAATGCACTTATACGTGCGGTAACAACATATAAACCAGACCTTGTGTTTATTATTAAGGGAGAATTACTTACGCCTGAGACCTTGTGTTGTATTAAACAAATCTGTGGATCAAGACTTATTAATTTTTATCCCGATAATCCATTTGTGGTGTGGAATGGGAATTCAAATGAACATGTTCTTGCATCATTACCAATCTATGATTGTTGGCTATCTTGGTCGAAAATGTTAGAGCCTGTTCTTATTTCGGCGGGGTGTAAGCATGTTTGTTACTTCCCATTTGCTTATGATGAAACATTGTTTAATAAGTCTCTATCCATAACAAATAATGATTACGCTCAATATGCATCGGATGTATGTTTTGTGGGGACGTGGGAACCTGAGCGAGAGGCATGGTTAAATGATCTTATAACTTGTATGCCTAGCATATCATTGGCTGTGTGGGGTAATGACTGGGTAACCAAATGTCATAATGCAGCAATCAAAAAAATACTTCGTGGCAGTGCTATTTACGGGGATTCAATGATTAAGGCTTTTCGTTTATCAAAAATTGTGCTTAATTTTATACGTGTTCAAAATTTGGCGGCGCATAACATGCGGACGTTAGAAGTGCCTGCCAGTGGGGCTTTTTTGCTAACGCAGCGTACACAAGATCAGGCTGAAACATTATTTAAGGAGGGTGAAAGTATAGCCTGTTTTGCTGACAGCAAAGAACTTGTTAATAAAATTGATTTTTATTTGCATAATGCGAATGAACGTATCAGAATTGCCAATAACGGTTTTGCTCGAGCTGGAATGTTCACCTTAACCAAGCAGCTTCAGCAGTATTTTAATCAATGCTGCTTGTATTTGTAAGGATTATGCTATGCACACAGGAGATACGGTTAATAAACTTTCGGATATTAAAATTCGATATATCAACGGTCATTTGAAGGGCCGAGATATTCTCGATGTTGGGTCTGGTTATGCCTATTATAGTGAATGGCTTGCAACTAACAATTCCAATTTAAGAGTTATTGCACTTGATCAATTAGATCTTATGAGTTGTAAAGGAGTTGAATTTGTTAAAGCAGATCTTGAGCAACCAATCCCTTTCCCGCGTGACTATTTTGACACGATCTTGGTATTTGATGTTATTGAACATATTGTTCACGAAGAATCATTGCTTGATGAACTTCATAGGATATGCAGACCCTCAGGGGTAATCATTGGGTCGGTACCACATAGTGATGACTATTTTTTGCCCGCGTATAATTTAACGTTTTACAACCGAACAGATATGACACATAAACGTTATTATGCTATTGATACTCTCAAACGATTACTGAATAATCATGGTTTTGATGTTGTGACCGTTGATGCACAAGGAATAGTTCCTCCCAATCTTTTTGCCGAGTTTTTTCCTCGGTTGATCAAACCGTTGGTAAAAAAGGGGATAGGGCTTTTGCGCCGCATGCGGGTTATTAATCCTTATATATTGTCTTCAGATTTGTTTTTTGTTGCTCAGAAATCAACGCATTATAAAGGTATAAAGTGATGGTGCCTTTTAAAAAACCTAAAATAGCAATTCTTACAGTGCGTAATTCGTACAATTACGGTGGTATTTTATCAACATTAAAAGTTACCTATCAATTTTGTCAGAACTATTTCGAACCGAAGGTTTTCTTTTTGGGATTTGATCATGAAATTGCAACGAGTCTTCGAAGACTAAAGTTTACATCGTCAGTTAAACCGTTATCGTATTTCGGGATGAATTGTATTGAGGTAGGAGCACGGTGGGCTTTTTGGGAGCCGGGGCACTATTCTTTTACGTATCGCCACTGGAAAACATTACTTAAAGATTATGATTATTTTTTTGTTGTGAGTGGGACTTGTATGGCTGCTCATCCTCTTATGCTTTTACATAAAAAATTTACCATGTGGATTGGAACGCCATACAATGAGGATCGTGCCGAGCGAGTAAAAGAACTTGATGGGGTTCGTTATGTCCTTAATCAACTTGCTCATCAGAAAATGAATGCTATTGAAAAAAAGATACTTTCACGATCAAGTTTTACGTGGGCAATAAGTACGTATGCTAAATCAAAGTTTGAGTATATTCTTGGGCATACGAGAGATACGATGGTATTGTGTGGGTATCCGATTGATTGTTCCAAGGTTTCAGTTGTTAAAAAAGGGGGATCTGAAAAAATTATTATAGCCGTCGGGCGTTTTAGTGATCCACGCAAGAACATTGATATGCTCTTTCGTGTTTTTGACAAGCTTTATCAACAAATGTCCGATATTAAATTGTATATTGTTGGCAAGAAGCCTTTGGACGAAAAACTTACGCAGTTCTCATCGTTACCATCATTTCAGAATATCATTTTTACGGGACAAATTGCTGGGGATGATCTGTTTTCGCTTTATAGAAGAGCGCATCTTATGCTTATTACGTCCTATCAAGAGGGGTTAGGGATTGTTGGACTGGAAGCACTTTTGCATGGAACCCCCGTGGTAGCAACCGATTGTGGCGGAACCCGCGATTATGTGGTGAACAATATATCTGGCTTTTTGGTTCCTATTAACAATGATGATGAAATGGTTGCACATGCCTATGCTGTTTTGTCTGATGATCAATTACGTGAACGGCTTGCACAAGGGGGGCGGCAATTGGTAGAAGAAATCTTTGCTATTGGTAAGATTTATGCTTTGTTTAAACGAGGACTTGTGGTGGCGTATCCAGAATTACAAAAATGGTTTGAAGAGCGTGATCGTATGACCAAACTGTTACATGAGCGAAAAACAAATGTTTATTTAGCCCAGGATATTGTATGAGGGTGCTTGTTGTAAGTCACACATATATTTCTCCAATTAATCGTGATAAATGGAAGATGTTAGCGCAGCGGCATCCAGATGTTTCCTTAATGGTTATTTTTCCTAAAAGATGGCCAACGTGCTTGTTTCAACATAAAGCTCAGATAAGCCAAAATGAACTATCTGATAATTGTTCTTTCATGGCTCTTGATTCATTTAAAGAGGGTAATGAATTGCTGTATAGGTATTCAGCAAAACAACTGTTTGGGGTGATGAAAACATTTAGGCCAAACATTATTCATGTTGAACAGGGTGGCAATGCATTCAGTTTTTTTCAGGTGAATTTTTTTGCCAAGTTACTGAGGCTTAAGGCAAAAAGTGTTTTTTTTACTTGGATTAATTGGCAACATACTTTTTCGTTAAAAGGCAAAATGTTGCTCAAGCCAATTGAAAAGATAAACATGGCGTGCTCGCATGGCGCTATTGCTGGGAATCATGATGCTGAAAAGATTCTTCGTGCCAAGGGGTTTGCTAAGCCTGTTTTGGTGTTGCCGCAATTAGGAATAAACCGAATGCTTTTTGCTATGCGAGATCAGTCCCCAGCATATAAGCGATCATATAAATACGTTGCTTTTATTGGCCGTATTACTGAAGAAAAAGGGGTTTTTTATTTGGCCAGAGCTTTTTTATCATTGGCCAATCAATTTCCTGATTGGAAGTTATTGTTTGTTGGAACAGGGCCGGCGTTTCAACGATTGAAAAGTTTTGTAGCCGGCAAAAGAATGCTGAATCGTGTTGAAATGTATCAATCTGTGCCGCATGAAACAGTTGCATCCATGATTCGATATGTTGATATTTTGGTTTTGCCTTCATATGAAACAGCAACATGGAGAGAACAGTTTGGACATATTTTAATTGAAGCGATGGCAAGTGGGGTTTCGATTATTGGTAGTGATGCGGGTGAAATCCCTTTTGTTATTGGAGATGCTGGGTTAATTTTTAAGCAACGCAATGAAGCAGAACTTCTTGCGCAATTAAAAACTTTGATGCAAGATGATAAATTAAGAAAAAAACTTGGAATGATAGGATATCAACGAGCTCATTCACACTACTCGCATGAAGCAATTGCCGATAAAACATATGCCTTCTGGCAGCAGCTTGGTGGGTAGAAGACACAAAAAAGGAGAAAGCATGATGACGGTAGCTGTTGTTGGTGCTGGCTATGTTGGATTGGTTACAGGGGCTTGTTTTGCCTCTAAGGGCTTCAGAGTTATTATCATAGAAAATAATCACGAAAAAATTGATTTGTTGTTAGCGGGTAAAATTCCGTTTTATGAACCTGGTCTTGATACGCTTGTTATGGAAGGGATCAAGAACAAAAATCTTATCTTTGTGCCAACTATAAAAGAGGGACTTGCTTATCAGCCGGAAGTTCTTTTTTCATGTGTTGGTACCCCATCACTTCCTTCAGGGGCTGCTGATTTGTCCTACGTTGAGCAGGTAGCTCGAGAAATTGGTCGCTGTGCGAATAATTATTTGTTGGTTGTGAATAAATCGACAGTGCCTGTTGGTACCGCACGTAAGGTAAAAAGTAGTATTTATGAACATATGGCGCAACGTGGGATTGCTGTTCAGTGTGATGTTGCCTCCAATCCTGAATTTTTAAAAGAGGGTAGCGCTGTTGATGATTTTTTATATCCAGATCGCGTTGTCGTTGGTGTTGATTCTGATCAAGCAGCGACACTTCTTCATAAACTTTATAAACCTTTTATCACTAATGAATCTCAATTTATATGCATGAATATTGAATCTGCAGAACTTACCAAATATGCATCAAACGTTATGCTTGCCATGCGTATTAGCTTCATAAATCAATTGGCGCAGTTGGCAGATAAAGTTGGTGCTGATATTAAAGAAGTAAAAGAAGGAATGGCAAAAGATGCTCGAATCGGGCCACATTTCCTCAATGCTGGTATTGGATACGGTGGCAGTTGTTTTCCTAAGGATGTTAAAGCATTGATAACAATGGGCAATGATTGTCACTTTCCTATGACGCTTGCACAAGAAATTGATAATATTAACACCTTTCAGCGCGTATGGTTTGTTAATCGTATTATTGCACATTACGGCCCTCGTTTAGCAGGAAAAACAGTTGGTTTATGGGGGCTTGCATTCAAACCAGAGACTGATGACATTCGATGTGCACCTTCGATTGATGTCATTGATGAATTGCTGAGCCATAAAGCACATATTGTCGCCTATGATCCAGTAGCTCATGCCAATATTGCTGCTCGATATGGCGGATCTGTTAGTTTTGCAACATCAGCGCATGAGGTGCTTGCTGCTGCAGATTTTCTTGTTATTTTGACTGAATGGAAAACATTTTTACAATGTAAGCCTCATGATTTTGCTCAATTAGCTGACAAAACTGTGTTTGATGGGCGCAATTGTTTTGAACCGTCTTTGATGCATGCTGCTGGTATAACATATGTGTGTGTTGGACGTAATACCTCTATTTGCGATGAACATGTTCGTCAAACAAATGTAAAGAAACAAAAACAACCCTATGAAGCGGCTCTGTAAATATTGGTTAATTTGAAATTGTGGATAAGAGATCCGTTCGTGGTGAGGAGCAATACGTAGTATTGCATCTCGAACCATGAACACCATATAACAGTTTTTTTGTTGGGGATAACCTCATGTTTTTAAATAAAATATTTTTTATGAGTTCATGGTTCGAGACACTCGGCCTATGGCCTCGTTCCTCGCCACGAACGGATTACAAGAATTACACAAATTTCCAGGCTATGCTTGAGGTTGATTTGCTTTATGCCTCCTGAAAATAAACGAATAAAAATTACCTATGTTCATCATGGGAAAGGACTGGGGGGGGCGGCATTAAGCCTTTTGTATCTTATCCAATCGTTGGATAAACGAGTATATGATCCAGTTGTTATTTTTTTATATGATTCGTCAGCTGTTGCATTGTTTCAGGGTTACAATATACCTGTTATCGGACCGCTTAACATTATGGATTTTCCACATACAAAAATTTGGTGGCTGAGGTGGTATCATTCTTTAACGTTGATGCGGTCGATTGGCAATACGTTCAAAACGGTACGATTTGTTGCCCCACGTATCTTTAATCAATTAAAACCAGATATTGTTCACCTTAATACCAGTTCACTTATTGGGTGGGCATGGGCTGCGCGAAGAATGGGGATTCCTGTGGTGTGGCACATCCGTGAGCCATTGGCTGATGGGTACGCAGGAGTGCGCAAAACATTTATTCGAAATGTTATTAAACGTAATGCTACTGCAATTATTGCCATATGCAAGGATAATGCTGCTCCATGGCAGAATGATAGCAAAACGCATGTTGTTTATAATGCCGTACCAACTGACCGTTTTCATGAACATCAAACAATCGAAAGTTTTCTTGAACGATATCATCTTGATGAACAAGCACCTAAGATCTTATTTCTTGGGGGAATTTCACAAGAAAAGGGAACGCATATCATTTTGAATGTTTTTCAACAGTTACGCCATATTGTACCCTCGGTACGACTTTTAATTGCAGGAGAGTCTGCGTTTATTGATTCGCCTGTATATTCAATAAAACATGTATTTCCAGCTGCTCGGTATAAGAGTGCAATAAAAAAACAGTTAGGAGTGCTCGCCGAATCAGTTGTTCTTCTGGGTCCAATCCTTGATGTGCCTGCAGCAATGGCTGCAAGTTCGGTGATTGTGTTTCCAGCAACGGTTGGGCATTTTGCGCGACCTATTATTGAAGCTGGATTTATGAAGAAACCAACGGTGGCTTCAAAACTTCCTCCACTTGATGAATTAATTATTGACGGGAAGACTGGTTTCTTAATAGATCCAAATGACAATGCTGAGTGGGTGGAGAAGTTGACCCTTTTGCTTACGAATAAAAAACTTGCTACTACTATTGGGCATCGTGCATATGAATTTTGTGTTCAGCGTTTTAATTGCCAACATCATGTATCAGCAATTGGTACTATTTACAACTCGCTTATACGAGAAGGAGATACACCATGACATCAGAGCAACTCAAACAACAGGTTAAAAAGTATTGGAATGGGGCAACTTGTGGAACAGAGTTTATTCACCAACCAAAGTTTTCACGAGCCTATTTTGAGGCGATTGAAAATTTTCGTTATACAACAGAACCTGAGATTTTTTCTTTTGCGCAATTTACGCGTTTTTCTGGTAAAAAAGTTTTAGAGGTTGGGGTTGGAGCTGGAACTGATTTTTTGCAATGGGTTCGAGCCGGGGCTGACTGTTATGGTGTTGATTTAACAGAAGAAGCAATTAATCATGTTAATCAGCGACTTTCATTGTATGGGCTTTCTGCTACTGAGGTGAGAGTTGGTGATGCTGAACAGCTTCCATATGCTACTGATATGTTTGATTTGGTATATTCATGGGGCGTTATTCATCATTCCCCCAATACTCAAAAAAGCCTTGAAGAACTCATCAGGGTGACTAAACCTGGTGGTACCATTAAGGTTATGATTTATAATAGCAATTCAATGTATGCATTTTACTGTTATTTGAAGCATGCATTGTTGCGTGGTAAGCCTCTGCGAAGTATAAAAAAAGTTTTATATCATCATCAAGAAAGCCCGGGAACTAAGGCGTTTACTTTTCATGAAGTAAAACGCATGCTTGCTCAGCTTCCTGTGAACATAAAACTTCTTCACGCTCCTGTGACAAAGCATGATTTGTTGTATTACAAATCAAAGCCTTTTCAATGGCTTGCGTACGTGTTAGCCAGTCTGCGTGGATGGAACCGTGCAGGATGGTTTATGATGATCGAGCTTGAGAAGAAGGCAGAATAGTTTGTGGCGTTATAATCTTTTTCTTAAAGATTCGCTGTGCGTGCTCTTTTTGTCGTCCACTGTTCCATGCTGAGGTTGGGGTAATATATCCAACTATTCGTGTATAATGTTCAAGAACGGCTTTGCTACACATAGGACATTTGGTAACAGGTCCCGCAATACACACGTGTCCATCAACACATTTGCAGAAATTGTAATTGATAGCAAAGTGTTCGCAGCCGCACACCACTGCGTATTCAATAAGTCGTTTCATCTGCTCAAGACTTGTTAGTTTTTCACCAAGATTGAGGTGAGAAATACCGCCACCGGTCAGACTTTTCGAAAATTCACCATCTAACTTAATTCTATCAACAATGTCACAATCAACCCATAATGGGATGAATTGATTGGCATAGATATTATAATTCATGCCATATAAAATTTTGTCTTTGGCTGCAAATTTGACTGCCAGACTTTCTGCCGGAACTTGCTCGACGTTAAATAACATTCCTTTATATGTTTTGCTGCATTCTGCTGCGTAAGAACGAATGAAATCAAGTATCTCATGAGCAAGATGCTTTCCTTCCTTGCTGGTCATGGAATAGCCTCGTTGATCAAGGCATTCATAGACGCCATTGATGCCAAATGTACTAAAGAGTCGGCGAAGTGACATGATTTCGTATCTGAAAAATGGTAGGAACCCTTGTTTAATCCTGCCCTCAAGTAGCTGTCGGTGCGCTATTAATACATCTCGTGCTTGGTCAAGTTGTTCGCGCAGTAAGGTGAATAAATGTTCATTTGATTCTGCCAGAACCCCTAAGCGGGCAATGTTAAGTGTAACAATACGATGTGAACCTAATGAGATTCCCCCGTTACCAAAGCTATCGCAGCCTGCAAGATCAAAGTCATTGGTAAGTCTGCAACAACTGGCAACTTTGTGCCCTGATGAAATGTAAATATTGAAACATCCTTTTTCAAGGTTAATGCGTGAGAAATAATCTAACGCTTTTTTATCAATGATGGAGCCATGTTCATCAACGCGTAAGTTGAGGGTGACAACAGGGAAGCGGTATGGTAACCCTGTTGAAGGGTCTCCCTTGCTAAACCAGTCACAGAATATTTGTTGAACTTGTTCAACAGCATCAAAATCTGGTGATGAACCATCAGGAAATCGAATTTCCCCGAAAAGTAGTTCTAAGTTTGGACGATCGAAGATTGAAACATTGGTGAATGGTGACTGATGAGATGGACGAAGTTTTTTGTTCAACGTGTGAATGAGTGATTGAAAGTCATTTTCAATGGTTTTTCTGGTAGCAAGATTTGTTAAGTCCATGCCTTCTTGTTTAACAAAATATGAATAATTTACAAAAAGATCTCCGATAGCAACTGCGCCTGCAATTTCTTGGGCTAACTCAATCGTTACCTCTTTGACTTGGTCAATGAAAGACCGGGCGCGCTTGGGTGGAAACGATTGCAGTTGTCCCCAGAAATTTCCTTTGTGAAGCAAAAAATCTGTTGAATATGCCCAGCAGTATGGTATTTGTATGGCGGTACTATCATGTAAGTACAATTTCCCATCCCACAATGATCTAAAAATAGTATTGGCTCGTTCAACGCCATATTTTTGCAAAATAATTTTATAGATATCATGGTAACCAATAATTTTGAGAGAGCTTTTTGCCATTTCGGCAAAAAAGTTTCCGTACGATCGACCATCTTGCAGGTGGTTGGCATTATCGTCAATAGACATATCGGTGACACGTTCTTTAAAATATCGATCTGCCATGTACGAAACATCAAGTTGATGTGATGCAATTCCTTCAAGGTCAAGAATTTTTGGATCCATGGATGCATATAGATCTTTAAATTCTTTGCAAAATGTTGAGAATGAATTTACAAGTTCCATTGTTCAAATTCCTTTTTTAAAACTCGTTGATTTGATGATGCGGGCCACGAATTGGTGACCAAGTCCTGCCGATATGGGCCGCAAACAATAAAATCGAGATTACTGGTCAGTTGTTGCGGCAATACCTCAAACTCTCTCCCTGTGTATAGAGCAATGGAAAGTTTTGTTGTTTGTTTAATGCGATTGCAAAGGTGAATAAGAAAATCAATTTGATCAGTTGGTTCTCCGCCAAGAAAAACAACATATTCAGCCAATGGGTGATTGGTTATCTTTTTCATTACTTCATCATCAGTCATTAATTCACCACTCAAAGGATTCCACAAACTAGGGTTTTGGCATCCTTTGCACCGTATTGAACAGCCAGCAAAATAAATTGCCACTGCTATTTTATGCGGCACGTCGATAAATGACGTGCGAATACGCTTAATGCGTGCTTCCAAACCCGTCCTCCCAAGCTAAAAACATATTTCTTAACGATCCGACAACCCCTTGGTAGGCAATTGTAAACGAAAAAAAAGGGTGATGACAATAGAGAAATAAAGAGAGTCTGGCTTCGCGGACTCAATCGAACAAAAGAAAATCAATTTTTTTATTTCGACTTTCTAATGCGCAGGATCATAGTTTGAGAGTTGTGTTCTGTGCTATGGGTGCGTTCAATGGTATACACAAGTTGTGAAATACCCCAAAAGAAGAGCCTTGCCAACGACATGATAGGCATTGATGTTGCTCTGAATGCTAGTTTTGCTATGCGCGGTATTTTTTTTGATCCTAGAAAGCGGCCATCTATGCGTGAAAGAGGATAAAATAATCGATTATACAAAATTTTTTTTATAGTATGACATTCAAAGGTGTGCCACTCAATATCAAACCCATGTTTTTCAAGCAACGTTGCAAGTTCCTGATAGGTGTAGTGCTTATGATGTCCATAGGGTTTTTTTTCGTGCCACATTGAACTTTGTTCTGCTGGCCCTTGGACAACCCTATTAGGCGTTGTGAGAAATAGTGTGCCATCGGGTGAAAGTATTTTAGAAAGAGCGGTAAGGAACGGGGTGACATCTGTAGGCGGTATATGTTCAAACACCTCAGCCAATAGAATGAAACTATATGTTTTTTTCCCGTCAAAGGTCTCCAGAATTTCCTGCACTTTGCCTTCAATTAACTCAAAGCGGCTGAACCGATTGGTGATAGGTTGCCAGGCATGAGGGTCGACCTGTACCTCAACCGCTGTGCCTTGCACACTATAGGTACTGAGTAACAAAAGACTCAATCTCCCATTGCCAGCTCCAATATCAAGGAATGCCCGTGGTGAACAACTTTGGGGGAGTGCTTGTTCCATTTGTTCAAACCAAAATCGAGTTGCATAATCGGGCAATCGTGGGGAAAAACCTGAGTTGATGGTGCTCTGCTTCCAAAGATGAATGTAGGAGCGGTAAAGATTCATAGATCTCCCTTTTTCAAAGCATTAAACTGTTTAAATGACTGCGTTTTGGAGCAATATCCTTTTATGGTATAATAGAAATGATAAAAAACAATAAAAAAGCCCATTGTGGGTTTTATGAATGACGAATGTTTTAAGAGGTGATGATTACATGTTTTTTAAGGATGATAAAAAAAAGGGTACGAAGGAGCAATCGCAACATTCTGAAGAAGAAAAGCTTCCAGAGGCCCAAGAACCACAACCTCAGGAACAGGCTTCATTCCAAGAACCTGATTACAAAGATCTTTTTTTACGTGCTAATGCTGATTTGCAGAATTTTAAACGTAGAATTGAACGCGAGCGCGGTGAATGGATGACGTGTGCGCAGGTAGATCTATTGGGAAAGTTATTGCCTTTAATTGATGATTTTGAGCGAGCAGTGCAGGTTGCTGAAGAAAAAGCACCAATGGATGCTGCTGCTTGGATTGAAGGTTTTATACTTATCCAAAAAAACTTAAAAAAAATGCTTGCTGACATGGGGGTTGAAGAAATTCCTGCTGTTGGAGCATTTAATCCTGAATTTCATGAAGCATTAATGACCGTTGAAAATGCCAATGTACCAAGTGGGCATATTGTACAACTGCTGAGTAAGGGGTATAGTTTTAAAGACAAAGTCATTCGGCATGCACGGGTAAGTGTTGCAAAGTAGGGTGTATCAATGGCATGGGCAAAAAAGTTGAATCCAGATATTGCAAAAATGCGTCGTAAAAGGTTTCGACAGCTTCTGTTTAATCGATTCCACGTGGAACGCGGATTGCGTATTTTGCCGAATATTTTTACGCTGGGGAATGCATTTTTTGGGTTTGGTTCCATTGTGGCAACCGCCTATGGAGAATTTGTAACAGCGGCCTATTTTATTCTGTTAGGCGCCTTAATGGATATGCTTGATGGTCGTATTGCTCGTTATACTAAAATGACAAGTGATTTGGGGGTTCAATTAGATTCGCTCAGTGATAGTATTTCCTTTTGTCTTGCGCCAGCTCTTTTGGTGTATTTTTGGCGGTTACGGTTTATAGGAGACGTTGGGCTTTTGGTAAGCGCCTTTTTTCTTTTATGCGGGGTTGTTCGATTGGCGCGTTTCAATATAACGCATGGTCAGCAAGGCGTTTTTTTTAAAGGAATGCCAACGACAATTGCTGGATGCTTTCTTGCTACTTTAGTAATTAATGGCAAGGTTGCTGGTATTGTGTCACATGGCTTTCTCTTTGTTTTGGTATTTGTGACGCTGTTACTTGCGGTGCTTATGGTGAGTGCTGTGCCGTTCCCAACATTCAAAAAACTATCACCAAACAGTTATGCTTTATTTTTAACAGGGTTACTTGCTGCCCTTATTGCATTCGGATTAACCAAGGTTTTGTTCATTCTTTTTATGTTATATTTTCTCTTGGTTTTAGTTGCATTAGTAAAAAATAAATTATCAAAGTCCTGATTCGGGCGTCATTTTCTATTTATTTTGTTTATTTCGGTGTTCTCTGTTACATTTAAGGATAAACAATTTTCTTATTTCTCAGCCTTCTTTCAAAGAATTAAGGGCATTATATGAACGATATGACAAAAAAAATACTCATTGCTAGTTCTTTTGTTTTTTCGATGGTTGCTTTATTTGTGAGTGTTACACAAGTTAAGCGTGCATTGTTGCTAACGACCCCGCAGCCGACAATGATCAAAAGGGATGCTAATCAAAAAATCCAACAAGAGATTGAGTCGCTTACGCCGACAAAACTAGAAAGTAAGTGGATTGATGTTCAAAAAAGAGTTAAGGACACTGTTGTTCAAATATTTTCCTTTGTATCCGAGTTTAATCTTTTAGAACCATACAAAACTCCAGATCAGGGAGAAGGGGCTGGTAGCGGATTTTTTATCAATGAAAAAGGTGATATTGTTTCTAATTATCATGTGGTTGCACAATCAAGCAACATAGAGATTCAAATCCCAACATTTGGGCTTGAGCGTTTTGATGTAAAAATCGTGGGGGTTTGTCCTGAACGAGATATTGCATTGTTAGCCTTAACTAAGGAATCACGAGAAAAAATAACAAAAAAACTTGGCAAAATACCATTTTTAACACTCGGAGATTCTGATCATGTGCTTCGTTCTCAAAAGGTCTTATCGTTAGGGTATCCGCTTGGACAAACGCGTCTTAAAAGTACCCTTGGTATTGTTAGTGGACGTGAACGTCTTGGTAGTGGCAGTTTTATTCAAATTACGGCTCCACTTAATCCAGGAAATTCTGGAGGTCCAGCCTTAGGTCCTGATGGTAGTGTTATTGGTATTAATTCCCGTGCTGTTCTGGAAGCTCAGAACGTTGGGTATATTATTCCTATCAATGAAGTTAAAAGTGCTTTGGGTGATCTGTATAAGGTTAAATTACTGCGTAAGCCAACACTTGGGTGTATTTTCACAGCTGCTACTCCAGAAATGGTTAAGTATCTTGGTAACCCCCCAGCAGGCGGTTGGTATATAGCCAAGGTATTTGAAGGAACTTTGCTTGAAAGTGTTGGGGTTAAAGAAGGGGACATGCTCTATGCGATCAACGGGTTTATGGTTGATTTATATGGTGAAATTGATGTTCCATGGAGTGAAGATAAAGTTTCATTGCTTGAATTTTTAAATCGGCTGAATGTTGGCGATACCGTTGAGCTTGCTATTTATCGTAAGGGAAAACTCAAAAATTTTTCTTTTAAATTTGAGCATACATACCTTCCTCCTGTGCGTATGATTTACCCAGAATTTGAGCCGGAGACGATTGATTATGAAATAATAGGTGGGATGGTTGTTATGCAATTATCGCTTAATCATGTTGGTATGTTGCTCTCGCGTGTGCCAGATCTTGTGCGCTTTGGTAAAGTAGAACAACAACATGAAGCTGCAGTTCTTATCACCAATATTTTGCCAAATTCTCAAGCGTTTAAGGCGCGTATTTTGCGTAGAGGTGAGATAATAGAAGAAGTAAACGGGACTAAAGTAAAAACACTTAATGAGTTGAGGCAAGCTATACTTAAAGGTAAAAACACTGGTTACATAAGCCTCAAAACAGATGATAATTTCTGTGCGGTACTTGATATTACTAAGATCATTCAAGAAGAAGATATGCTTGCTGCTCGTTATTTTTATTCTAAATCTCCATTGGTAGAAAAACTTGCCGCGATGCCGGCGAAAGGTGAAAAGAACCGTGGAACAAAAAAAGGATAAGCAACGGCTTGATTTACTTGTTTTAGAACGCTATCCATCTTTGTCGCGCAATCAAATTCAAAGTCTGATTATGCAGGGTAAGGTATTGGTTGCCGGTAAACCGGTGACCAAACCTGGAACGCCTATTGTCTCAGATGCTGAAATTCAACTTATTCAAGAGCAGATGAAGTATGTCAGCCGGGCCGGTTTTAAGTTAGAAGCCGCATTGGAAGCGTTTAAGGTCGATGTTAAAGACCTGATTGCTGTTGATGCTGGGATTTCTACTGGTGGTTTTACTGACTGTTTGCTACAAAATGGCATTGCTCGTGTGTATGGGGTTGATGTTGGTTATGGACAGGTTCATGACAAAGTTCGCACCGATAAGCGTGTTGTTTTATTAGAAAAAACAAATGTTCGGTATCTTGAGTCATTACCAGAATTGGTTGATATAGTAACGCTTGATTTATCCTTTATTTCGTTGTTAAAAGTGATGCCAGCGATCAGTAAACTGCTTAAACCGAATGGCCGCATTATTGCGCTTATCAAGCCACAGTTTGAAGCTGAACGCGAAGAAG
>CAYUQI010000001.1:69087-106603 GCA_964446935.1 uncultured Pseudomonadota bacterium
AATGGCCGCATTATTGCGCTTATCAAGCCACAGTTTGAAGCTGAACGCGAAGAAGTGAGTAAGGGCGGGGTTATCAAGGATGAAAAAATTCATCAAAAAGTTGTTGAAAAAATCAAACAAGGAATGGCTGAATGGGGTTTTGTTATGAAGGGGGTTATTGAATCACCAATTACCGGTGCAACGGCTGGAAATAAGGAGTTCTTAGCTTTGTTCGAACGCTCGTTGTAATCTTTTAAGGGCAAGGAGGCTTCAATGAAAATAATAAAATATTTTTTAGGGTTACTATTTTTTTCAATTGTTACGCTTGGCGGAGCTGTAAAACCTGTAAAACATAAAACACCTTATAAATATAATCCTCATAAAGGCAAGAAATACGACCCATCTTCGAGTGAAAAATTTAAAGTTAGCCGTAGTGATTTGGACCTTTTTTTTAAGTGTCCTCGATGCTTTTATATTAGTTATAGGTTAGGGGTTCATCCTGAACACGGCTTTCCTTTTAAACTGAACGAGGCAGTTGATAAGCTTCTTAAGGCTGAGTTTGATACCTACCGTAAAGATAAAAAGCCACATCCTCTTTTTATTAAATCTAAGTTAAATTTGGTTCCCTATCATGACCAAAAACGAATAGATTATTGGAGAGATGCTTTTCATGGGAAAGGAATTCAATATGCAATTCCTGGTACAAAGTTTGTAATTACAGGTGGAATTGATGATATCGTAGAGGACGATAAAGGCGTGCTTTATGTTGTTGATTTTAAAGCCACGGCTCAAGATGAAGAAATAACACTTGATGAGGCATGGAAAGATAATTATAAACGACAACTTGAAGTTTATGAATGGTTGCTCCGTAAAAACGGATACACCGTTTCTGATACGGCATACTTTTTTTATTGTAATGGTAATGCCAATGCAGGTTCTTTTAACAACGCCTTACATTTTGATTCTTCTTTGCTTGCTTATACAAGGGAAAGGGATGACGCTTGGTGGGATAAGACGGTAAATGCGGCATGCGAATGTTTACAAAGAAATAAGCCGCCTAAGGAAAAGGGCAAAGATTGCGGAACATGTATATATTTTGATGCAGTAATTGATGTTTTGAAACCATTTCAGGATGAAGCATAGAATTAATTCTTACTAATTTTTTTATTAAAAAGGAGATAAGGATGAATATAATCAAAATAAAACATAATTTTTTAATACTTTTCTCATCAATTGTTTTTACAATGCCCTTGTTGAATGGGATGCCGTCTAAAGCGATTAATTTTAAAGAATGTTATAGTTCTGAAAGCAAAACTCTCAATCTTACCAACCTTGGGATAACGCCAGCTTTTTTGAACGATAATCAACAATCTTTAAGAGATTTTATTGTCAAAAATTCCGTTCAAAAACTTGCTCTACAACGTAATGGGTTACAACATATTCCAGTATCTATTCTGGGAATATTGTTGGAAAAGGAATCTCCTCTCAAGGAGATAAATATTGTATTTCCATTGGAAAGTATTGCTTATAAGGGCTTAAACCTTACTATTTTAAATCAAGCGGCAATTAATAAGATTCAAGAGATTCCTGATGGAGTTCTGGTAGATATAAGCGAAATTACTATATCCGGTGAAAAGGGGCCATCTTTGCTTGAATTCAAAGTGACCAAGAAAGAAGAACGTTGATTTTATAAAGCCATCAAATAATAAAAGCCCCGAGATTGCAATCTCGGGGCTTTTATTATTTTTATATTGCAAGACTATTAACGAGCTTGTAGCGCTGTTATTAAACGATCAGTATTATGACTAATATCACCGCTCGTTACTGGCTTTTGATCATCAGGGATAGATTTCTTAAGCCCTAATGAGTTGAGAACACCGTCTTTTATGTTACCGCTCACCCAATCGATAAACATCTTGAAGCATATACCACCGGCGACAAAGCCAATGACGATTGCTACGATTTTCTTCATCTCAAGATCGCCGCTTGAAGTTTCAATTTTACGCATCAGCATTTCACCAAGGCTTTCTGCGACTACTTTTGCATCTTTTGTTTCTTCCATGATGTTGTCAAACTTATCTTGTGATTGGTCAAAGAAGGTTTTTGCTTCTTGGTCGTTATTGTCAAGAAGCGTGAAATAAGTTTGCAAGAATGCTTTGTCTTCTGTGTCGAGCGTTGTTGGTGTAACAAATTCTACAAGAAGCAATGGTTTTGTTGCTGCAGGAACAATGTTCTTGGCAACAAAGTTTTTGAGTAAATATGTTTTGAGTGCCTTGAATTCATTGATGGAGCTCAAAACCCACTTCATTGGGAGTCCTTGGCAGTATTCATCAACAAGAACCGTGCCTTTATATTCACCTGATGGCATCAATCCTATTGCTTTGAAATAGCCTTCAAGAAGAATGGCCATAACTGTGTCACGAAAGCCGGGACATTTTTTATCAATTTGAATGCCACTGTCTGCAAATTTCATGGTGTGACGGACTACGCTTAGGGTTTCGAGATCAGAAGGTTTTGTTGCGAGCCAAAAGGTGCCATCTTGTTCTGTGCCGCACAGTATCATATCTACTTGGTTAAGAGATGGTTGGCATTTGATCATATAAGGATATTTTGCGCTATTTATGGCTTTAAAATAAACGAATGATTGATCAATATTCTTATATTCTGGATATGTTGTTTTTTGTGCTTGATCAATGTTTTTGACTTCTTGATACATATTTGCTTGCTGTTGATCAGTGGCTTTTGTTTCTGTTTCGACGGCTTGTATCTGACAAGCGAATGTTGATGCGACAAGCAAGAAACTGCTTAATTGTCTGAAAAGTTTCATACAATCTCTCTCTTTTAACGAGTTAAACCAATAAACACACGATACCCTGGGTTCTTTGTGACGATTTTAACGATAAAATCTTTTACAATAGACGTCACCAATTGTAGGCAGATGAAAAGTTTTTTTCAAGTGAAACATAGCGTTTTACCACTTTAAAAGCTCTTTTATGAATAGTTTTTACTTTTTGTAATTTGCCTAAAGAGTGATTAGCCCTTTATTTTTACAAACCAGACAATCCCTACAAAGATGATGAGTATAAGATAGGGAACAATCATGAGCCATACCCATGGACCTTGTTTACTGAGAGTGTCTCCAATGACTGATGCTGTAATAAATAAGGGGTATGTACTGAGTGCGGCTACCCATTGAACATAGGAACTTGAAAAGAGCATAAACAAACATACGGTTACCAATGGATACAGCAAAAGTTGAAGATAATACAACATCTTGGCAAATAATTGCCCAAGAAGTTCATTATAAATTCCTACAGGAAGTACGTTTTTGTAGAGAATAAGCTTGGTTGTTAGGGTTGTTAATGTTTGGTTTTCAGCATTAAGCCGTAGCTGTGCAAAGAGTGCTGGCGCAGTTATGACCATGTTGGTACAGCTGTGTTCTTTTTGTTCTTCAACTTCAACGATTGAACCGATTGGAATGGTAATGGTTTGTTGCTGCGGATTAACGGTAAAATAATCAGCTTTGATCAGTCGGTGAAGCATGAATGAAGAATTCATGGTGATAACAAGCAATCTGTGCCCTTGGTGTTTTTTTAAATCAAGAACGTCACAATAAAAAAAGGTATTTGTATCAAGTTCAAGCCACGCATTGGTAATCAATTGTGGTTTGGGGTCTTGTTTAAGTTTTTCATATTTAAACTGTTCAGCCTTAAACGCCAATGGGCTGACATATGATTCATAGGTGATAAATGCTGTTATGCTGACGATTAACCCCATACTTAGCGCAAAAGTTAAGAGCCGAGAGGGTATGTATGAGAGGAGTTGCAGGGTTTCCCATTCATGGCGCTGATATAGTTCTTTAAGGAGTAAGCAAAGTGCAAGCCACATGCTGATAGGCAGGACGTCGAATACTGTAGGTATAAAGTTGAGACTTAAAAAATGCAAAATTGTTGAGGCTGTTACGTGTTTAGCGCGAACAAGTTTCTCAAAAAATTCTATAAAATTGAATAGAAATGCGAGTAAAAGATCCAGCCCTGTGAGAAACAAGAAAAAGCGGCGTGCTAAGTACCAAAATATGAGCATTTTATCAAAGTTTTTTAATTGATTCTGGGGTGATTAATCCGCATGAAACCAGTGTTTTGATAGCTTCTTCAAAGGTAATGTCAGTATAAACAAGATCACTTTCAGGCATGATAAAAAAGAATCCACTTGTTGGGTTTGGAGAATGAGGCATAAAAACTTTTACGTAACGTTCACCAGGATAATGTCGAGCTGCATCTGGAATTATTTTTTCATAGGACTGCTCAGCGCTTTCAAGTAAAAAAGCTAAATGAAATTGCCCTTTCTGTGGATACGGAATGAGCACGACTCTTTTTTGTGCTGCAGCTACCGTAGTCTCCGGGACTCTGAAGAAATCGACTACTATTTTCGCGGATGAATAAACAATTCTTATGAGTGGAATGCGACTGATGAGTCCCTCAAAATAATGAATGATCTGGTGAGCAATGAATATTTTAAGAATAACCCCAATGGTCAATATTAAAACCATGGCTATGATAAAATCAGCACCAGGAATGAGTCGCAAGAAGGTTGGTTCTAATTGATAAATTGGCGCAATGGTGCGGACAACAACGTTGTAGAGGAAGTGGATGAAAAAGAGCGTTGCTGCAATCGGAATGATAGTAAAAAGACCACTTAAAAACAGCGTTTTAAAGTGTGATCCTGTTTTCTTTAAAAAATCTAAGATATCCACAATCGTTCTCCTTTACAGTGAGGCCTGCCTTAATGCTTCTTGCAATTCAAAAGCAAGGCGATGAGCAAGCGTTTCTGCCTCATGGTGCGTTGTTGCTTCTGTCATTACACGAAGCAGGTTTTCAGTGCCAGAATACCGTACAAGTATTCTGCCTGCAGTAATTTTTTCTTCATGATTTTTGATAATTTGGGAAAAAGGATTTAGCGAAAGATCCTTTTTTTGGATAACAGGAACATTAACGAGTACCTGGGGGAATTTTTCAAATGTTTTCATTTCCCAGTTTTTGTTTTCAATAATGGTTTCAAGTATTTTGAGTGCGGCAAAAATACCATCACCCGTTGCTAAATAATCACGTATGAGTATGTGTCCTGTCTGTTCGCCGCCAAGTGGAAGATTTTCCTCTTTAAGTTTGGCAGCAACGTATTTATCACCAACATTGGCTCGTATAAGTTGACGATTCTGCTGTTTAAGGTATTCCTCAAAACCTTGGTTGGTCATAATGGTGCCTACAATTTTAGGTACCGTGAGATAGGCTGGATGTTGTGAAAGAAGGGCAAGCATTTCATCTCCATCCTTGAGATGGCCGTGATGGGTAACGGCGATTACTCGGTCACTGTCACCATCAAAGGCAAACCCGCAGTTGGCTCCATGTCGTTTAACAGCGTCGATGAGAGCCTCAGGGTGGAGTGAGCCACAGTGTTGATTAATGTTTGTTCCATTTGGCTCGTGGGCTATTGAAAAGACATTGGCTCCTAACGCTTTGAAAATAGCAGGTGCATGTTCACTAGCTGCGCCGTTAGCACAATCAAGTACTACGTTAACTTTTTTTAAGAAATTGGCTGGGAATAGAGACAAAACCTTTTGCTGGTAGGTATGTCCAGCATCAAGCCACAATGATGGCTTATGGTGATCATTGTCTTCATGGGTTAGAAATCGTTCAAAATTTAGGCTGATTAAACGTTCGTCATCCGGTGATAGTTTGCAGTGGGTGGCATCAAAAATTTTAATACCGTTGTCTTTATAGGGGTTGTGGGAGGCGGAGATAACAATTCCCGCATCGAACCCGGTATTATAAAAAATAAGGTGATAAACGGCAGGGGTAGTAATAACACCGCCATCTAAAACAAATGCTCCCTGGTCAAGCATTCCATGACAGAGAGAGGCTTTAATGCGGGGGCCAGACTCCCGTGTGTCCATACCTATAAGAAATTGGGGGTTGGGTTTGTTATATACCGTTTGTGCCCATGCAGCGATTGCTCTCCCTAGCGCATAAAGTGCTTGATTGGTGAAGGGAAACTCGTCTGCACATCCTCTAATACCATCGGTACCGAAGGCTATAATTTTTTGTATGATGTTTTCAGTCATGACGATATCCTGTGTACATTCAAAAGTTACGCGTTAGCTTTGAAGCCCTGCTTCATTCCTCCATGGCCGATCCGTTCCGTCTTCGCTAAAGTTACGGCGCGATGTTCCCATTCGCGTTTGTATCGGGCTTCTAAACCGTTGTTTTCCTGGCGAAGGCGAATAAATCGTTTTCTTCATTGTAGCCATTGTGCTAGAATAATACAAAGGATTTGACGCAGAAGGTGTAAAAAATGAATAATTTTTTTTGGTTTAAATGTTTTATTGTGGGGGTATCAGCGGCTTCTGCTGTTGGACCAATTTTTGTATTAACCTTTAACAATGGTGCTTTAAAAGGCTTTAAAAAGGGATTTTTTACCGCACTGGGGGCGGCATTGGGTGATGGCTCATTGTTGTTATTGGGATTGGCAGGGATTCTAAGCATTCTTGAAGAATCATTACGGTACCAAGTAATTATTGATTTCTTAGGCGGCTTTTTATTAGTTATTTTTGGTATTTCTATGTTAGTTCGTCATGTTAGAACAGAGCCTTCTGTGGCTCCTGGACCTGTTTTAATTACCATGGGAAAAACGTTCTTATCAACTGTTCTTAATCCCCTTACAATATTCTTCTTTATATTTATCAGTACACAACTTCTTACGGAGAAAGAAGCGCTTTTGTCTAAAGGGCAAGTTGTGATGGGTGGTTTATTGACAATGTTGGGCTCTTTATCTGTTCTTTCTTTAGTTGCTTACATTGCTAGCCATCTAGGCAGAGCCATCAATCCGCGTCATCTGCGTTATGTTTCTATTGTTACAGGCTGTATTATTCTTGGTATAGGGGGCTATTTTTTCTTTGATGCAGTCAAAGTAATCATGGATATTCGTGCCGGGTGGATGTAATATTTCTAAAAAAATGTTTATAAAAAAAAGAGGGCCGGCAACCGCCGGCCCTCTTTTTTTTATATTTTCAATGGACTATATAAATCTCTGATAGCGGTAAATAACTTTACCAATAACCCTGAAGTGATCTTTGCCTTTAACCAAAGCAACGGGAGGGGTTTTGTGGTTGACTGATTCAAGCACCACAAACTCTTCCATATAGGTTACTTGCATGATAGTTCTGGTTGGATTTTCATTGCCATATTCCACGGCAGCAGCATCTCCTGAACGAGTCCAGGTTTCAGGTGATATGACAACATAATCGCCTTTAATAAAATTGGGCGCCATGGCATTGTTTTCAATACAAAGACAAAATGCTGCTTCATCATTACAGTTGGCCACTGGGACAAAAATATCCTTGTAACCCGTTGTTACTTGCATAAGTTGATTGTTGTAAGGAGATGGATTTGTAGGAATATCCCCGGTCACTGGTACCACTTTGAGCTGCAAATCAATATTGGCACTCTCTGGCATTTTTACCGTTGTTTCAACATTATCAGTGCGGGTGCGTCGTTGAGCAAAGAGATCAACAGGGTTGGTTCCAAACGCCATTGCAAGCTTTTTAAGTGCATCTTCATTCCAGCGTCGAGTTCCATTTTTAATGTGTGTTAAATAACTTTCAGAAAGACCTGTTTTTTCTGCCAAAACCTTAGTTGTCCATCCACGCTCTCGAAGCAACTCTTTGACACGAAGCTCAGTTGTTGACATACAAATCCCCTTCTTTGGTTGTAATTTAAGAATTTTAAACTTTCTAAATTTGTATACCCTACTATAAACAATGACAGCCAGAAAAGCCAGAAAATTTCAACCAGAATCATAAAAAAAAATGTTACATCAAGTCAAATTCATTTAGCACAAAGATTTCGGTAAGAAAAAATGGAAAAAATATGCTACCATGATGAGCAATGATAAAGGAAATGGTTTTATGGCGGTATATAAAGAAAAAATCACTAAAAATTTTTTCGAAAAGAAAGCATGGGAACAGGGACATTATACTTGCGGGCTTGATGAGGTCGGTCGAGGTTGCTTGGCAGGGCCGCTTGTTGTAGGTGCTGTTGTTATTCCACCATATACCAACTACCGTTTGCTTAAAGATTCCAAAGTTTTAACAGCAGAGGAACGGCTTAAGGCCTTTGCTTGGATCGATAAGCATTGTTCGTGGTCGATAGCCTTTGCCAATCATAAAGTGATTGATTCAATCAATATTTATCAGGCTACGCTGTATGCTATGCGACGTGCGTATCTTCAACTTCTTGAAAAGTTACCATTTCCCGTCGAAAAATTAAAATATGTGCTTATTGATGCTATGCCATTGAGCCTTGATGCATCGTTTACCCATTCTGCGCTTGAGTATTATCATTTCCCTCATGGAGAACGCTTATCTGCCTCTATTGCCGCAGCCTCAATTGTTGCTAAAGTTATGCGAGACCAATTGATGGAGGTCATGGCACAGTATTTTCCTGTGTTTGGTTTTGAACAGCATAAAGGGTATGCAACACAGCAACATATCTCGGCGCTTTTATCTCAAGGTCCAACTATTATTCATCGTCATAGTTTTATTCAGAATATAAAATCAGAAGCTGATATTCAGGAAGCATTACAACAGTCGTTGTTTTAGGATTGAGTGAACATTAGGTGATCGGTGTTATCAGTGAATAAACTTTTTGTTGGTTGTGAGAATACATGTCGTGCGTTATTCCCGCGGGAACACACTGTTGTCCGGAAAATTTTTGAAATAGCTGTTTGGGTTGTGATGTCGTCCCGGCCTCCGAGCCGGGATCCAGGCAATACTTTCAGCTTGTACTCACGATTTATTGCGTCCATATAAAACACGCAAGTTTAAGCAGGGAGCTTTGCCTAGATTCCCGCTTTCGCGGGAATGACGTAGAAACAGATTCGACCAATACCTGAATTTTTTTCTGTACAGGAATACATTTTCAGGGAATGACGAAAAAAGTAGAGTGTAAATTATGTTGAGAGGCTCATCAAAATGAAAACTAGTTTTGCAGAAGTCATTGAAAGTTGTCTTGATCACTACACGGCGCAAACGTGGAAATGGGATGACTATCCTCAATATGGTTCGCTTGTCAGTGTTTCAGATGCATCAAAAACAATATTTGGTCTGGTAACACATGTTCAAACCGGCTCAATTGACCCAACCAGAACTCCTTTTGCGTATCAAAAAACAGAGGAAGAGTTGCAGGCAGAACAGCCACAAATCTTTGAATTTTTAAAAACAACCTTTTCGGTGCAGGTATTGGGATACCAGCTCAAAGGAGATGAGCGAATTCTGTATCTAGTTCCGCCAACGCCAAGCAAGATTCATAGCTTTGTTGCTACCTGTCCCCCTCATGTTAATGCACAATTCTTTTCCAAGACCGATTACTTGCATGTTTTGTTTGCCTTTGCCGCCAGTGTTCCCAATCTTGATGAGTTGTTGTTGGTTCTGATCAAGCAATTGGTTGATTGTAAGGTTTTTGATGCCTCATACCTTGATGCATTCAGTCAAACCTTTACACTTTTAAGTGGCAATAATTACCGACGACTTAAATCGTTGCTTAATCGTGTTGAACCTCTTTTATTGGCAGGTAATGTATGATTGCTTCGGTTGATAAACAATGTTCGATATTTTTGGGTGATGCAGCCTCATTTCCTATTCAACATAAAGCACCTGAATTTGTTGGCTTTTGTGATGAACTACGGCAGCGATTAGGGCTTGATTATCTTGTATTTCAACATCAAGTGCATGGGATTTCCGGCTGGATTATCGATTCAGATGATCAACTATCACCTTCGGTAATGTGTTTTATGCGTGATGGCGATTATATTATCACCAATCAACCTCGTGTTGGAATTGGAGTGCTTACAGCTGATTGTTTGCCGATTGTTTTTTATGCGCCAAGGCAAAGGATTGTTGCTGTGGCTCATGCCGGATGGCGTGGTTCGGTTGCTGGGATTGGGCCAATAGTAGTTCGCCAATTACAGGAACGTTTTTCAATTTGCCCCTCAGATATAAAAGTATTTTTTGGACCATCAGCCAAGCGGTGTTGTTACTCCGTTAGTGATGATTTTCTCAACAATCTCAATTGCTTTGATTTCAAAGATAAACTTGTTATTCAAAAAAATAACGGGCTGTTTTTTGACAACCCGTTATTAAATCGTTTATTGCTTGAATCAGTCGGTGTTTTAGCTTCGAATATTTCTGATGTCTACAACGTGTGTACGATATGTAATCCTGCTTACCATTCATACCGACGTACGGTTGATAAAGAACACTACAAAACCCAAGCAACTATTGTTTGGCTTTGTTAAAGCACTTTGCCTTTGCCCTTTGCGGCTGCCCTTTTTGTTGGTTTTTTGATTGCCACTTTTTTGGTTGTAGGAGGTTTCACAACCTTGGGTTTTTGTGCTTCTGCTAATTTTTTAATACGTTCCATGTTTATTTTTTTTATTGTTTCATAAACCGTTCCAGGCATTTCCACATAGTCCATTAAGATCATTGAAACAGGGATTTTTTCAACCTTTTGACAGTCTTCCAACCTTTGACGAATGATTTTTTCACTATTTAAGACGCTATAATCTGTTTCTTCTACCTTTACACCACCAATTTCAACTTGCTTCATTTTGTTAATAAATTCTACAAGATTTCCGGTTTTAGTTCCCTTTGGTATTGACCATCCTGCACCGTGTACAGCCAAAAAGGCTTGCGAATTGTTTTGTATGTACATTTTGCATGTTTTGCCCAGATCATCTTGCCAACGATACTCCCAATGTGTTGCTCGAGCAAATTCCCCATGACTCTGATCTTTTGGATCACTATTCCAATCATTTAAATAAGGAGAATTTTGAGCATGGTTGCTTTCTTGTGTAAAGAGAATAACTCGTTTACCTGTTTTGCGCATTTCTCCGACAGTAGGCCACTTTTTTGTTGTATGCTCTGGTTTAAGAAGAAATGCATATTGAGCAAGCCCGCTGCGCTCAAGCATTTGTTCTAATTTTTTTCTTCTTTGCTCAGGGGTATAAAGAACGGCATTGTTTTTTTGTGATGCTTGTTGTAAATAATCTTCGAATATGATGATAGCAACATCTTTAGGATTGTTTGCTAGCAATTGAGCAAACCGTCTTAAGAATCCTTCGGCAGGTTCGATACCACCTGTTTTTTGGAATATAGAGAGCATACAGTTGCTTGTACTATCAGGGTCATGGCATAGCGCAATGTAAGGTTCACGTCTTTTTTCTGGATCTTCCCCGGTAAAGAAGCATTTTATCCTCTTCCAAACTGATGGTTTGTGGACGGCTTGTTCTTTTTCGGCTTGTCTGATTATTTGTCTGACAGGTGATTCCTCTTTGCGCCAGTGCAAATTAATTTTCCCGCCGCGAGCTCCTGCAGCCCATTGTTTTTCAAGACTTCCTTTTTGTTGTGCATAAAGCCAGCCGGATTCTTTGTTTTGAGGACTATTGTGAGCAAGTAATAGCAGTGCGTCGCTCAAAGACATATCATCCGGCAGATAATCATATGAATAGACCACCGTTGTTGATAACAAAAGCAGGGCAGCACCAAGCAGCAATCCATGATTTTCTGTCATAGTCTCCTTTCTCAAATGACAAAACCAATACAACGGACACCTTTTTGACTGTAGCAAAGAGGTGTTCGTTGCGGATACTTAAAAAATATAATTAAAGTTATCGTATTTTTGCGCCATTTTTAGCGATGCCATCGGTGGTGACAAGTTTCAGAGCTCCGGTTTCATCTTCAGACAGTAGCATCATGCCATGTGATTCAAGACCCATCATTTTACGAGGCTTAAGGTTAACAACAAATACCCCTTGCTTGCCAATCAAATCTTCCGGTTTGAAATGTTGTGCAACACCGGATAAAATTTGCCGGTTACCAATGGTTCCAAGGTTAACCTGAAGTTTATATAATTTATCTGAACCTTGAACCTTTTCGCACTGATCAATAGTGCCTATGCACAACTGAATCTTGGCAAACTCATCTATGGTGATTTCTGAAGAACTTGGTTGAGAAGGACTTGGTTCTTTGACCCCTGATGTTTCCTGGCAATGTGATTCTGGTTTCACGAACAAAGGCTCCGATGGCTTTGCGAGGGTAAAGATTTTATTCCACACTTGGTCGCGTAGTTCTTTTTCGTAATCGGTGCCGAGTTTAAATGAATGTCCAATCGATGCCAATAATGTTTCCATTTTTTTAGGCATGATTGGCCACAGCATAATGGCAGTTGCATATAAACCCTGACACGTTGATGCAATGACTTCATTGAAAAGTTCTTTGTTTTTTGTAGGTAGTGTCCATGGTTGTTGTGTATGAAAATAAGCATTGATATCAGAAACAAACTTAAAACATTCAGCTAAGGCACAATGAAATGAATATTTATTCATCTCGTCCCAATAAGCTCTGAATGCTTCGCCACAGCGTTCTTTTAGCGCTGCTGAGCTTGGTTCAAGTGTTGCGGGAACCTTAACCTCGTTAATGTGGTTATTATGTGCGAGCGTAAGCATGCGATTGAGCAGGTTACCGAGATTATTAGCTAGATCGGCAGTAATTCGTTCTTCTAGATCTTTAAGATCAAAGTTTCCATCATGCGTGATGGCCATTTGTCTCGTAAGATAATAACGAATTGCTTCTATGCCGTACCATGTTGCAAGTTGTTCGGGATTGGCACAATTTCCAAGAGATTTAGACATTTTTTGTTCACCAACCAAAATGTATCCGTGAACAAGAAGTTTTTTGGGTAACGCCAACCCTGCTGCTATTAACAGAGCTGGCCAAATGACGGCGTGAAAGCGAAAAATATCCTTAGCCATAACATGGAGATCTGCTGGCCACCATTGTTTAAAGGTACTGGCGTCTTGTTGCGTTGGTTGTCCATACCCAATGCCTGTAATATAATTTGGTAATGCATCAACCCAGACATACACGGTATGTGCCGGGTCTCCTGGAAAGGGAATGCCCCATTTTACGTTTTTGCGTGAAATACTTAAATCTTTTAATCCTGCTTTTACAAATGAAATGATTTCATTGAGTCGTTCTTTGGGTACGATAAAGTCAGGATTTTGTTCGTAGAATTTAAGTAATTGATCCTGATAAGCAGAAAGTCTGAAAAAATAACCTTCTTCTGAATGCTGCGAGAGAGGCTTTTTGTGGAGTGCACAATGATAGACGCCTTTTTCATCCTTTACTGCATCACTTTCAGTGACAAAGGCCTCACATCCAACACAATACCATCCGGAATAGGTTGATTTATAAATATCTCCTTGTTCTTGGAGCTTTTTTATGAGTTGATCTATGCCTTGTATGTGGCCTGCATCGGTCGTTCGTATGAATTTTGTATATTCAATTTCATACAGCTGCCATAAATGTTTGAAGGCAGGGATCATTTCATCAACGAATTCGCGTGGTTTTTTCCCTTGAGCTTCCGCAGCTTCTTGCAGTTTTTGTCCATGTTCATCGGTACCTGTGAGGAAAAAAACATCTTTTCCCATAAGTTTTTGCCAACGAGTTGCTACGTCAGCAATGACGGATGAATAAAGGGTCCCAAGATGTGGTTTGGCATTTGGATAATAGGCTGGTGTTGTTATATAAAATTTTTTAGTCATAGTGCTTAAATCCTCTAAAGAATCTGTTCCATCGTGTATGCCGTGTCCAAAATTCAATAGGATGTTTGATCAGATCAAAGAGCCAGAAAGCTTCTTTGCTATCAATAGAATAAATAATAAAACTAGCACGACCATGGACAAAACTTTCATCAAGGAAAAGCCACCAACGGCTATCGATGCTGTTTTTACGGCTATCGCCCATAACCCAATATTTTCCTGCTGGTATCGTGAATGGCCCAAAGGTGTCGCGGGATATTGATGAACGATTGTCATAAATCGGTGTATAAGGGTAATCAAGTTCGGGTTCGTTGGTGCCTGGCTTTTTAACAATGTCAGTATCATCAATAGCATAAAATGGTTGGAAGTAGAGTTTTTTTGATGGGTCATAGGTGTATTTAACAACTTCGGTTTCATAACGTAAAAAGCTTGGAATTGATAGTAATCCAATGTGTGACCAAGGAATGAATCCTCGTGATGTACGAATCGAGATGAGAGGGTATTGATTTACATATGGCTCATTGAGCTTTTTTCCATTTAAATAAATAGTTGTTTTCCCATCTTCAATACGACCTTCAATAGTATCACCAGGAATGGCAATAACCCGTTTAACCCAATTGTCTGGTCCTGATCCTAATCCGAGCAGTGGAATAGGGAACCCAATATATTTTTGCCAGAAATAATTAATCGAGTTTGGTTGATCATACTCAAAATCTGGTCTATCAAATATGACAAGATCTCCACGTTTTACAGGCGAGACATAGTAGGCCATCTTGTTACCCCAAATGCGGTCACCAACCAGAATAGTTGGTTCAGCCGACCCTGTGGGAACGTGATAGAGGCCAAAAATAAAATTACGTAATACGAGTGCGAGACCAAGAGCTACAACGATTGCCTCAACCCACTGGCGGAGAGGAGATTTGGTTAATTCATACATTTCTTTGTATAAGGCTTTAAATTTTTTAAGTTTTCCCTTGGTTACCGCAACATTGCCTTGTCCACTGGCGAGTAATGTAAGATCAACCTTGATATCACGATGCAAATTCTCAAGCGCTTCACATAGTTCTGAACTGCGCAAAAAAAACTTGTTTTTGCCTTTTATTTTAAATTTTTCAACGGTTTTTTTAAACAAATCACGTTTGTTACTATATTTTTGTTCTAGTTTATTGAATGATTTTTCGAGTGCATTCATAACAATCCAATCATAAAATAGTTTATGGCTAGTGTCCTTATGGACAGTATAGGAATAAATTCTTAAAAAAACGATGTTTCTATGCAAAACCTACTGAAAGCCAGATTTCTTCGTTTCTTCTTACTTGTTCCATGGGGAATATTGGAATAAAAAGCTTTTTTAAAAGTGCCTCATTTGGAAATAAATGAGGATTAGATAAATAGGTAGGCTTGATGTTTTTATGTGCATTTTTATTTGATGAATTATATTCGTAGGTATCACTGTTGAGTGTTGCCATTTTATCTGAAAGCATAAAATTAATAAATTGTTGAGCCCATTCAACACGTTTGCTGCTTTGTGGTATAGCTAAATTTTCGATAATAAGGAGGCTTCCTTCTTTAGGAATGGCAAAATCAAAGCGATCACTATTATTGAATATTTTGCGCACATAGTTGCTTGATATTAAGGCAATAGGAATAATGTTTGCGAACAGAAAATATTGTGAGCTGTGTACGGTGTAAGACTCCACCCACTGTTTTTGTTCTATCAGTAATGCTTTGACTTTCTCTAATTCCTGATCAGAAAAAGCATTGGCATGCCCGAAGAGATATAGTCCTGCAATGACAATACTATCGCGCGCATCATCTAACATACATAGTCGATATGGAGCGGGAACAAGTCCTTGCTTACGGAGTATCTGTGGGTTTTGGAAAATATAATTAAGTGACATATCTTCCGGTTTACATTTGAAAAAATTCTTATCGTATATCAGTCCGTATACATACCATTTGTGAGGAAGTGAATACATATTTTTAGGATCAAAATTTTGTGTCATAAGTCGATGATCAAGCGATGCAATATTGGGTATTTTTGCATGATCTATTGTGTGTAGTAATCCTTGTGCCCCCAAGCGGTCAATCATGTAATCAGAAAGATTGACTACATCATAGTCAGCTCCTTGATTAACTTGAAATTTTGCATAAATTTGTTCATCGATTTCTGCATAGGTAAGGTGGACTTTTATACCTGTTTCTTGTTCAAATTGTTTGATTGCTTCTGGGCTAAATGTTTCAACAAAGACACAGACGTTGATAGATTTTTCTGGTTTGAAATAATCAAAAATAAGGGGAGAATAAAAAAATATGAATAGAATTCCTATATAGGCACCGATAATAATGGCTCTATTGGCAATTTGATACAGGAAAGGAGTGCGTAATTTCACGTTTTTGATCCCTTGCTTTGCGCGTTATTCATAAGGAATAACTTGGTCGGCAATTTTTAAGAAGCATAGCAATACTACTACCAGACTACTAATAACAAGAAAGCATGTTGAGATAGCATTAATCATTGGATCAATTCCTGCTCTGATCATTGAATACACATATACCGATAGTGTTTGAATTTTAGGGCCCGAACAGAAAAAAGATATTAAAAAATCATCCATTGAAAGCGTGAAAACAAGGAGTGCAGATGCAAGAAGTGATGGTATGAGCAGCGGAACCAATATTTTACGAACGGTCTGAAAATATGTTGCACCTAAATCAAGAGAAGCCTCCGTGAGCTCCGGATCAAGTTCCACAAAACGTGCTTTGACAATAGGAATAACAAAACCGAGTCCCAACAACGTGTGGCCAGCGATAAGGCTTCCATAACCAAGTGGAATTCTAAAAAAAGTGAAAACACTTAAAATACCAATAGCAAGAACTATTTCTGGTAACAAAACGTTACTATAAAATAAATTTGCAACAATGTTTGAACGAAACCACCTGCTGGCAACAACAAAACAAGTGCCGATGATAACACTCAATATTGTTGTTGTAAGTGCAACAATAAGTGATGTTTGTAACGCTTCGAAAATTTCAACAGAATAAAGTAATTTTTTAAACCAACGCAGTGAAAATCCGGCCCATTTCATTGACATGGTTGCATCATTAAACGAAAAAACAACGAGTACCAATATTGGTAGATATAAAAAAACGTACGTTAGGCAAAAAATAATAGGGGTAATGATTTTTGAGAAAAATTGTTTGTTTTCAATCATTGTTAACTCGATTCATTGGACAACTAACTCCAGAACTCGCGTAATTCGTTATTGGGATGAAATATGGCATGGTTATAAGCTTCTTTTCTTTTTTGTCTGAGTACTGAGAAGGTATATCCACCTAGTATTACAAGAACTGGTACCATTATTCCAACGATGACTAATGCTGATCCAACTTGCCAATCGCGTGATCGCAAGAATTTTTCAACGATAACGCTTCCCCAGAATACATATTTGGATCCACCAACAAGTGATGGAATGGCATATTCGCCAAATGATGGGATAAAAACAAGAAGAATACCCGAATAAACTCCAGACATTGATAGAGGAAAAACGATGCGTTTAAACGTTTCAAAACGATTTGCACCCAAATCGGCAGATGCTTCAAAATAATTTTTGTTCATTTTTTCTAGTACTGCATAGATAGGCAAAATCATGAAGGGTAAATAGCATGAAATCATGACCAATACAATGGTGAAATAGTTATTTAATAAATGGTATGAGGGAGAAATAATGCCCAGCGACTGTAAGGTTCGGCTGATAAAACCATTTTTTTCAAGAAGGAAAAACCACGCATATACTTGTACAACCAGGCTTGTCCACGATGGTAAAATAAGAAGAAAAAGAAGATACGTTTTATAGCGCTTTGGAACCTTGAGTGCTAAAAAATACGCGACTGGATAAGCGATAAGAAAACACAGAAAAGCCGTGAGGGTTGCTAATAAAAATGACTGTACAATAATTCGAAAATAAAGAGAGTTGAAAACTTGGGCATAGTGAGAAAAAGTAATAACATAAGTTTTAAGCGTTGGTGCATAATCGATGATGCTATGAACAGCAAGAAGTGCAAAAGGCATATATAAGAAAATAAACTGCCAAAGCAACGCAGGGCATACAAAAACAAAATCAATATCTTGTGTAAATGTTCGTGCTATTCTTTTCATTAACGTTCCAGCAAAACAACATTTTCTTTTTGGAAAAATAGATTAACATCGTCGTCGTAATCAATACTTTCTTGTGGGAAATGCTCTTCGTTTTGTTCAAAGACGAGAAGGTAATTGCCATTTTTGAGTCGTACACGGTATTGTGTCGAGCGTCCGTAATAAATAATGTCAACGACCTTGCCCGTTAGATGATTTGCAAACCCGTCTTTATGTTTTTTTGATATGAAAATTTTTTCTGGTCGAATACTCATATAAAGTCTACAGCCAGGGATCATCCAAAATTTTTCACCGGGGGTATAGACGGCAAATAATCCAAGCCCTTCTACTTCTACAGAGTATTGATCGTTGGTAATGTGGAGTTTGCCCTCTATGATATTGGTGTTTCCAACGAAGGTTGCAACAAATCGTGAAGCCGGGAATTCATAAATTTCTTTAGGAGTTCCCATTTGCTCAATATGGCCGTCTTTATTCATGATTGCCATTTGGTCGGAAACGGTGAGCGCTTCGAACTGATCATGGGTAACATAAATAAATGTTGTTTGCAGTTTGTCTTGTAACTCACTCAATTCAATGAGCATTTCCTCCTTGAGTTTGAGGTCAAGTGCGGCTAATGGTTCATCAAGCAATAGTACTTCTGGCTCATTAATCAATACACGCGCGAGTGCGACTCGCTGTTGTTGGCCGCCGGACAGACTTCGTGGATATTTAGTTTCAAAGCCTGATAAACGAACCATTTTGAGAGCTTCTAGGACTTTGGTCCTGACTAAATCTTCAGTAATTTTTCGGATACGAAGGCTGTAAGCAACGTTTTCGAAGACAGAAAGATGAGGAAATAGTGCATACTGTTGAAATACCGTATTAATTTTGCGCTTATATACCGGTTTATGAGTAATATCCTCATTGTCTAAATAAATTTTTCCTGAATCAGCGGTTTCGAGTCCTGCTAATAATCTGAGGACTGTTGTTTTACCGCATCCGCTTGGTCCGAGCAATGCAAAAAATTGACCAAGAGGGATCTCTAGGCTCAAATTATCTAAAACAGTTTCACCATCAAATGATTTTGAAATGCGTTCAAGACGAATATATTTCATGTTTTTTGTCATCCATTATGGCGCATGCTTTTAATGCGCGCAAATATCATAGGAATCACGATGTCTGATAAAGTGCAAGGAATAAGAACTGCACATATAAGAAAGAGGAACACGAATCCCATGTGTGCCCACCACTCTGAAAACCCAAAACTTACTAAATATAATATTGATGCCATGGAGCTGACCAAGATGTGAAAAAAATGGAATCCAAGTGAATAGATAATTTTCAAATTATTATCATGTAAACTCATGGCCCAGCCATTAATCATTCCAACAATGAGAAATGGTAAAACGGTATCAAGGTGTGTAATAAAACACCAGTGAAAATGCATATGGAGGTTGATGATTGTGCCTCCAAGATAGGGGAGAAAGGCGTCAGAAATGGTGCAAAAGACAGCTGGAACAATTAGTCCAACAATGATACCGCCAACAATACTTTTGGAAAACCGGCGAAATGTTAGGACTGTTCCTGTTGCCGCAAAGAGCAAATGTAGAAAGTGAAAATTGTGGAAGAGCCGATAACTTGTTACCGCTTGTTGCTGTTCAGTAAAAACAGACGAAATAAGGCTTAAAACAATCATACTAATTGCGACGGAAAAAATTGCATAGGGGAAATGGCATAAAAGCTCTTCCCAGACTGTATGATGATGTTCAAGGGTAGCATGATCATGCTCATGTGGTTCGTGAAGGTTACTCATTCTTTTTTTGCCTCTTATGTCTCTTCGATAAGCCTCTGTAAATCAGGAAAACATACCAATGTGTTAAATATTACTCCATTGACGCGCAAAGTAAAGAAAACATTTTAATAACCATCTTACCTATTATGAGGCTGATACTCGAAATTGAATATGTAGTTTGCCAGAAAGATCAATAATTGCCCCTGCTGTTGGTTGCTGATCAACAATTTTACATGATGTACAGACATGTTCAGGACTATTTAAATGAGGCTCTACGTGGAATATTTCTGCTCGAATATTGAACTGGCGGAGTGCTTCTTCTATTTCATTAATCGTTGCCCCTCGAAAGTTAGGCATAATAAAAACCATAGGTTTGCCGTCGGAAATATAAACCAGAGCTCGCTTATTGATGAGCTCGCTGGCTGCTGGGGGATAATGGGCGATGCACATGCCCATTGGATAATTGGTAAGGAGATTTACTTGCGTAAGATCAAAGCCCTTTTTGGCTGCTATTTCCATTACTTCTTTGTGTCTTTTTCCCCATAAATCAGGCATTTGCATCTGATGTTGTTTGGTTGAAAGAATAACAAACACGGTCTGGTTGGGACGGATTTTTTGTTTAGCGTGGGGAAGCTGATCAATGATGGTGCCTTCTGGTAACATTGGATCTTCTCGTTCTTGTAGAAGTCGTATTCCTAGGTGGTGTTGCGAGAGGAGAAAAACCCCTTCTTGGAGCGATTTTCCTATGACATTAGGAGTTTCAAGGTTGGTTTTGTGTAAAACATACCCAATGATGATATAGCCGAATGCAAAACAGATAAATGGAATGAACCATAATAACGAACGATAGATACTGCGAGAATGAGTTTTGGCGATGAATGATGGTTTCATAAGTTTATATTTTTAGTGGCTCGTGGTGATGTGAGGTGTACTTGTAAGCTGGATTTTGTTCCATAGTTACCTATGGCAGCAACCATTTATCTTAGCGACATACCCGCATGTCATTAAGAACAGGAGACTTTCAACATGCCTATTTTGTCTTGCTCCGAATGGGGTTTGCCCAAGAGGTCTATTGCTATACCTCTGCGTGCGCTCTTACCGCACGGTTTCACCCTTGCCATTTATTACAATGGCGGTTTATTTTCTGTGGCACTTTCCGTGAGCTTACGCCCCCCTCGCTTGTGTCTGTAGACCGAGATCGTCAGACCTTACGAGGCATTCTTCCTGTTAGGAGTCCAGACTTTCCTCCCCTTGGCCGAAACCAAGGAGCGATTGCTCCGCATACCCCACATAACCACGTATCCTATTAATAGGTTAATAAAAATTTTCATATTTGTCACGCCCCAGGATAGGGGGATTTCCTTAATAAATCGGTAAAAAACGATATTTTCCAACATAAAAAAAAGAATGATGCTTATGCCAAAAAGTACCATATGAGCGTGCAGAAGGGTAAATCTGACTTTTTCTAAAATCCATAGCCAAGGAATGATGAAGAGTAGAATAAATCCATATTGTCCATGGCAGGAAAAATCTTGAAGCAAAAGCGTGAAGAGCGCCAATCCACCGGCGAGATACTGATTTTTTAGCGGCTGTTGTAGAAGGAGGATAAAAAAATAGGATAACGTACTATAAAAAATCCATTGATAGACGAGTATATTGCCAATTAGATCGAATAATAAACACCCAAAGGGTATCAACAATATCGTGATCATGGTTGCAATGCCTGTGGTTCGCAAAATTTGCAGACATGGAGGTGTTTGGTACCAATAAGGGATTGCTGCAAAGCCCATTGCTCTTGAAGCTGTTCAATGGGACCCAAAAATGAATCAGTGCCAAACATAAAGGTGCCCCAATGCATAGGGAACATGTGCTGAGCGTCAAGGGCTGCAAGGGCTTGGATTGATTGCGGTGCATCCAAATGGCATTCATCAAGTAACGTACGTGGTTGGTAAGGTGAGATAGGAAGCATTGCTGCCAGAAGAGGTCCAAATTTTTGGTTAATGGCTGTAAAGTGACTTCCCCATGCGGTATCGCCAGCAAAGTAAATATTAGTATTGTTGTATGTTATCATCCAACTTCCCCAGAGCGATCGATTGGTATCCCAAAGCCCGCGACCGGTCCAATGTTCAGCTGGTAAAAAGGTTATCCTGAGAGACGTGTTGTTTTTGGTAATAGTGGTTTCATCCCACCAGGTAAATTCTTTGGCCTTATTAAAGCCTCTGGTGAGCAACCAGGTAACGTTGCCTAAGGGGGCAAAGACCGCTGGCCGGTGCTTGCTGAGCGTAAGCATGCTTTGTTCATCCATATGATCGCGATGATTGTGTGATATGAGTATCAGGTCAATAGGTGGCAGTTGCTGAAGGTCGATAGGAGAAGGGAGAAAACGTGGGATAAGTGGTGATATTTCAAAAAACGCAGGGTCGGTGAGGATGTTTAATCCGCCAACTTGAATGAGAAATGTTGCATGTCCAAGCCATGTAATAACAGGGTTGATGGAGTGTTGTATAAGTGGCGCCGTATCTATCCACTGATGAGCACATGCTGCTGCCTGTGTGCGTGCATTTCGTACAAAGTTTTTATTGTTTTTTCGATGTTTGGAAATTATTAGTGACGTATGAACCATATGCTTCATACGTGATACAATTGAATCTTTTGTATTATTGTAAAACCGGCCGCAAAAAAGATATGGTTTGTTGTTCATGGGGATCCGTTAATAACAAATAAAGCCTTTCTATAAAAGAATTATAGGAAGAATGCGGCTTTTTGGCAAATGAGGGAAGATTATGGTTGTTTGGAGCATTCAGTAATAACCCCACACCCAAGGCAGGTGCCATTATCATAAAAAACAGCAAATTGCCCCTGGGCTAGCCCTTGGTCATTTCCCTGAATGGTGACTGTGCTGGTTGTTGGCGAAGTGTGAGATAATGAGCACTGATAGGTGAGTTCACCATGGCGGACTTTTGTTTGCAAATCCGTTTTTTCAGGGGTTGTCCCTGAAATCCAATGCAACTGAGCTACATCAAAATGATTTCGTTGTTTTTCTGGGCTGTAGTAATGATTTGAAATGTAAACGATATTGCGAGTGGTATCTTTGGCAACAACGAACCATGGACCACCTGAAAGGCCTAACCCCTTGCGTTGGCCGATAGTATAGAACCAAAAGCCTTCATGTGTTCCGAGTTTTTTTCCTGTTTCATATTCAATCAGATCACCTTCTTTGGTACCCAGATGATGACGAATAAAGTCATCGAAGGGGATCTTGCCCAGAAAACAAATACCTTGGCTGTCCTTGCGATCTTGATTTGGTAAGTTGAACTGATGCGCCAGTGCTCTGACCTCTGATTTGGTCAAATTGCCGACAGGAAAAACAAGCCGTGACAATTGTTCTTGGGACAGATGTGATAGAAAATACGTTTGATCCTTGATGGGGTCTTTGGCTCTTTTTAACAGCCACGTGGTGCCATCATAAACAACATTTGCATAGTGGCCGGTGGCTATTTTTTCAAACGAGCTGTCGATTTTTGTAAAGAAGCTTCCAAATTTAATGCGCTGATTACATAAAATATCAGGGCTTGGGGTTCTTCCTGCCTTTACTTCGGCAATGGTGTATGCAACAACCATGTCGCAGTATTCTTGTTGTAGGGGAACCACGTGAAGTGGAACATTGAGCTGCTTGCAAATAGTTTCTATGTAGCTAAGATCTTCTTCCCATGGACAGCTGCCAAGATAAGAAAGTTCATCTTCAAGCCAAATTTTAAGATAAAAGGCCTCAAGCTCGTGCCCCTGATCTTTGAGCAATCGTAGGGATACTGAGCTATCAACACCACCAGAAACGAGTACGGCAATTTTCATCGTATCTACATTCCCTTTAAAATTGTAACCACCCTTATTTATTTTTCATAATAGTAATTATAACAAGAATTATTCCTTATTCAAGGGCCTATTTATTAACGTTAGTCTTTTTCTTGGTGCGGTTGCTATGAAAATGGCTCAATCGGCCCTGTTCAAGCGTCCTTTTGACAATAGAGTCCGTACAAATTAAGCTTGGAGAAGGTTTTAAAGTAGCTTAATCTATGGGGGATTTCGTGAATAATCGTATAAGTCTTCTTTTCGTTTCGTTCGCTTCGGTTTGTATAGCACAAACGCCGTCGTCTGATAAGGTGAACAATTTCCCTTTCATGTGTGATGCAACTGTTTCTTATTATGGCAATGCTCTTATATATGCTGCTCAGCATGACAGTGTAGATTATGTTCGAGCATGTCTTTGTGAGCCATGTTGTTATGTTGATTGCAAAGGGAAAAATGGGTGTACGGCATTGTGGTGGGCGGCAGCGCGCAACAATCCGGAAATATTGAGGGCTCTTCTTGCTGCAAAGGCATCGGTTAACATAGCGAACAAAGATGGTTGTACACCATTGATGAATGCTGCAGATAAAGCCAATGTTGAGGCGGTAAGAATTCTTTTAGATGCCGGTGCTGATGTTAAAGCGGTCAATAATAAGCAGGAAACAGCGTTGCATGCAGCGGCCGGTGGCACGAGCCTTGATGAGTTTGTTTTTGATACACGGCAAGAGTCCTGTAAACAACGAAAAACAGAAGAATATAAAACAATAATTACAATGCTTTTAGCTGCGGGAATTGATAAAAAATTGCGTAATAAAGCTGGCAAAACAGCTTATGAAGTAGCGCTTGAATGTAACAATTTGGAACTTGCAGAACTTTTAAAATAATGTGTTTAACGTGTTTTAAGGTAGTTGTATAACTCTTTTATCCATGGGGGGATATTCTTATGAATAGACGTATTATCATTGTTGCTGTTTCACTTGCTACCGGTTGCTGTGCTGCGGTACCAGCACCTCAAGGAGCAGGCAATGAACAAGCAGCAACTGCTGAACAGGTAGCGGATTTTAAAGCTCCTGCAGATGCTCCTGTTGCAGTCAAGGCGACAGATCAACAACAATCTTCTAGCGCTCAAACAGGTGATAACGATATTGCTTATGTTTCTATAACTGGTCCATTCTATTATGTTGAGCAAGGTACTCTCAGGCCATTGCCGGAAGCAGAAGTAAAAGGGCTTGCTTTAATACGAGCAGTACAAAAAGGCAACGTTGATGATGTTCGTACGTTGCTTGCACAAGGCGCTTTTGTTGACATGACAGATGAATGTGGTTGCACCGCACTGTGGTGGGCTGCAGAGCGCAATAATGTTGAAGTATTAAAACTTCTGATTGATGCAAAAGCTTCAGTGGACAAATCAGAAAATGTGTATCGTTGTACCCCTCTCATGATTGCTGCTACTGATGCAAACGTTAAGGCGGTGGAAACTCTTTTAGCTGCTGGTGCCAATGTTAAGGCAGTTGATAACAAACAAGAAACAGCCTTGCATGCAGCGGCATATTGCAATCTCTATGAGATCGAAAAAATAAAAAAAGAAGAATATAAAACGACAATTAAAGTGTTCTTGCAAGCAGGCATTGATCAAAAATTGCGTAATGATGAAGGCAAGACTGCATACGACATAGCACTCGAACATGGCGATGCTGACATTGCAGAACTTTTAAAATAATTCGATTTTTAAACTATTTTTGCATAAGGGGCTGGTGGAAATTTCTACCAGCCCCTTATGTTGTTTATAGCAATAAATGTAATGACTGTCTGCTTTTATCAAACCATTGCAAGCATCTTTATAGGTATGTTGTTCTAATATATTAGTATTCATAACCATGTTAAGTTTCAAAGAGAGAAAGGAGTTTATGAAATTGTTAAGGTACTGTTCTTTATTGCTGTTGCTGTGGTTTGGGAGTTGTTATGGCGAGGGTGATGAAAAGAGTAGTTTGTTTGTTACTCGTGTATCGAACTTCCCATATCAAAAGATAAAAGATTTTACCTCTATTGATGAGTGTGAAAATTTTTTACGGCACGTAGTACCAGAAATAAAGACCATGTCTCCATGGGAAGCCCGTAGATATGCTAATGAGTATAATAAGGCGGTTGAGAAATACTATCAGGCTATTGAGGTATTTAAAACAAGTGAAAAGACGTATACAGAAAAAAGGTTAGATTACAAAAAAATTTTGGATGCAAATATTTCGGCAAAAAAGGTCAAGGCATCAAGAGGGTTGTGGGAAGCTCTGCAACAAGCCAAAAAGGATTATGAAGAAAAAAAAGAATATGCTGAACAAGTAACGAAAGAAATGAACCGCATAATAAATGAATATGATGTAGTACGGTCTAGGTATCTTGCTCGAAACAACATTATTTTAGATACAGTAGAAATGTTTAAGAAACTACTTCAAACCTATAAAGAGCAACTTTATGATACGTCCCCAGAGAATACCAAGAAGGCTGAAGAAACGTATACATTGTTGAGCAATGCAGTGCGCAATGTTGAAATCAAACGTAAAAAAATAAAAGAGGCGTTAAATAGTTTTGAGTCGGATGAAACAAAACGCCTAGAAGGCGACGTCTATGAGATTCTGTGGGGGGCTTATAATGCAACAGGAATTACATCTCTATGGCTTGAAAAGATTTGGGAAGCACGAACTGATGGATCATTAGCTATTCTTAATACATTTTTAACTGAGTCAGTACCAGATCTAGAGATTCCAGATTTTAGTAAGAAACCGCTTTCAAATTTTAATGAAATGAGAGGGCTTCTGTGGCAGGTCCTCAGTCAAATAAAAACGTTAAAAACACGCATTCGTATGCGTGAGAAATTTCAAAAAATGAGTTTAGGGGATCCTGAATTAGTGAAAAAATTAGATAAAAAAATAGAATTACTTAAAGAAAATGCGGTTAGGTTGAATGCAAAGATCAAATACCTTGCGAATATTTTTAAAAATTTTTTGATAGAAAAGTATAAACAGCCACTACAAAAATTTTATACCATAAGACAAGAAGCCGCGAGAGAGTCTTCTGGCCTTGGCGCCACCCAAAGAGAAACTGTTGTTGAAACATTTGCTCTTGATGTAATAAAACAGAAATATAATAAAAGATTATATCAGGGACAGGGCATTCTCTATTTTGAAGATTTATACAAAGATTTAATCAACGATTTAGATGATATTTTAAATAGATTGCATATTGTTTCTGAAAAAATTAAACAAACAAACGAGCAGTGCAAAAAATCAATCAAAAAAGTTACGCAAAAATATCTTGAAGAATTTGAAAAGTTATCTTACAAGGATGCTTTACCACAACAGAGAAGAAAGGAAGCTTTTGCCGTGGGCAAAAAAGTAGTTATGTTTGTAAAAAATGCTTTGTTGATCATTGATAAAAAGAATGCTCAGGAAATTAAGAATGAGCTTTTTAAATTTAAATATAAAAAATTTATTGAATTTTTGACGTTTAGACTTTCTCCTGAAATGAAGGCTGATATCTATGATGATGTTTTTACCAGGGAACGAGGAATGCAATCGGAGATAAGTGAACAACGAAGTAAAGAGATTGTAATAAAGATTAACTCTTTGTATAACGAATGGATGGCGAGTGTTTCTGGTGGGGAGAAAGCCCAAAAAATCTTTAAGAAAACAGTACGCGCAATAAAGCGAGATTTTAAAAAACAGAAAGATCAATTAACCACAGAAAAAGAATTTTATGACATTCTCAATAAAGCTTATGCAAATGCTGGAATTACCAAAGATCCAAGGATTGGAATATTGAGATTTGATGGAGTATTGTTTTCACTAGCTTAGTGTTAGCATTTAGAGCGGCGGGTGATTGTAGCCCGCCGCTCTTTGTTTTTAGATCAATAAACTTGCAATAGCAGCATTCAAGAGATTGGTGAGTGTACCACCAAGGAGTGCACGAAGACCGAGTTTTGTTAATGCCTCGCGTTTGGATGGACACAAGGCGCCAATACCTCCTATCTGAATTCCAATGCACGAAAAGTTAGCAAATCCGGCGATTGCGTAGGTCAGGATAGCCACCGAGCGGCTACTGAGCGTCTCTTTGACCATGTTGCTGTACGCGACAAGTTCATTAATGACCAATTTTTGACCGAGCAGGGTCCCCGCCGTTGAGCAGTCTTGCAGGGGAATACCAATCAAATAAGCAACCCCATAAAACATTTTGCCAAAGAGTACATTGAGGGTAATGCCGGTAATGCCTGCTAAGATTGCATCCACCATCGCTATTAAGCTGATAAAAGCAATAAGCATAGCGGCAACATTGACGGCAAGCTTAAGTCCATCGGTGGTACCGGATGAAATGGCATCAAAAACATTTTTTGTTTCTCGTGGGATGTTAACCGTTCTGCCCCCCATGGTTTCAGGTGTTTCCGTTTCTGGCATAAGTATCTTCGAAATTAAAATAGCTCCGGGGATGGCCATGATACTTGCTGAAAGCATATGAACGATTGGTACGCCCATGAGGCCGTAGATAGCCAGAATGGACCCACTTAAATGTGCCATGCCACTGGTCATGACGGTTAACATTTCTGAATGAGTCATGCGAGCAAGATAATTTTTGATAAGCAACGGAGCTTCTGTTTGCCCCAAAACGCTGTTGGCAGCAACAGAGAGTGTCTCTGCCCCGGATGTGCCAAAAAGAGGGCGGATGACAAAGGCAAGGCCTTTAACCAATATTTGTACTATGCCGATATGGTAGAGCAATGACATCAAGGCGCCGAAGAAGATAATGATTGGTAACACTTTGATAGCGAATACAAAACCCCATGGACTATTGGCATTAGCAAGCCCACCAAATACAAAAGAACACCCTTGATCAGCAAATTTATAGATCGCTTCGACACCGCTTGCTATGGCAGCAAAAATATTTTTACCGACCGCCGTTTTGAGAATAAAAAGTCCAATGATTGTTTGGGTGATGAGAGCGGTGAAAATAAGCTTTATTTTAATTGATCTGCGATGTGTTGAAAATAAGGCGGCAATCGCAAGGATGGCTGCAATGCCTATGATACTTATGAAGTGGTTATCTTGGATAAACCAATCGAACAAAAAGAACATTCTTTTTCCCTTTCAAAAATGGTGAGTAAATGGTTAGGGAAAATATACCTGAAAAAAAGAATTTGTAATGAATTGGTTGTAATGTGGTGGAAGGGGGTGGGAAAATGAGAGCAGGGATGATGTCACCCTGAACTTGTTTCATAACTGTTCAAGGTACTTTCTTTTGTACCCGTCAACGTTTTTTTACTGAAAATGTGCATGGTATGTATATGTCGTACTGGCGAAAGCCGGTATCCAGTCTTCCATCAGACAGTTATGAATTTTGCTTCAGGGCTTGTTATTGATAAACGTTCTATGCATCCAAAATACTATGGGATTTGCGTTGAGCGCGGTCCCAATCAATGAGTGGATTGATCAGATCATCAAGATCGCCTTGCATAATCATATCGAGTTTTTTGAGAGAGGTCTCTGTGCGATGATCGGTGATACGATTTTGGGGGAAGTTATACGTTCTGATTTTTTCAGCGCGTTCACCAGTCCCAACCTGTTCTTTGCGAGCGGCACTGATTTGGGCTGCCTGCTTTTCTTTTTCAAAAGCAAACAAACGAGCTTGCAAAATTTTCATCGCTTTTTGTTTGTTTTTGATTTGTGACCGTTCATCTTGACAGGCAACAACCATTCCGGTTGGAATGTGTGTTATGCGTACTGCAGAGTCTGTTTTGTTAACGTGCTGTCCGCCAGCTCCACCGGCACGAAAAGTATCAATACGTAGATCACTTTGATTGATGGTAACTTCTACGTCCTCAAGCTCAGGAAGTACGGCAACCGTAACGGTTGAAGTGTGAATTCTTCCCGCAGCTTCGGTTTTGGGGACGCGCTGAACACGATGAACACCGGATTCATATTTAAGGTATTTATAAACGTTTCTGCCTTGAATATGAATGATAAGTTCCTTAAAACCACCAAGATCAGTGTAGGTTTCTTCAACAGCCGAGACCTGCCAACCCTTGTTCTGTGCATAATTTGAATACATTTTAAAGAGGTCAACGGCAAACAGCGCAGCTTCTTGTCCGCCGGCGCCGGCTCGAATTTCAAGAAAGACAGAACGACTGTCTTGTGGATCTGATGGATAAAGAATGTCATCCAACGACCGTTCGAGTTGTTCTTTTTTTAATGTTATTTCTTTGATTTCTTGATCAAATAAATCTTTTAATTCGCCTTCTTCTTTATCACGTTGTTTTGTGCTTTCTTCTATTGTTTTAGCAAATTCTAGAATTTGTTTATGAACATCTAGAACATTACCCAGGAGCGACGAGCGCTTTTGAAGCGTTACACGAGTTTTTTGATCAAGATTTGGATCAATGAGTCGCTGATTAAGTGCGTCATATTCTTGTTGAAGTACATTCCAATTTAGCATGTTTGTTTCATTCGTATCAAAACATAAAGGCGTATCTTGTTTGTTATCAAGATACGCCTTTAATAGTTTTAAGCACTACTTTTTTTTAGACTTGGCTTCTTTTTTAGGCTCTGTTGTTTCTTTCTTAGCTGTTTTACCGGCTGTTTGATAACGGGCTTGGAATTTTTCAATACGACCAGCCGTATCAACAAATTTTTGTTGTCCGGTGTACATTGGATGGCACGCTGAACAAATATCAAGATCAATACGTTGTTGTGTTGAGATTGTTTGGAATGAACTACCACATGCGCAACGAGTTGTTATTTCGTAAATTTTAGGATGTATACCGTCTTTCATAATCTAAAAACCTCTAAGCAATTCCCTTAGTTTTATGACGCTTTTTGAGCTCTTCGATGATTGCTACTTTTTGAGTATCTATCCCTCTGGCTTTGCCCAAGTGATAGGAGGCAAAATCTGCCCATAAAATCATAGTAAAGAGCTGACTTTCAAAAGTATCCCCAAAAACAGGCGGTTTGTAAAGAATTACCCGCTTTTCCTTCAAAATCTCACCAGTTGCTTGAATGGCTTTCGTGAGATTGCCAGGTAGAAAATCGGTATAAAAGAACGTCACAATCGGATTTTTGGTGAAATTTTCAAAACCAACCAAGAGGTTATGGCACAATTCTGGAAATACATTAAAAACAGCCTGAATTTTGGCATTTTCGTTAAATTGAGTTGTTGCTCGGTAGGCTACTGAAGCGCTATCACCACTAATACCCCATACATGAAAAAATTCGTACCCATTCATGGCATACAAGAATTCTTTAAAGGTATGTCCTTCTACAAATGAAGGAATGTATTTATCGGCATCGTTAATCCAGGTTTTGACCATATTTAAGCCGCCAGGCAGAATACCCATTAAATCAAACGTGCCACATAAAAAGCCTAAAAAATGTCCCAAGGCCGAGCGGGGTGTTAGGCTTGCGGGAATTAATACAAAGGGCAAATCTTTAGTTTCTGCTATCTCTGAAGCCTTACCAGAGTGAGCAAGAACAATGGTTGGAATAAATTTACGAGTAAGCTCTTCCAAAACAGCAAGCGTTTCCCATGTTTGACCTGAGTAGGAAACAACAATTGCCAACGTATCTGTATCAATGCTTGCAGGGATGATGGGTGAATCAACAACGATTGATACTATTCCTGGTCTGCGATCAAGAAAGGTTTGCATAATTCTACCAGCAACACCCGACCCTCCCATGCCGACAAAAGCAATCTTCTTTACATTTTTAGGAAGTCCAGATCCATAGTCTTCATAAAAACTGTGAGCAAGTTGAAGCCCTTCTTTGAGTTTGGTTGACCATAGTGACATTTCTTTGAGCATCATGGTAAAGCCTCCTGGTAGGGGTTAAACAAGTTTGAGTTCCTTTTGTAGTGTGCGCGCATCCTGTTTGACCTCTTGCGGCACCGGGGATGTTATCAGTTCAGCCAGCGCTTTGCGTGCATCCTGCTTACGCCCAACCTCATACAGGCATTTAGCGCGATGAAGGCGGGCATATGGTATCTGATTAAGCGTTGGCCCTAAACGATCAAAAACAGCAAGAGCAGCGTCATATTTTCTGGTGTTAAGTAACGCCTGTGCATAATTATAGGCACAACTGTAATTATTTGGATCTTTTTGATAGGCAATAGCCAAGTATTCAACGGCTTTCGTATAGCTTGGCAAATTATAATAACAGCAGCCTAAAAGGAAAGCGGTGTCTTGATAGTGTTTATCAATCTTTTCAAGAACATCAATGGCTTTGCGAAATTGTCCAGTTTCAAGAGCGAGAGATCCATACAGATAAAAGGTATCCCGTTCTGGTGCATCGCCATTAATTGCTTGCTCTAAACACATGAAAGCTTCTTGTTTTCGGCCAAGCACTTGATAAAGTTTGCCAAGTGCTGTGTGTGATTTCGTAGCAAATGGACGCATCTGAATGGCTTGTTTTAAACAGTACTCGGCGGTTTGAAATGATTGATTGGTAAAGTGGAGCATGCCAAGATTGTGAAAGAGTTCTGGATGTGCTTCGCCAATATCAAGTGCACGTTTGTAGTGTTCAAGAGCTTTATCAATGTTATTTGAAATTTGGTAGATGGTGGCCAAATTAATGTGTGGTTCGGCATAGAAATTATCTCGTTCTATTGATTTATAAAAATAATCCATAGCTTCTTGCGTTCTTCCAGTTTCCCACAATGCAATGGCGTAGTTGTTGTATGCGCGTGATTTTTCGGGAATTTTGTTAATTACATCACCCCAAAAATCGAGTTCTGAGCGCCATACATTGTTGCGAATGCTGCTGGAACTTGCAAAAGCTATGCACACAAAGCCAAGTACCATGGAGAGAATGATTCGCCTCTGACGTTCTTGCACTAATTGTAGGATTTTGTCGGAAAACCATACGTACCCTTGAACAAATACAAATGCCAACATAACCATCATACCCAATGATGCGAGATATGTTTTATAATCACAAATTAATTCGGTTGTGGGGAAAATGCTCGTTCGTGGAAGCATTGCTATAAAAAACCACGCGAGTCCAAAGATCACAAGCGGAATTTTGTAACGAATGTATAACCAGACGGCCATACAAAGGAGTGCTAGCAAAAGTAACAGAGGCAGAATAACGTCGAGATCATAAAGATGCGACGAAAGTTTCATGTTGTTATCAAAGCAGAGACTGAATGGCCAGATGAAGATGGTGATGTAATGAAGCAGAACTTTAAATTGAGAGATGGCAAACGGATAACAGGTAATGTATTCGGTTGGCTTGCTTGTCAGAACATTGCCGCGATTATTATGAACAGGGTTGAAGGCGAGTACTGAAACTGCTTTAGGTGAAAACATTCCGTATGTAAGCAAAACCCCGTAAAGAATTATAAAAAAACAAGCATGAATGATGATACGAGATTTGAACGATGACCAATCACTTTCAGCAATCAAAAACCAGTCGACCATAACAAGAAGTATAGGTAAAACAATGATAATTTCCTTGGTGCCACCGGCAAATGCAATAAAGATAAACGATGCTCCATACAAGAATCGTCTGAGCATAATATTGGGTGTTGTTACTGCGTATACAAAGGTGATAAGAACGAGCATGCTAAAGAGAGCAACTAAACCTTCCAGTCGCATTTGTGTGATGTAGGATACGGTTTGTGTTTGTGCTGGATGTAATAAAAAAAGAATCGTTGTTGTAGTGGCCAGTTCGAGCGCGTAATTTTTGATGAATTCGTATCGTTTAACATTACTCAAGAGACGGTAGATGGAAAAAAAGACAAGAACCCCAATAGCAATGTGCAAAAGAACATCAAAAATTCGATAAGCAAAGGGGTTCGTTTTCCAATAATAAAATGTTGTTTGATTTAATAAGCGGGAAATCCATCGGGGGTTTTGAAAAAACTGTCCCCAAAAATCGATAGAACGAACATGGATGTAGTTCGTGATCGTTGGTAAATCATCAAAAAAGAATCCATACCACAATGATGGATAGTAAACAATAAATGTTATAAGCGACAAAAGCGCTGGAATCCATGCAAACGTTACATATGTTCGCCAAGAATTAAACGATGCTTTTGACATTGTCTTCATTACACACCTCGTGAGTGGTCATTAGTCTTTAAACCTTAACGGTGATGACATTTTCTTTTGTTGCGCCGCCTTTGCCTTTTTTAGTTGTTTTTGGTGCATTAGGATCTTTGTTCAAAGCAATGGCTTTCTTAAAATCACTTAATTTAATACTTCCTTTGCCTTCAATTACTTTTTCTTGTAAGGCAAGACGCGTTATTTCATTACGCACTGTTTTTTTGAATTCTTCTGCTGTATTAAGTGACAGAAGTCCGTTGAGATATTGTTGAGCATCTTTAAACTTTTTCATTTGCTCATAGCATTGAGCAACTCTGAAAAATGCCTGAGGAACGGGTTGTGGGAATGTTGTTGTGCGTTTAAATATTTCACAGGCATTTGCAAACTCATTTTTGGTATACAGTGTCTCTGCCAAGTTGTACATATAGCGAACGTCGTTTGGATTCTTTTGTGCAAGCCCTGCATAAATCTCTTGAGCTTTATCAAGATGTTTGCAGAGAAAATGAGCATTGGCAAGATTAAACCATACCTGATCCTGCCCGGCACCACGTCTGATTGTTTCTTCAAACGCGTGTATGGCCTCATCATATTTTTGAACTTTTAATCCAAGTTGACCTAATTTGAACATGGCTTCCGGGGTATCAAGATCTCCTTCAGTTGCTTTCTTTAAATAATCCCACGCCTTAGCAGACTCACCTTTTTCTTCGTACAAACGAGCGAAGTTGTAGAAAGCTTTTCCATAATAAGGGCGTAATTGAATGGCGATAGTGAGCATACGTTCAGCATCATCATATTGTTTCTTCTGTAATAAGAGTGTCCCTAAATTGTTGTATGCTTCTGGATAATTAGGGCAAATATTAATGGCCCCCTTAAGCGCTTCAATAGCTTTATCAATTTCACCTTTCATTGAATAAGCAACGGCCAAGTTACTTAGAGGATCAGCATAATTTGCATCAAGTGAAATGGCTTTTTGATATGCAACAATTGATTCGTCAACACGCCCGGCTTCCGATAGTGCAACCCCCAAATTATTGTGAGAACGAGCTTTGTTTGGTGCCTTTTTAATATTGTCTTCCCAAAATACTACACAGGTTTCCCAGATTTTGTTGCGTTGATAAGCCCCTAGGCCGATGAATAACATCAAAATTGAGAGGACTCCAACTTTAACTTCATACGTATTGAATTGTGCAGGGATAGTACGTATTGCAGCCCAAATAGTTGTGAACAAATATACGATAATGGTACTGAGTAAAAACATCATGCCTGCTGAGGCTAGATATGTTTTGTAGTCACATACCAATTCTGGCGATGGGATAATCGAGGCTCGTGGAGCAACAGCAATAAGGAACCACAGCATACCAAAAGAAAAAGCGACATATTTTTTATACCACACTGAGCGGAACACCATGACAAGCAAAGTAACGAGAATTGCAAGTGGAATGATGACTTCAAAGCTAAAAAAGCTTGGAGCGATTTTCCAGTCATATTCAACGCTGATATTAAATGGCCATAGGAAGATAACAAGATAGTGCACAATGACTTTGAATTCTGATATGAGGTATGTCCATGCTGTAATTTCATCAAAGGCGCTAGGGGTAAGAATATTGCCACGATTGTTGTGGGTGCTCATTTTGCCAAGAAGTGCGTCAATGGTAAAAGAGGTTCCCATATGTTGGAGGATAAGTATTACAAAAAAGAGTGTAAAGAGCCCGTAGAGCCACAGATGATTTTTAAATAAAGCCCATTGTTGCTGAGAAATAAAAAACCAATCAATCAAAAGCATGAGGAATGGCACAACAACAACCAGTTCTTTGGTGCCGCACGATAAAAGACCGAATGTAAAAAGCAATGCAATAAATATTGTTTTGAAAATAATATTGTTTGCTTGTATTGCCTTTACATACATCAGGAGCGTTGCAAGAACAAAGAGACTTGCAAGCCCTTCCATACGTGCCTGAATGACATATGAAACGGTTTGTGTTTGAGTAGGGTGTAATAAAAACAATCCACTGCTTACAAAAGCGATAAAGAGTGCATTGTCATAAAAAAATGGTTTGGTTGTTAAAAGACGACAGAGGTTGTAGATCAAGTAAAAAAGTATAAGTCCTGCAAAGATATGAATAAAAACATTAAAAAGTCGGTAATAAAATGGGTCAAATCGACCAAGTTGAAAGTTAAATGCATTGAGCCAATCCCCAAGCCATCGAGGGCTTGTCCACCATCTGGTGAGTGGGTCGTCAAAGCGTATACCAAATCGTTTGGTTATGTTTGCAATATCATCAAATTGAAATGGATAATTGAGCGAAGGATGATAGATAAGAATGGCCATGAGGGTCAAGATTCCAGGGGCAAACAAGAGCTGAAAAATGCGATTGTGAATAAAACCAAACGCATGTGAAGCTGCCTGCATTTGTGTTTCTTCCCTAGCAACGGTGCTTTTTTTCATAGACGTCTCCTTTTTAACATTTTTGTATGTTTTCAAATCCCCTTTGACACTATATGCAAATTTTAATGAAAAAAAAGCATATGTCGACAGAAAAAAACGAGCGTGAGGGTTTTCATGCATTTGACCGGGCTCTTAATCTACCGTATGCTAGATCATATGCCAAAGGAGCTCATAATTATGATTATTCCACAATCTTCTTTATCAGGAACCGTACCTCGAATGTCCAGAAGACAACAATTTTTGGATGTGCTTAATGACATAGCGATTATCTTTCCGGTGTTTCTTATCATTTTTACGTGGCGAGGGTTTGTGCAGGCGCTCATAGCACGGATCATGGGAGATCGTACGGCGCAGCACGATGGCCAATTAACGCTTAACCCTTTGGCTCACGTTGATTTGACCGGACTCGTTGTCATTATGGTTGTATTCTTTGTGCTTGGTGGGCTATTAGGAGATATGCTTCCTCGCGCTTTGTTACTCATTGTTCTTATTGTTTTAGGGGTTCGTTGGACCCATCCAGTGACGATTGATGATCGTCAATTTAAGCATCATCGGCTTGGCGGTATAATGACATCGCTTTCTGGCTCATTGGCAAACTTTCTTCTTGCCTTCATGGGTGCTGGGCTTATGCGGTTGTGCATGAGCGAAGCGCTTCCTATGTATGCAATTGTTTCACTCATTAAAATTTTGCAAACATTAATTGATGTAGCATTGTTTTTTGGGGTGCTTGATTTGATTCCTGTGCCTCCGTTTGACGGCGGGCGAGTATTGCGTTATGTATTGCCATACTCGGCCCAGTCTGTGCTTGATTGGCTGGAAAACTATTCTTTTATCATTTTCCTTATACTCTTTTTTGTTCCCGTGATTAGTGATATCTTCTTGGGTAGCATTTTTATATTTGTTATGAGCATCAAGAAAATGATGCTAAGCGTCTTTTTTTAATCAAGAGTTTTTAATCAGATAGGATGCTATGGTTCATTCGACGTGGCTTGATTTTTGGGCTCGCGTAGCTATTGTTGTGCCAGCGTTTTTGGTTGCTGTGTCATTTCATGAATTTTCGCATGCCTTGGTGGCGTCATGGCTTGGCGATGATACGGCTAAGAAGCGAGGGAGATTGACACTAAATCCGGTTGCTCATATAGATTTGCTTGGTTTATTGTTTCTGATTATTTTCAAAATTGGTTGGGCAACACCGGTTCCAATTGATCATCGTAACTTTAAATTTCCTCGATTGTATTCAATTGTTGCAGCTCTTGCTGGTCCATTTTCTAACTTTGTATTAGCATTTGCCTGTTTTGTGTGTATCAAATATCTTCCGATAGCATTGTTAAGTCCCTCTGTCGTCAAGACGTTTATGCAAATCTTATCGGCGACAGCGTGGGTCAATGTTATGCTTGGAGTATTTAATTTATTGCCAATTCCACCACTAGACGGAAGCCACATTATAACAGCATTGCTGTCCAAACCATTTCCTCGGTTGGTTATGTGGTTATATCGTTATTCGTTATTGTTTATATTGATTCTTTTTATGTTTCCATCGTTTCAACAGGCACTGCTTGAGTTAATTATTAAGACAGAGCAATTTATTAAGCA
>CAYUQI010000001.1:106703-132507 GCA_964446935.1 uncultured Pseudomonadota bacterium
TAGGTATGTATTATGAAACAAACTGCTACACAGATACTTGAAAGCATTAAACATGGCACACAACAGGTGTTGCCAGAAGAAGATTTGATCAAAAAATTACAAAAAAACAAGCCACTTCGTATTAAATTTGGCGCTGATCCAACAGCACCAGACTTGCATCTAGGGCACGCTGTTGTTCTGAGTAAATTAAAACAATTTCAAGATCTTGGGCATGAAATTACCTTTCTGATTGGTGATTATACCAGTCGTATTGGTGATCCAACGGGACGATCAAAGACGCGTCCACCGCTCACTGAAGAAGAAATTAAGCATAATGCGCAGACGTATTTGCAACAGGTGACCAAAATTCTTGATCCTAAAAAAACAATTGTACGGTACAACAGCGAATGGCTGTCAAAGTTGACCTTTGCCGATATTTTGGTGCTTTGTGGTAAAGCAACGGTTGCTCAGCTGATTGAACGTGAGGATTTTGCAAAGCGTCTTAAAGAAAAAACACCTATCGGCATGCATGAATTGTTGTATCCATTGATGCAAGGTTTTGATTCTGTAGCGCTTAAATCTGATATTGAAATGGGCGGGACCGATCAAACATTCAATTTATTAATGGGGCGACATTTGCAAGAGTGTTACGGTCATGAGCCTCAGGTGATTGTAACGATGCCGCTGCTTGAAGGCTTGGATGGCGTTCAAAAAATGTCCAAGAGTTATGGTAACTATGTTGGGTTGTGGGAAAAGGCCGATGTTGCATATGGCAAGCTGATGTCGATATCAGATGAACTGATGTGGCGTTACTATGTGCTCTTGTGTGGGACATCCAAAGAGGACATTGAACGTATGCAGCAGGGTGTGCAACAAGGTACATTGCATCCAATGAACTTAAAAAAAGAAATGGCGTTTTTAATCATTAAACGTTTTTGGTCAGAAAAGGAAGCCAAAGAAGGACAACAGCAATTTGAAGCATTGTTTCAGCAAAAAGACTATTCGGCAGCACGTGAAGTGGTGTTACCTGCCGGGACAGCCAATCCGCTGTGGATTGTTGAGATGCTCAAGGTGTTAGGCGCCATAGCGTCATCTTCTGAGGCCAAGCGCCTTATTGAATCAAAGTCAATTGAGATTGATGGAACATCAATTGATAACTTTAAGCATGAAGTTCAATGGAAGCCTGGGATGATTATCAAGGTTGGCAAGCACCGTATTTATAAGATTGGTTAATCTGTCGATTGGCTTTTTAACCATGTCCCGATGTCTTCGCCTAGTTTTTTCATTTGTGCCGATGTCTTGTCTGCGTTGTCCGAATTAATAAAGATGAATTCGTAGTTGTTATAGGTCCGCGGGGCAAATTGTTTTTTTTCTGTTTGCTCAAACCATCTTAAACGATCAATCCATTGCAAGACAGCTTTTTTGTCTTTTGATGCGCGCTTACTTTTACTAGGTTGTTGGCGGAGAAATGTTTCGATGTCTGAGAGCTTGCTTTTTTCAGATGCAAAGAGGGGTAATGCGGTTGCTATTGATCCCTTTTCTAGTCTTGGTGATGCTGTGCAGTATGTCTCAAAATAATCTAAAAGGACGGTCCATATATTTCTATGTTCTTGCTCGTTGTGAGATTGATTGCGTTTTTTGATGTTTTCTAAAAGTTTATCGAGTGGTGAATACATTAAAAGCGTGTAAACCCTATGTCCTTGTTCTTCAAGTTTTGCTTTAAAACTTTTCGTTAAGTCTTGCCTTCCATCGTTAGCTAAAACGGCATCGCAAATAACTACTTCGCCCGAGAATTCATTGAGTGCATCAACTGTTGCCAGATGGCAGCTATTCCATCCATGCGATTTTTTTGTTGAAAGTTGCGGAGTATACGTTTTAATTGATTGTTTTGTTGGTTTGTATGTATTAAGGGATTGCGTTAATTTTTTTTGAGGGAGATGATCCATACTAATGCTCTTACACTTCAGATACGGTTCGAGCCCTTCTGCCATCTTAGTTTTCCCACTGCTGGGTGATCCTGCAATAACAATGATGTTATTTGGCTGCCATGTTGTTTTTGGTTCATTGGCGGCATATTCTTCATCAAGTTCGTCTTCCAATGCTAGTTTTAAATCCGCCATATCATCCATGTCGAAGGAATCGTGTTTTACTGCGGCAGACAATGATAAAGCCTGTATGCTCAAAAAAGAGAAAAAAATAGCTTTCTTCAAAAAATGATTGAGATTCATAAAAATACCTCTAAAAAAACGTTAAATTTGATCAGGCGATTTGCCTTTTGGAATTATGATTTGTTCGATTCTATCAATCAATATTCTGGGTGTCAAGTGGAAGAGCTTTGAGAACATAGAGCCGGAGGGAAATAATCGATTTATTTTTTCCAAAACAAAGAACAGAAGGGCCAGCTCATTACAGAGCTGGCCCTTTATATACGATTTAATTGAGATAAATGAGATATTACGCCCTTGTTGAAGAGATAATCAATTTTTGCATTTGTCGCGCTGCTAATGTGGGTTCAATGATGTTTTTTTGTATCACTTGGGCCCATGTTGCCTTGATTTGTTCGCTGACAAGTGTAAGAATTCTTATCAAAAATTTTGCAAACTCTTCTGTTGGCATTTGGGCTGAGGTCTCTATTTGTATCTTTTGGGCTTCAGTTTTTAATGTGAGCATCATAGGTGCAAAATCAACACAGGCATCCAAAAGTGAAATAGGAAGGTTGATATTAATATCTTTATCCACAGTACTCATAATGACCATGTAAGTGGCCATATCGAGTGATTGTTTTGGACTCAATATGCAGCCCTTGAATAATTTGAGCCACAATGGTTTAACAAAATCGACCATTTGCTTTATGAGTGTTTTAAGTTCTTCAGAAGTTATATTGTTTTTATCTTTAACGTTTTTATCAAGATCAGCGCACATTTTTAGGACTTCAGGTTGCAATTTGATTACTGAAGTAAAATATTCTGGAAATTGTTGGAGCATGCGATTCCATTGTTCATTCATGAGCTTTAGATAACGGTTGGCTGCCTCGATAGGATCCAAATCACAATGGATAACGACATCGTTGTCATTGATTGGTGCATTTGTCCGAGTTGCTGTTTCTTGGGCACATACACCACTAAGCAACATGCTGGAACAAGCGAAAGAAAGCGCTATACGCTTTACCATGGAAACCCCCTCTACGAGTAAGAATTGTTTATGGGAAATGACCCTAAGACCCCCCTAGGAATCATTATTGGAAATAAGTGTACTTCGAGGGGTTTTATTTGCAAACGCCCTCCATCTGGAGGGTGAATTGAGCGATGCACCAGGGGATAAATTAACAAAGAGTAAAAAAGGGTTAAAAAATAGGAGAAAATGGAGGTTTGTGGTTGGAAACTACTGCGTCAGTCAAGCGCCAAGGCATGTATATCAATTGTATAAAATGTTGCTAACGTTTCCGCAATTTCTTTAATCAATGCGGTTTTTAATTCTTTGAATTTAGAAATGATATTTGTTCTTGTTAGCTGCGAGCTTTTTATTTTATAGGGAATAGTGTTTTCTATTTTCTCGAGTGCCTTTTGCGCTTGTGGTGATAAATCATCCAATAGTTGTTTATCCAGAACTTTTAATTCTTGTGATTGAGGAAGCAGGACTGTTTTCCATTCATCCGTTGGGGTATCAAGAAAGTTTGGATCTTGGCTTAATTTAGTTTCAAAGTTTTTAATAGTTTCTTCAAATATGGCAATGGTATGTTTTATGAACGCAGTGCCAGGATTATCTGATGTTTGTTGATCCATGCCGAAACAGTATCCAACCATGCATATGCTGATGAGTGATCGTGATAATAGAATATGTTTCATTGATTACTCGGTATTAAAACAGAAAAAATGATTTTTATACTTCCAGTTTTCCAAAATCATCATCAATGTATCTATAAAAATAAAAATCGGAAGGTTTTTACAAAGGACTTCCGATTTTTATTTTTATGTGATCAATGAGCTTTGAGTTTATTTTATTTCAGCTACTGCTGTTTCTTGTTCAATCGGTTGTTTAAGCCCAAGCGATTCAAAGTCGATTTCGTAATGTTTTGCTAGTACATTTGCCATAGCCTGTATTGATTCATCGATGATTGTTTTCAATGGCGGTAGTATGAGATCTTTAATTTCTTGGATATTAGGTATTGGGTTTACTGTTACCTGAATATCTTTGAATGATTTTGCAATCGTGAGGGTGTTTTGCATATATGTGGTGAAGAATGTTTCCATTGCAGTGGTTCTTGCTTCTGGTGATATGGCTGATAGTGCTATATCAATAGATACAGAGTCCGCTATTAAATTCGAAATCGTTTTTGATGTTTTAGACAAAACTTGATTTATCAATGATCTCACAAGTTCTTCTGCTTGAGGTTCTGAGGTTTGTTCCGCTGTATGAGTGAACTTATCAAACATTGTTGATATCAGTTCGTCTATTATTTGATTGAATGAACTATTGAATATTTTTTGAAAGCCTTGAATAAACATATTTGCTGCCGCATCAGCATCCATGCGTTCTGTTAATTTTTTGATTTGATCAAGCAGCTGTTTGTTTCTTTTAATTCTTTCAGTGAGTGTTCTTGTGTTTTTAGGTTGTTTTGTTGTTCGGGATGATACCGATTGTTTACTTTTATTATCTTGGTCCATAGTCAATGCGGTGGAAGCAAGAAGAGAGATACTGACTAGTAAGGTTAATGATTTATGAAACATGAAAAGCCCTCTTTGGTAATAGTGTGACGGTTTGTTAACTTCGCGATAAGTACTTATGCGAGAATATAGTGAATTAATAAATTTTTACAAGGAGGGGTCTGATTTTGAAAAACGAGAGACTACAATGTAATCAGTGTTACATTATTGACCATGTTCCCCAGGAGCATTTGTCCAACGCGTTGAAATGCTTCAGGTTCTTTGGTGACATAGAAAGTGTAATGCGGTGAGGCTGGAGACGAGGATGGGTTTGATGGTATCATTTGTTCAACAAGTTTGGCGGTGTGGCGAGCGACGGCCTCGTTTGAATCGATAATGGTAACAGCGGGCCCTACTAATTGCTGGATATGGTGACGGACGAAGGGGTAATGGGTGCATGCCAGTCCGACAACGTCAACCCCAGCATCAAGGGCAGGTTGTACATAGCGACGCAATGTATTTATCATGAGCGGATCATCAAATTGTCCATGTTCAATCAAGCCAACCAAATCGGCGCAGGGAATGCTTAGAACTTGCGTATCGCCTGCATATTTTGCGATTAATTCTTTCTGATAATCACTGTGAGCAGTAAAAGGGGTAGCCATGATGGCGACTTTTTTAGTTTTGGTGAGTTGGCAGGCAGGTTTGACGACTGGAACCACCCCTACAATGGGAATAGAAAAATGTTCCCGTAAATAAGCAAGACTTGACGTGGATGAAGTATTGCAGGCAATAACTGCCAGTTTGATATCATGCTTGGTGATTAAAAAATCAAGGATACGTGCATTAATTTGTTTGAGCTGTTCTGCTGTTTTTTCGCCAAAAGGAAAGTTCTTGTTATCTGCACAATATATCAGGTCATGATGAGGGAGCCGTGTGGCAATTTCTTTAAAGATCCCTAACCCCCCAACCCCAGAATCAAAGATACCTATTGGATTCATAACTCACTCCCTTTACTATGTTACTTCTATAATTTAAGTATTAGGAAGAGTGTTTAATATGGTCAACAATCGAGCATTTCGTGTTTGCAAATATTTAACGAGCGCTGTACATAGTTGAGCTTTATCATTTTGGGATGCTTCGTCGGTAATGAGATAGCGCATTCTTGCTGTTATTTGTAATTCTGCGTTTATGGATTTTACGATGTTTTGATTCTCTTTTGGAATGGTTGTTCCCAGTGCAAGTTTTTGGAGAAATTCTTGGTCGAGTTGATTGTATCCTTCGGTTAGAAGGGTTTGTACGTCCAGTTTTTGAGAAAGTTTAGCGACTTTGGTCGGTAATTCATTGTCAAATGTTGTTATTTGTTGCTTAATGGTATCGACCAACCCCTTGTTTTGAGCTGATAGCATGGATGTTGCCATTATGAGTACGATTAAGCCGATTCTTTTTATCATGATAATATCCTTGTGTGATCTATTTAAAGGAGCAAAAGTGTAGCTCAAAAGCAAAAAAAAGAAAGAGGGGCATTCAAAACGCCCCTCTAAAACGAAATTATATGGTTTAGATATGCTTAGGAAACAAAAGTTGTTTCAATAAAACGGTCAAATTTTTGAATAACAGTAGTAAAGTTTTTGGTGGAGAGTGTTATGCAATCGATGAGATACTGTCTAAAAGGAAGCCCTACGGGGTTTGGATATTTTTGTTGGATCTGCTTTTCTGTTAGACGTTCTGCAATTTCGTCTGCAACCATACAATAGAGCTCTAAGCTTCCCATTGTATCGTTGAGCATCTGGTATTTTGCTTTTAGTTGAGCGGCATAGCTTTCATTATTGTCTTCAATCAAATCGTTTAAAAAATCAACAATATCAATCTTTTTAAAAATGTTACGAGCGTCTACAATGATTCCGCTTGAGTCGATTGTTCTTGGATATTCTTTGTTAAAAAAGGTAACAAAAGCTTGATATCCTTGATCAGTTGTTACAACGTTTTGAAGTTCTTTACATACATCAATGACCAAATCGGTTGATGTTGCAACTGCATGGTGCAAACAACAGCTAATGATGCTGACGGCTAAAAGTGTGGTACGAATAGATCTATTCATAAATCCCCCCTGTATTTAAGACCTGACTTCTACAATTCCTTTAAGTTTACAGGGCCTCGTTTTTATCTGCAAAAGCCCATCTTTATGTATTCTGTCAATAAACAAGTAGAAAATAATTGGGCCGGAGGGTGTTCTGATTGGAGAAATCCAAAACTTTTTGCTATAGTGGGCTGGATGTCGTATTAATTAATTTACAAAGAGTCTGTTGCCCCTGTGGGGCTGCCGATATCATAGAGCGTACATGAGTCATTTAAAAAGAGTTCTTGGATACACTAAACCGTATTGGAAAACATTAGTTTTTTCTCTGGTTGCAGCATCATTGTATGGTGTTGTTTCTGCTTTGCCGACCTATGTGCTGAAGCATACAATCGATGATATTTTTATCAAGCGATACAGTTATCTAATTGTTCCTTTTATCTTAGCCTTTATTGCTGTGTTTATTGTTAAAGGCATTTTGATGTATGTTTCGAGTTATTCGATGCATTGGGTGAATAACAAAGTGACCATTGATATTCGCAATGATTTGTTTTCAAAAATAATTAATTTCCCTCTTTCGTTTCATCAATCAAGCACCACAGGGCAACTCATGTCTCATTTTCTTAACGATGTACAAATGATTCAACAGGCGGCAGGTGCAGCTATTCGCGATGGAATCAGAAGCTTTTTTGAAGCAATGTTTCTCGTAGGGTTTGCTATCTATCAAAACGCCAAACTTGGAATTCTTTTGATTATTATTGGACCCATTATTGGTTACACCATCAAAAATTTAGGTCGGGCTCGCAAACAGGCCTCTTTAGCTATTCAATCTCAACTGGGATTCATTAGTTCAATGCTTCAAGAAACATTTACAGGAGTTCGTGAAATTAAAGCATTTAACGCAGAAAGAGAGGAGCAGAATCGGTTTAAAGATCTTTTGGCCCGATGTTTCCATGCCATTATGTTTAACGTTCATGTTGAATGTATCCTGCCTGCCTTAGTTGAGGCTATTGCCGTGATGGGGTGTGGTGTTATTTTTTATGTGGCAGCACATCAGGTACTTGCGGGTTCCATTACCGCTGGTCAGCTTACCGCTTTTGTTGCTGCTGTGATATTGGCATATCAGCCGCTCAAAAAAATTATTTCCGTTTATTCTGAAATTCAGTATGGTCTTGCAGCCGCTGAACGTATTTTCGCTGTACTTGATCAAGTGTACCCTGCAACACAAAATCGCTTTAATGAATTAAAGACATTTTCTAATCAGATTGTTTTTGAGCATGTTTCATTTAATTACAGCGAAAATATCCCTGTTTTTTCATCGCTCTCATTAACAATCAAAAGGGGGGAAGCAATTGGTATTGTTGGCTCATCTGGATGTGGGAAAAGCACATTTTGTGATCTTTTGTTAGGGTTTATTAATCCAACATCTGGAAGAATTTTAATTGATGGCCATGATATTACAAAAGTTTCATTTGTTAGCTTACGTGATCATCTTGGTTACGTAGGGCAACGCACATTCTTGTTTAATGATACTATTGTACGAAACGTTGCATATGCCAATCCGATGGCAAGTAATGAGGCAATTGTCAAAGCTTGCAAAGCTGCACATGCGCATGAATTTATTCAGGTATTGCCTGACAAATATCAAACTATGGTGGGAGAAAATGGAACGTTGCTCTCTGGTGGACAGAAACAACGACTTACCATTGCGCGAGCATTGCTTAAAAATCCTGATATTCTTATTTTTGATGAGGCAACCTCTGCTTTGGATGAAGATTCAGAACACATGATTCGGCTTGCCATTGATGAAATTAAAGGCAAGAAAACGCTTATTATCGTTTCGCACCGACCAACCATGTTGCAGAATCTTGATCGTGTATTGCTCATTGGTAACGGAGTTATTCAAGAAGTTACCGGTGATGTTTCTAAACAGTTGTATTTATAAGTGAGTTTTGAAAGAAGTGGTGGTTGCCAGTACAAGGTCCATTAGAATCGTAACCCTGAAGAAACAAGATCATACGATATTTTGTCCCCCTGCCCGTCCGCCGAAGAGGGCTTACCTTCGCCCAGGTGGCTACGGTGGCCGGCGCGAAGGCTGGGAACTCGCCTGCGATCCATATCCTTAAAAAATTATTATGCTGACGTACGTAAAAGGGCCATGAATTTAAGTTCATGGCCCTTTTTGCATTGTAAAATGTGCACAATTAGACTAGATCGTACAACAAGCTACCTGATAGTATTTCGAATGTTGCTGCTGGCCCAACGATAACATTAACATTACCAGCCGTAGTTCCATTGCCAAATGCTATAAATTGGCTTTCGGAAATTCCGCCTGGATTTTGAATGTAATTATACCCATCCATCATTAAACGACCACCAGTAAAACGCATGCCTGTTGTTGTTGACATCAACGTTGCACCATTAATCGACAACGTTGCATAGGCATTTTCGCATACGATCAAATCTCTGTTTGCAATTGGAGGTGAATAGGAGAATGTCATACGTTCATCAAGATGCATGGTGCCAAAACGACTAATATACAGTGTTTTGCTGGTTTGGAATCCAAAGGTTCCTGTTCCAACAATGTCCCACAAACCCTTAACAAAAAGAGCACCTTGTGTGTAGGTAAAGTCGCCGTCTTGTTCCCATACCACATCACCTAATGACACGGTACAACGATCATCCATGCAACGAATTTGATTTTCAGAAATCCCCCTGATGCCGATATTATCAATCAAGAGCGACGAACCTGGACGAAGTACAAGCGAACCCCCGGTACCAATTTCTAGAATCTTGCCTTTGCCGTTGAGTATAGTTGCACCTTCAAAATACAGTGTTGTTGTGAGTGTTTGATGCTCCCCGATTTCGACTGTTGTCAGATTCCCAAAAATCAGTGTTGATTCATCACCCATTGCGAGGCCTGGTGAGCTTACAGGGAAACTCTTAAGTAAGATGTTTTTGTATTTGAGCAATTGACCAGAATCGATGGTAACAAGTGCGGTATTTGGACTAAGGGCGAATTGATAGGCAAAACCGTCACCGTCAATTTCTGGATCTGCATTAACAATCATTGGACGTAGGGGAGAGACTATCAATTCACGATCGAGCTTTTTGTTGGCTGCAATCTTATGAGGGCCAACTTTAAGGTTATCTCCTTTGCGAACAGAACCACCGCGCAAATAGGTGACATATTTGGTGTTAAGCGTTTCATAGTTAGCGCCAAAGCGAATGTTATTGATGTCATTGTAATCAAGTGGATTGTAATACATGGTTGCATTGTCAACGGTTAACGTAGCATTTTGATCGAATCGCATCAAATAAGGGCCTACGTTAACAAGACAAGACCCCTCTACATAAATACCACCATTGGAAAAATTATAGTTGCGGTCCATATCAATGTTGACGTTGTAAAAATCTAACTGTGATGTTTCATCTTCAAAGACAATGCTACCTGAACCTAGACCACCGATAATGGTGTCATACATGGTTACGGTTGTGTTTTTCTTAATCCAAATAGTTGCACCATGGGAAAGGTCTATTTCATTGTTGTTACCAAGAATAAGCGCATCCCCCTGGAAGATCCATTGGCCGTAAAGAATGCTGTCAGCGCCAAGGGCAAGATTTTTGGCGTTAACAAAAAGGAGGGTATCCGTCCATGTTAATGCTTTTTGGCCAGTAGAAAGATTAAATGAATTGAAATTAACCGTTCCTGAACCGGTCAATAGTACATTGTCACCAAGCCCCAAATTATCTTCTAATCCAATGGTTCCACCAGACATCACAATGTTTTGATTGAGTTCACTTTGTATGCCCATTGACAGTGACGATTGATGGTTAGCAATAGTTATAGCATTTGGCTCTTTGAATCGTTGTAATCCTGTGAATCGATTATTATTGCCTCTGGCCAAACATTTGAAAGGAATTTCATCAAGTGTGAAGCCATGACATCTTGTATCGCCAGGCATGTAAATAGAATAGGTGTTATTAGGGTCTAACGTACATGTTAATTGCAACGTATAGAGTCCATCAGTTAAAAAACCATTGTCAAAATATAACGGTTTTCCTGTTAATTGACTTGGCCAATTCAGTTTAATTGTTCCGTCAACATGCCAGACATTGCGTACTGCCTCTATATCCAATACTTGGTTATTATGTAAAGTCTCAATTGTTGATGATTCAAGCCCTTGAAAATAAATGCCGGCATTTGCAGATAAACACCAACACGTAAGAACTATCGTCAAATATATTTTATACTTCATAGTGCTTCCGTTTTTATAAAAATTATAATTATCGAACATTATTGATTATCAATTTGTTAGAGCCTTGTAAGTCTAATATCAATGATGCTGCTGAGTTTATTGTGAGATCGAAATCGTTATTTTGATTAATGCCATCACCAAGGCTAAGGCTCCCTGTTCCGATAATGCCTGTTCTCCCATTGATACGTAGAATTCCCTTGGTAAAAGTCTGAGACCCGGGTCCAATGATGTAAAAATTACAATTGTCTAAAATCATTTCGGATGTTTTATCAACAAATGCCCAGTCCATTGACAAAGAAGTTGATACTTGTATTGATGGCCCAAAATAAACTTTAGTATTTGCTTCCGTTGTAAATACAGCGCCAGAACTAGCTCCCCAATCTGAGTTAAAAAAGCTTGCGGTTGCATTGGGATTATTCGCTATAAAATTAACATTGTACCTAAAATGCATAAAATCCTGTGGCTCAACGGCAAGAAACAGATCACTAACTGTTTGATCTGTGGTAATTCTAAATGTTACATTTTCGAATATAAACGCAGAACATCCATAAAATTCAAAAGACCTGGAATTTGCATTATTAAAGGTTACGTTTCGAATTATAATTGTTTTATTGGCTGTCAGACTATTGTTACGTGCTCCATTGAAAGCAATTACCCCGCCATTCAAATCAATGGTATTGCCATGTCCATCAATAATACCCTCAATTGGGGAAGAAGAATTCCACGCACCTTCGTCTCCAACTATTTTTGATTCAAAAACCAAATATCCAGACGTCATGGTAAGATTGTGAGAAAGGTGTAAGGTATGTCCATTGAGTTGAATACATCCGCATCCATCTACATTGACCCATTCATTATTAAAATGGTTTCCACAGTATTTACGTCGATGTGCAAATGGAGGAAGTGGGACAGAATTTTGGTGGTTCCACTCTTGAGCGCCAATAATTTGGCAGTCTCCCAAATGTAAATCATTGTCAAGAATAACGTTGCCTGTTCGCAGATCCATTACCCCATCAACCGTTCCAGTAGTTCTCAATCGCACTGGGGCGCCGTTACCAGGAGTGGGGGTATCGGAGAATGCTCCTGCTGGTTGAGAGAAACTAAACCCATACAAAAAGGTAATGTCTCCTCTTGCATACTGATCTGGCCCAAAGAAATGGGTTCCAGTTAGTATCAAGCTTTTTCCGGCATCCGGACCGGCAATAGTATCAAGATTTCCTGAAGTTGCCTGAAGCGCGCTTCCTATAACAATAAAGAGCGCTAATAGATAATAAAAAGTTCTTTTCATAGAACCATCTCCCTTCCTTTTTTTAAAGGTGATAAAAAATGCTTTTTATATGTTGACAATTTTTTAGAATAAAAACAAGAACTAGGCTATTTACGAGTCAATCAAATGATTGAATTAATAAAATATAATGAGAAACATTATATTTCTATGACTTAGTGGGGGAGTGTAGAATTATTACTTGCTATATCCACATTCTTTATTGGGGCAGGTGGTTTTAACTTCGCCACCTTTTTTGGTAATCACCAAATACGGGCTCTTGCATTTTGGACATGGCGTTTCATCAACGTCACCAAAAATGGCAAACTTGCATTGTGGATATTTGGAGCAGCCCCAAAAGCTACCACCACGCCAACGACGTTTTACTAAGTCGCCACCGCAACTTGGGCACGGCATTTTGAGCTTTTCTTGGTGAATGTATTTACACTCTGGATATCCAGAACATGAAATGAACGGACCATAACGGCTCATGCGGCGAACTAATGGTTTGTTGCATTGAGGACAATTGAGATCCAATGCCGTGTCGGTTCGCTCTTCAAGTACAATCTTACCATCTTCGGTGCGGCTAAAGTTTGAGGTAAAATTACACTTAGGGAATGTTGAGCAGCCGACAAATTCACCGTTTCTGCTAAAGCGAACAACTAATTTATTACCACACGTTGGGCATGGAATTTCAGTTTCTTCAGCTCGTCGGTCTTGAACCTTACCACCAAAGGCAATAAGATCCTTTTTAAATTTGTCATAGAAAACATTGAGTACTTTGTCACGATCTGCTTCGCCTTGGGCTATGCGATCGAGATCTTCTTCCATTTTAGCGGTAAATGTAATGTTGATAATGTCTGGTAAGTTTTTGACGAGCATATCATTAACTTTTTTGCCCAGTTCACTTGGGAAGAACTTTTTTTGCTCTTTGGAAACATAACCACGTTTTTGTATTGTCGACAAAATAGCAGCATAGGTACTAGGACGGCCGATACCTCGTTTTTCGAGCTCCTTGACCAACGTGGCTTCAGTATAACGGGGTGGCGGCTGTGTGAAGTGCTGCTTAGGATCTATCTTGCTCAGGCTAAGTTCAAGTTTTTCTTTAATTTCTTTAGGTATTTTGACGGCTTTAGCTTCTTCTTCATCCTCTTCAATCATGTACACTTTTAAAAAGCCATCAAACATGAGCGTTGAGCCGGTTGCTCTGAACATGTATTTGCCGCCTTCAATAGTTACTTGTCGTTGAAAGTATTCAGCGGCTTCCATTTGGCAGGCAACAAAACGCTTCCAAATCAATTCATACAATTTTGCTTGTTCTGGGGAGGCATATTTGGCGACATACGATGGATGTTTGGTGACATCGATGGGACGAATGGCTTCGTGTGCGTCCTGCGCACCTTTTTTATCATAAACATTGGCTTGTTTAGGTAAATATTCTTTACCAAATTCTTTGTTAATGTATTCGCGTGTTGCGCTCAATGCGGTATCGGAGATACGAAGCGAGTCAGTACGCATGTAGGTGATAAGAGCTTCAGGGGTGCTTTTATCAGAAAGCGTAATGCCTTCATATAATTTTTGCGCTACAGACATGGTTTTATCAACAGAAAATCCAAGTTTGTTATAGGAATCCTGTTGTAATGTGCTTGTCATGAAAGGAGCTGGAGGGTTTTTGGCACGCTTTTTTTCGGTAATTTTTGTAACGATAAAAGTTTCTTTTTTTAGTGCAGCGACAATGCTGTCTGCTTCTTTTTGATTTTTAATATCAGCTTTGTTTGCGCCTATTTTTATTAATTCAGCAATAAAGTTGGTTTTGCTGTTAATGCCAAATAATCCGTGAATAGTCCAATATTCTTCCGGTTTGAATGCAACAATTTCAGCTTCTCGATCGCAAACGAGCATAACAGCAACCGATTGAACACGGCCAGCGGAAAGTCCTTTGCTTATTTTACGCCACAAAATTGGTGATACCTCGTATCCCACCCAACGGTCTAAAATGCGGCGAGCTTGTTGAGCGTTAACCAGATTCATATTGATGTCAGTTTTATGATCAATAGCTTCAATAACGGCGGGTTTGGTGATTTCGTTGAAGGTAATTCGGTGAATGCGTGCTGGATCTGCAAATACTTTTTCAATTTCCTGGCCTATGTGCCAAGAAATGATTTCACCTTCGCGATCAGGGTCTGAGGCTAAAAGAATTTCGCTGCAATCGCGGGCTTGTTTGCAAATATCGGCAATAACAGAAGCTTTGTCTTTGAGTGGTTTATATTGAATTTCAAACTTGTGCGTTTTTTCATCTTGAACAATACCAAGTGTTCGCTCTGGTAAATCTTTAACATGTCCAAATGTAGACATGATCCTAAAGTCTTTGCCTAAAAACTTAGAAATAGTTTTTATTTTAGCAGGAGACTCAACAATAAGTAGTTTTGGTCCATTGTCCTTCATGCTCTTTTTTCTTCTCATCCCACACCGCCCCCGGGAAAAAAATTATAAAAATCTCATGTTTTCTGTGTCCTTAATAAGCTTAGTTTTTTACCAGGTGTCAAGTATTTGTCAAAGCATTTCTTTACTGAAGCTACCTTTAGTGTATTAATATTATTTTTTATTTGTCAATATTGATTGGTATTTGTGCATTATTTAGTATTTAAAATCGATATAGTTTGGTTTGGTTGAACGAGGCTGAAAAATACCTTATTTGAAAAGGTTCGTTTGGGGCTTCGAGCTTAATTTGATTTTTACGTGAGATTTGGGTAGGTTCTTCTCTATTGAGGTTGTCTTTCAGGTGTTTTTCAAGTTTATTTAGGTTTGATCCATGAATTTTGATTTATTATTATCTACATGGCGTGACTCTTTGGCTTTGTTCTCGTGGTCACAAATAAAACTTTGTTTGTTGGGAACGGTAGCTACATGGCTGCGGTCAATGACAATAATGTTCAGACTTTTTTGGTGGTTGATTGTTGGATTGTTCGCCCTTGGCTATTGGTGTCCATTTGGATGGAGTCGGTTTGTTGTTTTTATGATGTGGTTGGTATTGTTGTACCTCATAATGTTATCTGTTCGTCCTTCGTTAGAACGTAAAGATTATTTTTATTTCGGTCATTATATTTTGCGTATATGGGCAATTGGAGTTGTTTTAATACTCTTCAAATATTGTGGCGTTACACAAATTTTACTTGCATGGCTGCTTTTTTATTTTGATTCAAATGGATCATTGAATGCTGTGGTATCTACATTAAAGGCCACTTTCAAAATGTATTTATTCTTTTTACCATTTTTTGCTGTTTTATCTTTGGTGGCTTTTATCCTTGGATATTTCTATTCTTGGTTAATGGGGTTCTTTGATATTCCCCTTTTGAAAACGTTTTTCTCTCTTGTTATCTCCCTATTTGTTTGTTCAGTGCTTAGTGTGTATTATATTAAACTTAAGCATCAACACTACAAACTCATTTTTGAATAATTGGAACTATGTATACGATTATTAAAGCCTGGTACTATTCAGTTGGTTTAGTTAATCCGTTTAATCTGTTTCCCATGCTTAAAAATGGGATTACAACATATTGGCGATCTTCACTGGAATTTATCACCAACTTCGCATGGCTTGTTTTACTTGATGCTCTTCTCTTCTTGTCGTTTGGTGATTTGATTGTTAAAGCAACGGTGCTTCATGCCAAAACCGGGGCTCAACCGGGTGGAATTGTTGTCTTTCTTACCTTAATACAGTCGATGACGTGTTTTGTTCTTTCCGTCATTTTTTTACTTCTTATTCGTAAAGATAGCTCATTTGATACTAGAATTTATATCAAGGCATACTTTTTTCGATATATTCAGTTACAGTTTTTGTTTTCTATCATCTTTATACTCGGCATCTATGGTTTAATGCTTGCTGGTATTACAAAATTGCCTACAATCCCATGGATTCTTTTGCTTGTTGCTAAAGTGCTACAGGTTATCATCGCGTTTTATTGGCTTGATTCATCAAATCGTGTTATAGATCTTTTTTCTGCATGTGAGCGTGCGGTTAATTTGATTTTTTATAATATTCCCTTTATTACCTTTCTGCTGGGAACAGCGTGGTTGCTTGATGTCATGTTGTCGTATGTTTTTAGTCTTATTGTTGAACAGGATCTGTCACATGTCCTTTTTGCCAATACTCTTATGACAGATATGCTTAAAAATTTTGCAACATTCTCAATGCTCGTTAAATTTATTACTATTAAATACAGTACTTTTTTATTCGAATACATATGGCTTAGCTTTTTGTTTGTATTTTATTCTAAAAAACGACGAGAGCGTTACGCCTCGAGCTTGTTTGAACGACAATGGCATTAAAAAAAGTATCATTAGCTATAAAAACAAGTATTACATATGCGTTGTGGATAGCGGTTGTTCCTCTCGGTCTTTGCCTATGCGCACTTCTTGCTCTTTTCCCCAAAAAAATTCGTCTTAATAATCGTTTTTATTTTGTTATTACAACTTTTTTAGGGTGGTTTATTGTCAAAGCCACATTTGTACGTTTTGTTGTGTATGGCAAAGAGAATATTCCTGCCCAACCCTCTCTTATTCTTGCAAACCATACATCAGCGCTTGATATTCCATTGGTGGAATTGCTTGTTGGTTCTCATCCACATATTTGGATGAGTAAGATGGAATACAATAAGATACCCATATTTGGTTTTATCTTGAGACGTATGCATGTTACGGTTGACAAATTATCTGGAAGCGCTGCTCGAACTGCGTTGCTTACCATGTACACATTGCTTAAAGAATATCAAAGTCATGCACTTATTTTCCCTGAAGGAACTCGTTCCGCTGACGGGAAAATGCTTCCTCTGCTTGCTGGTTTTGCCATATTGGCGCAAAAGCTTAAGCGTCCCATAGTTCCAATTGTTATTGCAGGATTTCATCAGGTTTACCCCAAAAATAGTTTGCTCATTGATTCATCTGTTAGGAACGTTAAAATTAGTATTGGTAAACCACTGGTTTATCAAGAAACGGTGTCGCTGAATGATTTTGTTTCGTACGTTCAGCATTATTTTGAAGATGAACTGGCAAAACTTAATGCATAACCATGATGTTACATTGTGCTTATTTCGATCTTATATATGTGTTGATTCCGGCGTTGCTTCTTATTGTTGCATATCGCCTGAAATTCTATAAGTCTCCAACGTACAATTATGCGTTGACACAAACGCTTATACAACAAAAATTTGGGCTTAGTACAAGGTACAAAAAAGTCTTATGGTTATTACGTTTTCTTGTTTTATGTGGGCTTTTGTTTTTAATACTTCGTCCTCAATGGGCTGATGAACGTTCAAAAATTAATGTTGAGGGGATTGATATCGTTTTGGCTATTGATGTGTCGGGTAGCATGGAGCTTTTTGATGATACTAATGATCGTCGCTCTCGTATAACTGTTGCCAAAAGCGAAGCAATTCGTTTTATTGAGAAACGTACTGATGATCCAATAGGGGTTGTCATTTTTGGTCGAGAAGCGCTTTCTCGGTGTCCGCTTACGCTTGATAAACAAGTGCTCAAAGAAATTGTCGGGGGCCTTGAGATCGGCGTTGTTAATCCGTCTGGTACGTGGCTTGGCACTGGGCTTGCAACAGCAATTAATCGACTTCGTAATTCAAAAGCTAAAAGTAAAATTGTTGTATTGTTGACCGATGGTGAACCGACACCACCAGAGCAAGTTGATCCTGATGTTGCCATAACTATGGCACAGAAATTCGGTATAAAAATCTATACTATTGGGGTTGGTGGAGCTCAAGGAGGTTATGGCATACACCCTTGGTTTAAACAGGTTGTTCAAATTCCAACGCCGCTTAATGAAACATTGCTCAAAAAAATAGCAGAAAAAACAGGAGGCATGTTTTTCAGAGCAACCAATCCAAAAGAAATGCGCACGGTTTATGATACAATTGATCGATTGGAAAAAACTGAAATTCAAACAAATATTTTCCATCGATATTATGAAGCATTTTTAAATTTTATATGGATTGTATTACTCCTGTTCGGATTAGAGCTTGTTTTGCGACTGGTAATATGGCGGGGAGTATGGTAATGATAGATTTTTTGGGTATTCATTGGGCTGGTATTGACCGAATCATTTATCTTCCTCTTGTCCTTCTGATTATTATTTCGATTGTACGGAACTATCATCGAATGAAACATGTAATACGAGTACTTGTTCATCCTTTACAACAGCAAACGATGTTTAAACATTTTTCAGTGATGCGATTTGGTATAAAGGCTGTTCTATTAAGTGTGAGCGTGATATGTATATTTCTTGCACTATTGCAACCTCAATGGGGAAAACAAGAACATACTGTTGTGCAAGAGGGGCGTGATGTCCTTATTGTCCTTGATATTTCTCGTAGTATGCAAGCAAAGGACTTATCACCTACGCGACTTGATTTTGCCAAGCTCAAAATACGAGCATTTTTATCAAAATTATCTACTGAACGCATTGGATTGATTGTTTTTTCAGGCTCTGCTTTTGTACAATGTCCTTTGACGATCGACCATGCGGCTTGCTTGATGTTTTTAGATAATGTTGATACTGAGCTTATCTCCTCCAGTACAACATCGCTTGATAAGGCGTTAATCAAGGCTCTTGAAGTGTACCAAGCTGGGCCTGAAAGAAAAAATAAGCTGGTTGTTTTGTTTACTGATGGTGAAGATTTTTCACTCAATTTAAGCAGCGTTCAACAACAGGCTATTCAAGAACAATTACGGTTGTTTGCTTGCGGTGTTGGAACCCCTGAAGGTGCGCCTATTCCTAAATACGATCAAACGGGTAAGCCGGTTGGGCATGAAACGGATAGCAGCGGTAAAGTTGTGCTTTCGGTTCTGAATGAAACAATGCTTAAACAATTATGCTCCGATTTGGGTGGGCACTATGTTCGTGCCACGTATGATGATGGTGATATTGATTACATTGCCAACTTGATTAAGCACTATGAGAAAGAAAAATTTGATGATAAAAAGATGTCGCTTTTTCAAGATCAATATCCATGGCTTTTGGGATGCGCTTGGATCTGCTTGGCTTTAGACTGGATTTTGTAGTGAGTTACCTATGAAGATATTGTTGATATTGATGTTTACTTGTATGGCTCAATCAACTGGGTTGGCGTTTTCGTTGTTTGGCCCATCAAAACCATTAACGCCAAAAGAAAAAATTGAACAGTTGAAACAGCAACAGATTGATAATCCAATGGATCCTGAGATTAATTATAATCTCGGGGTTGCTTATTATAAAGGTGGTTTGTTTAACGATGCACATACAAATTTCACTCGAGCGCTTGAACATATAGGCACTCATGAAATACTTGAAAAACAGTGTCTTTTCAATGCAGGAAGCTCTTCTTTTCAGCAGGCAATGAGTGTGTTACCTCATGATTGGGAAAATCAAGAAATGCTTGATCAAGAACTTTTGCAACGTTCAATTACCAATGTTAAAGAATCAATTAATCACTATAAAAAGTTTGTTGATAAAGAGCATCAATCGCAAAAGGGTGCTGCGAATTTAAAATATGTAGAGAAGATATTAAAAAAGTTGGAAGAAAAATTACAGAAACAGCAACAACAACAAAAACAGGATAAACAACAAAAAGATCAACAGAAACAGCAGAATCAGCAGCAGAAAGATCAGCAACAGCAATCAGATCAAAAAAAACAACAGGAACAGCAAAATCAGCAACAACAAGATGGTTCTGAACAAAAAGATAAGGATCAACAGCAATCATCGACCAACGAACAAAAAGAACATGATAAAAAAGAAGGCGCACAAAAAAACGACGGAGATAATCGAAAAGATGCCACTGGTGAGTCTCAAGAACGCCCCACTAATGGGGAAAACGATAAGCTTAAGAACGAAAAGAACGAACAAAAAGAACAAAATGTATCTAATCATCGTACCCCTCAAGAACAACAATCTGAACAAAAACCATCTATTGATGAAACTAAGCAAGGTGGCGTAGAAAATCAAGAAAAAGAGCCAGAAGGAATGGAAGTGCGCGGACTGAGGGCTCTTCTTGAGAATCTTCAATCTTCAGAGGCTGATGCACAAAAACGATTGCTTTTGCGAAAGGTTGCAGAGACAAATGAGCAACCGCAACAAGGCCAAAAACCATGGTAGCATATGATTTAAAGGGGGATGTTCTGTGAATGTAGTCAAAAGAATATATTTTTTGATTGGGTTTATTTGTTGGTGTGTTGTTTATGCCAAAGAGCCTTCGATCCAGTTGTCGATTAAGAATATTCAGGCTGTTCAGAACAAGACGGGAACACCCATATATGCAGTGCCAGAAGGACAGGTTTTTAGGCTTGTTGTCTCTGTTCATGATGCCGACAAGGCTTTGGGGAATGTTAATGTTCAGGGGTTGGATGCGTTTACAATATTAGGACAGCAACAAGGCTCGAGTTCTCAAATTGTTAATGGGGCGTTTGTTTCCAATGTAAAAGATTATATTTTTGTGGTGCGTGCTAATAAAGAAGGCTCCTATTCGGTAGGTCCTGCATCCATAGACTATGAAGATAAATCAATTCATTCAGATGCAATAACCGTAGAGGTTGGAAAAGCAGTTCCTCAGGCAGCACAACAACGTTCGCATGATGGTTTGGCACAACATATCCAAACAACCTGCGAGTTGATTGTTAATAAACGCCATGTGGTTGTGGGGGAACCTCTTGAGCTGACCTTAAAAATCATTTGTCCGCGTGGTGCCGAGGTTTCGACAGCGCAGATGCCAACATTTGCTGGTTTTGTGTCAAAGGACATTAAACAGGAGTCAATGCAGGAGGTTTCTGTTGATGGGACTCCTCATCACCAGATAGAAAAAAGGTTCATTTTATTTCCCATTGATGCAGGTAAAAAGGTTATTTCACCGCTTACATTAAATGTAGCGATTCCGGTTCGGCCCAAACATCAAGGTCGTGATATTTTCCAATCGATGTTTGATTTTGCTTTTGGTGGTGTGCATTTTGACCAACGAACAATTACTTCGAATGAGTTAAAAATTGAAGTGGCAGCATTACCATCATATCAAGGTGTTGTTGATAGCATTGGTTCTTTTAATGCATATCAAGCGACGTTAAATAAAAATGAATCCTCTGTTAATGAGCCATTAACCTTAACGTTGTCTATTGAGGGAAAAGGAAATTTTGATCAAATTGCGATTCCAAAACTAAACTTGCCTGAAGGATTTAAGTATTATGAATCGAAAACATCGTTGCAGGAAGATCTAACAACTGATTACAAAGGATCAAAAAAGATTTTTGAATTTATTGTTCAGGCAAACAAGGCTGGATCATTTACTATACAGCCGCAAGTGTTTACGTTTTATGATTCATCATTAAAAACATTTAAAAAACTTGCGACACAATCTCTTCCCTTGGAAGTAAAGCTTGCAGCAGGGCAAGTAGCTTCTGTTGTACCTTCTCCACAACCTATACAAGCAGACATAGCGGAGGATGAGAAACCAACACAAAAACCTGACATTAAGGATATTCAGTTTATTCAAGAAGATTTGCATGATTATGCAAAATCTGGTGAAGGATTTGCATGGTGGTTATTGGTTCTTTTGATTGTTATGCCAGTTGTTTTGTTCTATCCAAGAGTTACTATGCGTCTTCGATCGTTGTTGTATCGTGTTATACGGTCCTCACAAAAGAAATATACAGCGCAGGATAAAGTTTTAGAAAAGCTTATCAAAAAGGGGGATGCTTGTGCTCTTTATCAATTCTTTTTAAAATTTTTGTCGTCAAAATACAATGTTGATGTGATACTGGTGTCAGAGGAATGGATTGAGCAACGGTTGATACAGGAGGGCTGGGAGAAAGAAAAAATTAGTGAATTCTTGGATTATTTAAATGTTTGTGCTCAATATCATTTTGCATCGCAACTTGCGCATCAATCTGATCGAGATTCTTTGTTTAAACGGTCTAAATATTGGTTTTTGATGTTAAATAAGTAGGCGTGACCTATGAAAACTATACGATATAAATCAATAGTGTTAATGATAAGCATGGTTTTGGCGGGGTCTGGTTGTTTTGGTGTGGAAAACAACATCCCCGATCAACAATTGTTTGTTCAAGCAAATGATTGCTATACCAAAGGCGAGTATGTAAAGGCATATGAACAGTACCTCAAAATTTCTGACAAGATACCTGCCGTTCATTATAATTTGGGAAACTGTGCTTTTAAACTTGGTAAATACGGTTACGCATTGTTGTATTGGCGTCGAGCAGAACGCAACTGGGGACTTTTTGGCCGAGAAGAGCTGAATAAAAACATTGAAGTAGTTAAAAAAAAGTTAGCCGGTGATGCAGACAAAGCGGGTTCTGAGGTTTCGGCCGCTGCCCAAATCGTGTCATTCTTCAAATCGCTTAAAAATACGTTTATTTCAACGGTTAAAGCTGTTTCATTGCTACATCTTCAGTTGTTTGTTTTGATAGTATGGCTGATGCTTTTTTTCTATTTGAGATATTTATACAAGAGAAAACAACGTGTAATCATTGTAGTTTTGTTCATTTTGCAGGCTTTATCTGCATCGATGTTGGCTGTTAAATACAGTTTTCAATTTAAAACATATGGGGTGGTGGTTGCAACGCCAGCACCGCTTATGTCTGGTCCTGGTAAGACATTTTCAACCCTGCAGCAGTTGTCTGAAGGTCAAGAAACTGCTATCTTAAAAGAGTCGGGGGATTTCTATAAAATCCGCGTTAATACAACAATAGGTTGGATTGACAAACAGGTAGTTGAAAAGGTTTAACGTACACTTTTTTTAATGTGAGGTAATGACCATGTTGCACATGACAACAAGGAGATCTTTTTTCTCTATAGGTTTATTGTTACTTGGTGCTCTTTTTTTGAGCGGTTGCGGCAAAGATGAAGCTGCTGGTGGATTTATTGGCACAGCTTCTGGTGCTGCAATAGGTGCTGCCGTTGCTGGCCGGCATGATGCTGGTGTTGGTGCGGTTATCGGTGGTCTTGCTGGTGGTTTAGTTGGTAGTAGCATTGGTCGATCTTCTGATGAAGAACGCGAAGACCGAGACCGTGAACAGGCTGCTCGAGCTCAATCACGTAGAGAGGCTGTACGTCAACATGAACTTGATCGTATACGAGATGAGAATCGTCGTCTTAGACAAAAATGGTGTGGTAATTGCAATAGACAAGTAAATTTAACCGATGCTCGTAGCTGTCCTTCGTGTGGTGGTGAACTGATTCGTGAGCGTTATTGTCGTGAATGTGGACAAACGTTTAGTCCAGCTTCTGGTTATCGTTATTGTCCAAACTGCCGACCAGGAACAGCCTTGCGTTCTCGATAAAATTCATTATTAAGATTTTTTTGTATCTAAAGCCCAGTGTTCCAAATACTGGGCTTTTTGCTTTTTAGTGCTCTCAAAACAGTGTTTTTTCCCAAACTCTTTCTTTTCTTGTTTATTTTCTATTAGTATAAATATAGATATTGAAAAACATACTTTTTTAACAGAGAGGGGGAATCTATGAACAAGTTTAAACATGTTGTAGGATCGGCAACCTTGGTCGCCCTATTACTGTGCTCTGCTGGCTGTACCAAAAAAGAAAAGACAGTGGCCGGAGTACTTATTGGCGCAGGCGCTGGTGCTGGAATCGGTGCTGCAGCTGGTGGTGGTGGTGGTGCAGCTGCTGGCGGTGTTATTGGTGGTATAACAGGTGGTGTTATTGGCCATGAATCTGGCAAACAAGATGAAAAGAAGCATAAGAAAGAGAAGAAAGATAAAAAAGAGAAAAAAGTAAAGAAGGAAAAGAAAGCCAAAAAAGAGAGAAAAGAGAAAAAAGCTAAGAAATAACGTCACAACGATAGTGTAAGCAAAGAAGCTTAATGTAGCGTGTCAGGTTGCATTAAGCTTCTTTGCTCTTTATACTATTTCTACGCTTCGTCTTAATTATAACCAAAAGGTCCAATCAGTGGCAAAAGTCTTGCTAGGCATTAAAAATCTTTTTGTATCTATTGAGGATAAAAAAATTCTCAACGGCGTTAATCTAGACGTCAATGAAGGGATGATTCATGCCATCATGGGGCCTAATGGATCTGGTAAAAGCTCATTAGCCTACACCGTTATGGGACATCCTCGGTATACCATTACGCAAGGATCTATTGAATTTGATGGCACCATTATCAATACGTTATCTCCTGATAAACGAGCAAAATTAGGAATTTTTCTTGCTATGCAGTATCCGGTTGAGATTGAAGGGATCCCGCTCAAAGATTTTTTGCGTCAAGCATATAATGCCCTCTATGATGGAACCACAAAACAGCTTCGTGTAAAAGAATTCAATGCTTATTTCAATGAAAAATTAGCGTTGCTTGGAATAGATCAGGAATTTGCCAAGCGCCACATCAATGTTGGTTTTTCTGGCGGTGAAAAGAAACGTGCAGAGATGTTACAGCTAGCAGTTCTTCAGCCTAAACTTGCGATTTTAGATGAAATTGATTCCGGACTTGATATTGATGCTCTTAAAATGGTGTGTAACGCTCTGACAACTATCAAAAAGGCAATGCCAACAATGACCTTTGTAGTTATTACTCATTACAAACGAATCTTAGAATATCTTCCACCTGATATTGTTCATGTTATGCAAGCAGGCAAAGTCATCCGTTCGGGTGGCCCTGCATTGGCTGATGAACTAGAAAAAACAGGGTATGAATAAGATTTAACTAACTTTATTCTAGAGCAGAAAGTATCAAAAATTAATAAAATTAATCTAAATGATCTTATGATTCTTATTTGAATTGAATATTTAAAAAAAATAAGCCAAAACATATTGTTTTTGTATTAATAGATTTACATGCTGGAAATCATCTATTATGGTTGATTATTATGAGAATCAATTTTAGCGAATTAATTTAACGAAGATAATAGAAGGTTTTTCGTGAAGAATTTATTTAAAAATATATGTAAGACATTTATAGTCAGCTGTCTCTTGTCTACTGGTACTTTGTTGGTAGCTGCTGAGCATTCGAACAATAGCTTAAAATGGGCTGAGTTGCGTGCTGCTAAGAGTAAGATTGGGGCAATTGAAAAGCACTTGATTACTACTGTTACGCCGTCAATTAAGCGAGTATTAGAGATAGTAAATCAAGAAATAAAGTTAATACAAAAGTACGAGAATGAAGATTGCAAGAGTGCTGCTAATGATATTGATGGTGTGGATGTTAAGGCTTTGCCACTTTATAAGTCATATGAAATACCTATGTATGCTATGCTAATTTTTCAAACAGCCATTGAAAGAGGTTATAATGATTCTAAGATTATAGTCGAAATAAATAAAGTAAGAGAGTCGTGTATGAATCATAAATTTCAGGGAACATTCCCTGCTTATGAGTCAACAGGATTTGTTATAGTAAAAGCTGATGAGCTCATTAAAAAGTATGCATCTGACTTGTTAAGAGCGATGAGGGAATCCGGGGTATACAATCCAAAAAATGAATGATTATAAAAAATTAAAAAATATAAAAAGAGGCACACCTGAGCTCAGGTGTGCCTCTTTTTATATTTTTTAATTGAGATCTCTATAGTATTTTAAAGTGCTTTG
>CAYUQI010000002.1:0-66548 GCA_964446935.1 uncultured Pseudomonadota bacterium
CGAGGAATCTTTGTTATTCACAAACATGCAGCCAGTCACTTGCACTATGACGTGCGCATTGAAATTGATGGTGTTTTAAAATCATGGGCTGTTCCCAAAGGGCCATCCGCCAACCCTGCCGAAAAACATTTGGCAATTCCGACCGATGATCATCCTTATGAATATGCAAAATTTGAAGGGGTGATTCCTCAGGGAAACTATGGAGCTGGTACTGTTATGATTTGGGATTATGGGACATATCGCAATATCAAAACGAAAGATGACAAACCAGTCCCAATGCATCAATGTTATAGAAATGGACGCATTGAGGTATGGATGAAGGGTAAAAAGTTACAAGGTGGGTATGCCCTTATTCGAACCAAGCTTGGCGCAGGTAAGCAGTGGTTGTTGTTAAAAATGAATGATGAGCATGCGGTTCTTTCCGGTAAGCAGTTTCCTCATGAGCATGCGTCAGCAAAAACCGGCCGTACCATGGAACAAATTACCAAGGAGGAGGGGGACCCGAGTATGAAGAAGGTATCTAAAAAAATAGAAAAAACTATAACCCTTAATCGTCGAACGATACAACTGACCAATACTGAGAAAGTATTATTTCCTGCGACCAAGATTACCAAGGGTCAACTGATAGATTATTATGTTTGCATTGCTACGTACATGCTTCCTTATGTGAAAAATCGTGCTGTAACGATGCATCGTTTTCCTGATGGTATTCGGGATGAGGGGTTTTATCAAAAGGATATTTCAGAGTATTTCCCTTCATGGATTAAGCGTGTTGTTATTCCTAAAGAAGGTGGCAAAAATACCTACGTTGTTTGTAATAATGCAGCAACATTGGCATACCTTGCCAATCAGGCATGCATTACGCTACATATTTGGTTGAGTCGAATTGATAAGCTTGATTATCCCGATCGCATGATTTTTGATTTGGATCCGGGGAACAGTGATTTTACATTGGTGCGCACAACAGCCCGTGAGTTGCATGATCTTTTGGAGGGTCTTGGATTGAGGTCTTTTGTTATGACAACAGGCTCTCGCGGGGTTCATGTTGTTGTTCCATTAGACCGACGTGCGACATTTGATGAGGTTCGTGTATTTGCGCGGACTATTTCTGATTATCTAGCACAAAAAAAACCAAAGCAATTGACGACAGAAGCGCGACTCAATAAGCGACGTAGTCGATTATACATTGATGCTAGTCGCAATGCATTTGCGCAGACGGGTGTTGCTCCTTATTCGGTGAGGGCAAAAGAAGGAGCCTCTGTTGCGACACCTTTGGCATGGGATGAATTAGATAAAATCAAAACAGCGCAATGCTTTACCATCAAAAGTGTTTTTAAACGGCTTGAAGAAATCGATGATCCATGGCAGGGATTCATCACGTGCAAGCAATCACTCAAAAAAGCACAGCGAATATTTGAACGAATTAAAAATACATAAGGATAAGCCTTGACATTGATGACTATTCTATGTATCGTTTCCCCGGAAAAATATATTTTTCCGGGGAAACGATGTTAATCACTCATTGCGAGGAGGCCTATCTATGTTTTTGTTAAAAAAAGTTGTTATGTTTTTACCTGTTGTACTTTCTGTTTCATTGGGCATGTGTGCAGAGAAAAAAAATGAAAGTGAAAAAGAGCGTGTACGAAAATGTAGACAGTTTTTTGCCGGTAATTTCAGCAAAAAGAATTATGATCAGATAGTCGAGAAAATGCAAAATGGCGAACTTGATCTTAGTGGAGAAACTGCAGAAACCTTAGCTCGGATAACACAACAAATAGTTGCATCGTCATCATTGTTTCAAGGGGTAACTGTTGTTCATTTAGAATGTTGTGGTCTAACAAAAGTTCCAGACTTTGTTTATCATCTTCCAAAACTTAAGAAGTTATATCTTAACGAAAATAATTTATCGGATGAAGAAAGGAACTATGTGAATACACAGCTTGCTAGAAAAAAAGTGAAAATAGTTTTTCAAGATTCAAAGAATGTAGATACAAAGCAATAAAAAATAATTTAGTTGCAAAATTCTATTCCTTCGTTATTGTAGGTACCAAATTTTTGGTACCTATCTTTTTTATGATGAAAGGAATGTAGCGTGATAATGTCTCGTTTGTCTACCATGAAGAAATGTATGAAGGTATTGTTAGTGACAGGTATTCTTGCCTATGGAAGCAAGCCTTTTGTTTGGGCTGGCAAGAAGGGATGTTGTTCATGGAGAAGTAAGGAAAATCCGATTGGGGAATTTTGTGCAACATCTGCTCGTGTATCTCGTAAAATCGCTGAAAATATTGTTAAAGAAGCTAAAAGTAGCAAATTGCTGAATCCTGCAGACACGCTGAGAACTCTTGAAATAGGCGCCGGTGATGGGGCCATGACGGTGGAATTATTTCGTTTGCTGGAGAGGGAAAAAGCTGCAAGAACTGTTGGCAGTGTCACTGGTGAAGTCATTGAGGGAAATCCTAGTGATTTTACAAAATTAATTAAAAATTTCACAAAAAACTATCAGGAGTTTGCGACCGAAGAAGAAGTTACTATTGATTACAGCGATCCAAAGTGTGTATTGATTAATGGAATTGCTTTCCATGAAGCATGGTTTAATAGCAAATGGCAATCGAAAAATAATGTCGCTCAATATGATATTGTTTTGTATTCATTACCGAATACCATATTAACTGAGAATGACCTCAAAGATATTTTACCAGAAGTGCATAAACTGTTAAAACCAGGTGGTCTGTTTATTTATGTATTCAATTGGGGTGCTCGTGGGTGGTTTGAAAAATGGCTCACGTTGAAGGTGCGGTGGGTGAAGACGTGTGCTTTTTTGGGTGGATGGATACCTACTAAATTAATTCCTGCTCGATTATCGCAGTGGGCAAAGAGTCTTGATACGAGGATTCCAAAAGAACGCAAAGAATATTATGACAAGATGCAATACTTTGACACATTTATTCAAAACAACTTTACCCCTGTTTTTGCAGATACATTCTTCAATCCGCCGGCACCACAACCTATGAGAATCTTTATTGTGAAGAAGAAATAGCGCTATTTTATCATTCGATCTGCAAAAAAGAATTTAATTTCACGCTGTGCCGCGTCTGTACTATCGGATCCGTGCACAGCGTTTTTTGTTATATCCGTGCCAAATAATTTTCTAATGGTTCCTTCGGTTGCTTTAGCAGGATCGGTGGCGCCCATCAGTTTACGCCATTCGGGGATAGCATTTAATTTTTCAATAATCATTACAACGATGGGGCCACTGGACATATAATCGACCAATTGATTAAAGAAAGGTTTGCCTTTATGCATTTCATAGAATTTTTCAGCATGTTCTCGTTCAAGGGTAACCTTGCGTAGATCAGTGACGGTAAAACCTTCTTGTTCAATACGATCAATAATTTTACCGGTATAGTGCGCACTGACGGCGTCAGGTTTAATGATGGCCAAGGTGCGTTCAATTGTGTTGGATGGCATGTAGCGTTTTGAATACCAACGATAGCCGATGAAGGCTACTATCAAAAGAAGACAGGTTCCGAGTAAGGCAACGAACGAATTAATCTTTTTCATAAAATTCCTCTAAACTAAAAAAAGTGACCCGCGAGTTTAAAACGGATCACTTTTTTAATTCTTGTGCAAAGAATATTATTTGCCGAAAATAACGCGCATTTTCATTCTGCGTGTTGTTTTCTTCGAAGCTTTCTTAGCAACTTTCTTGGCTTTCTTTGCCGGTTTTGCTTTCTTAGCTTTCTTGGCTTTCTTGCCTTTTTTGGCAACCTTTTTCTTGGCTACCTTCTTTGCTGCTTTTTTCTTCTTTGCCATGTTAGTGGCTCCTTTCTCTAAGGGGTTTCTCCTTTTTACAACGACGACTCATCTCGAGATTTACTCTTTCTTTCTCCCTATTTGAATGACGGAAATGAAATCTTTTTTGCAAAGACGCTTTGCTATTTCATTAACATCACTAATACTTATTATAGACAATAATTCTCCCTGTTTGTCAAATAAATTAAAACTAAGCCCAAGTTTTTTAAGAAAAAGAAATGTTTGAGCAATTTGGGCATTGCTTTCAAAGAGTTCCACTGAAGCAGCAAAGAGCGAGTTTTTTGCTAAATCCAATTCTTCTTGGCTGATGCCAAAGTGTCCGACATCATCAATGGTTTCCAGGATAAGTTGCTTTGCTTGTTCTGCCTTGTCATTGGTAACTATGGTCTTAATAAATGCCATGCCAGGTTCTTCACGTGAGCCATACACGAGTGATCCACCTATGGTATAAAACAGCCCACTTTTTTCTCTAAGCTGAAAAAGTCGTGATGATGGTGTTGTTTGAACACCACCGGTGACAATGGTGTCAAGCAAGGCAAGCGCGTTATATTCAGGGCTTTTGCGTGAAATTGATGGCGCAACAAAACCTAAAACAACTTGGTCTCGGTCAAGCGCGAGTGACATCTGTCCGGGGGTGTATGGTTGTAGTGGTGGATAGGTTAGATCTTGAACGGTTGGGCCTTCCCATGAAGAAAAATATTTGGTGGTTAAGGCTTGAAGATCGATATCCGTTAGGTCCCCAACAACGATGAGATTTGCCTGATATGGTGAGATAAACTGCTTATATGCGTTTTCTAAATCTTTTTTCTTAATTAATTTAATACTCTCTTTAGTTCCGAGTGGATTTTTATGGTACGGATGTTTTTGATAAATGTATTCTTTGGCAATTTGATCAAGGAAGTCAATTGGTGAATCCCAGAGTTCATCAAGTTCACTTAGAATTTGATGTTGTGCTTTTTGAATGGAATGTTTATCAAAAGATGGTTTTTTAATAATGGTTGCAAGAACCTTGAGCGATTTTTCAAAGTCATTATTCATACAACGGAAGGCAATGTTATCGGTGCCGGCTCCCAAATAGATTCCTTGCGATTCAAGGAGCTTGGCAAATTCATCAGAATCATGTTCCTGGGTTCGGTCGGTAATGGTTCGGAGCAAGAATCCAAAAAGTCCCAGGTGCTTTTCTGGCTCATATAAATAATTAGCTTTAAAAGTTAATACGCTAATGATTTGAGGGACCGTTGGATTGTTATGGTAAATAACTTCAAGGCCGTTTGGAAGCGTAAACGTTTGTGGTTTAGGGAATGAAAAATTACTCAAAGGGGGTTGGTTAATGCGGAGAGCCCATTGAGGTTGTTGCACCGGCTCGGTACGTTGATGTTGTTGAAGAAGATTGTTTTCGAATGATTCTGTTTCAAGATGTAAGGATATAAGCTTTTTAAGATCTTGTGCCGATGCTGGTAATAAATAACCTTTATGCAAGACCGTAGGGCTAAAATGTTCTCCGAAAAATTCTTGAAGCTGCTTTTTCGTTGTTTGTGCAATCGCGTCTAAATAATTTTCAATGAACGATTCATTGTGTGTTGCTAAATATGAATTACCAATGACAAACGCTTGTTTCTCGGTGCTTTCAAGTAATGATGAAAAATCAACCTGTGTTCGTTTTTTGGCGGCATCAAATTCCCATGTAAGTACTTGTTTTTTTGCTAAATGTTCAAATTCTTCAATAAGAATTTCTTCAATAATACCTGGGTTAGTGTTGTTAGCTGGCCATATGCCTAACGTGAGTAACCCTTTTTCGAACAGGTCATAGACGGAACAGTCGATGTCAGAGGCAACCTTTTCTTTATTAACCAATCGCTGGTAGAGGCGAGAACTTTTTCCGACCGATAGAATAAGGCTTGCAATGTCTACCAAATGATTTTGCTGTTTTTGTAGCCCTGGAACTTTGTAGGTGTAACAGAACCAAGGGTTGCTTGTCAGACGGTAGAGCATTGTTGTTCGAGCAACAAGATCATCCTGAAAGCAGAGGCGTCGTTTCGTGTAGTTGGTAGGTGATGGAATAGGGCCAAAATATTGTTCTGCAGTCTTGAAGACGTCGTCTGGGTTTACGTCCCCAACAACAACGAGTACCGCATTGGCCGGATGGTAATGTCGTTTGTAAAAAGCATAGAGGGCATCACGAGACAGGCTTGCTAAATCATGAGCTGTACCAATAATGGGATTGCGGTAAGGATGTTCAGGAAATAATCCTGCTATTACCTGTTCAAATAATGCTCCTTGATAATTTTCTCGATACAGGCGTATCTCTTCGATTACTGTTTTCAGTTCGGATGACAACATTTGAGGATTAAATGTTGCGTTTTGCATACACTCGGCAAGAAGTTCAAGTGCAACCTGCCATACATGGGATGGAAATCGAAACGTATAACAGGTATAATCTTGAGACGTAAAAGCGTTTGCATCGGCTGTTAGTTTTTGACTAATGACATTGATATCGCTCTCAGAAAGATTTTTAGTTCCCTTAAAAAGCATGTGCTCAATCAGATGCGCCATGCCGCGTTCGTGATGTTCTTCATCTTTTGAGCCAACGTTATACCAAAGATGTGTTTCGATTCGTGGAACATGGTGAACTGGTTTGGTAAGAATGGTCAGTCCATTAGCGAGGACTTTTTTGTGAACTTTAAATGATGAGGAAGATACTGAAGACATTATTTCAAAACCCTTGTCCTTTTTTGCATTCGCGTTATTTTACAACGTAGAGAATTTTTATTGTATCAGCTTTTTTTAACATATCAAACTCATGCGATGTTTATGAGATTGTTCAAGCCTATCATCAGAAAAATAAAAAAAGGGAGAATTTTAAGCTTTCTCTTTAAAAATCTTTTGTATGCGACAATACGTTTTCTTTTTTGGACATATCGCTTGCGTATTGTACATGCACCGGGAATGAATAAATCATTGGAAGAGCACAAAGGGATTATGTATTTTTGGCATCAACAAATTGTTAGTGGAATGTTTTTTTTCTTTAAACGACGAGCGCACGGCGCTTGCATTGTGAGCCCAAGTAGTGATGGGAAGTTTGCCGGTTTTATTTGCCAAAAACTTGGTTTTGATGTTATCTATGGTTCTTCATATAAATCATCAGTGTCGGTTGTACGAAAAGCTTTGGATGAGCTTACAACAACAGGGCGCTTATGTTTGGTGGGGGATGGCTCTCGAGGTCCAGCATTTCAAGTGCAACCTGGGTTGTTGTATTTGGCAAAGAAGGCGCATGTTCCTTTGATCCATATAGAATGTAACCCACAGTGGGCTTTTACATTTAAAAAAAGTTGGGATCAATTTAAGTTTCCACTTCCTTTTAGTAAAATCATCATCACTATTCATGAGCCGGTGAATATACCATAGGAATATATGTTTGCACGCGTGGTGTTGCTTAATGGTTTTGAGAAGTCTTTGTGGTATAAGGTTACTGACCAAGCATTATCAGATAAGATTATTCCCGGGGCCATTGTTCGTGTTCCGCTGCAACGTCGCTATGAAAGTGCTATTGTTCTTCAGTGTGCTTGCGTATTGCCCGATGATGTTACGTTTACTATCAAAAATATTCATGGACTTGAACCGTTTCCACAAGATTCTTTATATGGCAGTTTTATTCAAAAGGTCTCAGATTTTTATTTGCTAAGACCACTTTATTTTTATCAACGTATTCGACATTTTTTAAAAGAACATCACGCAAGTGATGAGGTGATTGTCCATTCTGATGCTAAGAGCTCTGGACTTGTTACATTGACCGATGAGCAGCAATCCGTGGTTGATTATGTAATGCCACGGATTAATCAATCAGCATACACTCCAACGTTGGTTCATGGGGTAACGGGCTCAGGTAAAACCGAAGTGTATAAGTATCTTATTCGCTCTGCCATTGCCCAAAACAAAAGTGTTATCTTGATGTTTCCTGAGGTTACCTTGGCGTTGCAGTTTGAGCATCTTTTGCGTCAGCAACTTGGTGATGTGAGTATTTTTGGGTTTCATTCAGCGAGCAAAATTACCGAAAAACGATTGCTGTGGGACAAGCTTGTCCGCGGAGATCCTATGTTGATTGTGGGAGTGCATTTACCCATTATGCTACCTATCCAATCATTAGGGCTTATTATTGTTGATGAAGAGCACGAACAGGGTTTTGTTGAAAAAAAGCATCCAAAACTGAACAGTAAAGAAATTGCCCTCTGGCGTGCAGCGCATTATAACATTCCTATTGTACTTGGATCAGCAACCCCATCAATTAATTCCTTATACAATGCACAGCGTTATGGGTGGAAGACGTTCTCAATTACTAAGCGCTTTGCAGGGGGTTTTCCTACGATACGTAAAGTGTTGTTGACAACTACAGGGACAAAACGAAGAAACGCTTTTTGGATTAGTCAGGAACTAGAGTTGGCAATACGTGACCGATTAAGTCGGCGAGAGCAGATTATTATTTTTCTTAATCGTCGTGGATATAGTTTTTTTGTTCAATGTCGTGAATGCGGTTTTATTTTTCAGTGTCCTGATTGCTCAGTAAGTTTGACATTGCATCTGACACCACGGCAATTGTTGCGATGCCATTATTGTGATCATACTAAGGAAATGCCACGGCAATGTCCAACGTGCTCTGCGCCAGAAAAATCATTGCTTAAAAAAGGAATTGGAACGCAACAGGTGGTAGAAATTTTACAAGAGCTCTTCCCTGCTGCGGTCATTGAGCGAGCCGACTTGGATTCAACGATTAAAAAACGTACCTGGCAAACGACGGTTGCATTATTTCAAGAAGGCAAGATTGATATTCTTGTCGGGACGCAAACGATTACTAAAGGGTATCACTTTCCCAATGTTACATTGGTTGGGGTTTTGTGGGCTGATTTAAATGTGCATTTTCCCGTGTACAATGCAACTGAAACGACCTTGCAGCAGCTTCTGCAGGTAGCAGGGCGTGCGGGCAGACAATGCAAGGGGGGCCTGGTAATTGTTCAAGCAATGCGCGATCATGAAATATTTGAGTACCTTAATGAGCAACAGTACCTTGCCTTTTGTCAGCAAGAAATGAAGATGCGGCAAGAGAGTTTTTATCCACCATACAGTAGGCTTGCATGTATTGAGCTTAAGCATTCAGATCCTTCATGTATTGATCAAGATGCTGATGCGTTAGCACAACGGCTTCGTGAAATTAATGAGCAGCAAGAACTAGGAGTTCACGTTTTAGGCCCCGCATATCCACTAATTTCGCGCATTCAAAAATATGAAATCAGGCACATTGTTTTAAAAGCAGCAACGTTTAAGGCAATCCATCATCTATTGGCTGATGTTATAGAGCGTCCGATGGAAAGCATGATTTCTGTGATTTTGGGGCAATGAATTTTTGATATCCATAAATATATTGATTTTGCTGTAATTGATAGGCTTTTTGCCATTGTTTTATTTTGAATTACTATAATTGAAGTTCGATAAAATGGAATGATGATTGAAGCAATTTGGGGCTTGTAATTCAAAATGTGAAGTTGTTGTTATGAACAGTTTCATCAAAAAAATTTTTTACACCGTATTTTTTTTATTTCTTAATGAGAGCAGTGTTTATTCTCAAAAAATAACAATGAGAATAGAACCACAATATCGAATGGTGGTAGGACTTTACGAGTATGTGACTGTTGTTATTGAGGGTGTTAGAAAGGATCAGATCACGTATAGATCAGAGGTCGTGATTTATCAGAAAGATTTTTCATACGTTCATCTTATGACGCTTAAAAAATTTAATTATATAGAATCTGATGCTTGTTTATGTGTGAAAAAAAGTATTCTGAATAAAAACAGGGGATGGGAAACCACTGATATTAAATTATCCAAGGATACTTTAGACCGACTTTTAAAATACCTTTTATATGACAGTGAAGATAAAAATAGAGATTGTGCAGATTTTTTTCAAGAGGTGCTCTTTGATTCGAAAAGTAAAAATGAATTTAAAAAAAGCGACAATTTTTATATATTTTCTGAAAACGATGAGAAAAATCTAAAAGCGGGTGATGGCGTTGTACTTCAGAGTGATGGGATTACTCAACATTATGCGATTTATTTGGGTGATGGACTTTATATTTCAAAATATGGATGTGGCGGCCCTCTTGTGGTTCAAACAATGAAAACAATGCTTGCTCGTTGGAAGAGTAACTTTTTTTTCACGCTGGATGTAGAAGCATATAAAAAAAATTAGTGAATATATCGGTGAAGTATCATTTGAAATATTCGATTTTGGGGATTTTAGGACAATAAGTTTTTTTAAAAAATCGTTTTTGATGGGATTTTGTAGCTCTTTTGATTCTATCGATATTCTGGATATACTAATCAATAATACGTAAGTTTTCGGTCTTTTTAACAAATACGAGGAGGTATTTTAATGAAAACACTGACCGAATCGTCTTTTAAAGTCACTTGGCTTATGAATAATGTTGCCATTTCTGCAACAACCGTTTCTATTTCTTCAATTTCATTCTCTCTTCGTCGTCGCGCAGTCCGCGCGTAAATATCTATTTTTTCTAAATTTTCATTTTTCATTTGTATGTTTTTGTGCTGAACAAGTACCTATGAATATTTGTTCATTAGTGTTTTGTCGCACGTATTAATGCTGTATTCGTTACAACGTACGGCATGCATTGTATTGCTATAAAGAGTTAGCGAATACAACGGTTAAAAGTTTAATGAGAGAATAAAACTATGATTAAAACAATAAAAAAAATTATATATACGTTACATATTACAAGCCTACTGACACTTCTTACTGGATGTGGTGGACAAAAAAATGAAAACGAGCTAATCGTTGGAACCTGTGCAGGGTTTCCACCATATGAAATGTTTGATGAGCACGGAGCTGTTGTCGGTTTCGATATCGATGTTGCAACCAAAATTGCTCAACAACTTGGTAAAAAGTTGATTATCAAGGACATGTCCTTTGATGCACTTATCATTGCCCTGAAGCAGGGCTCGGTTGATATGATTGTTGCAGGGATTTCAATCACACAAAGCAGGCTTAAAGAAATTGCATTAGTGCATTACAGTGGACAGTCTTTGACAACGCTACCGCTTATTTTTTGGCAGCATATTCCAGCGGGGGTCAAAACGGTTGAAGATCTTAACCATCATGATAACAAGACGGTATGCGTGCAGTCAGGAACTTTACAGGAAGAAGTTATATCATCGTACAAATTTTTGACGATCAAGCAGCTTGAGAACATTCCTGATCTGATTATGGATATTAAATATGGTAAATCAATTGCAGCAGTCCTTGAACCGAAGGTTGCGCATGCGTTGATTGCCTCCAATCCGGAATTTACAACAATTGATATTCCATTAACACCAGAACAGCAGGATCTTGGCAATGGGATAGGAATCAACAAAACGAATACGCAACTTATAGAAAAAATTAAAAATATCGTTGCACAGCTTAAGCAAAATGGAACGCTGCCATCGCTTGAGTACAAATGGTTTCAGGAGGGCAATCATGGCTTTTAGTGCACTATTTTTTACCCTTATCAATGCAGGGCCCCTTTTTATTGAAGGGGCTTATTACACGGTTGTCACAACGTGTACTGCAATGGTCATTGGTATTGTTGGGGGCTTGTTTGGCGGGCTTGTAACGTGCAAGCAACTTAAGAATAACTATATAAGCCCATTTGTTAGTTTCTATGTTTTTATTATTCGAGGAACACCCGTTTATGTGCAGGTGCTTATTATTTATTTTGTGATACCTGAAATAATCGGCGTTAGCCTTTCACCGTGTGTGGCAGGGGTTATTGCGCTGGGATGTAATTCAATTGCCTATGTTTCAGAAATTGTTAGAGGTGGATTGAATACCATTCCGGTTGGACAATGGGAAGCATGTGCTGTGCTTGGTTACAGCCAGGTGCATGCGGTTAAGAGTATTATCGTGCCGCAAATGTTTAAAAACGTATTGCCATCAATGGTTAATGAACTGATTGTCTTGCTCAAGGAAACATCAATTCTTTCAATGATTGGATGTGTCGAAATAACAAGGGTAAGCATGAACATCAGTGCCAGAACACTTGATCCTGTTAGTAGTTATGGGGCATCTGCGCTCTTGTATCTAACGCTGACATCGATTCTTTGGGTGTTTACAAAAAAAATAGAAAAGGAATTTACCTATGATTGCAGCATCAAACCTAACACTTACAATAAATAAAAACACTATATTGAATAATGTTTCATTTGCTATTCCTCACGGAGGAATAGCAACGTTTATCGGACTAAGTGGCGCTGGGAAAACATCATTGTTGCGTTGTATTGCTCAGCTCAATACTAATTATAAAGGCACAATTTTGCTTAGTGGAATTGATGTAAAAACAATGTCGGCGTTGCAAAGGGCGAAGACAATAGGGTTTGTTTTTCAGAATCTGAATTTGTTTCCCCATAAAACGGTGTTGCATAATTGTGTGCATCCTTTAGTTACTGTGCTTAAAATATCTTATCATCAAGCAGTGAGTACGTCATTAGAAAAACTTAAGCTTTTAGGCATTGATACGTTTGCTGATGCGTATCCGCATCAATTATCAGGGGGGCAACAACAGAGGGTTGCCATAGCCAGAGCACTGTGTATGGAACCGCAACTGTTGATGTTTGATGAACCAACCTCGGCACTTGACCCACATACTACAAAAATGGTGCAAGATAGCATCAAAACATTACAAGCAGCTGGAATAACAATTGTACTAAGCAGCCATGATATGACATTAGTTAACGGGTTGCTCGACAATGTTTATTTTGTGGAGCAGGGAGCTCTCGTTGAATCATATAATGCTTACAAAGATTCGTTGGATGATAAGCCTAAAATACGTGCTTTTGTGGGAGGCGTTAACTGACCTTTATTTCCTCCTTAACAACATCAACCATAAACTTCTTTTTCTCTGGATGCTTTAACATTTCAACAGCCAGAGGACTGACAATTGCATGCTGAATAGCGCGCTTGAGAGGACGAGCACCAAATTCTTTGATGTAACCGGTTTCGGCCAAATGAGCAATTGCCTTGTCGGTTATTTCAAGGGTGATGTCCTTTTCAAGCATGCGTGCTTTCAGATGTGCTAGTTGAACGTTGACGATGTGTGCCATGTCATCGATGGTTAATGATCTGAAATATACTGTTTCATCAATACGGTTTAAAAATTCTGGGCGGAAGTTTTTATGCAATAGTTTTTCGATTTCTTGACGAACTTTTGCTGTAATGTCTCCCGCTTCCAAAATCAGATCAGAACCAATGTTTGAAGTCATGATGATAATGCAGTTTTTAAAAGAAACGGTTCGGCCTTGGGCATCGGTCAAATGACCTTCATCAAGAATTTGAAGCAAGATATTGAAGACATCCGGGTGTGCCTTTTCGATTTCATCAAATAGAACAACACTGTACGGATGATGACGAACGGCCTCGGTCAGTTGTCCTCCTTCTTCATAACCAACGTAGCCAGGAGGAGCGCCAATCAGACGTGCAACCGCATGTTTTTCCATGTATTCAGACATGTCGATACGAATCATTTTGTGTTCATCACTAAAGAGGTAATCGGCAAGTGTTTTGGCAACCTCTGTTTTACCAACACCGGTTGGACCAAGAAATAAAAATGAACCAATTGGTTTGTTGGGATCAGCAATACCGGTGCGGTGAACACGAATAGTATTGGCTACCTTGGTAATAGCTTCATCTTGGCCTATGACGCGACGGCCAAGCTCAGCTTCCATCTCAATGAGTTTGTGGCTTTCATCAGCTTTTAGTTTTTCCACTGGTATTTTTACCCAACGGGCGAGTACTGCGGCTATATCTTCTTCATCAACTTCTTCTTTAATCATGTGTGTTTTGAGTTTTTTGAGTGTTTCTTGTTCGTGTTCCAATTTTTTTTCAAGTTCCGCAACCTTGCCATATTTGATCATTGAGGCTTTGGCATAATCACCCATGCGCTCTGCTTGTGCAAATTCAGTTTTGGCAGAATCAATGAGTCCTTTAAGCCTTTGAATTTCTTCAATTGGTTTGCGTTCCTTTTTCCACTGATCAAGTTTCGTGCGATGTTGTTCTTTCAAATCAGCGAGTTCTTTTTCTAATTCGGCAAGCCGTTTTTTTGAAACATCATCTTTTTCTTTGCTTAAGGCAACCTTTTCAATCTCCAGTTGTCGGATCGTACGGTCGAGTTGATCAATAATCTCCGGTTTGGAATCGATGGTCATTTTAACCATTGCTGCTGCTTCATCAATAAGGTCTATGGCTTTGTCGGGTAAGAACCTATCAGGAATCAGCCGAGCCGCCAGGTTGACTGCCTTGACGATGGCTTGGTCTTTGATACGAATGCCGTGATGCAACTCATAGCGTTCTTTGAGCCCGCGCAGGATTGAAATAGCATCTTGGATGGAAGGTTCTTCGATCAAAACCTTTTGGAATCGACGTTCAAGGGCCGCATCTTTTTCAATATATTTTTTATATTCAACAGCAGTTGTTGCACCAATGCAATGCAAAATGCCACGAGCTAAAGCCGGCTTGAGTAAATTGGAGGCATCCATGCCACCCCCGGCAGCCCCAGCACCCACAAGCATATGAAGTTCATCAATGAACAAAATGATGTGTTCTGATTCTTTTTCGATAGCATCTAATATTGCTTTGATGCGTTCTTCAAATTCGCCTCGATATTTGCTTCCAGCGACGAGTGCCCCCAAATCAAGTGATAAAATACGTCTGTTTTGTAAGCTTTCTGGGACGTCGTTGTTAATAATACGTTGGGCAATGCCTTCGACAATTGCTGTTTTACCAACACCAGGATCGCCAACGAGGACGGGGTTGTTTTTGGTGCGTCGCGAAAGAATTTGAACAACGCGACGGATTTCATCATTGCGACCAATGACCGGGTCTAATTTGCCCTCGCGAGCTCGTTTGGTGAGGTCTTGGCAAAACACTTCGAGAACGTTTTGATTGGTTTCAGCCTTTTGATCATTCATAAAAAGTCCTTTTCTATGAAGTATTGTGGTGCTATCGCAATCATCTGTTAATGCTGTTTTTTTTTATTAAAATTTTTTTTTTGCCAGCGGCTTAATAAATTTTCAATTTTTGTAAAACTTCTGTGATGGGCGAGTTCTTCTGGTGTTAACTCGATAAACATTCTACTCGTTGGATCGGCTTTATATTCTAAAAGTATTTTAACTATTTTATATTCATTACTCATGACGGCAGCATGCAGTGGGGTGCCTTTACTTTCAGAGCTCCATGTAAGTATAGTTGGAAATTTTTGACAATAATCATCCAAAAATGTTTTAAGGGTCTCTGAGTTTGGTTCTGAAAGTATTTCCCATAATGTCGTTCTCGCTTGCAACATATCCTGAATCGTTGGATTCTTGGCAACTTGGTATGGTGTTAGCCCTTCATCGTTTATAATTGTAGGATCATTGCCATATTGTAAAAGAACGTTAACAATTTCAGGATCGCCAATTTTTGCTGCAATGTGAAGAGGGGTTTGATTATTGGTGATTGGATTGTTAATGAGGTGTGGATGAAGTATAAGAAGATTTTGTATTTCATTAATATTTTTATGGTCTAGGGCATCGAGTAATGCATGTTCTGGCGTGTGCATAACCACATCGTCGTTGTTATGATGATCATTATCGTGAGAGTTATCTGATATAGGAGAAACATCAAGTTCATCGGATGATGCTGATAATGATGGAAATTCGGATGAAGAGGATAGGGGTGGTGTTGATGATGGTGTTACGTTGGCCATCGCAATATCTTGTGGATTTGGATCAGTGTCTTCTTCTTGAGCAAATTGAGCAGAAGACAAGAGTTGTTTTGAGTGCGATGATTCTGTGTGTATTTCTACTGTTGCGCCTTCTGATTGTGCCACCCTGGGTTCCGCGGCATATACAGAAGAGAGTGTTAAAGAGGTGAGAAAAGTTTGGATACCGATAGTGATTTTCTTCATAGTAACCCCAGATACTCTGTTTATATTCTCTTTAGGTAGTATATCACCTAATCTGCCCAAACCATAATGAGGTGTATAACGGTTTAAAAGTCACTATTTTGCATGAAGTTCTCCGAAATCGTTTCTATGTAACAAAAAATTCGTCCGAGCTTTAAATGTTTCGATTGTGATGATACAATGGCGCTCCCAATAAAAATTTATCATAAAAAATTGATGTGGATTAAATAACTAAGGATTCTTCTCGATGAGGGAGTTTAAGACCGTATTGGTGATACTGCTTTTGTTTGCTGTAATGAAAAGCTACTGTGCACAAAAACTATGCAATCAAGGTGGACCATTAACGGTAGGATCATCAGCAGAGGCTTTTAATAGTAAAGAGGCAATAGCCTTTTACCAGGAACTATGCAAAAACCTGTTTGATATCGAACAGGTTCGGAAATTGGTTAAGGGAGGGATTGAAAACAAATTTCTTAATATTGATCTTATTAAAAATCTGTTCGCATTGGCAGTATCGAAACGATGTAACTGTTTGGGGTTGAATGACGAGCAAAAGAAAATATTAAAAAATCTTGCCAGAAAAATTGTTGGCATGCTTCCCATTAGTTACTATGAAAAAGAACAAGATGTTACATATTTTGATTTATTGCTTGAAGGCCCTTTTTACACCTTCAATGAGGTGTTATCTACAAAGAGCCTGGTTATTGCAAATGATTCAGATGCTCGTCTGGATAGTCCGCTATCATGGCTTGGAGCTTGTAGTCTTTATGGGCTAATGTGTTTTTATAAAAAAAATAAGGCCCTTGCTCAAAAAATGTTTAACTTTGTTCTTGATTATGAAAATTGTCGATATTTTAACATGCTAGCATGGTTCGATGCACATTTTTACTTAATGAAAATGTGTTTGTTCTGTAATCCTAATGATAAGGATGCTATTCAAGTACATTGTAAGGCCATTCTTGATGCTCCCAATGCTGAAATGTTCTATAAACATGGCTTTACTGAAGCTAAATATATTCTTGAGATGAGTCAAAAAAAAAAGAGTCCAACGCCTTCTTTCTCCATTTTTGATTAATGGTTTGAAAAGACATAATTCGTTCGAAGTATAATGAAAAATAAAAAAAGCCCGTCGGCAATGGCATCTTGCAACAGTAGTTGCAGCGTGCAATTATCGAAGGGCTTTTAAAGCCAGGCAAGCTATATCAGGCTACCAAGATCCGCAACCATCAATCCGATGAACACTTATCAAAAGCATCAATCAGCGACGTTATGCTCTGATCGGTTGCCTCGGTGAGGGTTAATCACCGTATATAGCATCTGAGGGGCTGACTATGTGCATCCAAGCAAGGATGCAATAGTTGGAGCGACAGGTACTCCTAGCTTGTCCGGCCATTTTTAAGCCGGGCAGGCTACACATGGGTTACCGAAAGAACGAACACCAATAGATGATTACTTAATTAAAAGTATCAAACAACGATGTTAGCATTAAATCGGTTAGCCACAATATAGCATCTGAGGGCTGTATATACACATCCGAAGATGCGTATAACAGGAGCGACAGGTGTTGGGAAGGCAAAACCCACTGAAGGGAACTGCATTTCCCATAGCTTGTCCGGCTATTTTCTCATACATTTCAATCTCTAAATTCATTGTAAATTATTTGATGATAGAAAATCAATGGTTGATGAAAATATATTGTTGAAATCGATATATTTGATTAAAAATGGCAGATTTAAATTTAAAAAATGCTAAAATTTACTGATTTTTGAAGAGATTAAAAACATGAGAATTCCTGCCGCAACGGAGGCATTGTAGGAAATATCGGCTGTTCGTTGAGGAAGGGTAAGAGCCTCTCCCATCTTACGGATATCAGGAGAGATCCCAACCGCTTCGTTACCAATGACCAAGCATAAGGGTTTTTGGTAAGATGCTTCGGCGGCGTTCTTTCCATCCAAAACAGCCATATAAAAGTGATATCCAGCTTGTTTGAGTTCTGCAATTGCTTGTTTAAGTGATGAGGCAACATAGATATCCATATGTTCAGCTAATCCGGCAGAGGCTTTGAATGCTGCTGCGGTGAGAGGTGCAGCTTTGGTTTTGCAGAGTACAACTCCGTCAACCCCGGTGCAATAGGCGGAGCGTAAGATGGCGCCAAGGTTGCGGACGTCTTGTAGTGAATCAAGTATCACAATGAATGGTTTTTTGTTTGGATCGAACACTTTAGAGGTGTATTTGAACGAAGTTGCTAGGGCGACGATACTGTTATGATCGGTGCAGCCAGCCATGCGGTCGAGTACTGAGCGATCAACATATTGAATCGTTGGCTTTTGAGCAGGAAGGTAACGAACAATGCGGTCCCATGCTTTAGGCAAGGGCCTTGTTGTATAAATGGTAAGAATTTTGCGCTTCTTTGCCTTAAGAAGTTCGATAATGGGATGTGCTCCGTAAATCATTTCGCCTGCTGGTGCAGCCATGTGGGTTTCCTTTGATTTATTCTAAAAATGGGCCTTTTTTGTCATGCTGAACTTGTTTCAGCATCCATTTTACTAAGGTTAAGGTTAGCGTGGATCCTGAAATGAATTCAGGATGACAAAAGGAATGCTTATGCCGCTTGAAACAAAGAGTGTGACTTAATGCAGCACCCATCTCAATTTCCAATACTCCCCAAGCCTACCGTAAAATGTTCACAAGGGCAAAAGGCTTCATTGTTTGCGTATTTACCTAACAAATTTAGTCATAAAAAATCATTTTTTGTTCTTTAAATTTTCATCCCGTATACTAATAAAAAATCACCATTTATTTTTTTAAAAATTAAAAGGACCCGGTCAATGTATTTACTCGAAGGAAACATTGGCGTTGGTAAATCAACGTTTTTAAAATTGTTACAAAAGTTTTGTCCAGCAATCACCGTTATCCAAGAACCGCAGACTAACTGGTCTGGCCAGTCGTATGGGCAATCGTTACTTGGCCGTTTTTATGAAGATCCCAAGCGTTGGGCGTACACCATTGAGACCTTGGCGATGGTTAGTCGCATTAAGGATCATGATGAAGTTTTGGAACAAGGCAATCCTCATTGTCTCATGGAACGATCGGTGTATTCAGGTCACTACTGCTTTGCTTACAATGATTTTGCCAGTGGATACTTTAGTGACATGGAATGGGCAATTTATTCAAAAGTTGCCGATTTTTTATTACAAAAGAATATGCCACCATTGGGTTTTGTGTATTTGAAAGCTGATTCTCAAGCTTGTCTTGATCGCATTAAAAAACGTAATCGCAAAGGTGAAGAGAATATTACTTTTGATTATTTGGAACACATTGGCCGTTGGCATGACAAGTTTCTCATTGAACATGAAGGTGTTACTGAAAGCCTTAAACATGTGCCGGTGCTTGTGTTGGATGCCAATTGCAATATTCTTGCTGATGAAGCTCGATTACTTGAATATATTAACAAAGTTGAACAGTTTATTTGCCAGCGACAGCCACGGGTTATTCAAAATAAGATTCAAGAGCATTCGCTATAATCTGAATTTTAATTGATAATAAAAATGCCCACGAGATAATCGTGGGCATTTTTACGTATATAAAGACGGAATGTTTTAGTGAATTGATTGGTTTCTAACGACAAATGCTTGAGAAAGTAGTAAATGGTCAAGGAACTCTACTGTTGCTTTTATTTCAATAATATCCTGTAAGCCATAGCTTTTGTAGATCATTGCAAGTTTTTTGATAATGTTTTGATTGTTATATCCCTTCATTTCTTTCCATATAACAATCAAGTCCATAAGTACTACTATTCTGGATAGATTTTTTTGAGAACATGGGACTGTGACTCCATCAAAAGGATCCGCGTTGTCTTCGAGGATGTTTCTGATGGTTGGTGATGTGTTAGCGGCTGCACGGGAGATGTATACAGTGCCATCAGTTCCGTAAAGGACGATCTTTTCGGGGGTGTTACAGTTGTTGGCAAAGGTACTACTTGATGATGAAGAACGGCTATTCGCTTTTGCAGGATCTTCCCCGATACTGTCTATGATCATAGGATCATAATTTGAAAACATGGGGAATGCTGTTGTTGCGATTAAAGCAATATATGTTGCAGAAAAGACAATCTTTTTAAGTTTCATAAATACCTCATAGTGGGGGGCAAGAGATTATAATGGTGGGCAGCTATAGTACTACTTTTGTTTGTGTAATTCAATAATGGCTGGTCGCATGAAGCCGTTGTTATTGAATGAACGATACTGTTGTGCTACTGATGATTGATATTACATACTTAACCAATCGTATTATAAGATATGCGTGAAGAGAGAGGGTGATGATGAATAGTAACCGAGCATATGTTTTTATTGCATGTGTTATTTTTTTATTATGCGTAAGCAATTCCATTCATGCTCGTGATGTTGGGCAACGGTTTATTCTAACGTTGCCGGAACATGTTGCGCATAAACAACTTTGTTCGTGGCTCAGTAAAACTCGTCCAGCTGGCGTTATGTTGCAATCAAGTCATGTAGCCAATCGCATGGAGGCAAAAAAACTTATTACCTTTCTTCAAAAGGAAACAAAAAAGCTTGGATTGTTACCGCTGATCATAGCCATTGATTGGGAAGGAGGCATTGTATCTCGTCCCAATGAAGAGGGGGACTTTGTTTCTGTGCCAAGTCCATGGTCATTGGCCAAAGGTGAGCGGAATGCCTGCTTTCTGGCTGGCATGCTTCTTGGTCATCAGATGCATAGTGTTGGTATAACCATGGATTTTGCACCATCGCTTGATGTGTTTGACCCTAACAATTGTGTGCTTGCTACTCGTTGCTTTTCTCATGATCCTGTAAAGATTGCTGAATATGCTACAGCATATGCTAAAGGATTGATGGTTTATGGTATTGTTCCAGTAATCAAACATTTTCCTGGGCTTGGGGCAGGTAGGGCAGATACGCATTTTGCTAGCGTAGCAATCGCACAGCATGATAATGATTTTGAACGAAACATTCAACCGTTTAAGACATTGTTGCAAGATGGTATGCAATGTGTGATGACGACTCATGCGCGACATGCACAGTACGATGATGTGCCTGCCTCGTTGTCACGTCGTGCAGTCAATGATATCAAAATACATAATCCCAATGCAGTGATTATTACCGATGATTTTTGCATGAAGGCTGTACAAGAGGGACGAACGCTTGAGCAAGCGGCTATGCAGGCGTGGGATGCTGGAGCACATATTATTATTTTTTCTGGAACAGCCAAACGTCAAATCGAATTGATTGAATCATTACAAAAAACCTATGATGCGTGGCCGAGTGATAAAAAACAGGATTTTGAACAGATGTGTAACCACATTGATTCATGTAAACATCAATGGATGTCGGCACCAGTTCAAATAATGCCTGAATTGAATGAATGTGAACTCGCTACCTATCTTGCACATCGATGTGTTACCGTTGATCACCCAATGCCTTTGCTTATCGGCAGACGTGTTGTGGTGGCATCGGTTGATCTACCGCGTATTCGTCCGATGGAACAATGGTTTATGCACGATGCCCATACCCATTTGGCACAATTATTGGCGCAACAAGGTGTTGATGTTAGTGAATATGTGTACAATCCTCTTGATGAAACAAGCGTAGAGAAATTGAAAAACGACGTAGAAACTGATGAGTATGATTATATTGTTGTACAAACATTCTTTTACGGTGCTGGGAAATGGAATGATGTACAAAAAACTTGGTTACAAGTTCTGGAGCCGTTCCGGGACCGTGTGATTAGCGTGTCATTGGGACACCCATTAGAAAAACTTCTGTTACCGAGGGCTTATTGTATTGATGCTGGGTCATTTCATAAACCGTTACTCAAGCATGTGGAAGATTTGTTAACGAGGCAAACTGTTGTTGGTGCTAATACATTTGTACAAGGCCCGGGACGTTACCTGAACAACAAACGTTTCGGATTGTTGTGTAACAATGGGAGTGTTGTCTACAAAGATCAAGCAAGATGCTTTTTGCCTGATGTGTTATATCAGTGGACTGTTGATAGCAAGTGTGGTGCGAAACTTGCTGCGCTTCTAAGTCCGGAACATGGCTTGTTAGGTAACAGTTCTGCTGCAACACTCGTCTCATCTCAATCTTCATCCGTTTGGCATTGTCCTGTGCATTCGCTGCATGGCGATACCTTTAAGCCAAGCAGTGATATGATGCGTAATCTTGATCTGGTGGTTATTGATCTTCCTGATGTTGGGGTCAGATGTTTTACCTATTTGAGCACCGTTGCGTATATGTTGCAAGCAGCCAAAACTGCAAACATCCCTGTTCTTGTGCTTGATCGCCCTAATCCGTTGGCATGTTGGGGCGCTCAGGGACCTCGTCTTGATAAAAGTTGTGAATCATTTTTGGGTACGGTACATACACCATTTTTGCATGGGTTAACGATCGGGACAATTGCGGAACAGGAAAATAAAAACATTGGCGCCGACCTTACAGTACTTTCATGTACGGGCGATGATGCATTGTTTTTTAACCAACCGTTTATTCCTCCATCACCTAATTTACGAAGCATTGATCATGTGTATGCATATCCGTTGACGGTGTTGTTGGAGGGAACAAATTATTCGGAGGGTCGCGGTACATTGTATCCCTTTGTGCAATTCGGGGCACCATGGGTTGATGCAGAGCAGTTGGCCACTCAGCTGAATAGCAAAAAACTACCTGGTTTGTATTGTGAACCAATAACATTTCAGCCACGTTCGATGCCAAGAATTGCCGAAAATCCTAAACATAAGGGTAACCGCTGTCAGGGTGTGTTTATTCATATTACAGATCATCAGAATGTTCAGCCGATCAAAACGGCAAAGACGATATTAAAAACGTTATTCCACTTGTATCCAGAACAATCACAGTTGTTACGTAGTGGTAAGCGGTATATGTTGGATATCTTGATTGGAACGGAAAAGTGGAGAAAAGAGCTTGAACGACTAACTCTTAAGTGAACCAGGAATTTCAAGAACACTAAAAAATAGTATGGGGACATGCAAATTTTGTCATGCTGCCCGTCCGCCGAAGCGGCCTCACCTTCGCCCAGGTGGCTACGGTGGCCGGCGCGAAGGCTGGGAACTTGTTTCAGCATCCAAGCTATTAGTGATAAAAGGGTGGATCCTGAAATAAATTCAGGATGACAAGGTGCTTGTCTGTTATGGCAGGGAGAGACTTTTTTAAACGTGCTTAGCTACTACTAAATTAATTTCTTGATTCACTTAACTCTTATACAAGATCGTAGCTCGCGTGAATGATGGTAATGTTCGCAAGTGATTCTTCATTGCCTGCTTGCTATAAAAGATGCCGCCAAAATAATCGAGTTGATAGAGGTTGTTAACGAAAGCGCCACCGGTGTCTGCTAAGATTCCAAGCCGCATTTCCTTACGTTTGGTCTGTGGATTCTGATGGGTAATGGCAATCAGTTTGCCTAATCCAATGTTATAAAGATCACCAGCAAAGATAACACTTTTGCGATTATTGAAACGTTGGATGATTTGTTGTCCTCGCTTGGATGAGGATTTGATTTCTCTAAAAAACCAATAGCGTTTTTGCGATAAAACATTCTTGTTTGCTCGTTGATAAGGGACGCCATTGTGACGATCGACATTCAATATTTTTTTGCTGCCGTCAGAAAAGGAAACGAGTACGGTTCCATGCATGAGAGCATCTTCCAGGTCCTGGCGATTGACCCACGCAAGTGCTTTACGTTTGTTACGATTGTTTTGTTTTTCAAGGATCCCTGCAAGAATTTGTTGTTTGGTATATGAATATTGAATTGAATGATCCTGTAAATAATACAATCCACAAGGATACTGTGCTGTTTTTTTAACACTTCCCTTCGCTGTCATAATGCCATAGGAGGTAAGCCGAATTTGTCCATCGTGAGGAAGCTTGACCGCCAGACGGGCTGCTCCCTGCCAGTCAGCATTCCATGCAATACCACCAAAGTTTTCTTCAATAAAGGCAGGATCGAGAATGCGATAGTTGCCAGTTTTTTTATCTGCCTCAATGGTTGCTATAACAAAACGTAATGTTTTTTTGACATCATATGCTGATAAAATGTCTCTAAATCCTTCCGGATTAATGATATGGTCGCGTCCTGATTGGTGAATGTCGAAGTAATGAAGAGCATCTTTTGCTGCTTGGAGCAAGCGCAGTGGTTCGGTAACAACTTGAACATGTGAGCATGTTAATGGTTTGTCTTTAAAAAATTTGTAAACTGGAAGATGATACGGTGAGGGTGGCCTGAAAAAGTTTCCGCTGGCATCATTATCGACATGAAAACTGCTGAGATTAGCGAATGAACATGTGATTGCTATAAGATAAATAGACGTTTTCATACATCCCCCGCCCCGCAAAGACTATGTTATTATATTCTTTATTTAGTTAAGCAAGGTGCTTGATACAAAGTCAATAAGTTAAAGAGTTCTGGATTAAGTTATGAAGCAGGCTGAAATAGGTATTATTTTAAAGAAATTATCCGGTTCAGCATCCTTTTCTATTGTTGGCAAATCGGTAGGAAGAATACACTTAGTAGTGTTGAATCCACTTTATGCACGTCGGCTGGTCCCTGGCGCTGTTATCTCGTTTGTTCCTCGGCAGTTCAATGGTGCTTGTTACATTGCTGAGCGTGCTACTTTGGACGTTCTGCATCTTTATCAAACATTGGATATGTATTGGTTGCATCATTTGTTCGAATTGTCTCATTTTTTTGTTCCGCTTAATCAGCCGCATGATGGACTGTTTATTTTTTTGCGACGTTGTATAGAATTGCCTCCACGGTTTAAAGAGACCCCCGGCGTGTGGCTTTGTATGCAACGAATGAATATTGGAGCATTGTTAATGCTGCTGGGCTTTTTCCCGCCGCAGCCATTGGAACAGAAATTACTCTATTTTTTAAAGATTATGGTAAGCGCAGAATCATCATGGTTAGAGCACTTGGATGCCTATATAGAAGAGCTTTATCAGGTATCTGTAGTAGAACTTGATTCCTGGCTTGTCAAATGTATACACTCTCATCCAAATGTTTCTCTGTTTAAAACGCTTGATTTTATGTATAACAACCCTTAACCATAATTGTAAGGTATGCAATGATTATTCGTAAATATCTACTTACATTGGCTTGGGTAATAAGCCTTGGTACTCTTCGCGCAGATTTTTTAGGTGTCCAGGTACCACAGACTGGTTTTGTTTTTGGGGGAAGTGTTGATGTACGAAAAACGCAATTGGTTGAGCTTGAAAAAGGCTTAGATCAGTTTAAAAAACGATATGATGAATCGAAGAAAAAAAGTGCAAGCGAATTGAATAAAATATCATCTGAATTAAATGAAACGCAACAGAATTTAAATGAGGCGTCAGGACAAGGGGCTGATTTACTCAATAAAAAGATAACCATTCTCCATGATCGAAGACAAAATTTGGCCGAGCTGCAAGATCTTTGGAAAGAATCATTGCAGTATCTTGAGTTGCATACCAAGCTCCTTAATGAAATTATTGATTTTATACAAATTTCAAGACCATCTCCAAAGCTTGCTTATGGCTGGAAAGAACTTCGCGAAGCACAGATCCGTGCGGTGGAAATGGGGATTAAGATTGATGCACTTAAAGAAAAACGTGAGAATATTAAAAAACAACGAGTTGCGGTTCAGGAACGACTTTCATCATTAGAGCGGCAGATAGAAGTAAAACAAAAAGAACAAGACAAAATTAATGCACAGCGTGAAAGTTCTGAAAAAGGAGCATATCTTGATTCAGCAATTCTTAAGCTTGATGGAGATATTCTTATTAACGAACTTGCGGCGATTCAAGAAAAAATCCTGAAATTTAAATTGTTAATTGAAAAGCTTGATATTGAGGGTAAGTATCGGGACGATGTCATTGAACTTGAACAAAACAAGTTGAATGAACAAAGGCTGTTGTTAGACCAAATCGAAGGACGCCTGGTTTTGGATTACAACGATGTTGAAATTGCTAAAAATGAATGGAAAAGTGAAGTTCAGAATACGCTTAATCTAAAAGAAAAAATCAATCAAATTTGTGAGCCAAAAAAATTAACAAGAGAAAAATTATCACTTGATTTAGATGTTTTAAAACAACGGCTTAAAGATCTCAAGACGAAGGGGGTTAAAGACCGCGTTGTATATATGCAGCTCAAGGCTCAATACCAAAGACTGTCTGCATTGTTGATGGCGCTCAATCAGGAAATAATGCTTTTGGACGCAGAACGTGATTTGGCAGAAATGCATCCCGCTGACAAAGAATTACAATTCAATATGGTTGAATTGCGGTATAAACTTAAACTTGAGGTTGAAAATATTGATGTTCTTCTGGCAACATTTCAGAACAAGCGAGAACTTGCTGTTAGTTCCCTCAAGGCGTTACATGATCAGCAGAAAGAAGCAAGTACCTCATTGGTTGAAACCAAGCGAGCAAAGGAAAAAGTAACCAAATCAAAAAATAAAATACTTCATAAGGCATCGTTGCAACCAAAAAACAAACGTCATGTATATGCTGTTATTATGGGACTACTGGATGAAACACAACAGTTTTTGAATATGCATGTTGGGTTTACAGAATCATTTATTGCGGTTAATGCTGATTTAATTACACAACAGCAAAGAATTGTGAACCAATATGATTTGATTATTAAAGAATTAGAAAAAATTCGCCGTATGTATGGTGTATGGCGTCGGTCACCACAGGCGATATCACTTGAAGCCTTGGGACGATCATTGCTGGAAGCTGAGTCTTTCTTTAAAAAGTTGTATTGGGAAACTCCTACACGTCTAAACATTGTTACGGTTTTTCGCGCTGTGAGATCATGGCCTTTGTTTAATTATATTCTTATCATTCTTTTCTTTGTCATGTACCTTTTGTCCTTCATTGCTGTTCGCATAGGTTTAATGATTATGCGACAACGATTGCAAGCGATTGTTGATCGATATCAGGGATATGCGCGGTATATTTATTTGCATATTATTCTTGCAATGATCAATTTTGCTCTTGAATATTTTGTGCTCTTATTTACGTGGTTTTTTATTTTTCTTCATGTCGTGACTAATTTTAAATACCTTTTCGCAACACTCTCTCCTATTGCTAATCCCTATACCATAACGGTTTTCTACCTTCTATCCATACCATTATTGCTTTATTTGTCGCATCATTTTGTTGGTGCATTTAAGGATCTTAATAAAAAATTAAGTTATGTTTTCTTTGCTGAAACGTTTCAAGATAAATTTATTTTGCTTATTTCTGTTTTTTGTTACGCAACGTCAGTGTTGTTGCCGTTAAGACTTGCTATCCTTGCATATGCTGATATTGGTCAATCTGAGTTTGCAACTGTTATCTTGGCTGCATATTCTCTCACTATCATTGTGGTCGCATTGCTCTTTTTCAGCAAAGAAGATGTATTGCGGTTGGTTCCGTCGCATACAACTTTTTTCATTTGGCTTAAACGAAAAATTGATAAACATTACTATCCGGTTTTCCTCTTTTTTATGTTTTTGTTAGTCCTTTCAAATCCATACATTGGTTATTCAAATATGGCGTGGTTTTTGGCCTTTGCGGTTCCTTCGACAGTATTTTTGATGTATTTGCTTTTTGCCGTGCATTACTACATACGTAAATACGCACTTTTTATATTTATGAAAGAAGAAGACGAAGAAATCATTGATAAATTTGAACATGCCAAAACCTATTATGGATTTTTTGTCATATTCTTGTTTTTGGTATTGATATTTGCAGCATCGATTATTGCTTTGCGTATCTGGGGTTTTGATTATAACCCTTCAGATTTGTGGAAAGTTCTCTCTGAGCAATGGGTTGTTCGAGTAGGTGTTAATAAATTTGGCTTTGTTGAATTGATGACGTTGGGACTTTTTATAACCGGTAGCTTTCTTTTGTCATCGCTGGTACACAAGTTTATTCTTAGTCGTCTCTTTGATATCTTGCGTTCTGAGCCAGGCATTCAAAATACTATTTCACGTATTTTCCACTATGTAATTGTATTTTTGGCGATTGTAATGGGTTTATATGCCATTCATTTAGGGGATTTTATCTCGTGGGCATGGTTGTCCTTTAGCATCGTGTTTGGCTTGGCGATCAAAGATATTGTTATGGACTTTGTTGCTGGATTTTTTGTGCTTCTTGAACGTCCTATTGAGATCGGTAATTACATTCAAATCGATGAGACGCAAGGAACGGTGCATAAAATTGCGGCACGTTCAACAACGATTATTACCTCACGAAATCATTCAATCATTATTCCCAACAAAGATTTAATAACCAAATGGATTATTAACTGGGGGCATGGACGGTTTGCTGTTGGCTTTGAACTCAACATTCGTGTTGATCTTAGATCCGATCCTGATTTGGTCAAAAAAGTTTTGGTTACTACTATTCAATCAAATCCGTTAATTCTCAAGGTTCCCGGTATTGTTGCTCGTTTGGAAGATATTGAGGAAAATGGGCTGTATTTCCTTGTGAGAGCCTTTATCAGTGCCAGAAGAGTAAAAGAACAATGGGAGTTGGCTGCATTGCTACGTTCTGAAATTATTAAGGCATTTAGGGAAAATAATATTGTTTTGGCTAAACCTGCTCGTCTAATTGAGATGGAATCGGGGGTGGTGACACAGGGGCCAAAGGCCATTGAAATTAAGTTTGATAAATAGATGGAGTAAGGGCGAGATTGTTACATCCCGCCCTTTTTTTGTTTAATAATCCCACGCATCGTTTTTATTGAGTGCATAAAAGAGATCTTTTCGATAAAAGTTAAGTTGGATTTCTAATTGTCTTAAGCGTTCATCTCTCTGCTCAAATTTCGGTTGATTAGCTACAAGGGTAAGTTGTCGCTCTAGTGCTTGTATCTTATTCTGTAAAATTAATACTTTAAATTGTGGTTTGTCACAAAGTTTTTTTAAGAAGCGACATGTTGTTTGAAGCGATAATAGGTCTACCGAATCGAGCTTGGCTGCTATTTCAGTTAATATGTCATCGGGTAGTTGCGATAAACTTGTAGTTGATGTAGCTGCTGGTGATTGTTCTATGGCTTGAACAGTTGGATTAGATGCTATATAGGTGAAGAAACACCATATAGGTTGCTCTGAATGTTTTGGTTATAACGGTATTCATGATAAATCCTTTCATGGATTATTAAAATTCAAAAATAACTACAAAGAAACCATTGCGTATTTAAAACGTTAAACACGCACTATTCTTGTTCGACAAGGTGCTACAAAAATAAAAAATAAAATGAAAATAAGGGGGGATTTAATGGGAATGATGGTGATGATGTCGATGATGCATCGACAGGGTAGAAATAGAAAAGATGACGTTAGAAGTAACGTCTAAAGAACATTTTGATGAGAAAAATAAGGCATTTTGCCTTTGCTGTATCGGAATCATAATGTCCTCCGAAAGGGTTATTAGATCTTTGTGGTTAGATCTCCATGATCTAACCAGGAATGGCCATAATTCATTAAAGAAACTGGCCGTGCCAACCGAAGCTCGATAGAGCGAAGGCTGGTGGAGGCGATGGGAGTCGAACCCATGTCCGCAGTAAACAAAGTACTCAGTCCTACATGTTTATTCCTTGTTTATACTCCTACACAAAAGCAAGGAATCCTGCGTGTAAGAGCCGATTGAGTGTACGCTGTTGGTTACACATTCGGAAAAGTCTTGCCAACAGGTTCTATCTGAATAATACGAGTATTACCAACTGATAGACACGCCAGTAATACAAGAGCTACTCAGTTACTAATTAAGCAACGTATGCAGCTTGTGAATGACCAAAGTCATCACTTATTTGATTTGAAGGATTCTTTAACGAGTTTCTTCCTCCAAAACTCGACATGCGCTCAGTACATCGTCTATTACGTCGAGACCAATTACGCCCCCGGATTTTTCAAAGATCTTTACAAATTCTTTGCTCAGTATAGGATAAAATTGCTGAATGTCAATTTATCCCTATTTGTAAGGATTTTCTGTAGGTTATGAAAACTAAAACAACACCACAATTTTTTAAAATTGATAGAGACAATTCAAAAAAAAGGTCATTTCCGTTCAAAAAAAAGGCCTTTGGCCAGCATTTTTTACGCAGACAGTCGGTGGTTGATCATATGATCGACAAAGTTGTCATTACCCCGGAGACTTCAGTTCTTGAAATCGGTTGTGGCGATGGCTTTTTGACTCAATCCATTCTATCTCAGACGAAGTGCAAGCAGCTTGTTGGTTATGAAATTGACCGAGAATGGGCCTTTGTTGTTAAGAAAAAAATTAAAGACCAGCGATTTATTCTTAAAAATGAAAATTTTTTAGAAGTTGATTTTTCATCCTTTGAAGCATCAAAGCCATGGGTATTGCTGGCTAATCTTCCTTATCAAGTTACCTTTCCAATTCTTTTTCTTATACAAAAGCATAAACACCTTTTTACTGAAGGTGTGGTAATGGTTCAGGAAGAGGTTGCACAAAAGATTGTTGCCAAAGAAGGTCGTAGTTTCAATCCAACGACACTTTTTTTACAATACCATCTCCAATGGGAATTGATGGAAAAAATTGAACCTGCGGCATTTGAGCCTCCTCCCAAGGTATTCTCACGGTTGCTCTATCTTAGGCCTCGTCCTGATGCTCAAGAAATTCCAGAAGAAGAAAAGTTTTGGAAATTTTTAAAGCTTTGCTTCAGATCCCCACGACAAACATTACGTAATAATCTTAAAACTACCCATTTTCAGTTAACTAAAATTCCATCCGAGATACTTAGTCTTCGTGCTCAACAAATGTCATTTGAGCAATTTTTGAAGTTGTGGGGTACCTTGATTGAGGTATAAATGTTCTGTTTTTCCTGGTCAATAAGCCAGGCGACGGTATTGTTGTGAATGACGCGCAATCCTACTGCTAAGTACTCAAGCACCTTGGTCGGTCGCGAAACCCAATTGATAACATCTGGTTCTCGAAACAAAAGTCCTGCGTCTGCAGCGGCAAGATATTGGAGGAGTTGTTGGGGTGGGACGTTCAAAATTCGATAAGCGTTGGGTGGTATGCGGTGTTTTCCAAAGATGTTGATAAAGGGCTCTTTATCGGTTGTGTAAATGAGCAATATGCTATGTGAGTTTTGTTTATGTTGCTCAATAAAAAAATGTATGATTTCTTCTGGACACTGCCATGGCTTGTATGAGCCGCTGTAACAATAGGCATATGTGTCAAGAGGAATTGCCAGTTGTTTACGAATGACATCACGCCATTCTTGTCTTTGTTCCAGGGGAATGACACGAGGGATATCTCGCATTGCCAGCGATATCTTTGATGAATGTGCATTAAATTTTTTAATAAGATAATCCTTGAGCGCCGGACTGACTGCTTCAATGATAACATTGCTAGGAATATCATGAGCATCTCTTTGTCGATATGCTTCTTTCTCAATATGTTTAAGCGATTTATAGATAAGACAACAATAACAGCTTTTAAATAAAGGCGTTTTCTCTTTAATCTTAGCATAGCGGAATTCTTCGGCAGCGAGGCCTCGTGCTTGAATGATAAGAGGGGGGAGGTGCCTGTATTCCCTTTTTCTTCCATTACGCAAATGTTTTGCTGCTATATTGCGAAGTACATTAATACAAATCCAACCGGCTAATGGGCCTCGTGCAATGATTGTGGTACTTGGCATTTTACAAAACAACCAAAAAAGTTGCCAACTGCTAATCCATAAGCTTAAGGTACCAATAAATGGTACCTTTTTGAGAAGAACAACATGAAGACGATCATGAGCAGGAATAAGACTCATGAGCTTTTCTGCTGAAAGTTGTTTTCGTTCAAATGAGACAAGTGTGATTTCTAACGAACGATTGGCTTCAAGTTGATCCAATAAGGGCCGAAGGACAATGCTACTAAATACTGAATTGGTGACACTGTCGTAGATTACGTACATACTATGTTTGTTGGCAGATTCCAACATAAAACCCTTTTTTGACGGTTAAAGGACCTAGGAGGAAATAGTGTATGAAATTTATTAAATCTTTTGAAACAATAAATATAAATGACATTGGTCTTGTTGGGGGCAAGAACGCTTCGCTCGGCGAAATGATACAAAATTTGAGCAAAAAAGGAGTTCTTATTCCGTCAGGGTTTGCTATTACTGCTGATGCATATCGTGCTCATTTGGCAAGCAACAACCTTATTGAGCCTATAAAAAAAGCGCTTGCTTCGATGAATAAGAAAAAATTGGATGATTTTGCAGCCCTTGGGCATGATATTCGGTTAATGATTCGTAGCGCCTCATTGCCTGATGAAGTTGTGCAAGAAATACGGCAAGCATATCGTGACATGGAGCGGCGTTATGGCGCTCGTTGCGATGTTGCGGTTCGCTCATCGGCAACTGCTGAGGATTTGCCAGAAGCCTCGTTTGCTGGTCAACAAGAAACGTATTTGAATATTCGTGGAGAAACCGAACTGCTTATTGCTTGCGTGCGATGTTTTGCCTCATTGTTTACCAACCGTGCTATTTCTTATCGAATGGACCACAATTTTGATCACATGAGTGTTGCGTTGTCTATTGGCGTGCAAAAGATGGTGAGATCAGATAAGGCAACTTCCGGTGTTATTTTTACCCTTGATACTGAAAGTGGTTTTAAGGACGTTGTTTTTATTACTGGATCATATGGGTTGGGTGAAAATGTGGTACAAGGTACCGTAAACCCTGATGAATTTTATGTTTTCAAACCAACTCTCAAGACGGGCCACACCCCAATCCTTAAAAAGCGACTTGGAACAAAGTTGCTGAAAATGGTTTATGTGCAGGAGGGCAATGCTGTTACTAAAAATGTTCGAGTACCACTTGAAGAACGGCAGCGTTTTTCGCTGAGTGATGCAGAAATTATTGAGCTTGCGCATCAAGCATTGATTATCGAGGAACATTATTCAGCCCGTAAGGGAAGTTGGTGTCCGATGGATATTGAATGGGCCAAGGATGGTGATGATGGCAAGTTGTATATTGTCCAAGCTCGGCCAGAGACCGTTCATTCGAGTAAGCAGTATGCTACTGTTTTTGAAGAATATATATTACAAAAAGGGGCAAAAGACACTCACACATCGCTGTGTATTGGTAAAAGCATTGGCCGAAAAATTGTTACAGGCAAAGCACGTGTCGTGGAATCAGCAAAAATGATCAGTTCGGTTAAGGCTGGGGAGATTTTGGTAACAGATATGACCGATCCTGACTGGGAACCAATTATGAAAATTGCCGGGGGAATTGTTACCAATCGTGGAGGCCGGACGTGCCATGCTGCCATCGTGAGTCGCGAGCTTGGTATCCCTGCCATTGTAGGAACGACGCATGCTACTGGCAAAATAAAAACAGGACAAACCATTACCGTGGATTGTAGTAGCGGTGAAGTAGGTGTTGTGTATGATGGCGCAGTACCCTTTGAAATTAAGAAAGTTCCTGTTGATAAGCTCAAAAAACCGCCGGTTGATATTTTGATCAATTTAGGAAATCCGGATGAGGCGTTTTCTTTATCGCGGTTGCCTGTCAGTGGTGTTGGTTTAGCGCGGCTTGAGTTTATTATTAATAACAGCATTCAAATACATCCAATGGCCTTGGTGTATCCGGAAAAAGTTACGAGTGCTGATGATAAAGCAGTCATTGATTCATTGACGATTGAATATAAGGATAAAAAACAATTTTTTGTCGATAAACTAGCACAAGAAGCAGGAACTATTGCTGCTGCTTTTTATCCTAAGCCCGTCATTATTCGTATGTCCGATTTCAAGAGCAATGAATATCGTAAATTGATAGCAGGTTCCTTTTTTGAGCCCGAGGAAGAAAACCCAATGATTGGCTTTCGCGGTGCATCGCGTTATTTCCATGAACAGTACAAAGAAGCATTCAAACTTGAATGTTTGGCGATGAAAAAGATTCGTGAGGACATGGGGCTGGAAAATGTTGTGCTTATGATTCCCTTTGTTCGTACGGTTCAAGAAGCCCAGGCTGTTATCAATCTTATGAAATTACATGGCTTGGAACAAGGCAAAAAGGGGCTTGAGTTTTACATGATGTGTGAAGTTCCTTCAAATGTTATTTTGGTTGATAAATTTAGCAAAGTTTTTAATGGTTTTTCTATAGGTTCTAACGATTTGACACAAATGACCTTAGCGGTTGATCGCGATTCGACACTTGTAGCGCCTATTTTTAATGAACGGGATGAAGCGGTTAAGACAATGATATCCATGGCTATTAAAGGCGCCAAACGGAATAACAGGAAAATTGGTATTTGTGGGCAGGCCCCTTCTGATTATCCAGAATTTGCTGAATTTTTGATTGCTGAGGGGATCGATTCGATATCGCTTAATCCAGATGCGGTATTGAAGGAGATTTTGCTGTTGGGCAAGTGATTTTGGTCGTTTGCATGTTGATAATGCAACTGGTATAATAAAACAATAGAAAAATTAAGCAGATTCTTTAAAAATGGTGGTTATTATGCTTCGCAAACTAATAGTTTTTTTCGTATTTCTTAATCTAGTTGGTTCGTGCATAGGTGCGGTCAAAGAACCTCGTAGGAGGAAGCAACAGCCGCCCATTGTTTGTTTTGAATCAATTGATCAATCTACCTATGAAAAAAACGCAAAACAAAATATATATCATGGGCAGAACATGTGTGGTTTGTTTGCTACATACAATGGTCTTATGATGCTGGATCATGCTCGCACAGGAGAACAACCGACCGGCGAACGTTGTAAAAATATTGATTTGTTCAATACATGGCTTGGCAAGAATGATCAGATTCTTAAAGACATAATAAATGACCAAACCATTAAAAAAGGTAAGTACCTCGGTGATTTGAGTGCTGACAATATCGAAGCATTGATTAAGAAACATGATTCATCGGTTAAGAAACATGATTCATCATGTAAAGATGTTTCAATCGTCATTCAGTGGCGTGATTTTGAAAAAGCGTTACGCGGTATGTATGACACTATGAAATCGTTTCGGCGTGATAAGGATCCACACTTGGTTATTGTTCATGCCAATAATCACTGGATTGCGATTGTTATTCTTGAGCATGAAACATGGTGTATGGATTCTTTCAATGACACAACAACAACCGATCCTATTGTAACTCGTGTTGATACCCTATTTCGAAGAGACTCTCTATCTTCACAACGCGTGCATGTACGCGAGAAACGCAAAAGAAAGCAAATAACCCCAAAAAAAGATCCAAAGGATGTTGTTGAACTTTCTGATTCTGATGACGATGCTGATAAAAGCGTAGACAAAAATCAGCACAAAAGCGTTAAAGAGTCAGAAGACAAAAAGCATGATGTTCAAAAAACAGGCATCCAACCTGATGCCTCATCAGATAATTCTGGTTGTTCTATCCAATAACAAAAAAGTGCTGCAAATTCTTAAAATATTGCTCCTCTGGCTCAGCTAAGAGCATACTCAATACAGTTTCATTGGGGTTTGGTTTTTGAAGTGGTCAAAAACGAGGGGGGAGTATGAAAATTCAAAACCAATTTATTGTTTCGATTATAGTTTTCTTTTTATACGCAGTATATGTCCATGGTGCGGTCAAGAAGGAAAAAAAAGATCAAAAGTCGCATTCTCAAGTTAATACAGAATTTAATTTAGCCGCCAAAGCTGGGTCTCTTAAAAAGCTTAAACAAGCTATTGATGAGGACGCCTCTATTGATTATGTAACTCCACGAACAGGGTGTGGATCGATTCATTGGCTTGCCACAAGTGGTGATATAACAGCGATAGAAGTTTTGTTGAAAAATGGTGCAGATGTTAACCAAAAAGATGATATGGGTAGAACATGTCTTTTTTCAGTGCTGAGTAATGAGCATGTTAATAATCTTAAAACGTTTAATATTCTCATTCGCAAACATAGCGCTATTCTTGGTACTAAGGATAATAAAAGAAACACACTTTTTCACGCGGCAGCTGCAATAGGATCTACGTTTTGGATCAATACTTTGTGGGCTACTATTTGCGAAAAATTTCCGGAGGAAGTAGCTAGCGGCCTGTTAAAAATGGAAAATATCGATCACAAAACAGCTCTTGATTTAGCACAAGGGCAATATGATTTTGCGGAAAAAAGGTATCAGAAGGCTCTTGATTCAAGTTCAGATCAAAGCAATGACCATTCAGTGATTAATCGTGCGAACAAGATGAAAAAGTACAAAACCGTTATTACAACAATTGAGCAGCTATTGCATATCAAGCCACATGAAGAGAATAGTACGCAAAGTAGTAGTACGCAAAGCAGCAGTACTGCTACCCCTGCCCCATTGACCAAAATGAATAGCTTTGCGCCTGAGGATGATGATGGTCTTGGATCTGCTAGTAAAGATGATAGGTAAATATATGAATCGTTCATTCTGCCAAAATCAATAAAAATCTTGATTTACTGACATTTAGCTTGTTTTTGTTCTACACTCTATTCATGAAACGTTAGTATGTAGGGTGGTTTGTAATGCAAAGAGGACACAATGGTGTTGAAGGATATCTCAGTCCCACTGACAGTACCGGAAAAATCACGCGATATTTTTTGTCAAAATTATAGCAAGGCCACCAATAGTACCGGTCGGCTTTTTTTATTTGCGGGGGATCAAAAAGTTGAACATCTGAATAAAGACTTTTATGGGCCAGGAATTGATCCTGAAGATGCCTCACCTGACCACCTGTTTGAAATAGCAAGTAAGGCCAAGATAGGCGTTTTTGCTACGAACTTGGGTCTTATTGCTCGTTATGCAACTAATTATTACAATGTGCGCTATATGGTAAAACTGAACGGCAAGACCGATCTAGTATCTGCACAGCAGGCTGAACCACGAAGCCGTTGTTGGTCAACAATACAACAGGTAGCGTCGGTTAAAGCACGCACCGGGCTTGATATCGTTGGTGTAGGATTGACGATATATCTTGGTAGTGAATATGAGGCTGAAATGTTGGCAACGGCAGCTGAAATGATTTATGAAGCACATCAGATAGGTCTTTTGACAACGGTGTGGATGTACCCACGAGGCAAGGCAGTAAGCAATGAACGGAGTGCTGAGATTATTGCCGGTGCTGCCGGGGTTGCTGTGTGCTTAGGTGCAGATTTTGTGAAAGTTAATCCACCAGAGGCAGCTAAAAGCCTTGAAAGCGCCCAATTATTACGTCAAGCAACGGCGGCAGCTGGTAATACACGTGTAATTTGTTCTGGCGGTTCAAGTAAAAAAGAGCTCGATTTGTTACACGAGGTGTACAATCAAATTCATGTTGGTGGTGCTATGGGTGCCGCCATTGGCCGTAATATTCATCAAAAAAATACACAGCAAGCAATCAAATTATGTAATGCATTAGCGTCGATTATTTTTGATGATGCAACGGTTGACGTTGCGCAACAATGTTTAAAATAACCGAACAGGGGGTGGGGTATGCGTTTCAGACGTATAAAAGAATACGCCAAGTTCTTGAAAAGTTTATTCAAAATAAATGTTCGGTTGTTATGGGGGATGTGGCGGTTAACCAAACTTCCGCAACCTGCCATTACGGTATTTGGTGGTTCTCGAATTCCTCATGACAGTATTCATGCTAAGATGGCGACTGAATTAGGCAAAATGCTTGCCGGTGATGGGTTTTCTATTATTACCGGCGGTGGCCCGGGCATTATGGCGGCCGCCAATCAAGGTGCTATTGAGTATTTAAAAGAGTGTCATATCAATGGTAATCGGTGTCATAACGAAGTAGTTTCTGCCGGTATTGGGTTATTGCGCCTTAATATCGAAAAGACAAATCCTTACCTACAAGAAAATATACAAATGACACACTTTTTTTCCAGAAAATGGTTGCTTGTTCGTTATTCAGTTGGTTTTGTGATATTCCCTGGTGGGTTTGGCACCCTTGATGAGTTGTTTGAAATTGTTACTCTTGTTCAATGTAATAGAATGGCGAAGGCTCCTATTATCCTTATGGATAAAAGTTATTGGCAACCATTGATGGAGTGGGTTGATCATCGTGCGTTGGCATATCAATTAATCTCCCCAGCCGATAAGAATATTTTTACCGTTGTCGATACGGTCGAAGAGGCTTTTACTATAATCCATGATTGCTGTAAAGGAATGGAAAAGTCGGTGCTGTATAATGGTGGTGAGCGGCAGAATAATGCCGGTGAACAGAAATAAAAATGAGAGAGGGACGAGGCAACAGCCTCGTCCCTCTCTCATTTTCTTCACAGAGAAGTTTATTCAGTTGCTCCATGATCCTGTAAATATTTAATCATTTTTCGATTTCTATGTTGTTGAGCCCAATAAAGAGCGGTATATCCGTAAAAATTTTTGTTGTTTACATTAACCCCCGCCTCCACCATTCTTTTCACACCAACAAAATTATTCTGTTTCGCGTAACTAACTAAAGTCTGAACCATCTTGTAGGGCGTCATTCCGAGCAGCCGTTGTTTACGCTTTATGGTTTCTACTTTTCTTATATCCGCCCACTCTGTTTTTTCTTGTGCTTCTTTAATTGCTTCTTTTGCATCTTCTTGTAAAGCTGCGGCTTTTTTTAGGATATCTTCTTTGGTTTGAAGAGTCTCATCTGCCAATATTTGATCGGTAAATTTTTCTAATTTTTTTTCTTTGAGTATTGTTGTTATGTTTTCGATTTTTTTATTTTGTTCATCTAAGTCTTGTTTTAATCGCTTTAAGGTGGCCAATTCAATCTCGAGTTTGCCTTTTTTAATGACAAATTTAGTGTTAGCCTTTACCTTGGTTAAAATGTCTTGAATTTTTTCTATTTCAACGATCTGGCTTTCAATGTTTTCTAACTCTGCTTCCTTGTTTTTTATGTAGGTATCTAGATTAGATACAGTCCATAGACTTTCTTGTATATCAGCCACTGTTGTGTCAAAGTTGCCTGCTATTATTCTATTGATAAGTCTTCTTCCCCGTCCTGTTAGATCATAGTTGATGTTATGTTGATAAAAAGAAGCAATTATGGCAGCAATGCCAGTCAGGGATATCCCATCGAGCCATTTTTGTACCGCCACATTATCTTGTGGATAATATTCTAAATTTTTTCCTTCTTTAGAAAAACTTTTAATGTTGGGAGTTTCGCCAGCGTCAAAAGGGCTGTATATTACAGTAAAATCTCCAACATTCCTTTTAAATTTTAAAATTAATTTATATAAAATATCTAATTTCTCTGGATTATCGGTTAAGTTGAGGGTGTTTTCATCGATATCGATGCATTGATTTGTTACGCCAAAAGGATCGTTTTCAATTTTTTTTACTACAGAATCAATTGTTTCTATTGTTATGAGTTTTTGTGAAGACTGGCCATAACAGGTGAGATAAGAAAATAAGACTATAAAAATAGAAAACATTTTAAAGATTCTCATATATTCTCCTTTTAAAAGAAGTACGTACTGTAAACAGATTTCTTTCTTTGTTGTATTATCCTGTTGTTATCACTAGTAACTAGCATACCACGGTCAATATCAGCAAGTGTTTTACGTAATCAAAAGTGTATTCCTACATTAAACGTTTCAATAGTGGAATACTGAGGGCCTGTACCTGTTATTTGTGATTCCATTAGATGAGCAATGGTAACCGGAAGCTCTGGCAGGGTGAGTGGTGGCAAAGAATAATCTGGAATAGCTGTGAGGCTACAACGTGCAAGCGTGATGTGGGGGATACATGATTTTTCATTGGTGTTGTGAATTGGTTGTTGATGATTATGTAAGAACGTTGTGATCATTTGTTTGATTTGGGTGACAAGTTTTGTATAGGCGTCATTGTTGTAATATTCAGCCCAAATCATTCGGCGTGGGTCCTGTGGTGGTGCAAAGGTGACGCCCTTAAATTTCAAGGCAAATGGTTGGAGATGTTTAAAAACAGTGTTACATACTAATACTAATCCTGGGATGAGTTCTTCGTTGGTATCCCCCAAAAAATGGAGGGTGATGTGGAGATTGCCCAGTGTTGTCCAGCGGACATTGGCAAGATGCAAAGCTTTGCAATACCTATCAAGCAATGTAAGACTTGTCTCCGGGAAGGGAATAGCGATAAAAAGACGCTTATTCATGTAACACCAAAATAAAGCGAATTATATTAAGATTTCAGCTAACAGAATCTGTTAAGCAGATACAGCTTCAAGCGGCTCTTTTTCTCGCTGTGCTATGCCAATAGGTCCTTGGACTGGCGCATAATGCGCAGCTTGTTTTTGCTTTTCTGCTTCTCGTTTGAGCCGTGCTTTTTCAATGGCTTCAGAGACCTTAAAATAAGGGTCTTCTTGTAGGTTGGCCGACTTTGGTCGGTTTCTGCCATACGTGTAGTCATCTATTGGTCTTAAAACACCTTGAGCAGCATCTGATAATTTTTGCTTAATTGTCTGATGTGATGGTCGGAAAAACCATCGTTGTATTGGATCTCGGTCATGAATGTACATATCATTTTTCATAATCTGATATTTAGCATAATCAAGTTTAAGTTGGGTATATTCATCAGGAGCGCCCTCAAAGCGTGGTTTGATAATACTTGGGCGAATGAATACGTAGAGGTTTTCCTCTGTTTTCGATTTTGCTTTAGTTTTAAACAAGTTTCCCAGAATTGGAATATCGCCAAGAATTGGAGTTTTATAAACATCATCAGTTAGTTTACTTTTGGTTAATCCACCAAGGACCAAAACTTCACCAGCGCCCAAACATGCTTTTGTAACCAGTTTTCTTGTTGATTTGGAAGCGGTATCCGAAGGGTTTACTTGTTGAAATTCATCGACCGATATATCGGTTGACAGGTCAATGGTACCCGTCAAGTTGATAGTAGGTGTAAGATCAATTTTAATTTCAGCATCCAAATCTTCTTTTTGAACGACTGGCTGGATGTTTTTGGTATCTACTTTGCCGCTGACTCTAAATGTTGTTTTGACCGAAACCGTACATTTTTGATTGTTGTTGGCGATAACATATGGTTGTGAAATAACTTGAGAATTTTTGATATTTAACGTTGCCTTGATGATTGACCAGATGTTTTGATTCGTTCGTGGATCTGCGCGTCCTAAGGTAAAGTAACTCCCGTGTTCGTTACCAATAAGCTGATTAGCGGGATCTAAAAAATCAATGTATGGGTTTGAAAATGGATTTTTGCTTTCTTCAGTGCCACTTTTAGCTATCCCTGATGTTAGATTTTGGAATTCAACATTGACATTATGAGCGAGCGGATTGCCTTTGACGTTAAACATCTGTACCCCGAGTGAACGATCATTTTGCATATTCACATCAACAATCATGACCTCGATAGCTACTTGTGGTTGTGGTTTGTCAAGTTTATCAATAAAGGTCTCAAGCCGTTTCCAGTCTTCTCGGTTACAAGCAATAATAAGACGATTACCGCCGCCGCGTTTGGCTGTTTCGGATCCAGCTGTATCATCTTGTTCTGCGCTGATAACAACATCTTCAAAAACCTTGTAACCACCTTCCATGACCAATGCCTTTTCTGTTGTTCCTTTTGGTGGTTTGATGATATCAACAAGAATAGGTTGAATATCTTGTGCACGAACATAACGCAGCTCCTTGACATGGAGGCGGGAATCAGCACTTTCGATAGGGACATCAAGATATTTGTAGATAAAGCCTTTGATTTTTTCGATATTCTTTTTAGTGCCTAGGAGAATAAGTGAGTTTTGTGTTGGTTCAGCAAGGATTTTTGTCGCTGAAGAAAAATAAGAAGCTTCTTTTGATTGAAACGATGAGAAACGAATAATCTTTTCGTCTTTTTCTCCAACAATATCGGTAAACAGTTTTTGAATATCATCAGCATTAGCCCATGTGAGTGAAATTACCTCAATAGCTTCACGAAGCCCGCCATCGTCGAGTTCTTTGACGATTTTCATGGCTGCTTTGATGTTTAAACATTGATCTTTGATGATACAGACGTTCAAATCCTTGTTATCAACAATATTTTTTTCATCAATCATTTTGCTTAAAATACTATGTGCGGCGTCAACCTTTATATTCTTTAAAAAATAGACGTATCGGACAACAAGATCGCTATCGGGAAGATTTTCTGGCTCTGTTCCGGTTCCTGATGAGTACACAGGAAGTGGTTCTTGTCCGTTGTTTTGGCTTGGAACAACGCGGTGCAGTGCCCCGACTTTAACAATGGTGAACCCATTCATTTCAAGAAGGGTAAGCATTACGTTCCATGCTCGTTCGAGAGTTAGCGGGTTACGCGTTGTCAATGAAACCTTAGCCGTCTCGAGGTCTTTATGAGGAATAATATTAAACTTTTTTTGCTCTGAGAGGTAATTAAGCACACTTCCAAGTGAAGCATTATCAAAATTGAGATAAATATTTGCATCATCCTGTGTTTCTTGTGGCACTAAATCGCCGACGTTAATCGTTGTTGAAGGCATAACTCCATTTTGTGGCGGAAGTGCCGGTTGCGGGGTTGCTGGTTGTTGTTGCTCTGGTTTGCTTGGCGTGACAGGAGTTGTTGTCGATGATTCAGTTGGCGTTGCTGGTTGCAGTGGTGTAGAAAATTCAGGCATTGAGGCTATTGCGGATTCGGCTGGTGGCATTGCAGCAGAAGGCGGCACAGCAGTGGGTGCTGTTGCGACTGTTTCTGCAGCAGGGGTAGCCGTTGTTAGCTGAGGGGCTGGGGTAGCTGTGACTGATGGCACCGGGGCTGAAGTGGTAGGCATAAGTGGCATGAGTGCCATGGTGGTGTTTATCCACCATGGCGCAAACAGAAAACATAAGAGCATTATAAGTGATCTACTATATTTCATAGCCGTTATCATAGTTTAATCCAGCATCGATTTATATTTTTTCGTTGCAAGCATGATGTCAAATCCTATTTTTTGGCCGCCCTCGTTGCGAATTTTTAATTCCTTGATATAGACGATTTCTTTTTTATCAAGCGTATCAAGTATTTTTACGAGTTTTTCAGTTGTTTGTCCTTTGAATGATGCAGGCAATGTAATTTCATCAAATCGTTCATTGACGGTTTCGGCACGAGCATCCCATCCTGTTTCTGGAGTGATATTTTGTTCCCGATAAAATTGTTCAAAAAAGCCCTTCATAGTAAAATCTTTGTTTTTATCTAAAATTTCCTTAAATCGAACCTCGTCCTTAATCATTTTTCTGTTATTAGCAATCATTTTAAAGGAACGTTCAGTGAGTGTTTGAAGTTGTTTAATGTGCATAGCAAGATCATACTTTTTTTGATAAATAAAGTAGGTAACAGAGGCTGCAACAAGTGCTACTGAACCAAGAAAAAGAAGAATGTGCCGCTGAAACTGTTTTTGATTAAGATTTTGAAGATAACGAGCGAGTTTATTAAGTGCTTCCATGGTTTATATCTCTTTCAATCTCATTCTCACCGAAAAGTTAACCCCATCTGCCGGTGTGGTTTCAATAGGCTCGATAACTTTGAGGATTGTTGAATCTCTAAAACGGTTTTCCAATGGAATGAAATCAACGAAGTGATCACCTGTTTTTGATTTAAAGATTCCTTCAACTTCAAGTTTTGGAATGCCAGCATCTTTTTTAGGCGAACCATCCTTCTCTTTTTCCCAATTGCGTTCTTGCGTAGTAAAGACAATTTCTTTGATCGAGACGTCAAATTGTTTTCTATTAATAATACGCGTGAGTTCAAGCCACAAATCAAGTGGTCGCATGCGTTGTTGAGCAAATGGAGCCCACACATCAAGCTTATCACGGACAATTCGCTCAGCCTCACGGACAACAGTTGCTAATGATGCGTTTCTAGGAAATTGTTCTTTGGTGAAGATATCCTCTGTTTTAATGCGATTGATTTCACGTAATTCAAACATTCGAGCTTCATTGCTCAGTTTGTGCAGATCAATAAATCCTTTGATTCCTATTCCTGTGAGCATGGCGATGATAATAAACACAGCCATTGCTAGTTGTTTGACTAAAAGGCTATGCCGTTGAAAGGCAAATTGTTTTCGCCGTAAATCAAACAACTCTTGTGCTGGTGATGGAATAGCGGCACCAAGAGCGTTGGTAAAGATGTTCCAGTGATCGATAGGAGATTTGACCTTGTTTTTGATGTGTTTGGTATCAAAAAGTTTTTTACAATCAAAGATTTCGCATGGAAGTTGAATGGTGTTACTGCAAAATTCCATAAAATTAGGAATTGTGTGTACATAACCGGTAAAAAGGACTTTGCTGATTCCTTCGTAATAATTCAACTTAAGGCTGAATGAATTGAGGGTAAATTGTACCTCGTTGAGCAAAAGCACGAAATGCTTTTGCATACTGCGGGCGAGTACTTCATCGTTAAGGCCATATAAGCCGGCTGCTGCAAGCTTCTTTTCAACCTCTTCAGGCGAAAGCTTTGTTTCATCACTGATAAATTTAGTGATTGAGGCCATACCTCTTTGAATGTAACGTGTGAGGCGAAGTTGCCCATCTTGAATAAAGGCAACGCGTGTATTTTCATGGCTAAATTCAACAAGTGCTACTGCATTGGGCAAAGAATGATATTGAGGAATCTGTTGAAAAAGCCCATACAATGAAAACAAGTCAATGGTGATATGCGCAGGATCAACTCCAGCTTTTTCGTAAATAGAAAGATGTGCTTGTAGATCTTGACTTCGTACTGCTGCAACAAGGACCTGCGTTCCTTGATCCTTGCTTGTTTTTGTGATGATAAAATCAACAATTGCTTCGTTAATAGCAAAAGGAATCATGGTTTCTATTTCATAATCAAGTACCATTCGAATTTTTTCTGGATCGCTGAATTGTAGCTGCAATTCTTTGAAAATAACGATTGATGCTGGAATACAAATGCGAACATAATTGTATGCTGAAATGGTACCAATAATTTTTTTAATAGCTTGTGCAGCTCGATCGGTATATGTTTCTGCCGGGCCGGCCTCGATTTTCTCTTCTTTAAGAAACTCAAGGATATTCTTATGACGTTTGGCATATACAAGCGCGAGTCGAACTGCATCATCATGCAGTGCCAACCCAACAATGTGTTGGGCAAGAATACGATGAGTACCTATTTTTTCAGGTAAAAAAATTTCCTTGATCATGCAATAGCCTTTTGGTCTATTTGCTTTTTAAGAGTATTTTGAGCAAGCGCACGATGTGCTGTTAAAAAGTCATTTAATCCATTTCGCTGCTGTGTATCAGTTATGAGTCGTATTTCAGGTGCCTTGGATCGTGCTGCAAGTGTACCAGAGGGTGGGGCTATGAGGTTCTTGAGCGATTCGCGCTGTTGAGGATCCACCGTTATTGGCATCGGCGTTGGCGTAGGTTCTGTGTCTTTTGGTGATGTCGAAGAACGAGAAAGTAACTCTTTAAGTTTATTTCGTTTTGCTATAAGCGAGTCATCTGGCGTTGGTATTGGTTCAATTGGTTGAGGCGTACGCAATGAAACGGCAGGTGGAGTGGTGACTTGCGGTGACGCAGGAGTCGTTTTTTGTATTTGATTGTGCGCAACCACTGAAGGCTTTTCTTTCTCGATTGATTGAGGTGGGGTTAGATTATTCGCCTCTTGTTGAATTATTGGTTTTGGTTCACTGATAAGCGCCCTGTAATAAGGATCATTTTTAATATCGACGGTTGTTGGTTGATAGCGAGCATTGGCAAAGTCAATAACTTTATGAGAGTAATTTTCTTTATCTGGGTTAAAGAACCAATTATGAATAGGATCTTGGGTTCGCTTTGTTTCAACAGTGTTTTCAATATCTTCGGTGGCTTGGTGAAGTTTCATCTTTGTATATAATTGCATGCCGGGTATTTGTCGTGGTTTAAGGATTGTTGGGGAGAGGAAAATAAAGAGGTATTCTTTAATAATTGTACGTTGTTGATCTTTAAAAAACCAACCAAGAATGGGGATGTCTCCAAGGACTGGCGTTTTGTTTTTGGATTCATCTACTTTGGTTTTTATAAAACCGCCTAAGACGAGAACTTGGCTATCTGCTACACTAACGTTGGTTTCAAGTACACGGGTTGATTTTTTAGTTGCTTCATCATTTTCAAATTCTGTTATTTCTACTCTAATTTTTAATCGTATAACACCATCAAGATTTATTTGAGGTGTAAGTTCAACTTTGGTTGATGCTTCAGCATTAATGTAACCTTTTGCCCCTGTAGTTCCTGAAACTTCTTCCGAAACTATACGCTTGGTTGAACCAACGTTGATATTGGCTGTGGTTTTGTTGGCAACCGTAATAAATGGTTGAGAAAGAATGGAAGCGTTTGTTTGAGTTTTAAGCATTTTGAAAACGCTCCAAATATTATTCTCTTTACCAAACGATAAACATGTTTGACCTTGTGTTGGGACGAGTTGGTTAATTAAATTACCAAGCAAGCTGACATTTTGTGCCTGATCATTTTTTTTAAGGGTAGGACCATCGGTAAGTGAAGCAGATTGAAAATCAACATGGGTTCCCAATTGCCCTTCTTTTTTATTGCGAAGCATTCCGCCAAGTTCTTTAACATCGTCAGAGCTTATGGTTACCAGTAAACTTTCAATGGCAACTTGAGGTTGTGGTTTGTCAAGGTCTTGAATTGTTTTTTCCAGCAATGTCCAGTCCTGTTTATCAAGACATGAAACAATTAATCGATTGCCATCTTTATCAACCTGAAAGTTCATATTTTTAAAGTATTTTACACCGCCACGGATAGAACCAAATTTGCCAGCGGCTTGTCCTGTTGTTGATTCTGGTGCTATGGTAACTTCCTTCAAGATATCTCGAACTTGCGTAGCATCGATGTGTTGTAATTCGTAGATGTGTAGAGGGGATTCGGCTTCTTTAAGGTCAGTATCAATATGTTTGCTGATGAAATCGACGATCTTATCAATTGATTTGTTATTGCCAAGTAAAATAAGCGAATTGGTACGTTCTTCTGGTACAATTTTGGTGGTTGGGGAAAAATATTCGGTTCCGCCTTCAGCTGTTTTTCCTAAAAGTCGCGCAAGCGGATTTGTTTGATCTGGTTTTTTAATTAACGCATCAAGAAGCGTTTTTACATCGGTTGCATTAGCACGTTTAAGCCTTAAAACGGTGACGCTTTCAGGCAATCCCATCTGGTCAAGTTCGTGAATGAGTTTAACAGCCGCTTTAATGTTATAAGACTTATCAGTGATAATGAAAGCATTCATGTCTTTTTGCTCGTGTACCACGTTAGGCTGGCTGAGCATGCTTTCGAGTACTGGTTTGATATCAGTTACCGAAATATTGGAAAGAAACGTGACATAACGAATGGTTAAATCACTATCTGGCAACGATTCATATGGAACGTTAATGTAGGCAGGGAGAGGTTGATTAAGCTTTTTATCCTTAGGAATGATCTTATGAACATCACCGACTTTAACAATGCTAAAGCCTGACATTTCAAGAACGGTGAGAAAGATATTCCATGCTCCTTCAACCGTGAGTGGCTCGCGTATGGTGAGGGATATCTTTGAACCTTCAAGCCCTTTGTCTGGGACAAAATTGATTTTTTTAATCTCAGCAATGTAATCGATAAAACTCGAAAGTTCGGTATTTTCAAAATTAAGATAAATATCTTTTTTTTCTTCTGCAGGGGTTGGTGTTGTAACCCCTGGTGTTGGTTTTGTTTCTGTTGCAGCAGGTTGCGGGGTTGTTTGTTCAGATGGTGCGCCTGCTGTTTGCTGTTCAGTGAGCTGGGACTGGGTTTCTGCGGCTACTGGGGTGGTAGATTCTTGTGGTGTGGTAGGTGCTTCTGGTGCTGGCGCAGGAATTGATGCCTCGTCAATAGTTGGAGTAGGGATAGGTGCTTGCGTAGGTGTGGGAGACGTTGCTGGTACTGATGGTTGTATGACAGGTGCTATTGAGGGGGTAGGCGAAACAGCTGAAATCGATGATGCCGATAGTGCAGCAGGTTGTTGCGGGGTTACGGGCATTGTTGGTATTGCCGGTGTTGTTGCTAGTGCCAATGGCATTGTTGGCATTACGGGCGTCGTCTCTGTTGCTAATGGCATTGTGGGTATAGCAGCAACGATTTGACTTGTATATATTCCGAGGATGATACTTAGTAATCGAATGATGAAGAAGTTTTTCATAACCCTTTCTTCCCCTTGCTCAACATTACATTACCTGTTGCGATTTTGGAAACGTTGTTGCAAGTTTTCCAATATTCGTTTGCGAATATCCATCATTGCTTGTTGTTGCCGTTGTTGTTCCAATGGATGCACTTGGTTAAAGTCTCGTTGCGTTTGTTCCCTTTGTTGTAACCTACTGAGTTTGAATGGTTCTTCTGTTGTTGGTTGTGCTCCCGCCTGTTCCGCCATTTTGATACCAGGGAACAACGACTTTCTTGGCCGCTCAATTTTAACAAGTTTGTACGATAAAGAAATATCTTTGTTTGCACGTTTAATACCAAGCGTGACAACATCATTCAAATTCAATTGTGTAAGAGCATCAAAAGCTTTTATACGATTTTTTGGTTCTGCAAGATCAATGTTGTTGATCGATAAGAGTATATCATTTTCTAAAAGACCAAGCGATTTAGGAGCAACGTCTTGTGTTGGTTTACCAAGTCTTATACCGATTGGTTTGCCGTCGTGATATGCGGTGCCAATGACTGCTAATTGTTCAATAAAATTTCCAAGAGTTTCATATTCTTTAGCAAAAGCGTCTGGATCAAGATTAAATGTTTGATCATTAATTTTTTTTACGATGTATTTCCATTTTTCTTCCGGGGTTGCTTGTGCGGCGAGTTCGTTTTTTCGTAGATAAAAAATCTCTTGTTGGCCATTGGCGCGTAAAATAATAATTCGGTTGGTTGCTATTTTAATGATTTGCCCATCTTTTATCTTTTCCCCTAAATGGTACATCCCTTCCTTGTTTGTTTCATCAGCAATCATGGCAACATTTTGAAATTCATTGCCGCTTGCAATGACTCCTCGTAACGTTATGTTGAGGGGAGTGATGAACTCTTGTTTTTTAGGTTCTGGAGGGGTAGGTATGACAGGAGGTTTTGGTTCTGGTATAGGGGTGACGAGACTTTGTTGGACAGCTTTAACTTCTTGGGCTATGTATGTCCCAAACATGTCATCTTGATAAATTTTTTCCCAGGAAGGAGCTGTTTTAGGAAGATCCTTTTTTTTTTCGACCTCGGGAGCTAGGAGAGATATGGGGGCCTTCCATGGTGCTGGTTCTATTTTTAAAAGCTCATATGCTGCAAAAATGCATACAGACATAATAAGTAGTGAGCTATTTATCAACCACAAATCTTGTTTCATGATAAACAATCCCTTCATAGACTACGAAGATACTTTTTTCGTAGTCGAACTGTCAAGACAGAAGATGATAAAAAGTAAAAGTGCTTAATTTATGGGGCTGGGGTTGTTTGTAAAATTTTTTGAATAATAACGTCAGGTGAAATGTTTTCTGCTTCTGCTTCATACGTAAGTATGATCCTGTGCCGTAAAACATCATTGGCGACCGCCTTAACATCGTCTGGGATGACAAAGTGACGTTTTTTTAAAAACGCATGTGCTTTGGATGCTGCTGTTAGTGCTAATGTTGCGCGTGGTGATGCCCCGTATTCAATGAAAGATGCTATGTCTGAAAGCTTGTATTCATGCGCGTTACGCGTAGTGAAGACGATTTGTAATATGTAATCAATAACTTTTTCGTCAATATATACATCAGAGACAAGCTTTTGGCTTGCTGAGATAATCTCTTTGCCAAGAACAGTATGTATTTCTTTTGGATTGAATGCTTTGTTAATAATTTCTTTTTCTTCTGAGATTTTTGGGTAGGACACGATAAGTTTGAACATAAATCGGTCAACCTGAGCTTCTGGCAGGCGATACGTTCCTTCTTGTTCAATAGGATTTTGAGTGGCCAGAACAAAGAATGGCTCATCCAATTTGAAAGTTGTCTCGCCAATGGTGACTTGATGCTCTTGCATAGCTTCCAACAAGGCCGATTGTACCTTGGCTGGTGCACGATTTATTTCGTCAGCAAGAATAATGTTTGCAAAAATAGGTCCTTTTTTGATTTGAAAATCTTGATTCTTAGGATTGTATACAAGAGTTCCAATAAGATCAGCTGGTAAAAGATCCGGAGTAAATTGAATACGTTGGAATGAGAGGCCTATAGCTTGGGCTACTGTTTTAATAAGAGTTGTCTTGGCTAGTCCCGGGACGCCTTCCAATAATATGTGTCCGTTGCACAAAAGTCCTAAAAAAATCCTGTCAATAATATAATCTTGTCCAACAATGACTTTTTTTATCTCATTGCGAAGATCCATCCACTTAAGACTTTGTTCCTTAATTTGTTCGAGTGTATAAGAAGATGTTGTTTCCATGTTTGTTTTTCCTTTGATTTAAGGATCTATGATCTAACATTCATGTGTAACTCTATCATCTTGGTATGCAGGAGGGCAAGCGGCATGTTGAGGTATTCTGCTACCTGTGTTGTGTCATATCGATGCGTTTTTAAAAGGTGAAAGAGATAGTGACGTTGAAAATTATTCGTTGCGTGGTTCAATGATGCAAAGCGTGCAAATGTTTGTTCTTCAACAAAATGTGATGGTTGTTCTGGTAGTAACGGCATAACGTGTTGTATGTCTATATGGTTTTTTGTTTGCGATGCTGTTTGAACAATGGTTTGAATGCATGCTTTGATATGAGCAACGTCGCCAGTCCAATAATAATTACGTAAAAATCGTACTAATGCTGATGAAAAAGTAATTGAACGTTTGTGTTCTTTGTTGGCCTGAGTCACAAAATGATCTACGAGCAAGGGAATGTCATAACGGCGTTTATTAATAGAAGGAATTTCAAGAGGTATTGCATTTAGTTTAGCAAAAAGTGCTTTGCAAAAGAGTCCTTTTTGAGCCATTGCAAAAAGGTTTTCTGATGTTGATGTAATAATACGTTGTGTTGTTGCGGTTTCTATCAAGCCAAGCAATTGTTTTTGTGCATTGTGATTAAGAAGGTGAATGTTTTTTAAAAAAAGTGAGCCAGTGTGACCTTTTATGTCTTCTGGCAAGTGTTCGATAGCCGAACAATTAATGGTTGTATATGCACAAGAGGCCTGTTTGCTCACTGAATGAAGATACTGTGCAAAAAGGCTTTTTCCCGAACCAGACGGTCCATAAATTAACACCGGAAGATTGAACGGAGCTATGAGTGTTGCATGGTGAATGAGTTCTGAAAAGAGAGCACTTGCACCAACAATACCGGCGGCTGCAAGTTTATTTGCTTGTATTGAATGCTCATGCTGATGACTGGATTGTTGGGGGCATTGGTTAAGGAATGAAAGTTTGGCAAGAATATCATCTAAGTTTAGAGGCTTTTCAATGAAATCAAGAGCACCTTTTTTGAGCGCTTCAATAGCAATTGGAATGGTTCCAAAGCCAGAGATCATTATGACTTGTTGTTGCGGATATTCTTTCTTGATAGTGGCAAGAAGGTCTAGCCCATTGAATTTTGGTATAAAAATATCAAGCAGTATTAAATCTGGAACCAAGTTGCCAACAGTTGCTAACACATTATCGCCATGAGCAAGAGTTTCAACAATAAACCCCTCGTCCTCAAGTGCTTCCTTGAGGGTGCTTAAAATAGCTTGTTCATCGTCAATAATAAGAATAAGTGGTTTGTGATGATGTGTCATATGTATCCATGTATTAAACAGGGGTTTATACAAAGCCGATTTGTTTGATTGGCCCTTCTGGGAGTCCACGAATGAATTGATAAATATATGGGTTGTCGCATTCCCAGACGTTCTTGGTAGGCCCCTTATATACTATTTTGCCTTCGTGCAGCATAGCAACATGGCTGGCATATTTGAAGACCTCAATATCATGTGAAATGACAATAGAGGTAACTTTCTGTTTTTCATGGGTTTGTTTTATGAGTTCGTGAATAAGCCGAACGGTGATTGGATCGAGTCCCGTAGTTGGTTCATCGTAAATAAGTATTTTAGGGCTTAACATGAGGGTTCTTGCTAAACCGACACGTTTTTTCATACCCCCGGACAGTTCGTCTGGGTATTTATCAAGAACATCTTCATCCAAGCCGACGCTTTTGAGTTTTTCGATAACCAGAGGCTTAACGTTTTTGACACTTTCTCCATCTTCTAACATGGTAATACCAACGTTTTCAAGTACGTTTAATGAGTCAAGAAGCGCTGCAAATTGGAAGACATAGCCACATTTATGAAAAATTTTTTCATGCTGTCTTTTTTTAAGTTTTGTGATGTCTTCGCCATCAATGATAACCGTTCCTGCATCTGGCTCAATAAGCCCAATGAGTTGTTTAAGTAAAACAGACTTTCCTTCTCCCGATCGTCCAATGATAGCTAAGAATTCGCCATCATTAATAACGAGATCGAGGCCACGCGTTATGGCTTTATCGCCAAATGATTTTTTGAGTCCTTTTATTTGAATCATTTTGTAAACATAAGCGATGTGAGGATATAGTCAGCAATGATGATAGTAACGTTTGCATATACGACGCTTTGCGTTGTTGAAAGACCTAATCCTTTCGCTCCTCCTCGAGTAAAAAAGCCTTTGTACGTAGCAATAACCGATAACAGAAAGCCAAATATAATTGCTTTAATAAGTCCATTAATAATATCTGACATTTCGACGTTGGCGCGGATAGCTTCCATGTAAGTTTCGGCGTTGATATTGAGTAGATATACCGATGTTACGTATCCAGCCATTATGCCAAAAAAAGAACAAAAAATTGAAAGAAAGGGCAAAATAAAGGTGGTTGCAAGCACTCGGGGTACAACTAAATATTGCATTGGATTGATACAGAGTGTTTGTAGTGCATCTATTTGTTCACTGATGCGCATGCTACCGAGTTCTGCCGTCATAGCAGAGCCTGCTCGGCCAATGACCATAATAGCGGTAAACACCGGTCCAAACTCTCGTGTCATTGATAAAAAGACAATGGGACCTATGAACTGTGTTGATCCAAAACGCTCTAAACCAACATAACTTTGAATGGCAAGAACAGCACCAACGGCTATGCCGACAAGAAATACAATGCTAACGGAGCTAACGCCGATATAATTCATTTGATAAAATACTTTTTTCAGGCGCAATCTGGTAGTAAGCAAAGCTTGAATAGTTTCGTATACAAAAAGACCAACAAGCCCAAGATGATGACAATTAGTAAGCAGTATTTCTCCTGTTTTATCAAAAAAACGCGTCAGCACGGCTGTCCCCTTTTTTAGCTCCTAGATTTATGCTTGTGAAGGTGCTTGAGGACCCTCATTTGTGGTGGCTGCTGGTTGTAATGGTTGTGTTTCATTGGCTGCTTGTGTGTCTACATCATCGCTGTCTATTGGGAGTTGTTGAGTAGCTGCCGGTTGCAATGGCTTTTGCTCAGTGCGTTGTTCTTTAGAAACTTGAACGTCGGCAAGAACTGATTGGCGAACTTCCTTGGATTTTAAAATAGAAAGGCCGAGTGCGCCAAAAATAAAAAGTCCACCCAAAATCCATGTTATCTTTTCAAAAAATTCTTGACCGCCAGAACCGCCAAACAACATTTGGCTTCCGCCCATGCTACCAAGACCCCAATCACCTTTGCCTTGTTGAATAAGAATGAACAAGGTTAAAAATAAACACAAAATAATAAACAAAACCATTAATAATGTATACATGGTGTATCACCTTTATATAAAAATTGTTACCATTGCTGCGTTGCGAATATTTTAATTCATATCCCAACAATGTCTAAAACAATAAAAAATTTCAACTTAACGAGCTTTTATTCTATATTTTACTATTTTTTCCAATTCTTGAAAGTCTAAACTTGCACCACCTATCAAAAAGCCGTTGATATGCTTATTATCATTAAATAAATCGAGATTATTACTGGTCACACTGCCTCCATAAATAAGAAAAGGGGTGAGGTTGGGAAGGTGCTTTGAGAGATAGGATGAAATCCATGCAAAAACTGTTTCCAAATGATTGGTGGTGGGAACCTGCCCACTTCCAATTGCCCATACAGGTTCATAGGCAATAAGAAACGTTTTATTATCCATTTGTGCTTGCTGTTGGTTCAATGCTTGGACGATAGGCGCTAATTGTGCTTCGAGGATTAGCAGCGTTTTCCCTTGCGTATTCTCTTCTTGGCTTTCTCCAATGCATATAATGGGTGATAGGTTAGCGGTGATGAGTTGAATGCATTTGTTAGCAATATCTTGATTAGTTTCATGGTTGAAGCGTCTTCGTTCACTATGGCCGATTATACAGTATTGTGCGCCTGCTGAACCGAGGTGCGAAGCTGAGATTTGACCGGTGAAAGCTCCTTTGTGATGATCAGAACAGTCCTGCGCCCCTATGGCCAGGGGGGTATCCTTGAAGATGGTGGCTAATGGATAGATGGCGGGGGCTGATGGGCACATAATAATGGAGATAAGTGGTTGTTTGCTTAAGGCTATAAGGTTGTCAAAGTGCTTAGCGACGAAATCTGTTGTTTCATCAAATGCCCAATACATTTTCCAATTTGTAATGTAAAAGTACCGTCTATTCATTCTACTTTACCCTTCTGTTCATTGTTTTGCCTTGACTAAACCTTATTTTATCGTATCATCAATCGTATCTTTATATCTTATTTATTATCTCATAAATCTTATTTTCATAAAACAATTAGGGAAGATGGTTACTATGAAAATGTTATCAAAAAAAATACTAGGTTTTTTGTTTGCGGTAAGTTCAATACTTACGCTATCACTGCAGGCGACGCATAATGTTAGCCGATATTTTCCATTTTTAGAGCGCCCTGAAGATTATGTCATTAAAAATCGTTCTCATTTTACGCCAACCTTTTTCTATCTTGATGCTACAACGGCATTCAGACGTGGCGGTGGAACAGGCGGCGTTCCTGAGTTGTGGGGTAAGTATGATCTTAAAGATGTTATTGCAAGCTTAGAGGCCGTTGACCCAACAGCTGATCCAGTAAGAGATGTGACAGGTGGTGATACCTATAGTAATAAATCGATGCAATTTGGTATACGAGGCAAGACTCAGGGGGTTGGTGTTGGGCTTGGTTATGAGCATACCTTTAAATGGTTAGGGTTACAGGCTGGGGTATGGATTCCCGTTGTAGCGTTAGGAACACAGAGTCGATTCTCATTTAATAGAAATGATTCAGCATCTTTCTTTCGGTATCCAGATAATGAACAAGATCTATCACAAAAAGAGCAAGTTGCCGATAAAATACGTCGTGTAACTCATGACATTATTGGCTTTGAAGAAAATCTTTGGAATAAAACAGGGTTTGGGGATCTTGATGTTCACCTTCGTTGGAACTTGCATTTAGATCATATTTTTATGATGCGTTCGTTGGATTTTAATGTGCAGGGTGGTGCTATTGTTCCGACTGGTTTCAAATCAGATATGAATATTCCTTGTTCGTTATCGATTGGAAGTAATGGGCACTGGGGTTTGTATGGTGACTTGGTGACAGCCTTGGAATTGCGACAAGACTGGACATTTGGACTTATGTTCGGCGGGGTTCATTTGTTTCCTCATTCGCGAACGGTGAGAATTCCTGTTGGTAATGAACCAGCAATTTTCAGTTCGTTAGTTGGCCGTGTTCGTATGGAACCAGGGTTTACGTTTAAATTTTCTCCTTATTTTACATTGAGTAATCTTAGCGATGGACTTGATTTTCAGGCTCGATATACTTATCTGCGTCACAACATGGATCACTGGGAAGATGAGCGAAGTGATAAGACGGTGCAGTGTTATTTGGACAAGGGCTCCTTGGTAGGTCAGAAAGAAACATTGTCTAAGTGGCGAGCTCATTATATTACCTTGCAATTGCTCTATGACACCAAAGAAGCAATGAAACATATGTCACTTACACCAGTGTTTTTTGTTGGATATGACTTTCCATTGAATGGTAACGGGATTGCAAAAATGCGCCAATTCTACGTTGGCGCTGAATTGCACTTTTAGCACCTGAAAGGTGTTTCATGAAATTTTGGCCGGCTAAATTATTTAGCGTTTTTTCCAACGATATGGCGATCGACTTAGGTACCGCCAACACGGTCATTTATGTTAAAAACCGAGGCGTTGTGTTGGACGAGCCTACTGTTGTTGCTGTTAAAAGTTCTAGCAACGAGGTTCTTGCGGCTGGTAACAAAGCAAAATGCATGCTTGGAAAAACACCAGAAAGTATTATTGCCTGTCGTCCTATGCGTGATGGCGTTATTGCAAATTTTGAACTGACAGAAAGCATGTTGCGTTACTTTATTCGTGAGGTTCACAATAATCGCCGCACTATTGTTCGTCCACGTATGATCATTGGGGTACCGTCTGGTATTACCCAAGTTGAAAGACGTGCAATTGAGGATTCTGCAAAACAGGCTGGGGCTCGTGAAATTTATACTATAATGGAACCAATGGCAGCTGCTATTGGTGCCGGATTACCGGTTGAAGAGCCAACGGGCAACATGATTGTTGACATTGGTGGTGGAACAACAGAGGTTGCCATCATCTCGCTTAAAGACGTTGTCTATTGTAAATCGGTACGTATTGGCGGCGATGAAATGGATCGTGCCATTGTTCAGTATGTAAAACGTAAATACAATCTTTTGATTGGTGAAAAAACCGCAGAAGATGTCAAAATTAATATTGGTACTGCCATGCTGACTGGTGATGAACGCCTGAGCAATGATGTAAAGGGTCGTGATCTTATTACCGGCGTACCTAAAACGATACGCATGACAGATGCTGAGGTATTTGAATCGCTTACCGAACCAATATCAATTATTGTTGATGCTGTTCGCTCTGCATTGGAAAATGCCCCGCCAGAACTTTCTTCCGATCTTGTTGATCGTGGCATCGTAATGGCCGGAGGGGGCTCGTTGCTTAAGAACCTTGATTCATTACTTTCAAAGGAAACTGGTTTGCCGGTTAAACGTGCACCAGACCCATTGCTTTGTGTTGTCTTGGGTGCAGGCAAGGTGCTTGATGAAATTGATAACTTCCGAGAAGCATTGATGAAATAAATGTTCTAAATAAAAAGAGGGCCGGGGATTTCCCCGGCCCTCTTTTTATTTGTCATTGAAAGAGATTATTTTACAATAGTTTGCTTGCACTTGATAATGGACCAAATATTTTCTCAAAATCAGATTTCTGAGTTTTTAAGAATCGAGCTTCTTGGATAAAATCTTTGTGCTTTTTAAGGCATGCTTCAAGTTCGGTTAGATCATTACAAAGATTATTGATCTTGGTTACAATTTCATGTGCGGCAGTATTGTTTTTCCTTTTTCTGCATAATCGTTTACATGTATGATTGAGTTCTTTTTTGTATGTTTTCATGCCTTCAACATATTTATGTAAAGGGACGGTATCGTTACGTTTTTCAAAGTCCTTTTCGTTAATGTATGTAACCAATTGTTCGCGAAGTGCGACAACGTTATCAGTGGATGCCCGTAACGCTTTGAGTTCGTAATCGTATTCACATTCAATATCAGAGCATAGTTTTTCAGATTGTTGAATGAGGGGATCTATTTTTATAACTGCAGGTGTTACTATTTCTTTGTTTAAGGAAAGTGCTACTTCAGTCTTGGAAGGTGTTTGGGTTGTTTTCGTTGGGTTTGCGACAAGAATGAGCGCAAAAATAGAGAGTACAATGCAAAGCATGACAAGACGCATGATAAATAGTTCTGTTTTTTTTGAACCAAATAAATTCATGATAACCTCCATCAGAATTTGTATGATAAAACTGAAAAAATATAAGTTCATTAGAGTATAAACGATGCAGCTGAAAGGCTCAAAAGCCTCGTTTCAGTCTGAAAAGATGTGTAAAAATGTGCCTTTTGGACGAAAAAATGAGTGTAAAAGATGAATATCTATTAAATTATTTTTCTATTTATCAATTTTTGCTAGGCTGGTACATGTAAAAATAAAAATTATAATTCGTGTCTAAATGGAGATTATTGCTATGAAATCGATAAAAATGATTCAGTTTCTGCTGTTGGCTGCATTATCATTTGGTTGTTTCGTCAATTCTTTTGCCATGGATGGCAGAGATAATCCACAACAACCGTTGTTAGTTCCAACATTCAGGTTATCTGCTACAGAGCCTTCTTCTTCTACCAGCTTGACGTTATCTGCCTTATCTTCTCATGATTCATCATCTGTTGTTCCTGTTTCAGCTTCTATAACTTCCGAGGCTCCTGCTATTATACCGTTTGCTATTCTTGAAGAAGAGGCTGAAGAAGTAGAGACTGATGTTTGTGAGAGTTCATCATCATCATCATCAAATAGTCCGCCCAAAAAATCACAGGGAGTCAAAAGGAATAGACGGATACATTTTTCCGATTGGACAGTAGATAATTATCAAGAAGCCCCTATTTTCAAGATGTCTTCAGATCTTTTTGTGCATACGCTTTGTACGTATTCTTCTTTATCTGATGCGGCATGCTTAGCTCGTGTTTGCAAAGTGTTTAATAAGAATGTTCTTACTAGATGTACGTTTGAACCTATTATCATACGAGAGCTTCTTGAGAAAGAGCCTTCCTCTCTCATGCATAAATTTGTTAAGGCTCTTGCAACCTACAATGTAAGAAAAGATCAAGAAAGTTTTAATCACGTATTTATTCGATTATTTCTTCAAAAAGCTATTTTTGAAAACGATCCTCGATTTGGTAAGTTCAGAAGGTATATTTTCCAAAAATTGATGGAACACAGACTATTAATTTTGTTGGGAAATTACGCAGATATGTTTATTTTTGACGAATCTTTTCGGGGGGCATTGCACCAATCAGCCCCGTTAGCATTACAAACGAAAATGCGTGTTAATTGTTTGGCGCCTCAGACAATGGCTTATTCAAATATTCTTAATTTAGCTTTACAAACCAAAGATAAAAAGATGTTTGATGATTGGATACAATATGCGCATAGAATTATAGATATGCATCGTAAGTCCAAAATATCAAGTTCCCAATGGAATGCCTATTTAGGGCTGTTTAAAACAACATTATTATGTCAAGATAAAAAATGGCGCAACACCCCTCTACATTGGGCTTGTTGTGCAAAGAATGTTTATGCAATTAAAGCTCTTTTAGAGATCTGCAGCAGCCTTAATCTCGTACATGATGTTGTTGTGATGATAAATGCTCGTGGAGATACCCCTCTGCATTGTGCTATTAGTCAGATGGATTATGAAGTTGTTTGTATGCTCTTAAAAAAATGGATAACGACATTCGGTGCCAATGCAAATATCAACATTTTTATGATAAGAAATAATAATAACCGAACTATCCGAGAATTAGCATTTTCTCTTGCTCGTCATGCAAAGGATAATTCGATCCGTCATACTTATAAAGAAATAGTTGAGGCTGTTAGCGAGGCACAACAAAATCCAAATGTTTTTTTGGTGTATTATTAATGTAACAGCCACATTATTCTTTTATGCGCGTTTACTATATGTAAATGCGAACGTTATCATGAATACGCAGGCGGCTTGATGGTAAAAATAAGGTGTCTAATGATGATGCACTCCATGTCAAAGAGAAACCATCAAGATAGGTGCCACCAGAAATATATCCTGTTCGAGTTGTTGTAACATCAACGGTTCCATCGATAATAATAGTTCCTGTTGAAAACGTGAGTGTATTTTGTAAATATTCTTGTGCATAGGGAGGCATAAATTTGGAATCAGGGGTGTTTTTGGTTGACCCTAATGATAACTCACATCCCTTAAGGTGTAACCGTGAGGTCTTATCATAGAAAAAAATTGTACTATTATTATCAGAGGGGCCATAACTATAAAGGTTCAGAGTGATTCCTTCACCAATGAGAAATGTTGTATCTGGATTAATGTAGAAATTGGCATATTCACAGATCACAGTACTTCCAGGGTTCCCGATAATTTTTGTATTTCCTTCTATGAATGCCCATACTTCGTTGAATTTTAGCGAATCCTTTACATAAAACGTCACATCACGAAATGTTGGGAGACTTGAGACAACAGCAAAGTTGTTTTTGGCAATATTATGAATATTAAGGTTATTGAAATGATTTGATGAATACACAAGTCCTACAAGAGTGCCAGGGTTAATAAATAAGTGGTTGCCATTACCATTGATAGTTCCATATGCAGAGAAGGCTATTATAGCTGCCCCGACACTTGAATTGAGACTTGCTCTAAATGTTAAGTCATGTGATAAATTTATATCATATGGGTCGCTCACATTTGGATATCCATAGGTAAAGCCTGCATCGTTTTGGGTAGGGCCGGAGGTCCAAACACTGTTTTGTCCAAGTGTAAGGGATCTTTCGATGTTTAATCCATGATTATTTTGAAAATTTATTTCCCCATCAACAGCCTCTGTGATGCTTACGTAAACGTTCTCACCATTGACGGTAAACCCATAGGGGAATTTTACGAATCCTTTGGCATATTCATTGTCATGAAAAATATTGTGCCAGGAAACGGTGATGGTTTTCCCAAGGTCTGGGCCGGCTGTTGTATCATACGTGTCAGATAAAAGTGTTGAATGCATGCTTATTACTACAAAGAAAAATGGTAAAATAGTTCGCATACAAATACGCATTGAGGGCTCCTTTTTGATGACGAATCTTTTTATTGATTAAGCATCTTTTTGAAATGTGCCAGTTGTTCTTTTAATGACTGTAATTGCTCAAAAACAAGTGAGCAACTACATGGTTCCTTAGTCGCTGGGGTCACAGCAATCCCCGCTGTTTGGTCTTGACTTACCTCGGCTTCGTTCGTTTTGGTTCCTGCATCAGAAAGTATCTCTGCTACAGGGTCCTCAACAGCCTGCATGGTAGGTGTTTGTATTTGTTCTTGCGGTAAAACCTCTTGAGCTGGCGCTTCGTGGGAGTGTGTAAGTGACTCAAGCTGTTTTTTTGCTCCCGCTATTGTGAACCCTTTTGCGTAAAGAAGATCCTTAATAAGAAGGAATTTTTTGAGGTCTTCGGTGGTATAAAAACGCTGACCGCCTTGTGACCGGTCTGATTGAATATCGAATTCCTTTTCCCAAAATCGAATAACAAATTTTTTAACTTTAAGTTCGTCTGCCAAATCGCCAATTCTAAACTGTTTTTTGCTCATGGGTACTTTTTGTGATTGCATCTTCCTCTCCTTTTTTTTCCAATTCAATCAGGATTTGGTTTTGTTGTACCACATTTCCCTCGTTAATGAGAATAGTTTTAATAAATCCGCTTATGGACGAGCAAATTTCATTTTCCATTTTCATTGATTCAATAAGAACCAGCAGTTGTCCTTGCGTTACACGTTGTCCCGGCTGGGCTAATACACGTATGATGCGTCCAGATAAGGGGCTCTTAATGGTGTCTGTAGATGATTGTTGTCTGTTCTGATTAAGTAAGGATTGTTGTGGTATAGGTAGCGTTGATGCAATTACGGATTTGTGCGGGTAGATGATGATAGGTTGTTGCATGGTATGCAATTGTACTGAAATTTTTTTTGATGAATCACTTTGTTTGATATCGATAGAGGCTTGGTGGATTTTTCCATCGATTTCTAGATAAACGGTATTGTTGGTGCGATCAATAGTATGGGCAGTGACCTTGAGTATTGTTGAAAGAAGCGCATTGCTCGTAACGGTAACATGTACTGTTTGATTATGATATGTCGTTTGATACGAGTACTCTTTGCCATTGATAGTATATTTTTTTATTGCCATTGTTGGTCCTTCCAACGGCGCACAGTGTTGGCTGGTTTTTGCGACTGATGTAGCTGTTGGCCTTGCTCGAATAGAAGGGCTGCAAGTCCTGCAATGATTTCTTGGTGGTTCGATGGCGGTTCGTTTTTGGGTTGGGGGACTACTTCCTTGTTTGCAATTGATTGAATATGGAATGTTCCGTTGGTAAACATTTCTGAAGTAAGTAGTTGGTGTAAAAACTCTTTATTGGTTACGATGCCATGAATGACACATTGCTGCAGAAAAGATGCAAGTTGCAGACAACAAGTGCGTCGCGTTGGCGCCCAGCTAATGAATTTGGCAATCATAGGATCAAACAAAGCTGTTATCTCAGTGCCTTTCTTTAAATCACTCTCAACCCGAATATTCGGTTGCTGAGGTATCCATACATGGTTAATGATACCTGTTGATGGTAAAAAATTGTTAGCAGGATCTTCCGCATACAGTCGACATTCAATGGCGTGACCATGTGATATGACATCCGTTTGTTTGAGGGGGAGTTGTTTGTGTACCGCTATATGAAGCTGCACGGCAACCAAATCGATTCCTGTTATCATTTCAGTGACGGTATGTTCAACCTGCAGACGTGGATTCATCTCAAGAAAGTAAAAATCATTCGTTGGGGTTACCAAGAATTCAACAGTTCCAATGCTATTATATGCAGTTATTTGTACAACACGCAGTGCTGTTTGGTAGATAGTGTTGAGTATGGCTGGTGGTACAAAAAGACATTGCGATTCTTCGATAATTTTTTGATGACGACGTTGTAAAGAACAATCTCGCTCGAATAGGTGAATAGCATTTTGCCCATCTCCTGCAACTTGAATTTCAATATGTCGTGCGTCTTGAATGTATTTTTCAACCAGAATTGTGGTATTGCCAGTGAGCCTGCTTGATTCACTCAGAACGGTTGTAATTGCTTGCAAGAAATCTTGCTCAGAATGTACCTTGCGCACTGCCTTACCGCCGCCACTCGTTGGGTCTTTAATGATTAATGGAAAGCCGAGCGCTGTTGCCTGATGCCTGGCAGTATCAAGGTGCTCTGTATTATTGATGACAAACCCGGGAACAACCGGAATGCCTGACTGTTGTAAGGTCGTGCGCGCGGTTATTTTATTGGCCATTAAAGACAGAATATTGGGTTGGGGGCCTATCCATAGGAGTCCTGCGTTTATCACTTTTTGCGCAAATGAGGCATTTTCAGATAAGAAACCATAACCTGGTAGGATGGCATCAACATTTGCCTTAGTGGCAATTTCAATGATTTCATCTGCATTGAGGTAGGCAGTATATCCTGATCCAGAGAGTGCATATGCTTCAGTCGCATTGTAGACATACGAAGCGAACTTATCCTCAGGGCTGTAAATAGCAACCGTGGCAATACCCTGAGTATGGCACGTTGCTTGCAAACGCAGTGCTATTTCAGATCGATTAGCAATAAGAATTTTTTTCACAGGTCCCGCCCCTTATATGGTATTACGTTGCTTCGATCGTTGGTGATGTTGTTGTTTGATCAGTGTTATGAGCCGCTAAATCTTGTTGAGGTGTTGTGGCTGCGTTTGTATGTTGTTGTTCTGATGTATTTTGTATTTCTGCAGCAGGTTCTTCGTCTTCATTCAATTTCTTTTTAATAACGAGATTAATTGCAAATTCGTCCACATACATGAAATAGGTCGTATAACGGCCAAGCAACCGCCACATGCCTACAATGTCTGCTAATTCTGTTGCAACTATATGAATTGTTTGAGCGTTAACGCTCTGCGGATTTTTATCATAGCGACTAACGATTGCCAGTGTTCGTAAAAGAATCTCAACTGTTAATTGGATAATTTGGGTAACCTTAAAACTTTTCAGACGCGTTGGTTGAGCTACATTCTTTTCAGCAACTTTTTCTGCATCGCCAACGCGGATAATATCGTAGAGTCCTGCTGCTACATAACAGAGTACTTTAGGTACGTCCCATAAGATAATTTTTACCGGGGGGACGTGTTGGGGGATGCCAAGAATACTGACCAACTTTGTGCTTGTTGCAATTCCGGCTAGGGTTGCTGCTAATTTAATAGTTTTAGGATCGGAGCTATTAATGCTGGCAACATAAGGAATATGCATAAGTGCTTCTGTTAGCTCTAAAATATCTTTTTTATCCTGCAAAAAGGTAATGCCGTTGTTGGTGCAATCGTAGAGCCATGATAGAATTCCACCTTCTTTATCTTCAGTTGATACAGAAAGTGGAGTCTGTGCTGCCCCGAGCAATGAAAATGATAATAATGTAATAATGATAAGTTTAATGTATCTCATTTAATGCGCCCGTATCTACAACAATGTTTCGTAATTTATTTACAAAGAAATCAGCCGATTTCGTTCCGTCGTGTAAACATGCAAGTAATTGATCTTGTGGTAATTCGAAGAAAAGGTCACATATTAACTTGTAGAGTTCTTTTTCCTTAAGGTGATTTCGAACATGATAATTGGATGTTAGGATCACTGTTTTTTCAACATCGGTAAGCGCATTCCACAATTGTTCAAATTCATGACGTTTGACCACATAATCGTCTTTGCCGTAAAAAAATAAAAGTTTTTCTTGTTTAATACGAGGCGCAAAATCAAGCAGTGAAATGTTGCTTATATTAAGAAAAACATTGCGAGCAAGATATGCCAATGAATTCTTTACCCATTCTTGGCCAAAAAACCAATGATCTCGCCATCCTCCTGTTTGGGGGTTACACATTACTTTAAGATCAGTTCTAGCTTTTTCGAAGTAGAGTGGAAGTGACAGCCAGCATCCATCAAGTACAAGTTTGTCGAAGATATGTGGATAATGCGATAATGATTTGAGGAAAATAAAAGCACCATAGCATAAGCCTATGCCAAAAACTCGTTTGTATGGTTTATTTTGGTGTTGTTTTATTTTTTTAAAACTTTCTACAACAGCAAAAACATCTTTGTGTTCGTCGACGCCAAAGTTAGCAACACTTCCATCAACCCCAAAACCCATCTTGGTTAGGCTAAGAGGCCATGTTTCTGGATCACTGAATGCAAATGGTCGGTATCCATGTCCACGAAAGTCCATAAGTACGACATCATAATTGGGAAACATTGCTACAAATGGGGACATGAGTTCTCGTTCATTGGTAAACCCTTCGCCAATGACGAGAAGCGTATCACTGTCGCGATCGAAGAATGTTGCACCTAACCGAACGTTATCTTCTGTGAATACGTCATAAGCATCACCGACAAAAGTAGGTGTTGGTTTTGATTTAAGATGATATTCACGTTTTTGGGGAGCCGGGCTTCGCAAAAAATCAAGATCAAAAAAAACAGACTGGTTGAGGTTGTTGTTGAGTTCTAAGGCGAGATGTTCAGTTGCATGATCAAGTGCAAAACCTGGTTCATTGTTGTAAGCGATTTCGGTTTTATATAGATAAGAAAATTGTTTATTAACCGCATTACAACTGATAAACAATGATAAAGAAATGAATGTTAAACGAGATATTAATTTCATACATAAGTCCGTTAATATAATGATTTTTAAGGGCTTTAAACGCGAAACAGTCCACTGTATCGACAACGATTTTTTTTGTCAATATACTCAACGTGTGATGTCATTAACCGCAACCCTCTTCAATATTCTTGGGTGTGTTATGGATATAGATAAGATACGTAAAGATTTTCCAATTTTCCACCGCCCCCTTCCCGCTGCATTATCAGCTTCCAAACAAGGCAGGTTTCTGGTTTATCTTGACAATGCGGCAACTGCACAAAAACCGCACAGTGTTATTGATACAATTACGCAATTTTATTCCACATCGTATGCAACCGTCCACCGTGCCCTGTATGAGCTAGGAGAGATGGCAACAATGCAATATGAAGCAGCTCGTGATAAAGTTGCTGCCTTTATTAATGCAGGGCGATCGGCAGAGATTGTGTTTACTAAGGGGACAACCGAGGGAATTAATTTCATTGCGCAGGCATGGGCTCTTCCTCATTTACGCCCAGGTGATGAAATTGTACTTACTTATGCCGAACACCATGCAAATTTGGTTCCATGGCAAAGAGTTGCTGAAAAAACAGGCGCAAAACTTGTTTTTATTCCTATTGACCGTTCGACCTATAAGGTAGGCTCTTGGGATAAACTTATTGGGCCTAAAACCAAATTAGTCGCTGTAACATACAGCTCAAATATCATAGGCAATATATGGAGAACGGACGAGCTTGAAAAACTTATTACCCACGCCCATTCAGTTGGTGCTCTTGTTCTGATAGATGCTGCTCAGGCGGTAGCCCATAAGAAGATAGATGTGCAGCGCATGAAAGCAGACTTTCTTGTTTTTTCTGGCCATAAAATGTTTGGTCCCACCGGTATAGGGGTGTTGTATATCAACTATAATCATGTCAATGATGTCGAACCGTATCAAACGGGTGGATCAATGATTAGTGAGGTCTCATTCAATCGAGCAACGTGGGCCCCTAGTCCGCAAAAGTTTGAAGCAGGAACGCCGCCTATTGCAGGGGCAATAGGCCTTGGAGCTGCTGTTGAATACATGAATGAAACAATTAATTTTGATCAGTTACTCAAACATGAGGCTTCATTGTGCGCAACGCTGATCGACGGCTTACAACATATTTCTGGTATCAAAGTTGTTGGAAATCTAACCCTATTGAAAGAAGAGGGGCATCTGGTAAGCATAGCGTTTGACGAGGTCCATCCGCACGATGTTGCTACTTTGCTTGGTTATCGAGGGGTGGCAACAAGAGCTGGACATATGTGCGCACAGCCGCTTGTTCATTATCTTGGTATTGAATCGATACTACGCGTGAGTTTTGCTGCATATAATACCCAACAAGATGTTGAGATCTTTTTAAAAGATTTGCATGATTCTCTTCACACACTGGCACAAAAGACAGGGATCTAGAGGATCGCGTATACCTTCCCGCTTTCGCGAGGGCGATGTTAAGATGCATGGATAATTTATTTGTTTTTCTGAATATCAAGAATACGTTTATTTATATCATTGGGCTCGTATTTCATGGTGATGGCGCAAACTGATGATTGTATTTGTTTATTTTGCAAAA
>CAYUQI010000002.1:66648-73658 GCA_964446935.1 uncultured Pseudomonadota bacterium
CGTGAAGCGTATCGGCCTTTTTTGCTTTATAATGTGCTAGTTGTCGAATAAATATCGACTTCTGTTTATCCAAATTTCCTTTGGATCCAGGAAAAATTTGCTTAAGGAGGTTATAGCCGTCTATAATAACAATCATGACATACTTTCATTTATACGCTTTATTACCATAACAAAGTTGTCTCCAAAAACAATGAGGTTGTAAAAAGATGTCCCAACTTGTTTATTTAAAGCAAAAAATTCGTTCAATTCAAACGACTAAGAAAATTACTCATGCGGTGCGTTTGGTTTCAATGTCCCTTTACAACAGGGTAGATAAGATTAACAATCCGCTTAATACCTATACAAACAATGTTCAACAGTTGTTTGGGGATGTCCTTACCTATGTTCCTGAATGGCGTGACAGTTTACTTTTCCCCCGAGATGTCTTGGATACACGGCCGCTTTTTATTGTTGTTGCAACCTCTAAAGGGCTGTGTGGGAGTCTCAATTCTAATTTACTACGTTATATTGATACATCACTTTTTATAGAGAAACAACAAACCCCTAAGTTTATTGCTATTGGGCAGAAGGCTGTTACCTATGTTAGAGAGAAGAACTTAGGAGAATTAATTCATAGCTACCCTGAGCTGAATTCGAATAACTTTGTTGCTTTGGCTGATGAATTGATTGATAAAATTATTAATGCCGAACCAAATTATTCGTCTGTTTCATTTTTTAGTAGCGTTGCAAAATCATTCTTTGCTCAAATGCCGCGCAAATTTACCGTTATCCCCATGCAGCAACAATTTGCATCGATGTTCAAAGATAAAGATCTTGAAAAGGAACAGGGGAGTGAATCATTGGCTGAGAAGGAAAGAGAGGAGCTCGATGAGCTCATTTGGGAGCAATCCAAGGATGATATCCTTAAATTTTTATCAATAAGTTATTTGCGCAGTTCTATTATTTATATACTTTTTCATGCTTTACGAGCTGAACATTCAGCACGATTCTTGGCTATGGAAAATTCAACAAATAATGCTGAAAAATACTTGGAACGTTTGACGCTCCAATTCAATAAATTGCGTCAATCACTTATTACAAAAGAGGTTTCTGAGTTATCGGCGAGTTTTCCAACGCGGTAATTGGATTTTCTATTACCTCAATCAATCCGCCCAGGCTACGTATCTTTTCTTCAAGATTATCGTATCCTCGCTTCCAATGATGAAGTCCGGTCATTTTGGTTTGCTCAAAAGCAACCAAGCCTAGCAGCATCAATGCGCACGATGCTCGAATATCGGATGCGATAACCTCGCTGCCATACAAGGCGTCAACACCACGAATTGTTGCTTTTGATCCTTCAACCGTAATTTGAGCCCCTAATTTGCCAAGCTCTTTGGCATGCAGCATGCGGTTTTCATAAACAGTTTCTTCAATGATGCTGGTACCTTGAGCGGTGCACAAGATGGCCATCATAGATGGTTGAAGGTCGGTTGGGAATGCTGGATAAGGGCCTGTTTTGATGTTAACGGCTTGTGGATGTTTGCAGGCTTTGAATGTAATGCCTGGTTTAATAACGTTGTGCTTGGGGTCGATTGATGTAATAACATCATGTCCCATTTCGCGAAGTTTTTCGATGAACATGTCCAAATGATCAGGGCGAGCATTAGGGATAGTGATATTTCCACCGGTAATTGCTGCAGCGAGCACCAGTGCTCCTACTTCCAAACGATCCGGTATGATGGCATGGGTTACAGGATGCAGTGTATTTACGCCTTTTATGCGAATAATTGATGCTGGAAGTATCTCGATGTTTGCACCCATCTGTTTCAGAATATCAATTAAATCTAATACCTCTGGCTCCAGTGCGGCATTAATGATAAAAGTTTCCCCCTTGGCCAAGCAGGCAAACATGAGCAAATTTTCAGTTGCTCCAACACTTGGATATTCCAGCATAATACGAGTATACGTTGGTAGTTCATTGGTCGGTTTGAGCGTTGCAACAATGGCTGTATCTTGTTGTTCAGTAATAGCACCAAGCTTCTTAAATCCCTCCAGGTGGTAGTTGATTGGTCGAGCCCCAATCAAATCTCCGCCAGGAAGAGCGACTTTTGTCTTGCCAAAACGGGCAAGAAGTGGTCCCATGACGAGGATGGATGCTCGTATCTTATTCATTATTTCAGGTTTAATTTCGTAGCGACAAATACTTGTTGTATCAACGGTAAGGGTTTTCGCAGCGGCGTTGTAGGTAACGCGTGCGCCAAGGTCTTGTAATAAGGTGATCATCAGGCGAACGTCGGCAATGTTGGGAACATTTTCAAGGACTGATGTCCCATTGGTCAAAATCAGTGAGGTCATGATGACCAGGACTGCATTTTTTGCTCCATTAACATCAACAGTGCCAGAAAGTGGTGGTGATTTTCTTATTTCAATATAACCATTGGTCATGGAATTCCCTTTATATAGGTTCGTTAAGCCATGTTCAGATACGCGAAGAAAGTGTATAATAACGGTGATTGCAGCTACAAGCAATTATTTTAATGAAAATAAATAATACAAAGATAAAGGATATGTTCCCATGAGAACAACCAAAAGAGTTGTCTGCGTTATTCCCGCTCGATTAGCATCAACCCGGTTCCCCCAAAAGGCATTGGCACTACTTGCAGGAAAGCCTCTGTTGCAATGGATATGGGAGGCTGCAACAAGCATAGACCTCTTTGATGAAGTGACGTTTGCTGTCGATGCGCAAGAGATCGCTGATGTTATCAAGAGCTTTGGTGGTCGCTACCAAATGACGTCTGTCGCTTGCAAAAGCGGAACCGATCGTTTAGTCGAATTAGCTATTCAAGGCAAACTTAAAGCTGACGTCTGGGTTAATTGGCAGGGTGATGAACCGTTTATTCATCGAGCAATGATCGAAACGTTATTGCAATCCATTGATCGTGACGATGCAGAGTGCTGGACGCTTGTTAAACGCATTACCAACCCGGAAGATATTATTTCACCAAAAGTTGCTAAAGTTGTCTGGGATAAGCAAGGCCTTGCTCTGTATTTTTCCCGCGCACCAATTCCATTTTTTCGTGATGAGCGTGATTTGAATGTGCTTGTTACTAAGAATTCATATTATAAGCATGTTGGTTTGTATGCATATTCTTCACAAGCCTTGAAAAAGATCGCTACGATGGGTGACAGTATATTGGAAGATGCTGAAAAGCTCGAACAATTACGTTTTTTAGACTATGGACTTCGGTTCAAGGTGCATGAAACGGATCAAGAGGTTTTTGGTATCGATACACCAGAAGATTTAGCGAAAGCCGAGCGCTTGGTGCATCAGAAAAAAAGGTGATTTTGAACGATAGGCATTACATGAGTGATTCATTATATAAAGAAGAATTGCTTGATCATTATCGACATCCACGTAATAAGAAAACGTTAACCAATGCGGGCTTTATGGCTGGGCACAATAACCCGTCATGTGGCGATCGCATTGTTATAGAGGGGATTGTTAACGATAACACTATCGTCGATCTTGGTTTTAATGGAGTTGGGTGTGTTATTAGCCAAGCAGCCGCGTCCATGTTAACTGAGCTTTGCATTGGCAAAACCGTAACAGAGGTGCTTAAGCTGAATAAGAATGATGTTTGTAATCTTATTGGGATTCATCTTGGTCCGACTCGGTTGAAATGTGCACTGTTGAGTCTCGAAGTATTGCAAGAAGGTTTACGAGATTATCAAAATAAACAAAAGACTGATTGAAAGGATGCTTATGCTTTCGGTACAGATTGCTCAGAAAAAATTTTGGGATAATACGGTAGAAGGATATGTTTTCTTTGTAAAAGAAAATTTTGAAACATTGTCCCCATTGTCACAAATAGATGTGGTTGAGAAAAAATATTATCCGCATTTAAAAGATATTTTAAAAAAGCATCTCTTTGAAGGGAAGAAGGGTCAATCTTTTGTTTTAAGTGCTATGCATGAAGGTGCTTTGCGACAATTTATTTTTATTGGTGTTGGCAAATTAGATAAAGCATGGCATGTGGAACTTGAGCATATGCGTCGTGCAATTGGCTCTGTTGTTTATCAACTTAAAAAGTTATCAATCAAAACGGCCGTTATGGCGCTTCCTGATGAAAAGCCTTTTGAGGTGAGTGACACTGAATTATTAAAACAACTGGTGATTGCAGCGCATATGGCGAGCTACGAATTTATTACGTTTAAAAGTGAGCAAAAGAGCAAGATGTTTGAAAGTACCTTGTCTATTGTTATCAATGCTAATTACGATCAAGCAACTTATGGCGAGTGTGTCAATGCAGCCAGTGTAGTTGGGACAGCAATAAACAATGCACGTCATTGGGCTGACTTGCCAGCGAACATCATGACGCCAACAGCTATTGCTACAGAGGCTGAAAAAGTTGCTGAAAAATATCATTTAAAATGCACTGTTTTTGGCCGAGACAAAGCGCTTGAACTTGGCATGGGAGGCTTTTGTGCTGTTGATGCTGGGTCAGATCAAGATGGTAAATTTGTTGTACTTGAATACAAGACATCAAAAGCAAAAGCACCAACGATAGCATTGGTAGGCAAGGGTATTGCGTTTGATACCGGCGGTATCAATCTTAAGCCAGCCGGTAGAATTGAAGGTATGAAGTATGATATGTCAGGGGCTGCTTCAGTAATAGGTCTCATGGAAGCGTTTGCCCAGCTCAAGCCGGCGGTTAATATCATTGGTGTTGCACCGTGTGTTGAAAATATGCCAAGCGGTAAGGCGTCGCGTCCTGATGACATTATTACCTGTATGAATGGTAAAACAGTTGAAATTAAAAATACCGATGCAGAAGGTCGCCTTATTCTGGCTGATGCGCTGTGTTATGCAGAAAAATTTTATAAGCCAGACATTATGATTGATGTTGCAACGTTGACTGGTGCTGTGCAGCATGCTCTGGGGTGTCTGTATTCAGCGGTTGTAACACAGGACAGTGATTTGGCGCAGCGGCTTATTGTCCTTGGCAAGTTGACCGGAGACCGTGTGTGGGAATTACCACTTGATGATGACATCAAAAATGCAATTAAATCAGATGTTGCTGATATTCATAATGATGGTAATACAGGTTATCGAGCAGGGACCATTGTTGGTGGGTGCTTCTTGCAAAACTTTGTTGAAAAAGCTCGATGGGCCCATCTTGATATTGCTGGTACAGCGGATCATGTTTTGGGTGTTAATTATGTTGGCAAAGGTGCTACGGGTGCATCGATGCGCTTGTTGGCAGAGTTTGTGTTGACGCTCAATGGTGAGAAAGTTGTATAGATAAAAATAAAATATTTACGAGGGACAACATTCCCTGTGCCGTGGTGCTTTTTATTAGACTTCTTCTGAAACCATGAAATTTATAGCAGATTTTTGCGTACTATGCATGTGTCGCACCGGCGAAAGCCGGTGTCCAGAAATACCAATTCAAGCTAGATACCGGCCTCGGATCGGTGGCCGATACGACGTGCAAGATGATATTCGTGTAAAGTGAGAGATGACTGGGTTCAGAAGAGGTCTATTATAATAAATAGTTCAGAAATACGAATTCTGCAGTGATTGCCAATTATTCGATACGATTATTGATTTAAGATTTTCTTGTATTTCTTGAGCCAACTGATCGAAATTATCTATCCCTTCCTTGACCAGTTGCTGTATGTTTTCTTCTATCTCTTTTTTTTTATGGGAAAGCAATTCTATAAGATCTTGTATTTTCTGTTTTGGATCTATTGTTCTTGCAACTGCATATAAAGCTTTGAATGCATCATTTTCAATAAAACACTTGTCGTGACCAGGATTTCTTTTTTCCATTTTAGATGAAATATCTTGTATTACCTTTTCAACGGCGGCGGATGCATCTTTGTCGGTTGGAATTGCATTATCGAGTGTTTTGGTTTTATCTTGCAATGTTTGTAATGCATTCAAAATTGCTTCTATTGCCCATAACTCATCGTGCTTTTTTCTTATTTGAGGGATGGGCCAGTCTTCTTGTTCTTGTATTTCTCTTTCAATATCAAATTTTTCTGCAGCACATCCAAACTGTGTCAGAGTAAACAACGAGAGTAGTGATGTTATGGCGATGTGTACTAGATTCTTTTTCATATGAAGCCTTTGTTTTTATTGCTATTTCTACATTGTCTTGCCGATGGTTCGTAATGATAATAAAGAGGCTCAACTAAAGCAATAAAAAAACCTGACGAGCACCCGAAGATATCTAGCCAGGTCTTTTATTTACAGCATTAACGGTATTGGAAAGAAGTTATGACATGCTCTCTTTCAGCAAGCTCCAGGCCGTAAAAACAGCTATTTCCTTTTTTTCTTTGCGTTCTTTTAAATTACTTTCAAGGAATGCCTTCTCTTCGGAAAGTTGTTTTATTTTATTACATACGTTTCGGGTTTGGATTTTTTGTTCTAATTCCAAAAGAGTTTTTTCTATTTCAGCTAAACGAGTTCGTTCAGTGGTTGATTCTTGCTCAAATCTTTTATTGGCAGCGGCCAACATGCGGGGAAGGGCTTCGGCTATGGCCTCTTTTTTACTCATTTCATCAAACTGATCTTTTAGAAAATTTATTATTCTTTCTGTTATTATTTGCTTTCTTTCTTGCAAATGTTGAGATTTTTTTGAGTTCGATTCTTTATATCTTTTGCTTAAGGCTTCTACTTTTAATGCTAATTCTTCATCAATAGTATCAGGGGTGAGATCTATTCCAAAAAAATTGAATCCGTCTTTTTGTTTACTTGTTTTATTGCCTGATTGCTTCTCTGTAGTTTTTTGCTTGTCCATGGCAAAACCTGATTGTTGTACAACAATTAAAGAAAGTAGCGTTGTTGCGATGATGCGACCTAGAATCTTTTTCATAAGAAGCCTTTATTTTTTATTGCTATTTCTACATTACCTTGCCGATGGTTCGTAATGATAATAAAAAGGCCCAACTAAAGCAATAAAAAAACCTGACTAGCACCCGAAGGTATCTAGCCAGGTCTTAAAGTAGATGGAGGCTTTCTATCC
>CAYUQI010000002.1:73758-79984 GCA_964446935.1 uncultured Pseudomonadota bacterium
GTATATCCAAAGGACTGATAGGCCTTTTTGATAAGTTCGTGAATCTTTTGAGCTATTTCTAAAGGTTCTTTCCGTACACTATTGATTTCATAAGAGTTTGGTAAAAAATCTAAAACAAAGATCAAATAATAATTGCTTTTGCGCGATGCATCAAATAAGGCTTGTGGGACTACTAATCCGTCAAGATTATAATAGGCTATTCCATCCATCATACCTCTATCGAGAAATGTAAGAGATGCTTCTTGGTGTTCTTGTTCCATCTCAATTTGTTTAGCTAGTAATTTTTGTTGAAATACATCTCTGTTGCTTGTTGGGTGAGCATTCCCTTTTGCGAGTTCTTCCTGGATTAAGGACGTTGCAGCTTCATGTATGACTGGATAGCCTCGTTTTTCTAAGTCCTCTATGAGGCTTGTTTTGCCTACCCCGGGGCCCCCGGTGATTACTATTTTGTGAGCAGTAACATTGATGGTAAAAGACAAGAATAACCCTATGCAGATAAAAAGACAGCGACATAGGTGGTGAGAGAATAGTTTCATCAAAAGACCCTTTGCGAAATGAGTTCTTCTTAAAAAATTGAAGCATTATAGGATACTGATGTTAGCAAGTCAAAGAATAAACACATAAACACCAGCGGTGGTATATTTTTTTGACTTTGCCCCCTTTTTCCTTTATTCTTCAATTAAATTCTTGCCAAGGTGCCTTTTATTGTAAGGCTTGGTACACTAGCCCGAAAGGGGCGAATAGCTCAGTTGGTTAGAGCACCTGCTTTACAAGCAGGGGGTCACAGGTTCGAATCCTGTTTCGCCCACCAACCTTCGCTCTAACGAGCTACGGTTGGCAAGGCTAGTAAGGGATTTTGACATAATTAAAATTGCTATCTAAGCAATGCAGAAGGTTGTCCGCCGAAGCTTTAGCGAAGGCTGGACCTTCGCTGTATGTCTGTTGTCAGTCTTGAAACTTCTAAAATCTTGAAATTTTGTTCCCCGATAGCTCAGTTGGTAGAGCACACGACTGTTAATCGTTAGGTCGCAGGTTCGAGTCCTGCTCGGGGAGCCACCTTATCCAAACACAATTCAACAGATACTTTTCAAGTACTCGGTCAATCAGCCTAGGAAAAAATAAGCCCATCATTATCGAAAAATAATTGACTCTCGTATTTCTCAGGAGTAGTATCAACAAAAACTATATCAATGGAGATTGATATGAAGTTAGATTGTTGCACTAAAAAACAGTTGGTTGATGAATTTAAGCTTACTGTTGAGTTTCTAAAAATAATGGCCGAAGAAAATAGGCTTAAAATTTTATGTATTCTTTTAAATCATGGCGAAAAGTGTGTTTGTGAGATATGGCAATATCTTGCGCTTCCACAGAATTTAACATCCCATCATCTCAAAGTTTTAAAAGATTTTGGATTGCTAACATCACGTAAAGAAGGACTAAACGTTCTTTATTCAATAGATCATTGTTCTATAGCAAAATACCAAAAATTATTACATTGTGTGTTAACAAAAAAGGAGCTGCTATGATTATTAAAATTCTAGGAACAGGATGTTCAGGGTGTATCAAACTTGAACATAAAACCAAAGATGCTTTGAAAAAACTTGGGCTCGACGCCGAGGTTATCAAAGTATCCGACATGAAAGATATCCTCTCGTATGGTGTGATGGGCCTGCCTGCACTTGTTATTAATGAAACCGTCGTGATGTATGGGCAAAATCCATCGGTTGAAGAAATCATACAACTTATAAACGACAACAAATAAAAGGGAGACTCTTTTATGAGTATTTTTTATCCAATTCAATACGTTGCTGATTGGATTACGTACAGTGTATTTTCTATGCAACAAAATACCCTATTTGCTGACGCTGTAAATTTTTTCATTTTTGACACAATAAAAATATTTTTGCTTCTCATAGTAATTATTTTTACTGTCTCAATGATTCGTTCATTTATGCCCGCAGAAAAAATTCGAGCAGTGCTTTCGCATAAATACCAAATAACCGGCAACTTCCTGGCGGCAGCCTTTGGTATCATTACCCCCTTTTGTACCTGTAGCGCTATTCCACTTTTTTTAGGGTTCATCGAAGCTGGTGTTCCACTGGGTGTAACATTTTCTTTTCTTATTGCTTCTCCAATGATTAATGAAGTTGCGGTTGCTTTATTGTTTGGTTTGTTTGGGTGGAAAATTACGCTTATGTATATTACTAGTGGATATATAATTGCTGTAACATCAGGTGCTATCCTAGGTAAACTTAATCTTGAAGGACTTATTAATCAAATTGTCACGCGTCAAAAAAATGTGTCTCTGAATATTACAAGGCCAACCTGGCAACAGCGATTACGTTCATCAAAAAACTATACGTTTAGTGTTCTTGTCAAGGTATGGCCTTACGTAATTGTTGGTATTGGCATTGGCGCATGGATACACGGTTATATACCAACAGATTTTATTGCACGCTATGCCAGTGGTAGTTCATGGTATGCCGTTCCACTAGCCACACTCATTGGTATTCCTCTTTATTCAAATGCAGCAGGAGTTATACCGCTCGTTTCTGTTTTGACTGAAAAAGGTGTTTCTGTTGGAACAACACTTGCCTTTATGATGGCCGTTACCGGCCTCTCGTTGCCAGAATTTTTGATCCTTAAAAATGTTATGAAAACAAAATTGATTATTATTTTTGCAACGATCGTTGGTGTGGGAATTCTGTTCACCGGTTATTTGTTTAATTTTTTACTTTCATAAGGAACTTTATGGAAAATTCACTGTTTTGGATCTGTACCGCATCACTGTCAATAGTAGCATTAATAATTGTTATTTTTTATCTCCCTGCTTGTTCAAGCACCACAAATAAATGTGCCCCTGGTGATAAATCATGTTGCAGTTGTTGTAAAGGAACTTGCTGCCCAACAGAAAATACAATAGCCAGCGATGGGAACACCGACAAAAAAACAAAAGATATCATAAAGGAAGCCTATGGCAACGTAGCAAAGAAGGGGGGTTCTGTTTGCCCAATGGGTGGTTGTTGTGGGGGAGGCGGAAAGCTTTCAGAAGAAATTGGATACACTAAAGAAGAAATAGAAGCGTTGGCAGATGCTAATTTAGGGCTTGGTTGTGGGAATTCGGTCAATCTTGGTGAAATCAAGAAAGGTGCAACCGTGTTAGATCTTGGCTCTGGCGCAGGGCTTGACTGTTTCTTAGCAGCTCGTAAAGTTGGGGAGCAAGGTAAGGTTATTGGTGTTGATATGACCCAAGCAATGATAGATAAGGCCCGTCAAAATGCAAAAAAATATAAGTTCACTAATGTTGAATTTCGCCTAGGGGATATCGAAAACCTACCGGTAGACAATGCCTCCATTGACGTTATTATGAGTAACTGTGTAATTAATCTTGCTCCACATAAAGAGAAAGTTTTTCAGGAAGCATTTCGGGTGCTTAAACCTGGTGGAAAGATGGCCATCTCTGATGTTGTTCTTACCGGAAATTTAACGGAAGAACAAAAAAATGATAAAGAACTTTTGAGTGCGTGTGTAAGTGGAGCAATTTTAAAAGATGAGTATTTATCGTTATTAAAAAAAGTAGGCTTTGTGGTAACCATTATCGATGAAGATAAAGAAATTTCTAAAAAATGGTTTGGTGAAAAAAAGCTACCAATCTCAAGCCTAAAATTTATTGCGCATAAAAAATAGCTTTCTTTGGCAAATCATAGGGTTGTAAGAACGTTAGTAACCAAAAACTTTCTTGCATCCCCCTCCAATTGAAAGTTCTAAGATCGTCCTGCTCGTGGAGCCATGAAATTAAAGCCTCGCATTTTTGCGAGGCTTTATTGTTATTTAGATTAAATTCTAACACGGATTAATTAGTTTTACGCAACGAGCAATATAAAATATATGCTGCAAATAGTAATGCGCCTGTACCCACAATCAATGGCATTTTTACTGTCAGACCAAGCAGTATTCCGGCAGAGAGAGGACTTATTATACCCGACAGTGATTGTACAGATTCTAAAATGCCCATCATTTCACCCTGGCTCTGACTAGAACTTTTATTTGAAATAATGGTGGCTGTTACTGGAAACGTCAATGCTATAAAAAACTGTTGTAGAGGAATATACATCAAGTACATACACGGAGATGAAAATAAAAGAGGTAATCCAGTAGATAATGCACACCCAAAAAGGGCATACAAAAAAACAGTTTCCGCCTTAAATTTTGATACCAGTGGACGTATCAATAATCCAGAACTGAGAGCATAGCTCAATGCACCCAGTGCATACATGTTGTAAACACCAGCGGCATCAAATTTGTAGTTTGTAATCCAATAAACGGGAATAAAGTCCCAGTAAAAAGACCAACCAAATGTATACATAAAAATAGCTAAAAAAAACAATGCAAAGCCAGGTATCTGCCATGCTCGGGTAATATTTCGAAGACCAAAAGAAATTATGCCTCGTTCCTGCGTTGAAACACGATGTGTTTCTCTAAATAAAAAAATAATTAAAAGCAGATTTATCATGGTCAATGCACCAGCACATGCAAACGGAACTGCATATCCTGATAATATACCCAAATGTATTGTAGAAAGTTTTCCGCCCAAAAGTGGGCCAACAGTAAAACCTAGTCCTCCGGCCATATGAAGAAGCCCAAAGTTTTTTGCCTTTTCTTCCGGAGAACTGATATCAGTAATGACTGCGCTACCAATCGCCTGGTTTCCTGTAGCGATCCCTATGATAATTCGTGAAAGCGCCAGTAAAATAATACTTTCATGCCAAACACCCATAAGCGCAGTTGTATAACCGAAAACGCTTAATGCCGTGCTTAATATCATCAACCTTCTTCTGCCTAACCGGTCAGAATAGGCTCCCAAAATTGGCGCACTAAAAAATTGGCCTATGGGTACCAATGCTAAAAGAATACCCAACCACAACCCACGAACGGCTTGAGATGCTTCTGGCGGCAAAATGTGGCTGCTGGTGGAATATATCATCGATGAAAATATTGGGTAAGCAAGCCCAATGCTCATAATGTCGAGAAAAAACATTAGAAGAATAGTATAAAGTGCTGTGTTTTTATGAAATATGTTCATAAAATCCTTAAGTACGTACAGAACACATTCGTGCCCTATACAATAATATGTAGGCAAACAATATTAGAAACGAAAAGCACAATCTCAATAGATGGTAATCTACTTGATTGTTTATTTAGATAGGATAATAAGACACTTCATAATGTACCCTTTGTAATTAAACCGGGGCTAAAAATACAACTATCTTTTGAATTATAAGGTAAACGTATTTTAAAGCAATTTGGGCTGCAGTTTTTTATAAACTATGATAAATGTCTGCACTACCAGATAGTTTATCATAGAATTAAGCAATGTTCTTAATTCAAATAACGTACAAATCTTAAGCGTACAAGTTCTAAATTTTTTGTTAAAATGCAAGCCTTCAAGGCCTATTGTTTTAATGAAATTAATGAATGTTCATCTGATTATGAGTAAGAAAATATTTTTTATCGTAATATTTATAGCGGCGATACTCAATCAATTATCGCTTGCACACGAATATACAAATGTATCTGGAGTGGACGAAGCTTCTGCTGTATTAAATTCACAACCATCCATCATGCCTGATTATGATTCTATGATTAAGAATTATGTTTCAAAAATGAACCATGAATATGTCAAATATAGCGATGGTGAGGTCATGTTTTTTGCTAATCCTTCCACGATGATGATTGCTCTAAACATATTCATAGCATTAGGTGGTACTGTTTGCGGTTTGGGCCTGCTCGGTGGCGGGGGCATGCTTGCTTACGATTCATATACCCACGGCACGCTTGACCCTAAATTTCTTGCTGCGTTGGCGCTTTTGGCAACTATTCCTGTGGGCCTTTTATGTTATGGTGTTTATACGGGCGTTCAGACAGTGAAGCAAATTGCTGCAAAGTTAAGCACTGTGCCGTACGTAACTTTTAGTAAAGAAGGATTATTTTGTTATAATAAGCACCAGTTTAACTGGAATCAGCTTGCTAAGATTGATGTCACTACGTTTATAACAAGAAATCAATATAGAGCTATTACAGATATGAAAGTAGTTGCTACGATGAAAGATAGATTTGGCAAGAAGCTCTTTGAGGTCTCATCAGAAATTTTATCTATTGATTTGGCTGTATTTGCACAATGTGCAGAATATTATCGCCAACAATCATTGTATCAAGAAGCAATGAG
>CAYUQI010000002.1:80084-91689 GCA_964446935.1 uncultured Pseudomonadota bacterium
TTGCACAATGTGCAGAATATTATCGCCAACAATCATTGTATCAAGAAGCAATGAGCAACTAAAATTAAAATTGATTAGATGAGTTGAGCTTTTGTTCAAGCGCTATATCTTAAAACTTTATTTGGTTGTGCATTTGTAATAAAAAAATTATGAAGTTCTTTTCGCTCTTTAAATGCTATTTAACCGAGGTAATCTGTATCTAAATTTGCTCATAACCAGGGCAGGTTTTAAAGCAAAAGAGGCTCGTTTCAAACGAGCCTCTTTTGCTTTAAAATTAGGTTGATTTTTACTCAAGCGAGGCAATTGCTGCCTTGAGCATATCAGGATTATTTTCGTACTGTTTAAGTTTGCTGAGATACTCAACCACTTCCTGGGTTTGAATCTTTTTGCTTATTCCTTCTTGTGCAAACTTGAGGGCGTCTCTCTGATAGTTATCTTTTTGAAAAAGCAAATAGAGTTTATTTTGCTCAGCGAGCTTTTTTACAATAAACTTTACAACAGGGAGTGTTGCCTGTTGAGCAGCAATATGAACAGGGGTTCGACGGCAAAGCTTTTCTTGTGCTCCAAGATCGCCACCCTTTTGAATCATTTGTTCAAGCGTTGAGATCTTCAAATCATGCGTATGAATGAAAATGCCTTTGGTGGTTTCTCGCTTTTCTCCAAAAGCACCAGCTAATTTATGGAGCGATGTTTGTCCTTTATATTTAACAGAACCTGTATTTGGATTGGCCCCCCAAAGCAACAAAAGCGTTACTATGTATGGATAGCGAAAATTTTCTAAAGCTGCAAGAAGCGGTGTTTCACCTTCTTTGTTTGTTTTCTCACAAAGAGCTTTACGGCCTTGCGCTGAAAGATCCTTACCAAGTTCATTGATCAGGGAAAATTTTTCACAATCAGATTTATCTTCCAACTGTAAAATATCGAAAATTGAGTTAACTTTCTGAGTTTTTACCGCTCCAAAGCATGGGACGGTTAGAAGCATTGCTCCTACAAAAAATTTTGACATATAATTCATGAAAAACCTCCTATTTATTAGATTGTGTAACAACTAGTATTAATTCTAATAGAAAATTTATTTTTATCAAATTGCCATTAAAAAATTGCAATAAGAATGATTTTTGTGATGATTTGTGACAAAAAAGGCTTAAAACAGGGTTTTTTGAACCATCGCCATTTCTTCCTTATGGGTTCATTGAGTTCAATTTCAAAAAGTATTCTTGCTAACGTTCCCGTGCATTTATCATATTCATAAGACATGGTAATGTTTAAGACTGTTTTCTGATTTTGAGAAAGGGGGAGTGTGAAAGTAATTTTAAAAAATATTCGGGGTGGGGTTGTTGGTACCCTTGCTATCTTGGTAACATTGATTACCGTTTCAAGTTGTTATCATGAATCGTCGCTAGAAAATCAGCGCATCCAAAAAATGTGTGCGTTCGCACAAAAAATGCCCAAAGTGGAACTACATGTTCACCTTGAAGGTTCTGTATGTTCGAAAACTCTTTTTTATTTAGCAGACAAAAATCACATTAGGTTGCCATACAAAAATGAGCAGGAGTGGGAATCCTCATTACACTTTAACACTTTTAATGATTTTGTTTCTCGTTATCGGATAGTAAAAAGTTGCCTTTGTACGAAGCAGGATCATGCATTAATAGCTTATGAATTTGGCAAAGCTTGTTCAATGCAAAATATTTGTTATGCCGAGGTTATTTTTACATTACCTACACCGGAAAAAGAATCTCCTCTTGCATGGAGAGAATTTCTTACAGGCCTTAATGAGGGTGCTACGAAAGCTGAAAAAGAGTTTGGGGTGAGGTTACGCTGGATTTTTGACATGAGTATTGACGATGACGCACGCAATGATGAAGCAGTATATGAATTTGTTCATGACAACATGCAACATGGTATTGTTGCACTTGGACTCAGTAGTACCAAACAAGCAAATGTTCCTGTTTCACGCTACGCATTTATTTTTGATCGTGCGTATCGAGATGGGATTCCTGTTGTTGTGCATGCGGGAGAACATCGTGGAGGCCAGTCCATTGATATGTATGATGCGATCTTTACATTGCATGCCAAGCGTATCGGGCATGGAGTTCTGTGTATTGATGATTCCAAGCTGCGCTCTCTGTTACGTCAACGACAGATACCGCTTGAAATTTGTGTGACGAGTAATATTTCCATTGGAGTTTTTCCTACTTATGCAGCGCACCCGGTTCGCCGGCTGTGGGATGAAGGGCTTTTTATAACGATAAATTCAGATGATCCTGTGTTTTTTAAAACCAATTTGGTTCAAGAGTATCAGCTATTGGTTAAAACCTTTCATTTTACCGAAAATGACTTGGAACGTGTTTGCTTGAATGCCATACACGCAAGTTTTTTATCCGCCAAAGAAAAATGTAAGCTCGAATCTCAATTCAAGACAACGTTTATCCAGTTGCGCTCATAAGGAGATGACGTGGTGTTTATGCGTTTTTAATCAAGCTCTTTTGGATAGCCACATGCATATGCCAAATTTCTTTCTTTAATTACTGCATTGGTCATCAAATCAAGCCATTCATACTCAGCATGTTCCCATTCAGATTGAGCAACATCGAGCTCAACGTGGGAAATAACACCGATTTTTAATTCTTGTTTTTTTAAAGCAAGATTATTTCTTGTGTAAACAAGATCAACCCTTTTAGCTTTAAGGTTAGTAAGTGCGTTTTCTAGCGCATGGTAAGCAGTTTCAATAGCAAGTTTGATATCTTGTTGTAATTGATCTTTGGCAAGTATTTCTTTGGCCATATTTGCATGAGCTTCTTTTTCTTCGTAATCATGCAATAAACCATTAAAGATTGGCCATTTTATTCGTATGCCACAGTTATAGAAATTCTTTGGTGCTATTGACATGGGGCCCATCTGTTCTGCTAAAAATCCTCCACTTGCTCCATACGCACTGATGGTTGGCAGATCAGAACGTTGAGCAATATATATTTGATCCTTGGCAATGCCAATTTGTTGGTCGGCGATTTTAAGTTCTTCTTTGTTGCCCGTTGCATATTTGTAGTAGGTTGTTAATGGTAAGATATTAATGTCTTTTGGCTCTTTCCATTCGAGCGCCAATGTTACAATATGTTGTTTATTATTTGATATAGCCGATGGTTTTTCAAACGTTGTTAGCGCAAGGTCGATTGGTTGCCCCATAAAAAATTCCAATTTTTTTTGAGTGAGTTCAATTCCTTGATAATATTTATCCAGGATTGCCAAATTTTTTGCATAGTCCGATTTGCTTTTAAGCCAATCGCTTTTATCGAGTAATTTGAGCTTATTAGCACATGCTTGTTTTTTATACGTGCTTGTTGATGATGTATGTAATGCGTTGATAAATGCATGCTGTTGTTGTACTTTCCAACATTCAAGAAAAGCGCATTCAACAGCATTTTTAATTGCTTTTTTGTCTTTATCATTTGCTAATTGGGTGATATTGGTTTGTTTTTTTGCCTTTTTATATTTCTCGATTGGCCCAGCAAATGAGTAGATGAGTTGTTGTGCGTCCATGGTTATTTGTGTTTGTAATCCATCGCCACCATTTTTTTGCCCGATATCTGCCATTAACCCAACGTGAGGCAAATACTCTGACCATACCTGCATGCCCCGGGCTTTGCTGGCTTCAATAGCGTATTTATACGTTTGCAAGTTGGGCTTGTTAAGCATTGCTATTTCGACAGCTTCGGTTATGGTGAGTGGCGTTGATGTTGTGGCTGCTGCAGCTACTGGTTTTGATTCTGTGAGGGATGGCTTTGCATAATTTGCCGGTAAATAAGCAAACATTAAAAAAAGTATTACGAAAAAAATCATAAAAATATCTCCACCGTTATTTTTTTATGTATCAAGCAACGCTTCAACCGGGTTGAGTTGCGATGCTTTATAAGCTGGGTAGTAACCGAAAAATAAACCAATAAGTACCGATGAGCCCAATGAAAGAAGAAGTGCTGTTTTTGATATAAATATTGGCCATTCAAGGATAAATCCTATGGTTTTTGAGACGCCGATTCCAAGTGATGCGCCAACAATGCCGCCTGCAAGACAAATTGTTATTGCCTCCAGAATAAATTGTATGAGTATGGCTCTTCTTTTGGCACCCAGTGCCATACGAATTCCAATTTCTTTTGTTCGCTCTTTTACACTAACAAGCATAATGTTCATGATGCCTATGCCACCAACGATAAGTGATATGGATGCTATAATTAAAAGAAGGAGATTAAGAACTCCTGAAGCTGCATCAGAAGCCTGTGAAATGTCGTTCTGGGTGAAAAAAGTGAAATCATCTTCATCTGTTTTACTTAAATGGTGTTTTTGACGCAATATGGAGCGAATGAGCGTTGCGGTTGCATCCATACGCTCTTTTGTTTTTGTTGAGAGCAAGAACGCTGAGTACGTGGTTTTGCCCATAAGCTTACGTTGAACGGTAGTTACTGGGGCGAAGATGATATCATCTTGGTCACGCCCGTCAGGGGTTTTGCCAAGTTCTGTAAGTACCCCGATGACTTTGAATGGTAGCTTTTTGATGCGAATTATCTTACCGATTGGATTTGCTGTGCCAAACAGTTCACGAGCTGAAACCGTTCCTACGACTGCTAATCTATGATTTGCTGCGATATCATGCTCGGTGAAAAACCGACCTTCTTTAAGCTTCCAGTTTCTAACGATCATATAGTCTTGATTGACACCTGCTACAATTGTTTGCCAGTTTGAGGTTTCAGAGACTGCCTTTGTTGGTTGCATAACAGCTGGTGATATGTAAGCGATATCATCGCATTCGGATTTGATAGCGTTAAAGTCTGCTTCTTTGAGTGTAGAAGTAATTCCGCCGCGTTGGCTTAAATGTTTTGGCGTTGCGCCTAACACGATAATAAAATTACTTCCAAGTTTTTCGATCGTTTGATTGACGCGAGCTTTAGCGCCTTCTCCTATGGACATAACAGCAATAATTGAAATAACGCCGATGATGATACCCAAGGTGGTTAATAAAGAGCGTATTTTGTGATTGCTGAGTGATCGAAAAGCAGAAGTAGAAAGTTGATAAAAATTCATAATGACCCCGCTTTGTCTGAAATGATATTGCCGTCAACGAGTTCTATGATGCGTTTAGTTCTGGCAGCAATGCTTGGTTCATGTGTTACGATGATGATGGTAACGCCCTGATTGGCATTTAACTCTTTAAAAACTTGAAGAATGCTATTGCCTGTCGCAGTGTCTAAGTTACCGGTTGGTTCGTCTGCCAATATGATAGAAGGATTATTGATAAGTGAACGTGCGACAGCAACTCGTTGTTGCTGTCCCCCTGATATTTGGTATGGATAATGATCCATGCGATTAGATAGTCCGACCAGGTCCAAAAGTTTTGCAGCTCTTTCTCGTGCTTGGTTTTCTTTGATTCCAGCATAAAGCTGCGGTAAGGCAACGTTATCAAGTGTTGTTAGGTCTGGAAGAAGATGAAATTTTTGAAAAACGAAGCCAATCTTTTGATTGCGTATATCAGCAAGTTCATCATGGTTTGCTGTTGAGACGTTAATCCCATCGAGAAAATAATCCCCTGAGTTTGCTACATCAAGGCAACCTAGCAGGTGCATGAGCGTCGATTTGCCCGAACCAGAAAAACCAGTGATTGCGACAAATTCGCCTTTATCAATACTCAAGCTGACGCCCTTGAGGACTTTCAGCTCGTTATCTCCCATCTTATAAATTTTTATAAGATTTTTTACATCTATCAACATGTTACTTACCTAAACCAGAACGGTTACCCATTGTTTTCATGATCACGTTTTCACGTTTAATGTCGTCAACTTCGGTAACGATTTGATCGTCAAGTGTTATTCCCGATAGTACTTCTGTGTGTTTATCATCGGTTGCTCCAAGCTTTACTTCGACCTCGGCAACGGTTTGTTTGTCTTTCATTACCCAGAGATAATCTTTTTCAGCCGATTGATCGTGTGATGGTGAATCTTCTGGTTCGGAAGTTGAATCTGCACTTACAACTGTTAACCCAAGTGCTTGTGCTGCGTTTTCAATGTGTACCGGATCAATACGAAGTGCTTTATTAGGAACAGTGATAGCCTTTTTACTATTTGCTACGTTAATATCAACATTAATTGTCATGCCTGGGCGAAATTTAAGATCTGGATTTGGAACATTGAGAACAACATCATAGGTAACAACGTTATCGACAATGTTGGCTAGGTATTTTATGTATTTGACGGTTGCTGTGAATTTCATTTTAGGGAAAGCATCAACGCTGAATGTTGCTTCTTGTCCGCTTTTTACTAATCCAATATCTGCTTCATCGACATCAATATGAGCTTCCATTTCCTTAAGATTTGCAGCAAGGGTATAAAGAGCTGTAGCTTGAAATTGTGCGGTAACCATTTGCCCAAGATCAATCATTTTTGAAATGACAATGCTATCTTCTGGCGCTCTGACAAAAAGATTTTCATAGTGTTTCTTATTAAGCTCAAGCGTTGCTTCAATCTTATCTACACGGGCCTTTGATGCTTCGTATGTTTGTGTGACAGAATCGAAGGCATTTTGCGAAATTTGATCTAATGCAAAGAGAGCCTTCTGCCTGCGATAAAATTTCTCTTGAAAGGTTAAGTTAGCGCGTGCTTCGGCAAGATCTGCGGTTGTTTTTTTAACTTCACTATCACCAATTCCGTCATCAAGAATAGCGAGTACTTGATTCTTTTTAACAATATCATTGTCAACAGCAAGAACTTTTACAATGCGTCCGGCAACCAAACTACCAACGGTTATTTGAACAACGGCTTTGAGCTTGCCAGATGCATTAACAAATTGAACGGTATCTTGTTGTATAGGTTTTTCAGTTCTAATTGGGGGAACAAGATTTTTTGCTTTTTTGTTTGTTATGTAAAAATATGAACCGGCTCCTAATGTGACAAAAAAAGTGAGGAGTACTATTGGATTTTTTAAAAATTTCATGGCGACCCCTTGAAAAATATTTGGATGTTTTTATATGCAATAAATTTGTAAGCAAAATACTTTGTTGCAAGTAACATTTGTTAAGTTTAATTGTTGTCTGAAATAAATATTTAAAACGGTGGGTGTTTTATTTTATATTATACCTTGTATAATTAGCCCCCTAACTATTAGAACTCTAAGTATATGATTAAAAAATTTTACCCCTCAAACTTTTCGCTAATCAATTGCAGTAGCTGTAATGTGAATTTTTTTTGTTCATTAGTCATCCCTTGAACAATCTTTTTTTCAGCATCATTAAAAATAGCAATTAATGTATCAATAAGCTCTTTGCCTTTATTGGTAAGGATTAATTCCTTGGTTCGTTCATCTTTAACGCCGGTAATACGTTTAATAAAACCCTTTTTTTCAAGCCCTTGCAGGAGGCTTGTGACAGAAGCTCCTGTTATGCCTATCCAAGCTTCAATGTCCTTTTGGCAGAGGGCAACTTCTTGTTTTTGTTTTTCATAGATAAATCCAATGATTCGTGCTTGTTGACTTCCAATGCCATAGGGTTTCAAGAGATTATCAACATATCGTTTAAGATTATGTACGATAATTCTCAGGTAAAATTGAAAGGGATACTCAATTTCTTTTTTCATTTAAAACCCTTTTAGTTAGTATTCTAACTATTAGAATACTACTTTTTAATAGGTCGTCAACTCCGTGCCGTCATCATTAACAATAACAATGTCTATAAAAACATATTGATAAATTCAAGCAGTAATTTAATGGCGATGCGTACTTTGTTTTTTTAATTATTTTGATGCTTTTTAATAAACTCAGCTATGAGCTTGGCTATTTTCCCCTCTAAGTCTCGATTAAAAAATGTATGCCCCATCCCTTTGATCATGACCATTTTTGCATGCGGTATTGCTTGAGCAACGGCTCGCCCATGTCGTGGCAGGACGGTGGTATCTTTATCTCCGTGGATGACGAGTGTAGGACTCTTAATGTTTTGAAGCATATGTGAGTTCTGTATTGTGGCAAAAAACTCAGTAAGCATGAGGTCGTGATTTTTTCCGGTATTTTTATTATTCATGCGAGTAAGAGAATCTATGGTGAAATTTCTTGCCATATCTTCATCGAATGGGATGTCAGCGTTCATATGGCGCCAAATTGGCAAGAAGTTTTCAATGGTTTCGTCGAGCGTTTTTCCTGACTTGAATGCAAGAAACATCTTTGATGTGGTATCGAGCATTTCTTGTTCTTTTGTTGTTAAGGAAAACAAATTGGGTTCTGTTATTTCAAGAGGGCCTGCAGAGATAATAACTAAACTTAAAACTCGTTCAGGATAATCAATCCCGATCCTTTGACAAATCCATCCACCCATGGAATCGCCAATAAAATGTGCTTTTTGTATTCCGTAACCGTCCAAAATCAAAATGGCATCCTTGGCAAGATCTGACAGAGTATATGGTGTTTTGTGCCAGTTTATTGATGATGATTGTCCAATATCTCGGTGGTCATAACGAATAACAAAAAAGCCTTGATTGGTGATATATTGGCAGAATTCATCCGTCCAGAACCGTGCCGTGCTTCGTTTACCGGCGATGAGAATACAGACAGGGTTTGATGGATTTCCAAACGCTTCGGTGTGAAATGTAAGTTTATTGAATGTGATGTCTTTTTGAAAAAATGCAGCCATAATGAGCCCTGTTTTTATTCATCCATAAATAATAATTTTTTTAAAAGTATCTCTTTTTACTGTTACAAATACAAGTAAAGAACCTTTTGGTATTCTTTTTTCTTATGTGAAACAAAATGTAGAGAAAGGCCTTGCCGTGATCATGAAAAAACTTTCATCGTTGTGCCTGCGGGACAACGATGTATATCAAACCAAATCAACGATTGGGTTTGCCGTTAATTGTTCGTGTATTAAGTTTCATAATCGAGTCATTATTGTTGATAATACCTTTGATGTAGCAGAATTAGCCTTCATGAATACCTATCACAAAGGAAATGCTTATACACTATGGGTTGACTCTGCGAATGTGGAAGCAAAGAATAAATTGACCAGCAACCACTTTGGATTTTGTATTTCATTTCCTGCAATGGGGCTTGTCCTTAAAAATTTGCCGATGACGACGAATGACAGTCGTATAACCATTCGACTGGCCAGCTCTGATGATGAGATTCTTACAACATTGATTCCGCTTGTGATTAGATCATACAATCTTGATATATCTATGGATGTTTTTGAACGGTATCAACAGGATTGGCGTATCTTTTTTACCTATCTACGAGATTCTACCATCTATCAACAGATGCATTTTTTCTTGGGTTGTTGGAATGATATACCGGTAACAACAGGTCTCTTTATTGTTAACGATGATGCTGTTTATATTCATTGGATTGGAACGTTGCCTGAATACCGTCACCGAGGACTCGGTGCTGCAATAACAAGTGTGCCGCTTGATCATTTCAATGCTCAGGGGATTGAAAAAGCATTTCTGTTTGCATCAGCGATGGGCAAACCTATTTATGAAAAATTAGGCTTTGAGACAATAGGAAGCCTTGATATTTTTGAAACAAATAATAATGTATCACAATTTTAATACTCAATCTTATCGGCTTTTTGCTTCCATGCCTCAAATGCTTTGAGTGCTTCATTGTGCATTATTTGAATAGATGGAATAGATCGCTGTGCCACCGGTTTTTCAATCTCATCGTAAATAAATGAATCATCAAAGCCTATATTTTTGGCATCAGTTCGCGTATTGGCATAAAACATTTTATCGATTCGTGCCCAATACAGAGCGCCCAAGCACATGGGGCATGGTTCGCAGGATGTGTAGAGTGTGCAACCTGATAAATCAAATGTTTTTAATGCTGAGCAGGCAGCTCTGATTGCATTGATTTCTGCATGTGCCGTTGGATCATTATGTAATGTTACGCTGTTTGATGCTTTCGCTATAATTTTTTCATCTTTTACAATGACAGCGCCAAAGGGCCCGCCATTGTTCTTGACGCTGTTAAGCGAAAGATCGATCGCATTCAACATAAGTTTTTTATCTGTTTCATTCATAGATTTATTAAACCCCTTGATCCAACGCTTGTATTGGATACGTTTCATTTATGTAGTTTTGCAATTCAAGTGGAAATCTTTTTGTATCAACGGTACTTGTGTATTCCTTAAAGTCTCCAGCACAGAATGAATCCCAAAAGAGAACGGTTTTCCCCTGTAGTCTGCCAGAATTGATATCCTTCAAGCAGGCTGCAAATGCTTTGCCTGAATAGGTTCCTTCAAGCTTAATTCCTGTTTCTTCGTACAGAGTTTTAATTGCATGTTTGGTATCTGGCGTGACAAGTGCATATGCATCAAAATGCATATCGGCATGACGTTTGATAGATGCATAATCAGCTTTTATGAATTCTTCACCGGCCATGTTATTAATAACATTGAGCTGTTTGGGCAAGATGGTTATACATGGAATACTTGTATCAAAGCTATTAAGATACGCACTTGTTTCTTTAATGAGGCGAGCAAGCTCTTCTTCAATTTCTTCAGGCGTATCATCAATTCTTACTGGCCTGACAAGAATATCAAGATCTGCTGCTTCCAGACCAACAATAAGCCCTGCAGCCATGCCTGCACTGCTGACGGTAATATAAATAACATCAGGTTTTGGCATTATGTTCTGCTCTATTTGTTTTTTGAGTTCGAAGGCAGCGTTAACATATCCAAGCGCTCCAATTTTGTTTGAACCACCAAGTGGGATGAAGTACCCTGCGGTATCTTTTTCTGCTAATTCTTTGGCTGTTTGTGTTCGTTCTTGACGTGTTTGGCAGGCAACGATATCTGCTCCATAAAAGAGATCAAGCTGGAGATTACGTTGTACGTAGCGGGTATTGCGTTGAGGTCCGAGTACCAGCGTGCAGGCAAGCCCCAGCTCGCGAGCGTAGGCGGCTGTTGCTGTTGCAAAATTAGATCCTGCACCACCAAGTGCGTATACACATTTGGCATTGTGAGCCAACGCGTCAGCGAGTAAAAATTCAAGTTTGCGGCGCTTGTTACCGGAAAAGATTGTTTTTCCTGTTTTGTCAGTTCCATAGGTTCCATCGCATTTGATGTAAAGATTTGTTTGAAACTGTTGTCCAATAGTTTTTGCTTGGACGATTGGCGTTGTTTCAAGATTGCCTAAGGCAATATAAGGAAGTTTGGTGGCTAAGGTTGGATAGGCATTGAAGAGTGGCGGGTTGGCACTGAGTGTTGCACAAAGGCCAAACAGTAAACATACAATTAAAATGTTTATGCGTTTCATAGTATCTCCTTTTAATCGGTTAACGCTTTCATTTGTCATGCTACCTGCCAGCCGAAGCGGCTTGTCTTCGCCCCAACTTCGCCAAGGCTTCGTTGCGTAGGCAAGACTACAGTGGGCCAGCGCGAAGGCTTGGAATTTATTTCAGCATCCACTTTTAGTCATGGATCCTGAAACGAGTTCAGGATGACAAAAATTTGAACACCCGTATTTCCTCGCATTATGTCTGACATTGTTCTAAAGACGATGCTCTTCAACTTTAGTGTCCAAGGAATCTTTGTCAAGATTGCGGACGATTGGTTGTGAACTCATGCAAGAGAAGCTTGCAT
>CAYUQI010000003.1:0-17749 GCA_964446935.1 uncultured Pseudomonadota bacterium
CCACCCATACCAACCAATAATGATAATGAACGGCTCAATGGGAAGTCGCATACGGGCATAGCCACCAGCAAGCGCAATAACAAGAAATAATGCAATAAATGACAGCATGGAAAGCATTGAGCAAACGTCATTCCACAGCGCCGCTCCACGAAGCATGCCACCAAGCAAGAACACAAAACTGAGTAAGCAACCAGTGAGCATGAATAGAAATAAAAGAATCTCGAGATACACAATCAGTTTGAGATACCAGTTATTTGTTTGCGGAAAAAGATAGCGGGCAAACAATGACCATATACCTCGCTTTGATGAAAAATAATCAAATTCAGGACGATCAGCCTCAAGATACAAAAGTTCGGCCGAATACAATGAAAAGCACGTTCTGAATATATCTGTTAACCATAATTTCATGGTTACCAAAGGATGTTGTACAAAATAATGACGAGCAAGATGCTCATGCACATAGCATCGTTCAATCTCTGTAAGCTCACGATGTTTGATGCGTTCTTCATCCTGCATACGTTGATTAACCTCATGGCCTACTTTGTCTTTTGCTTGTGCATAAGAACATTGATCAACAGAAGCAACTACCCGTGCTGCCGAAAAATATAAAAAATGTCCTCCGGGTAGTGTATGGAAAAACAAATGCCCAAGCAAAAGATAATTGCGGAGCAACCAAGGCAAAACAACAATTAGCCACGAGCCAACCAGAACCGCTGCTCGTGTAAGTTTTTTTTTCCAACCATCGTATGAAAACAGTAATAAAAATAGCGCCACAACTAGCACATAATGACCGACAGGGCGAACCATTGATGCTAACCCTAAAAAAATACCCGCTAATAAAAAATATTTATAACTCACATCAACAGCTGGCGTTTGGCACAGCTCGGCATGTTTAGCTTCCTGAATTTTTTCATAAAACGCGGTAAATGCTGGTGATTCTGTTGTTTCATCAGGCAAGAACGTAAACATGTCCGGCTGACATCGACAGGCATCCTGCCACCGCTCTATATCAACACTACGGCAAAACCACCAATGAACATTTGGCAAAAACATAAGACTGAAGAGTAAGAAGAAAAAAATGAACAATGTCTCACTCATAAAAAAACCACTGTACAAAACAAGCCCGAGATGAATGGAGCTATACAACGAAGCACAATATGCTAACCATCGCCTTCGTGGAAACAAACCCAAAACGAGTAAAAATATCAGCAACGGAATACATGATGCAAGAACAACCAGGGCCCATAAAAATGTTGTTGGCTGGGGGCCGAACAATTTATAAAAAAAAGCGATAAAAACACTGTACCCTGGTAAACGATAAAAATTCGGTTGGCCATTGGCCTGCGAAATACCATTATCTTTGGCGATTTCTTGCGCTACCAGGTGATACGTATTGGAATCAACCTGCCAATACCGTTGATTATTACTCAGATACCATTGATACACCCCGGCACGAATAAGCAGTGAAACAATAAAGAGAATACCAAGGAAAATTTTGTCCTTTTTTTCTATGATTATCATGGGAAGATCCCTTAATTACTACTCCTTTTATTTCTCAGTCAAATCAGATTAGCCCATCATCCAACAAATGCAATGGTGTTTTAGATATGTTCACAACAAAATGAAACGGAGGATGTTTTGAAAACATCCTCCGTTTCATTTTGGACAATTAAAATTATAATGCTATTTTTTATCGTATAACATACGCTAATTTTTACGATAACTTATAATAAAGTTGTCTTGCAGCGTGCCAAGTTTTATATGTTTCGCTTAATATCTCTTGATATTTTTTTTGCTCTTCGTCTACATTGATGTCAAGGATATCGGCTTTACGTACAATTCCGCCAAAATCAAACTCCGTTATTTCGCATACAGATTTTTTTTGTCGTTTATTAAGTTCTTCCAAAAGATGTTGTTTTAGTCCAACATCTCCTCGTATACGGCTTAATTGATCTCCATAAATCTTAAGTTGAGCTTTTGCTTTCTCAATTTGTTGTACTATGGCTTTACGATCTACACCATGAAAAAAGTCTTTACTTTTCTGCCACAAACTAATGGTTTCGGTTGGTATGAAAGGCAATTCATACTCTGCACTACCTTTAACGCTACTGGTGTGGTCTAAAAACGAAGGATATGGAAAATCATCATCAAGGTTTACTTGTTCAAGTGTTAGTTTTTTTTCCGCCGAATAAATACATTGCATCATTGGCATAGCCAAGACAGTTGCTACTATTAATAATTGCATCTTTTTCATGATAACCCCCTATTGAAATATAACGACCATTTTATGTTTTTGAATTATTTATAGCTTAACACTCTTTACTTTTTTAACAAAATGGCAAAAACAAAACAATTTGCAACGATATCGTTTCTATTTGTCTTGAAAGATTGTTATGATAACAATCTTTCAAGACAAATAGACATCTCGAACTTCGCAATGATCTTTACTTCCCATAATCCCTTTATATCTTTTCTGCTCCCACACCCATGCATCATGAAGAATTCTTTCAAGATCAGCATGCTGTGGTTGCCAGGAAAGAACTTTTTTAATTTTGTTTGCATTGGCAACAAGCACAGCCGCATCACCGGGACGGCGAGGATGCTCTGCAACACCAATTGACTGCTTGCATACACGTTGCGCAACATCAATCAACTGTCGCACCGAATAACCAGTCCCCGTTCCTAAATTAAAAACTTCAGAATTGCCGCCACTGCACAGATACTCAAGTGCAAGAATATGCGCCTGCGCTATGTCAGCAACATGTATGTAATCGCGGATACAGGTACCATCAACCGTATCATAATCGGTACCAAAGATCGCAAACGGTTTTCGGTCCATTGCAGCTCGTAAGAGCAAAGGAATCACATGGGTCTCTGGATTATGACATTCCCCAAGCTTGTGTTCTGGTAATGCACCAGATGCATTAAAATAGCGTAATGAAACATACTTGAGTCCATATGCATGCGTATAATCTTCTAGTGCATATTCAACGGCAAGTTTGGTCTTTCCATACGGGCTCAGGGGAGCATATGGATGGTTTTCATCCATAGGAACATATGCAGGATTGCCATAAACGGCACAACTAGAGGAAAAAATAAAGGAGTTAACCCCATGTTGTCGCATGGTATCAAGAAGCTTGACCGTATTGGCAACGTTGTTGAGATAAAAACGATCAGGATACTTAACCGATTCCCCCACCTCAATTAATCCCGCAAAATGCATCACTGCATCAATTTCAAAGGTATCAAACAGTGATTCCATCAGATGGCTATTACCAATATCACCTTTGATAATTTGGACACCGGGTAAATACGTTGTTTGATTGTATACCAATGAATCAATAATAATGACCTGGTATCCAGCCGAATGTAACATATGCGCGGTAATCGACCCAATGTAGCCCAATCCCCCGGTAAGTAAAATAGTCTTTTTCATAAATAAAGCGATTTTATGGGGTTTCTATGACACCATACGTCACTTATGGTACCTTAAAACCACGATAAGACAATAACGTAACGCAAGTTCGAACATTAAATTTTTTGTCATGCTGAACCTCTAAATAAGTCCGACATGGTGACTCCCTTTTTTGTCACCCTGAATTTATTTCAGGGTCCATTCCCCGACATTATTACCAATGGGGTGGATGCTGAAACAAGTTCAGCATGACAAAAATAAAACCAACCCTTCTAGACAAACAATGCGATTGTAAAAGCGTTTTGAAAATAAATTGATTGTTGATTTCATTTTATCATTAGGAGCCTTTATGAATCCCCCCTTACAAAATTCAGACGACATTCTCGACCTTCGCCTATACAACTTTGTACATAATCAAATCAAAGATCATCTATCACTCTATAATTTCACCGAAGTTATTACATCAAATCTCAACTCAGACCCCATGGCTTCAATGCTCCAAGCGTATATCAAACACAACGTCAATCAAACACCATGGAAAATATTTTCACAAGAGCCATCACTTGAAAATAAATTGCACAACATGCAAACAACCATCGGGATGATACATACCGAGAACATCGTTCATGATGCATATTTTCTCAAAATGCTCACAAGTATTTTTGATGATGTTTTTAAACTCGAACATTATGTTCTTAAACTTAACTTTGTAGAATGTCCACATGGAGGCTGTAACGAATGCGCTACCCAATTGCACCAGCTGACTACGTTATTGCAATTGTTATCGGTAAACTACATGATTGATAAAAGCATCAACAGCAATGATGGATATTACACCAAGACGGTTTTCCAATGCAGTTCACGCGAAGGGGGGACGCTTCGAGTATTCTGCAATGGTGGACGTATTTGCACCAAAACAAATTTTGAAGCAGCGCAGGAGATATCATCAATTGGTGCAACAATAGACAGTAAAAGCCTTGTTGCATTGGTTGAACAAAACAGTCAAAAACTACCACTCCCTCAAGCCCCCGCGCTTCATATTATTATTCCTACGACAGAAGATCAAATTCCTCTGGCATTAATGCTTGCGTATGAACTGCAATCACATCACTACGCCACCGATGTCATTTTGAAAAAAGCACCTCTTCCAACCCTCGTTAACAAAGCAAACAAAATGGGAGCAAAGTTTGTTCTCTGCCTTGGACCAGAAGAACAACAACACGGAACAGTGTTCATTCACCATATGATTCGAGGCGAAACATTAACAATCAAACAACACGAGATTATATCATTTTTGAGAAGCTGAATGTTCTTCATGTTCTCGATTTTTAAGAACATTTTCAACATACGCAATTTGTTTGAGCTGTGCATCAAATTTTAACGTATAACGAGAGCATCCGATTGCTACATCGCGCTTTGCGTTTTTAACGTATTTTCTAATGCTAAAAATTCTTTGCTGAATATAATCTTCAAAACGATCTGATGCTGTTTTTAACACCATAACATGGTCAGGTGGTGTGGATGAAAAAAATGAATTGTAATAAGCAACATCACGATCTATCTCAGCAACCATTTTGTTTAATAGGTACTCAAATTGAGCCACTCGAGCATCAGAATCTTTAAATTCATCTTCATTAATAGTAACTTCTTTTGATTGCTTTAGTACTTCAAGCTTCTGTTTAATCAGATCACGTTTAGCAAGCGTCTCATCCCTTTTGACAGCAACTTCATCACGCAATGCCACTAGAATTTTAATAGCTTCCTGAAACTTAGACTTTTGTTCATCGGTAATCGGTGTAAGCGGAATCTCTTTTACAAACTCGCGTAATTTTTGCTTTGCAGCTTCAACATCGCTCTCCGTACTCGATGAACCAACACTGTTGTCTTGTACAAGTTCAGGGGTTATTTCTGTATCATTCGTCTTAGGGGTATCACTGATAATCATAATTTTTCAACCACCAAAAAAGATAGATTATTCCTTATATCAAACAGATTTTTAGTGTACCATCACCTACAAATAACACCAGTTTTGGTTTTTATACACACCTTCATATCCCCGACAATCATGATTCTGCCTCGTTAAACACTTTGTTTTTTGATGTAAACGTTGATGAGTTCGATTATTTAAAGAAATTACCTCATTTATCAAAAAAGCAAAATCCGAAACAAAATAATTTCTGATACGCAAGATGAGATAGCCACCCAATACCACTGTCATGTTTCGATTGGGCCGATGAAAAAAGCAAACCGACGAACCCCAACACCCCCTCACACACTCGCCTCATTTTCTTTTCAAACTGAAATCATCACAACATTGCCCAACAAGCCGAAAATAACGTGCTGCAAAATAAAAAGAGCTCTTCAGCAACCACTTGCCAACAAAGTTGTCAGTAAGTCCATTCTTGTCATACCCCCAACAGGCATCCATAGGGTCTTCATACAAAATGTTTCATTTTGATACACCGCCAAAGGCAACGATCCCAAGCTTATTTTCAAAAACTTAACATAATAATTTGATTTTGCGACATGCTATCGCCGGCTTTTGCTCCGTTTTAAAATTTTGACGTATAGTCCCAGAAAGCCCCATCCAATTGCTGCTTTGTACTGGTATGATACACTATAAGGAAGATTGAGTCTTTTTCTTAAACAATAACTCTTTTAAAGTAGGTGGCTGATGAATCATTCATATATCAAAAGATATCCCCCAATACTTTCCATTATTTTTTTATTCCTCATTACATTAACAGCAACATCCCAGCTGATAGCACAACAACCAGATTCACTTGCTCAATGGCTGGAAAACGCCAAACAATCAATCCACAAAAAGATACTACCTAATGGTTTGACTGTTTTGTTTTATCCTCTTACCAGCACCATCGACGTTGATCTGAAAGTTATCGTCAACGTTGGATCACGAGATGAGCATGAAGGACAATACGGTTTTGCTCACATGGTTGAACATATGATTTTCAAAGGAACTGAAAAACTTTCAGAAACAGATATAAAACGTATTTCAGAAAAATTTAACGCTTCATACAATGCCTTTACCGAATACGATCAAACAACCTATTACTTCAGAACAGACAACAAAAATTGGCATATCTTTATGGATATACTAGCCGATTGTATGCAGCATGCACGTTTTGATGACAATCATTTTGCATCTGAGGTTAAGACCGTTATCAGCGAACTAAATATGCGCCGCACGAAACCAACCATTAAAATGTTTGAAACTGCTATTGCTATCAGTTTCCCATCTACCCACCCTTATCAACACCCACTCATTGGCACCAGAGAAAATCTTGTTACTGCAACGGGACAAGATCTTAAAAATTTTTATCATACACACTACACACCTGATAGAACATTGGTAACTATTGTTGGCAATATAAATAAAGAAGAAGCATTCCAAAAAGCAGAAGAATGTTTTGGCTCAATTCCGTCGAACACCCCCTGCACCACAACCCCATTTTCTTCGGATCCTTACCTTCCAACTGATTTTGTTCAACAAGCAGTTACTATCCATACCCATACCGCAAATCCACTCTCTGCGCTATTTTGGCAAGTTCCATCAGCCCATAATAAAGAATATTTAATAGGGCTTATTCTGACCTACATACTAAATAAACGCCTTGAAAAGCTTAAAGATTCATACAACCTTGTTTATGAATGCAGCGCGATGCAAACTCTTTTATTCGATGCTGGCTTTTTCTATATATACTTTGAGCCGCGCATTGACGAATATTCCAAGACACTTCCTGCAGCAACATGCCATCAAACCATCAAAACACATATTGAACATGAAATTAACGATCTTTCTCTTTCTGGTCCAACAGCGCAAGAACTCTCAAATGCCAAAATCTTGAGCCTTAATCATATGGTAAGCAAGCTTGAAAACATCGATTTCATAGCAGATGTTTTAGCTGGTTACAGTCTCAACCATAATGAATACCAAGTATTTGATGAGTTTGAATATTCACAAAACATTAGTAAACAAGATATAAAAAAGTTCTGTCAAAAATACTTGCAACAACAACGAGCAAACGCAATCAGCTGCGTTCCACTCATGAACAATGAACAAGAAGAATGGATGGAACGCCAAAATGCTGTTGATGGCTATGAAAAAAAGCTTCTTGAGAAAAAACAACGCGAAACACAACTGGAACAAGAAAAGCCACTTGATCAATTTCCAAATCCAAAGCTCCTTGATTTTGTTTTCAAACACCCAGACCGTCATGTAACACTCAGTAACGGACTTGAGGTCTATGTTAAACGACAAACCACAACACCAGCTCTCTATCTTGAATGTTGCGTAAAGAATCCTTCAAAAACATACCTTTGGTACGCCCAAAACCATCAAGCAGATCTTCCCTCATTAGCAATAGAATTATTACCAGAAGGAAGCACGGGAACCCCTGAGCATTCAGAGGATTTTACTAAAAAAGAACATGACGATTTTTTTGAATCATTGGGAGCTCGATGTTCATTTGGTTCCCTCAGTGGACAGCTTTTCTGTTTAGTAAAAGATCTTGAGATATGTTACCCACGATTTATCCATATTCTTACACATCCAACGTATCCCAAAGAAGTCTTCCAACGAGAAGTTAATGAAAACAAAGAATCCATGCTCGCACAACAAAAAAATGCCGATCACGTTGTTGACTCAACATTTAATCAATATCTGTACAAAGATTATCCATGGACATTCAGCGACGAGATATCAATAGAGGATCTTACAAAGCTTTCCATTCAAGATCTTGTTGCTTTTCACAAACAATGGATACGGCCTAGCACCATGTACCTTGTTCTCGTTGGTAATATTGATCCTGATAATGCCATACAGCTTCTTGAAAAAACATGTGGATCATGGAAATGTGATGAAACAGATACAACAACAAATCAACTAAGCTCTCTTACAATTCCATCAATTACCAATCCACCGGCTAAAGAATTTTCAAAACCACTTCCTCATGAACAAACAATTATTATGACCGGACGGATAACAGCCGAGAAAGGAACCGATGAAGCACGCGCGCTCCTCCTTGCTGAAGACTATTTGAACAAAATATTATTTGAGATCCGTGAAAAAACAGGACTCTTTTATACCTGCCGTGCACATCTTTGCGCAACTTCATTTCTCACCAAAGGATACACCTGTATCTCAACATCAGTTTCATCTGAAAATGCTGCAGATGTCAAACAAGGCATCAAAGATGTTTTACGGAAGATCTGTACAGAAGGAATTCCTGCAGATCAAATTGCACTTGCTAAACAAAATTATATTAATGACCTTGCGCGATCATTTTCAACATCACAACAACTATGCAATATTTATTCATATTTGATTGATCAAGGAAAACCGTTTACGTATTATGATGAGCAAATACAACACATTAATGACTTATCTGCCGAACGCATTAATGACCTTGTTAAAGAATACCTTAACCCTGATCATTGGACTTTTGTAGAAGGAGGCAAGGTCAATGAACAAACAGCTACTGCTGCCTAAGCACTATCCGGTCACCTGTCATACTGACCACGTTGGTACGGGTTCAACCTTTGTTGCTATCAAGGGATTACGTGATGATGGCGCAGGCTACATTACACACGCGCTGCAAAAAGGGGCAACAACCATTATTACTGAACAAACACCTGAGCAGGCAAACATCGAACGCCTCTGCACTACTCACAATGCACGGTTGATCATCGTCCCCAATGCTCGTCAAGCTTTAGCAGAAGAATCAAGCAAACAATTAGGGTACCCTTGTCAAAAACTTAAGATCATTGGTATTACCGGCACCAAAGGTAAAACAACAACAACCTATTTGACTGAACATATTTTGCGATCAGCTGGCTATAAAACAGCAATTATCAGTACTATTGTTAATAGAATTCTTGATGAGGCAGAAAGCAGTACCAATACAACACCCAATAGTGATTATCTCCAAATGTTTTTTGCTGAATGCATTAAACGTGGCGTCGAATATGTGGTCATGGAAGTATCGTCTCATGCACTCGATTTTTATCGGGTTCATGGCGTTACATTTGCCGGCATTGGGTTTACCAATCTTGCCCCCGAGCATATGGATTTTTATGCCACATTGAATGATTATTTTGCATCCAAAGCGCGGCTTTTCTCCCACATCAAAGCAGAAGGCATCATCGTCATCAACACTGATAATGAATGGGGTATCAAGGCCATATCAATAGCCGAACACTATGCTACAAACATGCATGCAACTACGCTATCCTTTGGACAGCAACCAACAGCGAAAGCTCCATTTGCCATCCAACAAACATCTTTTGATGGTATTGCCATAACACTGCACAACCAAACACTCCATTGTCCAACTCTTTTTGGAACCTATAATTGCTACAATCTGACAATGGCAACGTTGCTCAGCCTTGCTGCTAACATTTCATTAGCATCCATAGCTGCAGCTCTAAAAACGTTTCCCGGAGTTCCCGGCCGCCTGCAACGACATATTTTAAAAAATGGCGCACATGCCTTTGTCGATTATGCACACAACCCTTCATCATTTGAACAAGTACTCTCAACACTACGGCAACACACCACCAACCTCATTGTTGTGTTTGGCTGTGGCGGCAACAAGGATACAACCAAACGTCCTGTCATGGGCAAGCTTGCTGCCGCATTTGCAGATAAGGTTATTGTCACCGATGATAATCCTCGTTATGAAAATCGCCAGGCAATTATCAATGAAATTATCGCCGGCATTCCCCAAGAACACGTCAGCAAGGTAATAACCGAACCTGACCGACGCAAAGCGATTGCTTTGGCGGCGGCTTTATCACAACCGGGATCAATTATCGCTCTGCTCGGCAAAGGTCATGAGACGTATTATCTGATTGAAGGTCAAACATATCATTTTGACGATTTTGAAGAGATTAGAAGTTTTTAGATTCAGATGTTCAAAACACTAAGCCAAGTGAAATATTGGGTAACAAGATTTGTCACCCTGAATTTATTTCAGGGTCCACCCAATCATGGATCCTGAAACGAGTTCAGGATGACAAAGGGCGGCATTTATCATATCAAACTTACTTAGAAGTTCAGTATGACAAGATTCCTTGATTTTCTGACCCATTTTTAAATGCGAATGTCGAATTTGCAAGGAATGAATATCGAATTATCGGGACTTAGATATCGAATTTTCTGACACCGGCTAACGCCTTTTGAATTCTCAAAGATGCAGGCTGCCTACCTGGTTTATCGGTATATCCAAAATGAATTCGATGCACGGTCTTGGACAAAGCAATGCGTAAATAATACAACCAATACCGGAGCTCAAAGTCAGCAGGCAATTGCCGTACTCGCTGATATCCAATCAAAAAATCATCTCGCATGTGGTCCTTAAAAAATGTCCCCCAAAACGCAATATCAAATACCGAGTCACCGCTCATACAATCTTCCCAATCAATGAGGCCTGCAACCGTTGCGCCATCTGCTGAAATAAAATTATGATTCCCAAGATCACCATGCAGCAAGCAACCATTACTTTGTTCAAACAATCGTCGATAATCATCATTAAAGAGACGTTCTATTGTTGCAGCTTCTTGCCCGGTAATTGCACCACTATCACCACAAACAGCAATATGTTTGGGCAACTTTACCAGTATATAATCCAACCAGGTGCTATGCACCCCGGATGGCTGCTGATTTTGATCTAACAGTTGAACACTCAAAGGGCCACAACCGGTCAACGTTATGCAATGATAGCGAGCAACATAGTTACCCACCGCCTGCAAAAGCTCAGGCTTCATAAACTGTGTTTGAGGATCCTCAAAGGCTGTCAATGGCCTTCCCTCCACATAGGTAAGTAACTCATAATCAGTTGAGCAGAGGGTCCGTGAACAATCAATTTGCACAATTGATGAACAAGCAAGCCCATGATCTTTAAGGGTTTCATATACCCACTCATCAACAAGAAATTCATATGATTTTCGAAGATCTTTGAGCCGATTGAGCCGAACCACATACCACTGGCCATCAACACATTGTACTTTGTACACCACATGAAATGTCCCTCCACTCTTCATTGGAACAATGGCCAATGGAACAGTTCCAAAATGATGCAAACAAATGTTCCTTACTTCATCCTGATACAACGCAAGATCATGCTCACGTGTTTGTGCTAGTTGTGCACACAGCGAGGCTATGCTCTCAACGTCTGTTTTAGGATAAAAAATGGTTTTTCGAACCGCGTCAAAAGAGGCAATGTCATTTTTTATTTTTTCCGTCCGCATGGGTCGACACATTCTGTATGCTCCTTCAAAGCTCGCGAAATATCTCTCGATGAAACGCTCGCAGCCAACAAGTGTGACGTCATCCCCTCGAAAGAGGGGATCGATGTTTTGCCTGGATCCCGGCTCGGAGGCCGGGACGACTTTACAACCCGAACAGCTATTTCAAAAAGCTTCAGAACGGTAGTACGCAAGCTCGGGGATGACGTAAAATTAGATAGACGTATCAAGGAGTGCGAACTCCAGTTTTAAATAAATCTTCAGCACAAGGTATCATAGCCAAAGTGCTTAAGCATCACAATGGAAGTCGATCGAATTTCAGCTTTTTGTTCGGCAGATAATTCATTCATTGTTGCAAGGTTTGCCTCTGTTGTAGGAATTCTGATGGTTCCCCATGGATACACGCGCTCAAGCTTTGTACCATTCCAAGATGGATACAACATAGTGTTGGCAAACGAAACGCCTAATCCGTTACTTAATTTTTTCATGGCAGATTCTGGACTCGCTACCAAATCTTCAAAGCGAACTATATGAAAATTCTTTGGATACATCTCTTTATAGGTCAACGCCATATGCTGCATAATGTTCCATGTCCACACATACTTTTTGAGGGCTAAAGGAAATGGACGTTTTATAGTATCTGCGTATCCTGAATAAGGGTTACGAACAACATGAATAATCTGAGCAGTTGGCATATCGGCAAAGATTTTTTCAGTATCAAGTGCCAAGACTGGACTGTAACCAACATAGGCCTTTTCATTCCCCGTTCGATTATAATTTTTCCATGCCTGAAACGTTGATACAAAGAAAGCTTCTACCAAATTAGCACGCGAGCGTTCTTTGTTTTTCATGTAATCAACAAAAAGTTGCTTACGCTCCTGCTCATCAATCTGCAGGTCAGCATCTTTAAATTTGCTACGAGCCGGAACTCTCACGCGTGTTTTAAGTTCTTCATCAAAAAATAATTCATAGTCATGTGCCACATCACCATTGAGTGGAAACTCTGGCCAGCAATACCTAAAGGGGACAAGCGTTTGTACAAAATTGGTGGATAACGAGGTACCAAGTTGCGATTCAAAAGGATACACAAAAAGTTCAGGATGCCCATCAAGCATACGATGAGTTGTGTTGCCACCATTTTCATACATGGCAGAAATCATAATAAGATTAAAACGGGATGGTTGTAACATGTAATTCTCCTTCTTACTTAATAACTTATCCCAAAATTTAAGCACCATTAAAGTCAAATGACTATCTCTGTTGAATTCATGCTTTTTTGTCATCCTGAACTTGTTTCAGGATCAATTCTTTTTATATTTATTTTTATGTAACCACATAGATATTTTTGAATACCTTTTACCGCCAACAAAGAAGCATTTAATTCATCTTAAAATTTTTTATTTGCAGTTGTCTTTGAGGGGGTGGATCCTGAAACAAGTTCAGGATGACAAAAGCGACAACTCGTAACAAAAAGCATGCAGCGAATATAATTTGTAGCGCTTTGATTTCCTGGCTTACATAAAAAATTTCATACGTTCAAGTTTATCGATTCTCTTTGATCAGTCAAAACAAATTGTTCCCTTGACTTGCATCAAACATGTGGTACCGTTTTTGATATACAAGATAGTAATCGTTGGGAGATTCAGTAATGAAAAGACATCCATATCCTGTTGTTATTCTTGCCGGAGGTCTTGGCACACGTTTACGAGAAGAAACCGAATTTCGACCTAAACCAATGGTGCCTATTGGCGGCAAACCAATCCTTTGGCACATCATGAAAATATATTCTCATTATGGGTTCTATCGATTCATCATATGTCTCGGCTACAAAGGTGAAATGATCAAAAATCATTTTTTAAATTATCATCTTGAGGGTGTTGATTTTACGGTTCACACCAAAACAGGCACCATTACTGAGCATCAAATTAATGCTGAAGATTGGGAAATTACGCTTGCCGATACGGGACAACAATGTATGACCGGTGGCCGTGTTGCTCGTGTCGCACGCTACATTGATACGGATCGCTTTGCACTCACCTATGGTGATGGGCTTGCCAATGTTAATATTGACCAACTTGTCCAATTTCACCTATCACACAAAAAACTTGTTACCTTATCTGGTGTTAATCTTTCCTCCCGCTTTGGCAATCTTGAAATTAGCGGAGACCGTGTTCTTTCATTCAAAGAAAAGAAAAAAATTGAAGATGAATGGATTAATGGCGGTTTTTTTATGTGTGAAAAAGAATTTTTACGTTATCTATCACCAGATGACTCATGCATATTAGAACAAGAACCCCTCAAAAAAGCAGCCAATGAAAACCAGTTAATGATGTATAAGCATACTGGATTTTGGCAATGCATGGATACCTACCGTGAACATCAACTGCTTGAAGAGTTATGGAAAAAGGACGCTCCATGGAAAGTATGGAGTGAACCAGAGAAACAATTTATTCCCGCCATCAAACAAGCTCATCAATGGACACAGCAGGCACCTCAGCAAACAACATCACCACAATAAGGACAAGTATGGAGCACATTAATCGATCAACATTTTGGAACAATCGTACCGTACTGGTCACCGGAGCCTCTGGATTATTGGGACCGTGGCTCATTAAGACGCTTTTACAACATCACGCACGAATAACTGTTCTTGTACGCGACCGCGTTCCCGATTCCCTTTTTTTTACAGAAAAACTTGATAGACAAACGACGCTCGTGTTTGGTGATCTTTTAGATCGTGATGTAATAGCTCGAATACTCAATGAATTCGATATTGATACGGTGTTTCACCTCGGCGCACAAGCCATTGTTGGATATGCAAACCGATCACCCATTTCAACATTCCGTTCCAATATTGAAGGCACATGGAACCTTCTTGAAGCCTGCCGTCATAGTTCATGGGTCAAAAGAATTGTAGTTGCCTCTAGTGATAAAGCATATGGTGCTCACGATACCTTGCCCTACACCGAACAAGCACCACTGCAAGGTCGTTACCCCTATGATGTTTCAAAAAGTTGTGCCGATTTGTTAGCTCAATCCTATTTTCACACCTTTAATCTTCCGGTATGCATTACCCGTTGTGGTAATTTTTTTGGCGGCGGAGATTTACACTTTAATCGCATTGTACCGGGAACGATCAAATCAATTCTTTGTAATGAACAACCTGTCATACGGTCCAATGGACTTTTTGTCCGTGATTATATTTATGTTAAAGATGTTGCCGATGCGTATATCACACTCGCTGAACAAATGGATGCAAAGCAACTACATGGAGAATGTTTCAACTTCAGCACCGACCAACCCTTTACAGTACTAAAAATCGTCGACCGCATTCGACATCTCATGAATGCAGATGATTTACCTCCACGTATTTTGAATGTTGCTTCAAATGAAATACCTGCCCAACATCTTTCATCGCAAAAGGCGCGAACCGTATTAAATTGGAAACCTCTGTATGGAGTTGATCGGGGGCTTGAGGAGACAATTGCGTGGTATAAGGAATATTTTGGAATAAGTACGTTAATGAACACGGATAAGGAGTTGCATGCATCAGTTTGAGCAGCATAATAAACAAGACAGAGAACGTTTGCTTTTGTCATGCTGAACTTGTTTCAGCATCCACCTTATGGATCCTGAAATAAATTCCAAGCCTTCGCGCTGGCCCGCCGTAGCCTTGGCGAAGGCAAGTCGCTTCGGCTGGCAGGCAGGATGACAAAAAAATAAAGTCTTGTTTTTTGAAATACGAGTTTACTATGCCAAACCAGGCCACCTTATCCTAACCACAAAGAGTGCTTTATGAAAAAAATATCAATCATTATTGCCTGTTATAATGAAAGCAAAAACATTAATGCCCTGCATGAACGCGTAACATCAACCATGGCAACCATTCCCGCCTATGATTACGAACTCATCTTTGTCGATAACGCAAGTACTGATAACTCTCACTCCATTTTTCAAACCATGGTTCAAAACGATGCTCATGTATCTGTTTTGGTTATGTCTCGTAATTTTGGGTCCAACCAAACAAGTCTCTTGGCTGGCATGCAATATGCAACCGGCGATTGCATCGTCTCAATCGACGGAGATCTACAAGATCCCCCAGAACTTATTCCAATGTTTGTAAAAAAATGGGAAGATGGTTATGATGTTGTTTATGGAGTGCGGAAAAGGAGAAAGGGGAGCGTCCTGCGACGCATAGGCTACACTATTTTTTATCGGCTCTTCCGAATGCTTTCATATCTTGATATTCCTCTGGATGCAGGAGATACCTGTCTCATCGATCGTAAGATCGTCACGATCATTACATCATTACCAGAAAAAGATTTGTATATTCGTGGGCTGAGAACCTGGGCCGGATTTCGTCAAACCGGTGTTGAATACATACGTGAAGACCGTGCAGGCGGGATCTCAAGCAATAGTTTCTTCGCGAATTTTTCATGGGTCAAAAAAGCTATCGTTAACTTTTCTTTCAAACCGCTCGAATATATATCTCGACTTGCGGTCATAGCAGTATGTGCCACCATGGCTGCTGCAGGGCTCTATCTGTATTGGCACTTCAAATATGGAGCCCCTCGAGGTTTTTCAACACTCCTCATGACAATGTTCATTTTCGGAACTATTCAATTATTAGCATTGAGTGTTATTGGAGAATATCTTATTCGTATATTCCAGGAGGTTAAGGCACGACCGCCCTACATCGTCGGCACTATACTCACGCAACAATCAACAACTAACCAACCAATGTGGGTTCATCCAGCCATGGTAAATAAACAATTACAACAATCACTTTGTCCACAATGTCAAAAAAAAGGAATTTCTCATGAGAATGTATAAAGACTGTCTTGTATCAATGTTGCTATTGGTATCATTAGCCTCTATTACGCTTCACGGGCACGATACATACAAGCCGTTTGCGATATCAAAAGAAGATATCGCTGCCGTTCTGGCATCAGAAGTCACCGTACCTGTTTCAGCAGCCGTACCACTCAAACCGGATATTATGTTTGCTTGCGCCGATATTAAGTATAAAGATGGTTCACTCAAAGTATGTGAACTTGGTGATGGTATTTATATGTCATTCCGAACGGCTCAAGTAACACTCAATGATCACGTTCAAGATGCCGTCTCTCCGTATTGGGGTATTTTTTGGCACTATTTAGCTCAATTTAACTTGCCACTATGGCACGTAGATGATCTTGGTGCTCACCATGCTATGGCTATGAATGTTTTTGCCAAATTAGGGGGCAAGCATGTAAGCAGCCTCAAGGACTTACAAGCAGATACATTATTCCAAAAATTGAGTAAACGGCAGAGCAAAAAAATTACTCAACTGAATGATTACAAGGGCATTATTGTATACCGCGCTAAACAGGATAACCATCGTGATAATGATACGGTCAAAGCATTCAAGAAAAACTTTCCAGATTTTTTATGGGTCAACCTCACAGCACGAGATTATGTTAAACGGAAAGATAATACATACAAGCTTTTTGCCGATGCAAAACTTGATGATTTCATCCCACGATTCAACATCTATCCAACAACATACAGTTCTTCATTGGTTCAACAAATAAATCATGATTTCCCCAATAGTAATAGACTCATTATTAAACCGGTGTATTCATCACTGGCTATGGGTGTTAATCTCATCGATAAAAAGGATCTGGATTCATTCCTAAAACTTATCTTAAAAGATTATCAAACCATTAACCCTCGTGAACATCGCCGACTCGCTTTTTGGCGCCATCACCCAAAAACATTTTTTGTCTCTGAATATGTCCCATCCAAAACCATTTATAAGGATGATACCCCTCGCGATCCAACCATGCGCGTGGTATTTATGATGCATCACGATCAAGGCACAATTCACTGCACTGTGATAGCAGGATTCTGGAAGATTCCTGTGTATGCACTCGATGATGCAAATCGCACATTAACCGACAAACATATAACCATTGCTCACTCTGGAGCATATTACAGCGGTATTTTAGCAGATAAAAAAGATTGGGCAGAGATCAAGGGAGCTTTGGAAGCCATGTTGCCCAAATTGTATCAAACGATGTTGGAGCA
>CAYUQI010000003.1:17849-40193 GCA_964446935.1 uncultured Pseudomonadota bacterium
AACCTTTGCATAAAACTCAGCAATGCGTGTAATACCATGCTTAGCCAAGAAATTGCTTGTTGCATAATCGTACGCGCATTGTCCCAATCGCTGAGCCAATAAGGGGTCATCAATAAGCTTTTTAAGCTGATTCGCTAAATCCTGATCATCGCCAGCCTTAAAGAGCAAACCAGTCTCACCATGTTTGATGATCCCTTCCATTCCGGTTCCTTTAGTACCCACGAGTGGCTTTTTCATGAGTGCTCCCTCCAAAAGAACAATGCCAAACGCTTCGCTATTACTCGTTAATGTATTAATATCCGAATAATAATAAAGTTCAGGTGTTTTGGTGGTATGTCCAACAAAGTAAACATTGTCTTGAATATTTAGCTTTCTAGCCATAGCTTTCATTTCTTCCATACGAGGCCCTATGCCAGCTAACACAAGTTGTACAGGGATATGGTTACTGCGTAACAGTTTATGCACGGCATGTAATAAAACCTTATGATTCTTAAATCCAGGATAAAAATTTGCTATCGAACAAATAAGCGGACAGTCTTTCAAATTAATGCCAAACTCTCGTTTAAAAAATGTTTTTTTATCAATGGTTGGTGCAAAAGATAAAAATTTTTCTTCATCAAATATAGGTGCTATCCAATCAATGTTTTTTATTGCAAAACTATTTTCACTCATTGTTTTGTAAATAATTTCCACCGTTTTGGGCCCAACACCTAATGCACCATCCAAATGTTTTAAACACGATGCCCGCCTGGCAACAGCATCGGTATGCAAGGTCATCATAATTTTAACAGGGAATTTATGCTTAACGCGAGCCGCAGCCATAACCTCCATAGGAAGACGACAATGAATCAGATCAATTTTTTCTTTGCTGCATACATCCTCAAAAAAGCTGGTTAATTCTGTAAGTGAATTTTCTAAAGATTGTTTTATGGTATAGCTGTAGCAAGGGCTTCCCATCGCCACAACCTCTTGAGCAAATTCTTTATCATTAACAACAAACAATACAACATCAAGGCCACTATCAATCAACTTTTTGTATTGATTAATCTTGTGAACAGCCGATCCGCGCAGCCGAGAAGATTGTTTACTAATTTGCTCCTTACTATTTTTAACCAGCCCAACGGTTGGATTACAGTAACAAAAAAGTATTTTTTTGTTTTTTAATGCCGCAAAAGTTGATGAACATTGAGTATCGGGGAAAGCTGTCAGCCCCACCACCAAACAGATCCACAAGAATAATGCATACCGACCGGTAAATATCACAACACGCCCTCTCTTCATTTTATTGTTAATAGAATCATCAATCCTTTTTCTTAAAAAATCGCTCTCAATAACCTTATTTAATTGATGATGCAATATCCTAGCATCAAAGATAACTTTTCGTATAGATTAATAAATGGGAATTATTATTAGAGGGGGGATAATGAACAATATCTATATTAAAAAGACTGTTCTTTTATTGAATACACTATTGATAACAGTTTCATTCGTATCAGCAAAAGTTTCACCACAAAAAATTAATTATATCAAAAGTAAATACGAACACACATTGTTTGGCAAAGCGCATCTGTTTTATCCAGCTCAACATCCAAAACGCCTTTGGGTCACTTTCACCAGTGCCAATAAAAACAAATATGAAATGTGCTCCTGGTATTGGAATGAACAAGAAAAATGGACTGATACCGCCTATCTTTTTCTTAAAGATGATGATTTTTGTTGGTATTTAGGAAATAATAAAGAATCATTTATCGAAAGCTATTCAAATATCATTAATCATTATATATCAGTTTGCAAGCTAACCAAAGATCAAGTATTTACAATTGGTGGATCGATGGGAGCTTATGCAGCCATTTTCTATGCCACCATACTAGGATTAAAAGGTGTCGTTGCCATTAGTCCACAAGTTGATAAAGCCAGTAATGAGATAAAACGATACGCGCTAGAAAATACAGGCAGCCGATGGCAGGATCTTGATAAAGTGGTTGCGTTATATGACAAACTTCCCAATATTTCTCTCACTTTCTCTTACAACACAAGAGATGAATCTGCTGGTTATAAATTGATTGACGCCTTTAAATGTAAAACATCTACCATAATAATCCGACGCCATCCATCCTTAGAACACAAAATAGCTCAATTTATATTTTCTAAGGAATTCATAGAAAGTGAAATTGCTTATTTAAAAGATCAAAGGCCATTTACAAAAAATAAAGGGTTGCTAACAAATAAAAGCTTGCTAGCAGAGGAAGAGACTTAATTCATTTGTTCAATTCATCGCTTGTCTTTTTTTATATTAACAAACGTTACTAAGCTATTACCCAAACAATAACTTTTTGTTATATTCATAATACACTTGTTTAATTTTTTTAATCTTAAGATTTTTCAAGAGGAGAGTTTTTAATGTTTTTTAATAAACAGTTTTCTTCTCTAACTATCATTATTTTTTTACTTTCTTCCATGGGTTACGGTATGTCAACTAAACTGAGAAATTATCATAATACAGCAAAGAGACAGCACTGGCCTCGCACTATTGCTTACATGGGGAATAACCAATCCCCCGTGCTCAAAAAGCTACAGGCTGTAAAACCCAAATATGAACGGCTTATCATCGTTCTTATCCCTTCTTATAACAACAAGGAATGGTACCCCATCAACCTTTCCTCTGTTTTTGCTCAAAAATATAAGAATTATCAAATTATTTATATAGATGACAACTCACCAGATGGCACGGGAGCTCTCGTCGCGCAGTATATTAAAGACAAAAAAATGGAAGGCAAGGTCACCTTGATCAGAAACAAACAACGACTATATGCCGCTGAAAATCGTTATAATGCCATACATTCATGCCCGGACCACGCAATTATTGTTAATCTTGATGGTGATGACTGGTTTTTACGTGACGATGTTTTATCAATCATCAATAAAGCATATGAAAATCCGGATGTGTGGCTTACCTATGGCCAATTTATAAACTGGCCAACAAATAAACTGGGTTATGGTCATGAGCTACCTAGTGACGTCATCGAAAACAGGACCGTCAGGACATATAAAAACAAACGCGGTGAATTTCAATGGGAAATCGGGCAACCGCGAACATTTTATGCATGGTTATTTAAACAAATAAAAAAAGAAAATTTTATGTATAAGGGAAGCTTTTTTACCGCCGCAACCGATGTTGCTATGATGATCCCAATAATAGAGATGGTTGGCAACAAACTTTTATTTATCCCCGACATATTTTACATGCGAAATGTGAACACAGAAGAAAATGTTTTTAAAACCAACCGAAAGGTCCAAAAAACATATGGGGATTTCGTTTATAAAGGGAAAATATACAATCAAATTAAACAACTACCTTTTACCAATCTAACAGGGGCTATGCCAAAACACAATTAAATTTCACACAGGACGCTTTTCAAGAGGCTTGTATCGTTCCTTTTTTCTGACAAAATCACTCATACTAAATCCTGGATATACCTTGCTATTATTAATAGGGTTTGCTCTGTTATAAATATAAATCACATCTTGAACAAACTTACTTTTTCTTCCTGCCATTTCAAGCAATGGAAACATAACTCCAACATCTCCAGATTTTTTTAGAAATTCCCCCTTATATAACAAATCATCTTTTTTGATCAACTTGAACAACCACACATAAAATGTCCTTTGTTGAGACGTAACCCACGTATAATCTCTAAAACTATTTGTTTTTATCACACGATCAGGAACGTTACGCGAAAGTCCTATTTTACCACTCGGATAGGTTTTATATTGACCATACGTCATCCAGGCATCAAATTTATCATAAACTTTATTAAGGAGTGTTAATACATGATCATGAGCCCACCAATCGTCCCCGTCCAACACAACAGCAATATCATCATCAGCACCATAGGTATGTATTGATGCGTAAATATTAGCCAAAGCAAACATTCTTTCTTTGTTTTTAATGACAATAAAACGGCCCTCTTGTTTTTTCTCCTTTACATATGTTTCAACTAAGTACCCTGTTCCATCTATAGAACAATCATCAATGTAAACAACTTTATAAAAAGGATATCTTTGCATAAACACAGAATCTAAATTATTTTTATACCAATCCTTATTATTGTATGAAGGAATAATCACTAAAAAGTTTCTCTTTTTTTTGGGTATGAAATTTTTGAGACTTCTCCAAAGAGAATCACCATCTCTTCCTACTCTTCTTGACATACTATGTTTCTTTAAACTAACAGATTTATTTTTTTCTGTAACAACACAGTAGGTATGTGAAAAAAGTAAAAACAACATTGGCAATAATCGCAAAAAACAAACTTCTTTTATTTTTTTCTCTTCCACTGCATTGCTCAGCGTTAAACAATCAAAATTTTTCATATCATCAAATCTCCCCACATATCAGATTCTTGATGTGAGACACGCTTGGACTGCAGAACCTGAAAGTTTTGATAAATTGTCTGTATCTCACCAACAACGCAATCATCCTCTATCGTCGATAAATCTCCCAATGGGGTATTCTGTACCATTGCCTTAAGTACACGACGCATAATTTTGCCGGATCGTGTTTTAGGTAATTTTTCAACAAAGTAAACGCCGCTAACAATCACAAATCGACCAATATTTTGATGAATACGCGAAATCACTTCTTCTATTAAAGATGGCTGCCCAGCAACCCCTGTTCTCAACATAGCAAAAATAACAACCGTCTCTCCGCGGAGTTTATCTTCAACACCAATTGCTGCAGCCTCAGCAACTGCATTATGTGTCAGCACCGCTGATTCAACCTCTGCAGTTCCAATGCGGTGTCCAGCTATTTTAATTACTTCGTCAGCTCGTCCCAGAAGCCAAAAACACCCATCCGAATCTTTTAATGCATAGTCACCGGCATAGTACATCCCTTTGAATTGAGACCAATACGTTTGCTTGTAGCGTTCGGAGTCGCCAAAGCAGCCAAGTAACATTCCAGGCCATGGCTTACAAATAACTAGAAAACCTTTGGTATTTGGTGATACAAGAGAACCTTTGCTATCAACCACCGTCGCATCAATACCAGGCAGCGGAAACATTGCTGATCCAGGCTTAAGCATTGTCACATCCATACCGGCATGCGGAGCAATCATAAAACCACCCGTCTCTGTCTGCCACCACGTATCAATAATAGGACAATGTTTACCGCCAATAACATCAGCATACCACTGCCACACTTGTGGATTAATCGGCTCACCAACCGAGCCAAGAACTTTGAGACTCGAAAGATTATGCTTCGTTATTAATTCATCGCCACATTTCATAAAAAAACGTAATGCCGTTGGGGCGGTATAAAAAACATTCACATGATAACGCTCAACAAGATCCCACCATTTATCAACTGATGGATAATCATGAGCACCTTCATACAAAAGAATCGTTGCTCCATGCATAAGAGGTGCATAAACAACATACGAATGTCCTGTAATCCAACCTATATCTGCTGTGCACCAATACACCCAATCATCGTTCATTCTAAATGTACGCTTAAATGTTGAATAAACGTAGGTCAAATAGCCACCGGTTGAATGTAAGATTCCTTTTGGTTTACCGGTAGATCCGGAGGTATAAAGTACAAATAACGGATGATTGGATTCAACAGGCTCAGGAGCTATGTATGATGGTATATCAGCTATAAAATCATCAAAATAAAGATCTCGTCCTTCTTGCATTGCACATTGATTGGGGGAATGTTGCACAACTACGGTATGGTTAACCGTTGAAACATTTTCTATCGCCTTATCAACAACAGATTTCAATGGGAAATATTTGCCACGTCGCACCCCATAATCAGCTGTCACAATAAGCTTGGCGCCTACATCAATAACTCGGCTACGCAATGCTTCTTCGCCAAAACCGGAGAAAACAACGGCATGCAAAGCCCCAAGGCGAGCTGTAGCAAGCATCGATGCTATTGCTTCTGGAATAAGAGGCATATAAATAGCAACGACGTCACCTTTGCCAATGCCATAGTTTTTCATGGCCGCAGCAATTTTATTAACAAGTGTATAGAGGTCCTGATAGGTTAGACAACGCTGATCACCAGATTCACTTTCCCACAAAAGCGCAGGCTTATCTTTAAGACCATTGGTAACATGAACATCGAGACAAGCATATGAAGCATTAATCGTTCCCCCAACAAACCATTTTGCAAATGGCTCTTGCCAATCTAAAACTCTCTCCCATTTGTTAAACCATGGTAGTTGTTCAGCCTCTAATGCCCAAAAGTCTTCGTTATAAAATTCTTTCGTTTGATTTTGCTGATTTTGCAACATAGCTGAAAGTGATATAATCAATATGTTACAAAAAAGCAAACACCGCGTGATCTTTTTAAAAGTGATAGCAAACATACTACGGCACCCTTTAATGATTAACCATCAAATATCATCGTCATCAAAAATCAAACTTTTTGTTTCCATAAACTGAGTACTCTTTTCAAGATAATTAATCTCACTTTCTACAAATTCTTTAGAAAAAACGAGATTAGCAATACCATGCATGGATGCTGGATGGCGTCTAATCAATAACATTGGCGACTTTTTCTTTAATTCATCAATTAATGCATATCCGGCAGCCTCATCTCGTGGATCATAGGCAAAAATAAGTGATATATTAGGAACTTTTGTATGTAAGGCAAGCATCTTATCTAAATCTTGCCACCTGCGACCAGCATTTTTTATGCTATATCGAGTAGCCTCATTAGCCATCTTATTCACTTGCGGATTCAACGCAATAACACCTTTCAAACCCAACATGGTCGCATAAAATATAGATGCATAGGCTCCCATTGAGCTTCCTACAGTAAATACCTGATCCGGCGTCAACTTACAAACTTTTATGTAATGATTGATAATATTAGAATAATCTTGAACAAAATCCTTTTCATTATTCCCCAAATACCAACAATAATCATCATCCTTAAGGAAAAGATATGCAGTATCGCGCCACATCTCCTTATCATTCCAAAACCATGAAAACATCATGTATCTGTTCTTATTAGCACCATTAAACAAAATTATAAGTTTTTTTGCTTTTTTAGCAGGATAAAAAAGATGTTCTTTGGTAAACAATGTATGCTCGTATTTACTTTTGATATAGGTTATTGTCTCCGGTGGCAATTTTTTGATAAGAGATTTTTGTGTATTTGATTGATGTAACTCACATAGCATTTCGATAGATTCAAAATTACTTACAGAATGTTCTGGTGCCTCACCCCATGCTGATGTAAATAAACTTACACCAAATAAACATGAAACTATTTGGGGAAGGGACTGATTGTAAGTGCTCTTCATTTTAAACTCCTGATTGATTTAATCATTTCAACAAGAGACGAGGGTCAACTATGATTCATGTCCTGATCGAAGATGAAAAAATATATAGCTCTTCTAGAAACAATCTCAGTGAAAACAGGCTTAACACCCAAAGTCCATTCTGATATAACTTTTTCATCAATTCCCAGATGATTTTGATGTCCAACCGTCCATTTATAGGGAAAGCTTAAGATCGCCATTTTGGAAATTCTCATCACTTCCTTGAAAGCCTCTTTTTGCCGGTTACCAAGATGTTCCCAAACCTGAAGCGCAATAAATAAATCGTATGCCTTGTCTTTTATCGGCCAAGGAATTTTGGTTGCATCCTGTTTATATTTTATATCAACTAAATTAATGTTTTTGTCCATAACATCAGCACCTTCAACGATAGGAAGTTTATAAGGGCCAAGTTCTAGGACAGAATTAAATGGTAATCCTTTACCAATAATCTGATCATTAATTATCTCAATGACCTTGCCAAGATATTTTTCCCTACCTTGATAATATTTATCTATTTTTGCATAAGCTACAATCTCACCAACACCTATAGGACGAAGATTCTTCACCGATCCATGAAGCATGTCAACTATCTGTGCAAAGAAGTAAACAATTAATAACCATTTACATGTAAAAAATTGTCGAGTAAAAATCATACTGCAATTTCCTTTTCCAGCTTTTATCCTACTAAATTCATCCTCACCACTCTTGACCTATAAAGCCAATTTACGACCAAGATTTTTGAATTTAAAATTAAATTGAGTCAATACTGCTGGATCCCACATATTGCGAGCATCCATAACAATAGGATGCGCCATTAATGATGCCACATGCGACATGTCCATATTCTTAAACACTGCCCATTCGGTAAGCAACAATAAGGCATCGGCATGATTCAATGCTTCATCTGCTGATGAACAATAATGAACCGTTGGAATTAATTTTTGCATATTGTTCATTGCTTGTGGATCGTAGGCATATACATGAGCCCCATCAGCGATTAATTTTTGTAGCATATCTATAGCAGGAGAATATCGTATATCATCAGTATTCGCTTTAAACGACAATCCTAATACTGCTATTTTTTTATCTTTTACACTGTTATCAAGTAATCCATAAAATTCTTTGATAATCGTTTGCTTATGATCCTCATCTGCTTGCCGAGCTGCGCGCACAATACCAACATCGACACCAAAGTTTTTACTCATGGCAATAAGTGCAGCTGTATCTTTCGGTAAACAAGAGCCGCCAATACCAGCGCCTGGTCTCACCGTACCTATTGGTAATAATTTTTCCCCAAAGCTCATTCCCTTAACAACAGTGGCAACATCAGCACCGGTAGCATTACATAAATGTGATAATTGATTTACATAGGCTATTTTTACCATTGAATAAGAATTCCAAGCATATTTGATCGTCTCCGCACTGGTAAGATCTGTTTTTATAAGTGTTGTTCCTGTGTCAGTAAGCGGTTTGTATAACTGCTCCATAACAACAAGAGCGTTTGCAGAATCACTGCCCAAAACAACCGGGTTACAATGGAAAAAATCTTGTAACGCACACCCCTCGCGTAAAAACTCTGGATTAGAAACAACATCAAAGTCAGTATGCCCACCGAGCTTTTCAATCAAAAGTTCTTTGATTTTTCTGTTGGTCCCTATTGGTACGGTACTTTTGGTGCAAATTATTTTATATCCATTCAGATTATCCACCAGAGATTGAACCACAGAAGCAAGGGCAGAAAGATCAGCCTCACCGTTCTCACTCATCGGTGTTCCAACGGCTGTAATGATAATATCAGATTCGCGAATCGCTTGTGCTATATCAGATGAGAAGAAAAGCCTTTGCTCCTGAAGATTTCTCCCAATCATCTCATTGAGACCAGGTTCATAAATAGGCATAATGCCATTCGTTAATTTATTAATCTTCCCTTGATCAATATCAACACAGACAACCTTGTGACCAAGTTCAGCAAGCCCTCCCCCAGAAACAAGCCCAACATAACCTGATCCAATAATTGCAACTCGGTGCGGATTATCAGTTTTTTTTAGCGTGCTTAAATCCAATGAACAAAGACAAAATTTCGGCGCTACAAAAAATAACATTAATAGAATATTTAGTTTCGAAAAAAGATAATGCGATTTCATGAACACTCCCTTCCTCTAAATAAAACATTACATTACAAAATATAAGTACCCTATTAAAGAGACTTTAAAAAGCGTAAATTTTCAGAATAGATAATCAGTTGTGCCCTGTTCCCTCTGTAAATAGATCGTCCATATTTTATATTATGTGCATCTAGTCGAGCCATGACTTCTCGCGCTGTATCACGCTCCCCAATACGATGGTAATCATCAATGATAACAACAAACGATTCCTTTAAATAATTTGGAATTAAATCTAGCACCCCTATTCGAGAATACCGAGGACATCCCCGAGGCCCATCACAAACAATCAAATCAAACTTCATATCGCCAAGATTTGGTAGTAAGTCCTTATAAACCGTTGTTTCACATTCCTTGAAAATTCTAGATTCAACCGGAAGTTTTAAAAAATAAATATTGGGACCTTGTGCTATTTGATTTTTAAAAATATCAATCCACACTTGATCATTCTCAACAAGAACCAACTTTGAATCTTTATTTTTATACGCTGCATATTGCGATGTCATTTTTGATGTTTGCCCAATACCAAACTCAATGACAGATGTCGGATTACATTCGTTTAAAATTCTAAAAAGGATGTACAAGAATGAATAATTTGCAGCGTCTCCAGAAGGACAAAAATTTTTTGAAACAAGCCAATTAATATCCTTAACGCTATCGTTAAAAATTTCTGCCATTCGAACTTCGCTTGATAGCGTAATTCCTCTATTTATTTGGTCTTTTACTAGATTCATTTGCTTATTTAAATCATCAATTTGTTTACTCAATTGCTTTACACGTTCATCTACGTTCATCATGTGGTCATCTACTTTGATCAGCTGTTTACTTACATCTCTAACAGCAAATAAATTACCATGAACCACAAAGCAAAAACTAATCAGATACAAAAAAAACGTGTAATCCATGAATTCTCCTTTTTCTGAACTTCAAGTTTAAATCATTTTATAACTAACCTAAAGAAACTTCAATTAATGGATCTATATGGGTTAACATTTTTATGCAATATGTTTTTTATCAAAAAAAAGTCCAATTTCACGAGGGGGCAATGAAATGCTAGTCAATTCTCTATTTAAGCTTTGAATATCATTACTATGCACCTTACTAAGAAGATTGAGTAAATATTTCTTTGAGCAAAGCACGGTATTAAATGTGCAATCCACTCCCCATAAAATCTTCCTGTATTTGCATTGACTTGCCCATATATGATCCTTTATCTGCACACAAGGCATTGCATCAAGTAATACCGGTAGTTCATGACGAAAATAAAAAACTTCAGCACAACAATCCTGAAGAGCATTAACACAATCTTGCACGTTAATGTGCTCATCGATACATATATTTTCGTCCGATAATAATACAATATAATCGCTTTGCGTTTGTCTTAGGTGAGCGGCAAGCATTTTCTGTAAAGAAATTTTATCTGCGTTATAACTCAAACATTTAATTTTAAAAGGTAACGTCTCTTCTGATTGATATGCGCATTCAAAATGATACGATGTTTCTAAAAAGATAGAACAACCGTTAATTCCAGAAATTTTTTTTTGTATATCAACCAAAACTTTTTCCCCAGCCGACAAAGATGAACAACAAATGATAGCTTCTATCATTTGGTTTGTTTTTCGTGATACTAGTTTTTCATGATTTTTAATTCGAGCATATGGTTTTTGCGCACTCATATACGCATATACCTTTTTTCTAAATTTCATACTCCATGTTTTTTTAACACTCAAAGGGTTAGTTGTATTTCTAAGATACAAAACTTTGTTCACATAGCGATTATGCGGACCAGCCATTTCGAGCATAGGTATCATATATGCAGGATCCGTAAGGATTGGATAAAAGTGCCCATTATATAACAAATCTTTGAGCTTAATTTGCCCAAACAGCCATACATAATAGGAACGCAATTGGCATGTTGGCTTATCTTTGAAATCCCTAAATGAATTTTTTGCAATTTCTTCGGCAGTAAAATATTTAATTTTGTTAATTTTATCAACAGGAAATGTTCTATATGTGGTCGTATAGAGCATCCAGACCTCCGGGTCATGATATATTTTGTTTAATTCATTAAGTACATTTTCATTTTCAAAAAAATCATCCCCATCACATTCAACAATAATTCTTTCACCTGGTAAATTATGAAACGCTCGATACCGATTTTCCAATGCCCCTTTACGAACCGTATTATTAATAAGTGTTACACGTTTTTCAAGATGATTTTTATTAATAAAGTCAGCAACAAATTCTCCTGTTCCATCCGTAGATGCATCATTAATATAAGTAATATGATATTTGTCACATGGATAATTCTGAAAACACACAGAACGAAGGTTTTTTTCAACCCAAGGTATGTTGTTAAACGATGGAATCACGATTTCAAATTCTTTTATTTTCTCGGATTTTTTTTTAGTCACATGTCCCACCAATGGCACAAAAAAAAATGAAATTAAAAAATAAGATATTAATCGATATCTCTTCATGCCCACATTCCCTTATCTTAAATATTTAAGCATTTTTAATGAACATACACCTTAAAATGAAAACTTATTGTCACTTTAACAAACAAGGATACTATTAATAGATAATCAATACACACATATCATATTAAAAAAGGATTAAGGATTGTATGAATAAAAAACATATCTATCTTTTTATATGCATATGCGGAATTTCATCTCTCTACCCAATTTATGAATTACAAGACAATGAAAAAACATCTATTGATCTCTGTAAACTTAAAATCAATACGCTATTGCTTAAAAATACAACTGTTAATGATCTTATTCTGTCTATAGACCTTTTTATACCGCATTCACTGAACACATTCAAGACAAGTCCAGACATCATTAAAATCCCTGCCCACCAAAATTTTTTTTATAACATATCAGCAACTAAAGATAATGATAAAAATCATGACAAAGCTTTCATCAAAACCATAACAAATAACACCTCAGAAGCTTTATTCACCATCACCGAACATGAAAATGCATCCTATACAATACAATGCAACACCCGAAACAACGATCATGGTTTATCAGCAGTCGGCATTGAAGCAATAGATTTCAACAAAGACCTCGTAACAAATACCGGAATAAGAAGTCTAAAATTTATAATTAAAAGCAGTTCATTTTCCAAACATGTCTTAGCACCATTAAAACCTGAAAACATATTGCGACGCTTCAAGTCCATGTATAAACAAAATCGACTTGATAATCTCCAACCGCACATTGCACCAATAATTCCTAAAATCATACACCACATATGGCTTGGTAGCCCATTTCCAGATGGCTATAAATCATGGCGGCAATCATGGATTAACAAACATCCACAGTGGACATATGTTTTTTGGACCGATAATCCAGAAAACTATCAAGAAGGAACATTGGTCGATAATGAAACGATACTTAAAGAGCTCTTAGATTCAGGAGCTAGTATCGGAAAAACGCTTGTTATTGATGTAAGAAATGTAACACTTACAAATAGATCGTTGTATGATAGCGAAACAAATTACGGCGAAAAATCAGATATTTTAAGATATGAAATCCTATATCGATATGGCGGTGTGTATACCGACACAGATGTTGAATGCTTCGAACCATTTGACATACTTCATCACACATATAAATTTTACGCAGGACTTGCTCCCCTTAATATGAACAGACTACAGGTTGCTAATGGATTAATTGGCGCACAAGCAAAACATCCGATTTTAAAATATTGCATAGATAACGTACAAAGCAGACAACAATTCCTATATTTGGACTCAATACCAGGACTTTACAGAGGATCCTCAATCGTTGCGGCAACAGGGCCAGCCCTCCTAACAAAAGCAATCTTTTTCAAAGCAGGAAAAGGGCAATCACGAGACATTGTGTTACCAGCAAGTTATTTTTATGCATTAAGAATGCAAATGTTAAAGTATGCCGCTACTCATGATGATTTTCCACCACGTTTCTTTAATGATTTACCACCATCATTTAAAACCCCGCTGCAAGCATTTGCTACGCACTACTGGGAAATGCGATGGAAAGATCCCAAACCTCAAAAATAAGGATTCTGTAATTTTATAGTTTAATAATAGTGAAAGGGAGATAATGAAGAAATATTCTATTCAAATTGCATGCATTCTTGTCATCGGATTTACAAACATTTTATCCTCATCAAACTCAAAATCTGAAAATCGAACATTGATGAATCCGTCATATGGAACTCATATGGCACCTCTTCTTACCACTGTTATGCACAGTGAAGGGCCAGTATTGGAAATGGGGTGTGGTGATTATAGTACTCCACTATTGCATGCTGTTTGTTCAGCAACAAAAAGACTTCTTGTAACCGCTGAAACTGATTTAAACTGGATGAACTTGTTCGAGGACCTACAAACACCCTGGCATCATTTTATACATGTTCCCATTAATTCTAAACACACAGACGCCTGGGATCTTGTCGGAAATGATAATGAATGGGGCGTCGTATTTATAGATCATGCTCCAACTGAACGCCGTGTTATAGATATTATTCGATTACGCGCTAGAACAAAAATTTTTGTGGCGCATGATACGAACAAATCATGTTACAACTATGAGCCGGTGCTAAGCTCTTTCAAATACCGATATGTTTACAAGCGTTATGAACGGCAAACAACCATTGTAAGCGACACAATAGATGTAGCCACATTTTTCGAATAAAATTAAGTTCAAAATACAACAAAAAATCGCTTTATATCTGCAGAATTGCAATACCCTAAACATTCTATAGGTTAATACAAACAGCATTATTAACGTTAGGGATTGTATGCAGAAATTGTTTTTTTATCCTTTGTTCATTGTTTATGCATGTTCATTCATGGCAGCTCATCCGAAGCAGTTTTCATATGCTTACGATCAAGAAATCGGCTACAACGATCAACCGGCATTTAAACTTGATCCTGCCATTAAAAAGTTTGCCGAACGACGCAATTGCCTCCTTAATTCTTGCATTTACTTTAATATAAAAACTTTCTTAAACAATCCCCAGGCTGTTCGTAATTACTATCTCAACCCAAACAACAATGATCCTCTCTGCAATGGCACGATTTATGAAATTCCCTTGGATGACGAAGAAGGCGCCTCCGTTTTGGTAACATTTTTTGATCGCGGCAGTAAAAACCTTATGGTCGTTTGCGAAGGTTTTTCTGGTGCACGAGAATTTTTAATACCTTTTTTGGCAATAGATCCCTATGATGATGTGCTCTTGGTTGATTTTCGAGGCCATCGCTACAAAGAATCAAGCTGGCTCAATCCTAGTTCATGGAAAATTTTTAATCCTATTCAAAGCTGGCTCCATCTTGATAGGAAACTAGAAAGCTTTGGGCGCAACGAAGATAAAGATCTCCACCTGGCTGTTTCTTTATTCAAAGATCACAATGGTAAATCATATGACAATATTTTTGGACTTGGCGTCTGCTACGGAGCATTTGTTCTGTTTAAAACAGCATTGTACCACCCAAAACTGTTCAATAAAATCATTCTTGACAGCTGCTACCTTTCAATGGAAAGCTTTTTTGAAAACAATGAGAAAAACGTTGAAAAACAAACCGGTATAGCCCAGTCAAGTTGTCTGGGCAAAATACTTTTTAGTAACACTACAAAAAAAATATATACCTACCTCAGAACGGTTATGTTCCCCCAACTTGAACACATGGAAGACCTCTCACTGGAAAAATATCGTAAAGATTATAAGCCAGCACCGGGACATCCGTTATCCGTACTTTTTCTTCATAGCAAAAATGACATGGAAGTAAGTAATGAAAATTTTGAAGCCCTATGGAACCTGGTACCTCCTGAATGGGAAAAAGCAGCATTAATACACACAAGCCCTCATGCCGAAATTCATTTTAAGCTAAAAGAACTGTATAAACTTATGACAGACCTGTTTCTTTACCTCCCCATCGATCAGTTTATTAAGTGTATGGGCGATATCAACAACGTCAAACAACATTTTGGTGAAAAATAGTAACGTAGCAGCCTAAAAGGGAGAGTAGTTATGTGGTATACAAAAAAAGTTATCATTTTTATTATTATTTTCTTCACGCAACAATCAATTCTTTATGCAGTAACATCCATCAAGACTTACCCGCCCGATGTTTCTTTTTGTATCGTTGACCTCAAATACAACAAACCACACGTAAAAATTTGTGAATTTGGACAAGGAGTTGTATCTGGATTTTACGGTCATGAGCGCATTAATCAACGAATTCCTATGTGGAGCCATTTGTGGGATTTTTTACATGAACTTGCCATTCCTGCCTTTTTTATTGGACCACGGCCACTCGATGTTAGGGCGAATTACAGCAAAGCCATTGAACACTTTGTGCAATTAGGTGGCATCGCTCAAACAGATTTTAAAAGCCTTGAAAAAAACAATTACTTCAAGGAATACTTCAAGCGAAAAACAAACAATGCATATTCTTTTTTCAATCCTCATCAAGCAGCCGGGGTTCTTGTTTCATCACAACACCATCTCATATTCGACTATTACAAAACCATTAAAAAAAAATATCCTAACCTTCTTATTTTGGATGAAGCAACCAGGCCATTCGTCTTAAACAAATTACGCACGCACCAATTGTTTGCAGGAGATCCAACGCTTGAATGTTACCGTCCCCAATGTCTTGTCGTACCCAAAATCTATTCTCCAACGCTGGCACAAACCATCATCTCCTCCATAACCAGTGATTACTTTGTCATAAAGCCAATTAATGCATGGAAAGGACGCGGACTTATTTTTGTTCATCGTGATGAACTTGATACAACGCTTAAACTTATTTTGGACAAAAACACCTCAACCCAATACCCATCAAAGGCTTTTTCTTACTGGAATAAAGATAAAAATACTTGTTTTCTCGTTGAATCACTCGAACATTCACAACCAATCATCGTTGAGGGACATCACTATGATGCAACCATGCGTGTTGCCTTTGGTATTGCCTACAGCAAAGGGAAAATAGTTGTAAGATTTTTTGATGCATATTGGAAATTGCCGCGACAATCACTTGATAATCCAACCTCCTTGGATGAAACATATAAATCAAATATACGTCATGGAGAAGTTTGTTCGGCACATGTCAACAAACAAACATTCAAAGAAGTAACACAGTTTTTAAAGAAAATACTTCCTCCTCTTTATCGCAAAATGATCGCAGCTCAAAATGATCTAACGCTTCTTTCTACCCGGTAGCATTCACACCCATTTAATGGTATCTTGTGGATCTTGACATAAGCTACTTGCTAGGGTGGCTCCCCAGCAATACCTACAAATAAGTCACTTCCGTTTTTGTCATGCTGAATTTATTTCAGCATCCACCCAATCATGGATCCTGAAACGAGTTCAGGATGACAAAGAGTACAATTATTACACTAGACTTATTTAGAAGTTCAGAGCCTGCCCTGAATTTGCTTCAGGGATGACAAAATGCACATGCCGAGGAGAGTAAACCATGACCAAATCAAATACGATATTAATCACAGGGGGCGCTGGTTTTATAGGGGCAAATCTTGTTCACACGCTTCTGCCACTCAAATTGGGAACAATTCACATTCTTACTGAAAAAAATACCAACCGGTGGCGACTAAATAATGTTCTTTCATCAATTCATGTCCATGAGGTTGATCTTGCTGACTTCGCTGCCGTCAAAAAACTTATTCAAACCATTAAGCCGTCAACCATTTTTCATCTTGCATCATTCGGAGGCCTGCCCGATCAACAAGACTCAATGACCATCTATAATGTTAATTTTTATGGAACGGTTAATCTGCTAACCGCCTGCAAAGAAGTCGGATTTGAATGCTTTATTAACACCGGAAGCTCTTCTGAATATGGCATGAAAGAAAAGCCTATGTCAGAAGATAATATTCTTGAACCAATCAGTGATTATGGGGTTGCTAAAGCCGCTGCCACACAATTCTGTCTTAAAGAAGCACTTTTTAACAAACTTCCGGTCTATACAATTCGACCGTTCTCCGTCTATGGTGATTATGAGATGGTAGGACGATTAATACCAACCATATTCCTCAATGCACTCCTGAATAAACCAATCAATCTGTCATATCCATACTATGTTCGCGATTTCATTTACATAAAAGACATGGTTAATCTCTATATCGAACTTGCACGTCAAAAGCCACAAGGCCCATATATTTACAACGGAGGCACCGGCATTCAATCAACTATTCAAGATGTTATGACCACAATAGAACAATTTTTTAGCATTCCTCTGAATGTGTATTGGGGCCAAAGTACCCCACGCCCATGGGAACCTAAGGCGTGGCAAGCAGATACCTCACAAGCAGCTATCGTTCTCAACTGGGAAGCACGTTATTCATTACAAGAAGGTTTACAAACAACTTTTGCATGGTTTAAACAAAACAGAGGGTTGTATGAACAGATGCGTTCGAACATCTCTGCAGCCATCATCGAGCAAGCTTCGATATAACATGATTTGTGATAAATCGTTTCCGTTTTGTCATGCTGAATTTATTTCAGCATCCACCCATTCATGGATCCTGAAACAAGTTCAGGATGACAAAATACGGCAATTATCACACAAGACTTATAGGGCCCTATCATGACGCCGCACAAACAAACCAAAGCAATCACCTCAGAGCTCCTTGAAAACCTACAAACTCAGGCACATGCCTGCCGTCACACCATTGTCGACGTATTAACTAAAGTACAAAGTTCTCATCTTGGCTGTAGCTTTTCAATCGTTGATATTCTTGTCGTTCTGTACCACACAATCATCGATGTTGAACTTATAAAAAAACAAAGCCCAGCACGGGATTATTTTATTTTAAGCAAGGGACACAGCGCGTCAGCTCTCTATGCAACGCTTGCCAGCGTTGGGCTCATCGATCACCATGAACTTATCACCACCTATTACAATGGATATCTTGCAGGCCATCCAACGCGTACACCCTGTAAAGGCATCGAAGCTAGTACAGGCTCATTAGGTCAAGGGTTGTCAATGGGAGTTGGCTTGGCACTTGCTGCAATTAACGATCAACGTCCAAATCACATCTATGTGCTCGTAGGCGATGGAGAATGCCAAGAAGGTGCTGTCTGGGAAGCCCTCTCCATGGCTTCACGTTTCAAACTTTCTAATCTCACCATTATTGTCGATTATAATAATCTGCAGGGGTACGACAAAACTGATGATATCGCTCCGATGCCCTTGGATAAACGATTTGAGGCATTTGGCTGCACGGTACAAGCCGTTGATGGGCATGACTACCAGGCACTTATCAGAGCATTTACAAGCAATCAACAGCACGCCGGACCAACAGCTGTCATTGCTCGAACAACAAAAGGCAAAGGCTTATCATTTATTGAAAACAAACTTGAATGGCATTACCGTTCGCTTAAACCTGAACAATATGAAGTGGCAAAGAAAGAATTGGGGTAGCCATGCGCAAAGCATTTTTTGATTGTTTATTTGAGCAAGCCCATCACGACCATAATCTTTATTTAATGATTGGTGATGTTGGGTTCTCTGTCGTTGAATCATTTCAACAAACGTTCCCTCAACGTTTTATCAACGCTGGTATTGCCGAACAAAACATGATTGGTGTAGCTGCAGGACTTGCAATGGCTGGCAAAAATGTCTATGTCTATTCAATCGTTCCCTTCGTCACCATGCGCGGTTTTGAACAAATCCGTAATAATCTGTGCTATCAAAAACTTCAAGTCAAACTTATTGGCGTTGGCGGCGGTTTTTCATATGGCGCTCTCGGCGTCACGCATCATGCTATCGAAGATATTGCCATCATGCGCGCATTACCTGAAATGTCCGTCGTAGCACCAGCTAATAAATACGAAGCTTCAGCATTATTTGGTGATATCAATGAGAAATTGGGCCCCGTGTATATTCGTCTTTCAAATAATGAAGAATTAGTAACATACCCCAAAAACACTACCCCGAAGTTTGGTAAAACAATTGTCATAACACCACATCACCAACGATATATCATTGCCACCGGCAATGCATTAGATCTTGCTTATCAAACACAACAGCACCTTGCTACCATAGGAATAGACATAGGACTTGCCAGCATGCCAACCATCAAACCATTGGATTACGAATTCTTGGCCAATCAATCACTGCAAGCACTTTTCACCATTGAAGAACATTCAATTGTCGGAGGGCTTGGTGAAAGTATTGCAAGCACGCTCTTCCGTCTAGGCCGTAATACCATTACATTCCATTCATTTGGCGTTAATGACGTCTATGCTCACGGAGCTGGCACACGAAGTTTTTTGAAGGAGCAAGCAGGATTGAGTAAGGAAAAGATTGCGGAGGTAATTGTAGAGAAGTTAAAAGGAGTTCATGGTTCGAGACACTCGGCCGATGGCCTCGTTCCTCACCACGAACGGGACATCAGATTTTTTTAGCTCATGCAAAGATCACCTTGTTTAAAATAGCAGTAAAAACAATGAATCCCGTTCGTGGTGAGGAGCCAGCCGTAGCTCAACAGAGCGAAGGCAGGCGTCTCGAACCATGAACTCCATATGATCCAAACACAAACTATGAAAACAATGCAACCAAAACACCTTAAAATCATCCTCAGCATCATCCTCTTCCTTCTCATCTTCTGCATTCTCGGCCTCCCTTTCACCAACTGGGGGTTCAAGACGGATGATTGGGGGAACATTCAGCACAGCGTACTCAAAAGCTGGCAACAATTCTTGGATCTGTTCACAGAAGGCAACATGGAACGCTTCTGCAATCCATCCAATTCAGAACCGTGCCAACAAGCGTTTTTCCAAGGACTCTATCGCCCACTCTCTTTTATTTATTACTTTCTACAGTACTGTATTTTTGGTATTCAACCCTATGGCTTTTATCTTGTTACCGTTGGACTGCATGCCATTAACAGCGTTCTGTTGTTTCTCTTGTTTTCACGCATAACCCCATTGATTTATTCATTTTTTGCTGCGCTGTTTTTTGGTTTTCACCCAAGCTTATTCAATTGGCTTGGATGGACAAGTGCTCAAACATACTTCATTGAGCTATTCACCCTGCTGCTTATTGTGTGTACACTCATTACCTACCTTCGATCTAAAAAAATTATTTTTTACATAACAGCATGCATATTGTTTTTATTGAATCTTTTTTTAAAAGAACAAAGCATTTTTTTGCCATTCTGGCTTGTTGGAGCATTGTACTTATGCCAGAAAGCGGTAACAACAACCTCTGTTCCATTTCTCAAAACCATAGCGCAAAGTATCAAGTTATCATCGGTCTTTTGGCTTATCAGTTTTTTCTATATCACCGTCAGATTGCATTATTTCCCGCTCACCAATCAAACCTCAACACTTACCTTTCAACCAACATGGCACTCATTTATCACACGAATGTCGGCTCGATTGTTTGATTTTATTACCTATATCAACGATCTTTTGGGATTGTCGTGGCTGCCGTACAATATTCGATTGATCAAGGGATTCATAATAACGACCATACTTATAACCATTGCGTGGCTGTGGTGGAGAAACACAAAAAAAATATATGTTATATTTGGGTTGATAAGCATCCCTCTCTTTAGTTGGCCAGCGCTCTTAATGCATTACCAACCTCGATACATCTATATGGCTTTGCCATGGACATTGTTCATCGTGCTCATGCTTATTACGTATAAAAATCATCAAAGTACTCGCTGGACAAAGCGCATTGGGAAAATTGCAATCACCTTAGTTATTTGTTTTAATGCTGCGTTTCTTGTACATCATTTAAACAGACGGCAAAAAATTCTACATATGATTACCGTTGCATTCCAGGATCTTGCCAAAGATCCACGTATTAACAACCGCTGTCTTTATTTTCTTGGATTACCAGATCAATGGTTCCAACAAGGAACCGCTCAGGCCATCTGGCTTTTAACCGACAATGATAGCAACCCTATATTTCAGGGGGCTCTCAGCATTACTGCAAATGAACGCTCCCGCAATCATAATCCACTCTGTGTGGTGTGGGATGATAACACTAAAAAGTTTAGGGTTGTATGAAGACACTAATTACGTCATTCCAGCGCACGCACAATGTGATCAATTTAAGGGCGCTTAATCCTAAAATAAAGACTTATAAGCTTCTTGGTCGTACCGGCGAAGGCCGGTATCCAGGCCTAACCACTCAAATTAATCAGACACAATACCCCGAATTATTTTATTCGACGAAAATATTCGTCTATTCATCTGATTGTTTTGAGCCAATCTATTTTCTGGATACCGGCCTTCGCCGGTACGACGGATAGCCCTTTATTTTACGGTAAAAAATTCTTAATAAGAATGACATAAGGTACATCAATGCAAATAAGTATGAAGAACAGAACAAAAAACATCAGTCTCTCACTCCTTTTATTTCTTATCGTTTTTATGCTTTTAGGCATTCCTTTCACCCAGTGGTGGTTCAATGGTTGTGATGATTTTCAGGGACTCTATATTGCCTATACAACAAAGACATGGAGAGCTTTGTTTAATTTTTTCCGCAATGGAAACTTACTGCAAGAAATTGGACCATCTAATTGTCATCATGAAGGACAATCTTACTTTTTTTCAACCTACTATCGCCCACTGTACCTTGTGTATATCACATTACAGTATTGGCTCTTTGGCACCAACGGTTATTGGTATTTTTTATGCAATGTATTCTTTCATGCCATCAATACCGTTCTGCTCTTTACTATTTTTCGATGGTTCACGGGGTCATTACCAGCTTTTTTAACAGCACTGCTTTTTGCCTTTCATCCCCAAATCGGCTATCGCTTTGGCGCCATTGTTAATCTCCATTATTACATCAACGTCATGCTCTGTTT
>CAYUQI010000003.1:40293-52958 GCA_964446935.1 uncultured Pseudomonadota bacterium
TACAAACCAAAATAACAGAGGGGCTTGTTGCCCTGTATGACGTCTTCAGTCTTTCCTGGCTCCCCTGGGGACATCCACTACTGCGTGCAAGTCTATTATTGTTATTCTGCACACTCTTTTTCATTCTTTTTATTACCAACGCCCGAAAACGCTATTTACTCTTTTGTCTCGGCAGCACAGCGCTTATGCTCTGGCCCGCAACCATTGGCCATTACAGCCCACGATACATGTATGAGGCGTATTATTTTGTACTATTGGCTTTTATTTTTTGTTTTCAATACAGCACATTATCAATGGAAAAAATAAAAGTACTTGGACTCATAGCCCTGTCACTGTTTGTTATCTTTAATGGAGCTTGCACCATAGAAAATTTTTATTATCGCGAACAAAAAATGGCTATCTTTGCTCACGCTATCAAAGACCTGGCCGCACAACCTGCACTAAAAAACAGAGCACTTTGCTTACTGACATATCCTATGGATGGGCTTGGCGATCAACCATCGCACCTGCTTAAAGTTCTACGCAATAATGTTATATCGCCAATTTATTGCGACACGTCAGGAGCACTTGTCCAGGCAGATTCGAACATTATACGAACTACCAGATGGCGTAATATTATCAGTAGCTATTACACGCATAACTATGTACATATACACCCAGTAGCCGGCGGTTTTCGGCTTGTTTCAGATAATCCACGCAAAATTCATTTTTTTCTTTCTGATGAAAACAATGGCTATTCAGTAGGCAAAAAAATTATTCATCACAAAGAGCGGGTCGGTAATGGGGAGGTGGTAACAGATTTCAGTCTCATCATCGACCAACTGTACTTAAAACAAAATCCAGTATTTGTTGCCTGGAATTATAAAACAGAAAAATTCGATATTATTGAAAGTTCCCACATATGAAAGCCCTCGCTTTTGCATCATATATACGTAACAAAACATTACTAATCAGTCTTGGTATCTTTGTAGGCATTGTACTCACGTATCTGCTTTTTGCCCCTCAATGGTTCTTTGATGGTGAAGATTTTGGGTTATTGCTCAAAAGTATGGATTGTCACTCTTTCAAAGACTTTTTAAATTTTTTCGTGTATGGAGATGTTAATGGACATTCAACGCCCATTGAGCTGTCATCAACACTGGTAAATCAGTTACCACACCAAACCCCATTTGTTTTTTATCGCCCATTAGTTTTTGTATACCTCTCCATCCAATATTATTTTTTCGGATTAACTCCATCATGCTTTTTTATTACAACCATTATCATACATGCAGCAATAGCAACACTTTTATTCTTTGGTATCAAAAAATTTTCAAACACGCTGCTTGCGCTTGTATGCACATTATTTTTTGCGTTTCATCCTCTACTGTGGGGGTGGTTAGGCAAAATTGATACTCAGCAGCACCAATTCAATGTTCTTTTTTTGTTAATCGCCATCATAGCACTCACGCGGTGGTTGGAATCAAAGCAATATTCATTTTATATTGTATCAATCATATGCTTCACAATATGTGTACTCACACGAGAAACATATTTTATAGTCCCATTATTTTTATTTTTCTTTATCCCATACCTCTCATCTCAGAAATTTTCGCAGTGGGAGCGAATAAAAATTTGTTCTGGTTTTTTGCTGCCAATTATGACATCATTTTTTCTCCGGTTTACTCTTTATCCAACGTTTTCTACCGCACAACACTACATTTTGAATTCTTTGTTTAATCCATCAATGATTGCTTCCAAAATACATAGCATCACAACATTCCTTTACAACCTTTTTTGGCTTCAATGGTTTTCTGTTTCTGCCTATGATTTTGCCGCAGCCTCTTCACTTTTATTGTTTTATAGAGTCTACAAAGGCACCATTCTTTGCTTGGTTATTCTTTTATTGGCCACAAACTCGCAAAAAAAATTGCTTGGACTCTTATGCATAAGCATTGTAGCACTTCATTGGCCGCTCATCTTCACTCCGTATTGGGGATTCAGATTTTCTTATGAAGCCTTACCATTGTGTGCTGTTACACTTGCCTGTCTTGTTAATTATAGCCGGCTGCAACAGGCAATAAGAAATATCTTTCTCGTGCTTATATTAACCCTCATCCCTTTCAATGCTTCAACCATTTTTGATTGCATGCATCGCATTATGCAATCACCACAAAAAATATATTCAGCGCTCATGAACGCAAGAAATAATCCAAAAGTAGAACTTCATTCCTGCCCGTTGCTTGTTATCGGCACGGCACACCATCACACTCACTTTGGCATCATTCAAGCTTTGCAGGTTTATCGCGTTAATCGTACGCTTCCTCATTATTATCTTATCGATCTTAAACTTCATAACATGTGTTCATCAGCGGAAATACAAAAGCATCTGATAATAACCAAAGAAAATGCTCACATTAGACTTAAAACACGAGATAAAGCATGTGTATGGTTTTCAATCGATACAACAAATCATGATTTATTTTTTCTCAGCGATATTGTTATTAACGAGCAAACAAACGATCACAAGATTACTGACCTTACACTTGTTTTTGATACCGCATATTATCCAGACAATCTTGCTATCGTCACATTTGTATTAGATGAAGAACAATTTGTGGTACTGGGTTAATTAGACCTCTTCTGAAAACATAAAATTTATGACAAATTGGTATCCAGAAATACCAATTCAAGCTGGATACCGGCTTTCGCCGGTACGACGTACAAGGTTGGTCCTTCTTACCGTACAAAATACGATGGTATTCGTGTTAAAAATGAGAGAGACAACTGGTTTCAGAAGAGATCTATTGTTTTTAAATTTATCGCTGCCGTAGAACAAAAATTGGTTGATGTGAACCACCAACATCACTTTTCTTTTGCAAATCACCTGTGTTAAATCCAAAAGAATCAACTATCTCCCATCCTGCAATTAATAAAGGAAATCTTAGTTCTCCGTATATTCGATGAAGATTCCAAACTAAAGAATCTTGCCCAATCGGAACTGCAAGGAAGAGAAGCCCCTCTTTTTTTAGCATAGTTTTAGCTTTTTGCATCGCCTTTATGTCACCATATGGATCAAGACGATCGCCATAGCGCCCCAAACCATCATGCTCAAAACTCGATATCGAAACAAGCACATCAAACAACTGTGGATTTTTATCATACTCAGTAACCGTCATAACATTCAATCGTGAGTCTTGACTAATAATTTTATTATATTCAATTGTTGTTGGCAGACCGCCATAAGCAAGAACAATACTTTCATACCATGGGGTAACCGATCCCAATACAGCAACATTTTTATTACTAACAAAGGCATTATACTTTTCAAGCGCTTGATAAAGATAAGTATCAGTTGCCCCATAATAATGAGTCTTTTTTTGTTGGGCTTCACTTATAAAAGAATTAATTTCGTTTTTACTATAAATGATAGGATTGTTGTCGCTATAACTGTCATCTCTATACAAATAGGTAACAGGAATATTATTGGACATCGTATAGCCATCATATAAAGATCGTGGTATGTCTCTGCATGGAGAAGAAAAAACATTAAAGAGTTGTAACACATGTTTTTTATGCTCTTCTGTTATCTCATTAAAACTAAAAAACTTTGCGCTATTTGTGTTATGATCTCTAAAAATGATACTAACATTATCTATGAGTAAATAAGCCTGATTAAGTGGCGGTTCTATCAGTGTTGCTGAATCCTGTGGATAAATTATTATTTTATGATTACCAATAAGTTGGGCTATTAACGCGAAGCCTGATTCTGGTTTAATCAAACAATCAAAATGTGACATAGCATGGATATCTTCAAAGAGGCTTTGTTTATTGGAGTCAACATCATACGTATCGTCTTTTCTACAAGCAAAAGTAATATTGGAACGACCAATTTTTTTCTTAAACCGTTCAATTATTTGTTTTGGATTTTTATCATCAGTAAATATGTATACAAACAAAGGACAATTGTTCAAAAGATTTGATAATTTTATAATTTGGTCGACATAAAATTGCTCGGTTGGAAATCTCAAAGGGCAAAACATATCAGCGCCACGTGGAAACGTTGGGTTACTTATTTTTTGAGCAATAATTCGGTCCCATTCATCCTGGTACTGAACAGATGATAAAGCACCATCCCCACCGCTGCCCTTTCTCACATGAACAGCAACGGTTATTTTATCGGATGGCAAAGGCGTTTCTGTTACTTGTTTGTTTATTGTTAATGCTTTCTTTAACTCAGAACCAAAAGAAGGATGCTCAATCGCATAAAAAAATATATTTGTGTAAATACCTGGCCACGAAAGTGTTTCAACTAACGTTGATGCAAAATGCGATCCGGTACCCATACCGACAATAAAAAGCGTGGACGCTTTGTCGTTCTTCAAATGTTCAATTAATTCATCTTCTGTTTTAATATCAATAACATTCGTAAAAGTGCTTTTAAAATCGGTGTTGAGAGATTGATCAACTTTATCAATTGAAAAAAAATCTGATTGTTTAAATTCAGTAGCACAAAAGGGGATGTTATATTTATATGCAAACCATTTTGCTAGACAATATGAATAAACATTATCCCCCAAACGCCCAGCCTCTTGTCTATTTGTTATGGCAAATTGGTGTGCTGAGATTTTGTTTATTCCAACCAACGATATCCCAATTAATACAATACTTATAGAAATAAAGAATGTTTTAATTTTATTACTAAAAGACATCACCGCTCCTTTTCTCTATCCTTTAAAAATTACTATACTGTTCACCATAAATTAATTTATGGTGACGTCAAGAAGGACAATAAAAATATCTAGCCGTTTGGTTTAGCCTTTAAAAGCTTGATTTTCTTATCTCTCCACTATATAACAATCAGTAGTTGAAAATTTTCTGCTAACTATCAAATATCGAAAAAAAGGAGTTTCCGTGTTTTTAAATAAATACTTATTTTTGTTATTGATATGGTCCACCACTTCACTCAAGGCAGACATGACATCTGAAGGATTTGAACGTTTTTTAAATTATTACTTCGTTGAGACAGGAACCAATTCTGGAGGCGGAGTCAAATTGGCTTTAAGAGCTAATTTTTCAGAAATTCATTCAATAGAAATTGACAATAATCTGGCAACCAATGCTCAAATTATGTTTAAGAATTTTAACAACATACATATTTGGATTGGAGATTCTGGTTCTATTCTTTGGAATGTTATTAAAGATATGAACAAACCAATAACCTTCTGGTTAGATGGACATAATTCGAGCGGAATCCTGCTAGCAAAGGGGAAGAATACCCCAATTCTTAATGAACTCGATCAAATAAAATTACATCCAATAAAAACACATACCATCATTATTGATGATGTACGGCTCTTTGGCTCGGCAGAATTTGATTTCATCACTAAAGAACAAGTTATTCAAAAAATTTTAGGAATCAATCCTCACTATGTCATCACCTATGTCAATGGCACTTACGGCGGTGATATTATGGTTGCCCAAATCAACGAAAAATAGTTTTAAACTTTCGCATCCCAGCTTGAAGCTTCCATCGTGCTGACTGCATCATGCGCCGGGTAATCCCAGGCGGTCGAATAAGTTTGGGATGTTGCTGGACAATGATTGAGTGCTGCTCGGCAAAGAGCAAGCCCGTATTTTTCTGATCAATAAATGTTTTGTATTCAATATGCCCACAGTTATTTTTTTTCGGATCGTAGAAAATACCAGACCATTTTTTCAGATACTTGTTTAAATCTTGTTTAAAAGAGTCGTAATTGGTTTTGCGCACAGCAGGATTAGCATGAGGATAATGTTCAACGAATGATTCAGGGCTTGGCAATACTTCATACCCCTGATGCCACATTTTTAAGCACAGGTCCCCATCACCGTTGTAAAAGAAGAATGTTTTTTCGTCGATGTAACCAACGTCCCTGAGTGCATTGTTCAAAAACAATCCGTGATTAACATACAATTTGTCACCAAGGGTATACCCTACATGATATTCATCAGTTACAGACCAATCACGCCAATAAAACGCGAGCGCCCCCACCTTACGCCCGTTGGCCCGCTGAGCATCAAAAAACTTTATGCCGTTAATAATAGCTCCCGGAACGACAAGACAATCATCACTGAGCATGCACACATAGGTTCCTTGAACAACTTTAAACGCCAAGTTCATAAAATAACCCCATGAACGACGTTCTATTTGTTTTCCCTGCCATTGACCGCGATTATGCTGAACAATGGTAATAATATCCTTTTGTCGCACAAGCCATTCTAAAGAGCCATCGGCTGAACCCCCATCAACAACAATAATTTCGTGAGCTGTGTCGCACAATTCCTGCCGCACGGTTTGAATCGTTAGCGGTAAGAATTGATACCGATTATATGATCCAAGAACCACTGAGACTATTGGTTTTTGCATACACATCCTATTTAAAGATACCAGACTTCCACCATTTCGATCCGCTCATCAAACCACTAAAATCATGCTGTTTGAAAAAATAATCATATACGGACAAACGAGAAATATGTTTCGTCAATCGTGCTATTTGTTTGTTTAAAACATCTTCAAAGCTTTTACCCGAAGGATTGTAACCAACACGACTGAATGGTTTGATGGTACACAAGTATTTTTTTCGCAGGATGTATTTGCTTGCATAAAAATTAAAGCACGACTGCATGTGCCACAAAAGTATTCTTTTTTTATAGGTTAAATTCTGCCCGTCAGCGCGTGTATACATAACATAATCAATACCCTGCTCACGATTACAGCGATAAGGAATATGCGGATTATACATATGAAATAAGAGAGGATTTTGAAACACACAATAATCATCAAGTGCCTGCATGATACTTTCTATCGATTCTTGTTTAATCTGACCTGTGTGCATCAGATGTGATAATAAGTCTTGATCGCTGCTGATTATTGGTCTAAAGCGAGACCCTGACCAGCGTGTTGCAAAAGTGGTTTCCCATCCTTGCCGCTTCTGCCACGCATCAGCAGAATATGATTCTATATTCGACGTAAAAAGATCTAGTTGTTGAATATACTGACGGAACCATGCTCGATCACTAATAACAGTAAAGGCTGGACATCCTTGCAAGACAAATGTTGTGCCGGTAACCTTTTGGGCAATAACAGCAGGATCTTCATTAAAAACAATATCACCATCGTAGTGAATAATAGATTCGCCTGAGAAAAATGATTCTATGACAGGCCAACGCAAAAAACAGCGGCGTTCGTAATCACCAAATCGTTGTAACACAGCATATTTTTTTGCATAAGAATCATACAGTGTTGTAACATCATGAAGAATGAATCCTAAATCTTTAAGTGATGACGTGTATGCATCACTGAGTAAATGATAACCACTTAAAAATAAAACATGAATATCATTTGAAAAACCAAGTGATTGGTTACGCTGACCAAGAAACTGCAATGGCACGTGCTGCTCAAAAGCGCGCTCATCAGAAACACTCCATGCGATGATGACATTTTTCATCTTTCAGCCTTTTTCACATTCATCGATATGCCGTCAAGCTCAAAGCTTCCTAATACATCCTGACATAGGACTGTCTTTTTTGTCATCCCTGAAATAAATTCAGGGCGGGCTCTGAATTTATTTCAGGATCCATGATTGGGTGGATGCTGAAACAAGTTCAGCATGACAAAACAAAAGCAACTTATCTATAGGAATTACAGAGTTCCTGGTCCTATAAACAGCCACAACAGACGAACAACTCGAAATGCTTAACATTCTTAATTTCAAAAAAACCTCAACAATTAATTATCGACATCTTATCTGGGCATACTTTATTGCCCACATACTCTAAGCCCCATCGCGGCCCCCACAACAAACCACCTGAAAACATACCCTTGGGTTGGATAAAAATACGAGGCTTAAGCGATCGTGTGCGCATCGATTCTTGTATTACCAGCGCAAGCATATCAACGGTTACCGCTTGAACACAATGCGCTCGCTTGTATTGGCATCGCCAATCACAACCATAGCATTGCAAAGGAACAACAACAGCCGATGTTAAAGGTGAATATGGCATAAATCGCCCAAAGTGCCCCCCTCCAAGAATAACAACATGCGGAATACCAACAGCACATGCAACATGCGCAAGCCCAGTTTCTGCCCCAACAGCCAAAGAGCATCGTTTGATAAGCGCAGCTGTTTGCCTCAATGTTGTCGCACCAGAAAGATTAAAATATTGGCCCGCTATATCGTTTAAATTTAATTGATTAACATTGTAATCAGCCAGCCCACCGAAGGCTATGACAGTACTCTTTTGATGTGCAAGCACCTTTGCCAATGCCTTGCCATAATGATGATACATACGGTGCCCAGACAATGCCCCAGCAAACAATGCAATTGTTGTGTCTGTTGTTAATCCATGTTTTGTAAAAAAATCATCGGCATATTGTTCATCTTCCGCACTTAGCCATACCTGCGGCTCAAGCTTTCCATGTGTAATACTAAGACCAGAAAGAAAATCATTGTATCGATCAAGTTCTAACTTCAATGTCCCTGATGATTCAATACAATGGGTATACATCGTGTCGTCCTGATCTCTGTTTGTTTTAAAAGCAACAGTATAAGGAGCACCAATGCTCGTTGCCAGACAATCCATAGCACGTTCGCGCGAATAAACAGCATGCAAAACTAGATCAAAAGCATGCTGTGTGAGGCTATCAAGAACAGTACCGCGATAGCTTTCATTGGTCATAAACGTTGTTTTATCAAAGCCAACTACTTCATTAACCAAATGACATGCTTGATACAAATCAATCAGATGCTGTTGACAAAGCACGGTAAGCGATGCATTTGCATAATAGCTTTTGATATAAGGAAGCATTGAAGAGGCAAGAACAGCATCCCCAATTGAATCTGGACGCAACAGCAAAATTTTTTTAACAGCTTCTGGATGAATCATGACAATTAACCTGCTGAGAATCTGAAACTGTTTTGCTTTTCATGCGTTTAACAACAAACTTGAACAATCGCATATGATGTTCAACAAGCTTTTTAAAAGCAAAACCATTGATTTTTTTACGCGTTAATAAATGTATTCCCCAATGAGAATGAAAATGAAGACCATAGCACTGCGACAAGTATTCAAATGTTTTTACACTATAAAATGAGATATGTTGACCTTGATTACACGCGTAATACCACCATTCATTCGGTTGCGGTATGGGGTTTGGCAACAATTGTGTGGTAAAAAGAAGTGAAGGGGCAATGGCAAGCATTGATTCAATTTCTTTGCGCGGATCAACAAAATGTTCAAACGATTCAAACGAAGAGACAAGATCAATAGCTTTTTGATCGCAATATTCAAAACCTTTGGCAAAAATATTGTTGGTGTACACATCATGCCAATAAAAATCAAAACCCTTATCACGCATTAAACGGACAAATACTCCATACCCTCCGGCATAATCAACAAAGGAAGCCTGTTTGTTGAATAAAAAATACAACAGTACAGCCATAATTTGAGCCAAAAATGTATTTCTCGCCAACATACCGGTGTCGGTAATACAAATAGATTCTTCGTACGCCTCTGCAAGCCAATACGGTTTTTCCGTCTGCATAAAACCACAATGATGGCAGTAATAATAAGACACCGTGTATTTTTTTAATATCAATGACTTGAAACATTCTTGCGTCGGCGATGAACAAATTTTGCAGTGCATAACGAATACCTAATTAATAAATTAATATGGTTGAGGTAAAAACACCCTGCCTTTGTCATGCTGCCCGTCCGCCGAAGCGGACTCACCTTTGCCCAGGTGGCTACGGTGGCCGGCGCGAAGGCTGGGAACTTATTTCAGCATCCACCCTATGGATCCTGAAATAAATTCAGAGCCTGCCCTGAATTTATTTCAGGGATGACAAAACAAGTAAAAAAAACCATACATAGTTACTTTCCCAAACAACCCATCACCCCTCTCACCACCCGCTTGACCATACCACGTAGTGTCACCGGCTGTAAAACATGAATATTGGTATAAATCTTTCTGTCCAATCGTGGTTGCATTGTAACACGCGCAGGATGAACCACCTGCTCAAGAGGTTTACGTGGGATATCATGATCATAACTTTTGGCACCTGATGCATGGGCCCCACTATACCCAATATTCGAAATAAGATTATTAAAAGGGGTTATACACAATGCGTTCTGCTTAATGCAGGCATAGGTCCACTGAATATCCCATGTGTCAATATCATGCGCTGCAATTCGATCAAAATAACGAGACCAAAAGGCAACAATCGTTTGATTGCCAAAAAAATCATGTAACCATGAAGATTTTTTTAAGTCCTGCCAATCAGTTAATTCAAAATCATACTGCTGCCAGGCACGCCGCCATGTTGCCCACCCCCAAACTGGATAATATCGTGAAAAAAAATAACTTTCTTTGCTTGCTACTTTATTGAATAAATAGCTCGTTCCAGAAATCATCATTACCTGAGGATCATTGCGGTACCGGTCAAGCATCGTTGTACAAAAATCAAAGAATGTTGGATCCGACAAACAATCGTCTTCCAAAATAATACCCTCTTCCACATGCTCAAAAAACCATGTAGCTGCTTGACTTATAGCTTTACCACACCCTAAATTTTCGTCTCGAAACAAAGTGTATACTTTACACGACCAATCAATCTGATCAATGATTGAACGAGCCAGTGCGCAATTGATTATATCATCCTGCCGACCCGGACGAGGTCCATCAGCAGCAATAAAAAGTTTTTTGGGACGCCTCCTCCGAATCTGTTCAAACACAAGGTTTGTTGTGTCGGGGCGATTAAAGACAAGAAAGAGAACTGGGGGTATATGCGGAATCCTCACTCTATAATTCTCTCAGCATATACAAATCAGGAGAATATATGAGAAACTGCTGTTTAACCCCTTTGTATATTGTTGTATTAAAAGTATAACTATGTTTTTTCAATATCTCACAAATAAGAGCTACTGTTTCTTTCTCGCCACAACGATCATAATCATCGAACAAGATTACAAATGATTCCGCAAGGTTATTTGGAATTAAATTAATAATGCCAGCCCTTGAATAATGTTCGTTTCCCATTGGCCCATCATTGATAATGAGATTAAACTCACGATTTTCTATTAAATGCGCTAAATTCTTATAGGCATCAACCACAAAACCTTTAACGTTAATTTTCTCAAGCGGCAAACAAAGAAGGTGTATATTTTTTGATAGCCCTAGAAAATCATCAAACAGTTTGATCCAATCTGTACTGTCTTCAACAACATACAATTCGGCTTGCTTATTATGATAAGCAACATACTGAGCATTTAATTTTGTTGTTTGTCCTAGCCCAATTTCTAAAATTGAAGAAGGCTTAAAATCATTCAAGATACGAAACAAAACATATAAAAATGAATAATTTGCGGCAGCCCCGCTCGCAGAAACAGCCTTTTTTCTGAGCCAATCAGCATCAACAATAGAATGTTGAAATTTTTGTGACCACAACAATTCGGTAATTTTACTATTCATGTATGCAAGATCTTGATTCGTTTTATGCAACGTCAATAATCTACTAACGATTTTATGATACATACAATCCTTTTTCATGATAACTCTTTATAGAATTATCCTTGTAATGATCGTAAAAAAGAGTTACACCTTCGGCCAGATCAATACTTGCTTGCCACCCCAATCGATTAATTTTGGCAACATCAAGTAACTTCTTAGGCGTTCCATCGGGCCTTATTGCATCAAAAATAATTGATCCATTAAAGCCAATAACTGTTTTGACTAAAGCTGCAAGATTCTTGAGTTGTATATCACTTCCGGTTCCAACATTAATGCACTCACCAATACAGACGTCACCATATTTTTGCATAAGAAAGACACATGCTGAGGCTACATCATCAACATACAAAAACTCACGAAAGGGGGATCCACTTCCCCAAAGCGTAATTTCGCCTTTGCCAATGCCAACATGACTAAGCACAGCCTTTAATGCGTTTATATCATCAAGATTAATTGTTGCATCAAAACCAAACCCTATTTTGTGCCGTAAAAAATCATTTTTTATAGCTTCAAAATCACAACGTTCGTACAACTTAGCCAAATGAAATTTACGTATAAGAGCAGGTAATACATGCGCCGTTTCAAGATTAAAATTATCATTCGGACCATACAAATTGGTTGGCATGACTGAAATAAAACTCGTTCCATATTGTTCATTGTAGTAATGGCACAATTTAATGGCAGCAATCTTGGCGATTGCATAGGGTTCATTAGTTGGCTCTAAAGGGCCTGTCAGCAGATACTCTTCCTTGAGCGGTTGAGGAGCATTCTTTGGATAAATACAAGACGAACCCAAGTTCAATAATTTTTTCACCCCATTTTTGTAAGAAGCATGAATAACATTGGAAGCAATCATCAGGTTGTCGTAAATAAACTCTGCTTTATAGGTATTATTGGCAAGAATGCCGCCAACTTTTGCAGCAGCCAAAAAGACATATTCCGGTCGTTCTTGTGCAAAGAAGGCTTCCACCTCAGCCTGCCGACGCAAATCAAGTTGTGCAAATGATCTGGTTAGTATGTTGGCGTAACCAGAGGCATAAAGTTTACGCAGCAATGCAGAACCAACCATCCCCTCGTGTCCTGCTACGTAAATTTTGGAGTTCTTGTTCATATGCTCTTCCAATGTGCTTTTCTTATA
>CAYUQI010000003.1:53058-58979 GCA_964446935.1 uncultured Pseudomonadota bacterium
CAACTATCCTCAACATGCTGTTTGTATGAGAACGTGTGATCGGTATACTCAAACTTTTTTTCTTTGCAAACAACTATGCCTCGGCCAACGGGTTCAAGGCCAAGATAGGAGAGGTCGTAATCAACCATAATCTGCACAAGTTCGTTAAACGTAACACGTGGCTGCCAACACAACGATTCACGCGCCTTGGTTATATCGGCCTGAAGATGGTCAACTTCTGTTGGCCTGAAATAACGAGGATCAATGTGCACAATAACATCACCAGACTTAAAAATATTTTTCCAACGTTCAGTGACACGAACAATGATACCTTTTTCGTTAACACCATGGCCAACCCATTCGAGCTCAAGACCGATATAAGCACATGCTTCTTGAATGAACTCGCGTACACTGTGACTCGTTCCTGTTCCCACAACATAATCGTCCGGGCGGTGGTGTTGCAGCATAAGCCACATCATTTCAACATATTCAGGGGCAAAGCCCCAATCTCGTTTGGCATGAAGATTGCCGATGTACAATGTTTTTTGCTTACCAGCAAGCATATGAGCAAGCGCTCGCGTAACCTTGCGTGTAACAAAAGTTTCGCCACGGCGCGGGCTTTCATGATTAAAGAGAATGCCATTACACGCGAACATACCATATGACTCACGATAATTAACCGTCATCCAATAGGCATAAAGCTTTGCAGCGGCATAGGGACTGCGTGGACAAAACGACGTATGTTCACTTTGTGGTGCAGATGCATTACCAAACATTTCAGACGATGAAGCTTGATAAAATTTGGCTTGAAGATCAGAAAGACGAATTGCCTCAAGAAGTCGTGTTGTACCAAGACCGGTTACATTACCTGTGTACTCTGGCATTTGAAAAGAAACTTTAACGTGGGATTGTGCTGCGAGATGATAAATTTCATCAGGTTTGATGGTATTGACAAGAACAGTTACCAAACCTGCATCAGTTACATCACCATAGTGAAGGAAAAGTTGCGCCCGCTGATCGTGTGGATCCACATAAAGGTGATCAATGCGTTGCGTATTGAACGTTGAAGAACGGCGCATAAGGCCATGAACCTCGTATCCTTTTGATAACAAATATTCAGCTAGATACGATCCATCTTGCCCGGTAATACCAGTAATCAACGCCTTCTTCATCACTTCTCCCTACTACCACTTTTCCGCCAGCAACGATGTTATACACCATCGTGGGGGCGGACTTGTAATGGAACATCACGCAAAACCTCGCTTGTCGAAATTTTTTGTACTTGTCCATGCTCAATTTTGTAAATTGTATCACATCGAAGCACGGTGCTATGCCGATGTGCAATAATTATTAATGTTACGTCTCGTGCAAGCTGATAAATTTCGTTCATAATACACGATTCTGTATCATGATCAAGTGCCGATGTTGCTTCATCAAGAACCAAAAGCTCAGGATCTCCATAAAGCGCTCTGGCTATTGCTATTCGTTGTTTTTGCCCACCACTTAATTTCACACCACCATCACCAACACATGTATCAAGGCCTTGTTGTGTAAGTAAAAAATCGTACATACGGGCCTGTTTAAGTGTATGAATTAATTTTTGTTCATTGTATGAGCGGCCAAAAACAATATTGTCTTTAACAGTACCATCAAACAGATAAATTGTTTGCGGAATGTAACCAATTTTACTCCGCCATGATTGGCGACAAGCATCATCTACGAGCTTGCCATCAATCGATATAAAACCCTTGGAGGGAACATGAAGTCCCATAATAACATCAACCAAGGTACTTTTCCCAGAGCCACTCGCCCCAACGAAAGCAACCCGTTCTCCTTTGTTGATGGTAATATCAACGTTGCTAATAACCAAACATTCTGGAATATAGCTAAATGAAAGATTATGAAGAGTAAGTTGACGATTAAATGCTATCTGTTGTTTGCCAAGATTTTCGGTTGGCTTTTGTAAAAAATCAACAATGCCTTGCAAGGCATGATTAAAAAAAGTTATTTGATGAGCGTTGGCAAGAATTTTGTTCATTGATGGAAGAAGCCGATAAAACGCCAATGCATACATAGAAACAACAGGGATAACAAATGACGCATTATTATAGCGATAAATCACATACAACATCGCTCCAACCAACAACACAAAACCAACTGTTTCTAAGATAAAACGTGGAGAATTCTGCAACGTTGTATACATAATTTGTGTACTTGCATGCGCCTGCGTTGTTTTGGAAAATCGTTCTCCGATCGATACTTCCGATAAACTTAATTTAATGAGTTTAAAGTTCCCATAGGATTCATTAAACACCTTAGACGCATCGAGTGAATATTGATGTGTTTTTTTCCCAGCTTTAGCGATACCTTTTGAAAATGTCTTAATAATAAAAAAGCCCTTGACACTCAATAAAAGTGTCAGAACAACCGTCATTTTCCAATTAACCCAAAATAGCATTGTATAAATACATAACACCGTAAACAATTCTGAAATCATAGTTAATAGAGCAAAAATCAAATGAGTCAGCCCACCACTATGAGAAAAAATCACCTGCCCAACCTCGGCAGAATTTTTGCCTATAAAATCATAATATGAAAATCTTAAAAAACGATTAAATAATAATGTGGCAAAACGGTGATAGCGAGTAAACGAAAAACGAGCAAATAAATATACATGAATGACGCCGGTAATGCCCCGTACCACATAAAAAGCAATCAAAAAAAATCCCAATATTATAACAAATTGAGCTGGTGAATGCATACCAATAAACGCATAAAGCCATGAATACGTTTTGCTGGTATACACAAGATTAAAATTAGTTGCAACTGAGATAAACACCATAATTGCAGAGATGCTTACCGTTTCAAGTATCGAAATGAAAATCGAGAGCACTAGAAGGCCAGATAAATAACGCTTATCTTGAGCATTGAGGAGGTGATACAAGAGTTTGAGTGAATTCATCATAACCGCTCAGAACTTCGAGTAACATGACCGACATTAACATTATGATAGGTATGTACGTCAAAATTAATCAGCTCATCAACAACAAAAACCGGTCGTTGCTTGGTCTCTTGAAAAATCTTACCAACATACAAACCAATAATACCCAACGAAAAAAGCGTTGCAGCAAACAGAAACATCATACACATAATGAGTGACGTCCATCCGGTCATCACCACATACCCAAACACATGCATAAAGAACGCAATCGTTGTACCAATACAACAGAACGTAATCAATAACAGCGATAAAAAAATGATCAGATAAATGGGCATGGTGGAGAATGAAATAATATTTTCAAGAGCAAACATAGTGAGCTTGGTATAGTTATATTTTGTTGTCCCAGCGCCACGACTGCGACGCACGAAGGGAACAGCTTTTTTAGGCATACCAAGCCAATAAATCAATCCCCGAACAAAGATGGTGCGTTCTTTAAATTGTTTCAACTGATCAACTGCCGTGCGACTGAGCATACAAAAATCACCAACATCACGTGGCATATCAACACCGGTAACCCACTTAAAAAATGGATAGAAAAGCTTGGATGTTAATTTTTTAAACCACGTTTCATTGAGCCGTTTCGTACGTTGTCCATACACAACGTGATACCCTTGAACAAATTCTTTTTCAAATTCAAGAATCAACTCGGCCGGATCCTGCCTATCTGCATCAATAAGCACCACCGCATCACCTTGAGCATGGCACAAACCAGCAAAGGAAGCATGCTCGTGACCAAAGTTGCGACAAAAGGAAACCACTTTTACGCGACAGTCCTGGAAGGCAAGCTCTTTAAGAATACGCAGGGATCTGTCCTTGCTGCCATCATTAACAAAAACAATTTCAAATGAATCAAAATGAATGAGTTGATCGCACACAGCAACTAATTCTTGATACAAGGGAAGAAGGTTGTCTTCTTCATTAAAAAGTGGAGTGACAATAGAAAGTAATTGATACTTCATACTACCGGTCTTCTTAAACAAAGCGAACCCAGCAAATTAATGTTCTTTTCTTCCCCCTTTGTCATCCTGAATTTATTTCAGGATCCATTATTGGGTGGATGCTGAAACATGTTCCCAGCCTTCGCGCCGGCCACCGTAGCCACCTAGACGAAGGTGGGTCCGCTTCGGCGGACGGGCAGCATGACAAAAGCATTGTGGATCCTTGAACCAATAACGTCCCCCTAAATTTGCTTCAGGAACTGAATTATGCAGCATTAAATAGGGTGCCCTTTCACAAAAACGTAGGCCAAAAACGTTTTTCGTCATTCTTAATTTCCTGGTCTTAATTTCAACCATAAACAGCCTTCATCAAGCGTACGTCAATACACTAAAAAGTAAATGCTTTTCACTAACCTTGTTTTTTCGTATACATAGAATAATATCCAACATTATTAGAAAGGCTTCTCTATGTTCGGTGCCGCAGTCTTCGGTGTTATTATGGGGCTGTTTGTCATCTGGCTCTCTTTACCATTTTCTCCGCAAATGTGCGGTAAACGAATTACACATATCAAAACAAAAGAAAAAGTTGTCGCACTTACCTTTGATGATGGCCCCAACCCCCCGACAACCAATGAAATTTTGGCTGTTTTAAAAAAACATAATGTACCAGCAACGTTTTTTGTTGTTGGTAAACAAGCAGAACAACATCCCGATATGATCAAAGCTATATACACTGCGGGACATGAGCTTGGTAATCATACATGGTCACACGAAGTGCTTATCTGCAAAAGTGCTTCATACATTCGCAAAGAAATTACCGACACTGATAATCTCTTGCGCAGTCTTGGCTACACAGGACCAATTCACTTTCGCTCACCAAAAGGTATGAAACTTGTTGTTCTTTCAAAAGTTTTGGCCCACATGAAACGAAACAATATTTTGTTTGATGTCGCGGGATATGATTGGGAAAAACCCGGAACTAAAGCTATTGTTAACAATGTTCTTTCTCAAGCCCTTATGCATGTTCGCCCAGGATCAATCATTCTGCTTCATGATGGATCGTGTTCTGATAAAAAAGAGGTTGTTAACGCATGTGACATCATTATCGAACGTTTACAACAACGGGGATATAAGTTCTTGCGAATTTCAGAGCTTTTGGCCAAACGAAAAATTAAATAGAATTAGAAAGCCAAGATCTTTTAATTGTATAACCATTAAAATTATTGGGACTCCCATTGTACCATTGAGAGAATCTCTCATCGTCGCTTAACCATTCCCCCTGACTTATAGCAAAGTCATCACACAAAGCATCGTCATTATCATCAATTACAGTGTTATCGTCTATAAAGACTATTTCGAAAGCTTCATGCAACGAATCGGCAGAACTTTCATCAGAAGAATGTTCACTATCTGTTGATTCATCCGAATACAAACTATTGATCTCTGCTAAAACAAAATTAAGTTTTTTAAGGATTTCTGGGGCTGCCCAAAATGGCTCATCCCCTACATTCGTAGATCCTTTCATATGAAATTTATTCTTAAAATCCTCAACCAATGTTTCAATACCGGTAGTACCTACTTCATCACAAATTTCCAAAAAGATACTCCCGGCATACAATTGATCTTGATCTGTCTTAAAAAGGTTTTTATTAGCTATTGTATATAAAAGCTGTTGGTATACTTTGTTTTTTGTACCGCCATTTCTGGCTTCACAGAGTAACTGATGGAACTTGAACATTAACAATCCATATGAGATCAATCTTTCATCACTTGCAGGTATATATTTAACCAGATCAGACACCGCGGTATCAAGTAATAACGCCTTGAATCGAGCACAAACGCATACTTCTTCATCATTAAATTTCTGTTGAGCTCCATAACTCGTGGTAACAACAACCAGGCAACCAATTATCCATAACAGCTTCTTCATAATCAAATGTTCCTATAAAAACGTCCTCAACTAAGACAACACAAATTTTGTAAAAAACCCTTTTTTGTTTCAT
>CAYUQI010000003.1:59079-82107 GCA_964446935.1 uncultured Pseudomonadota bacterium
TTTTTCATCCTCCGTTCCAAAAACCTCTGAATTCTGCAACGTTGTTATCATGGATTGATAAGCCTCCGCCATTGCATGAGCTGTTGTTGAGCAACACAAAAGGTGAGCATACTTACTCATAATAAGCACTGTTTTGATTTGACTATCTGTTGACGCACGCAATGAATCCTGGGCATAGGTAACCAGATCATCAATATCAACAAAAGATAATTTTTCTAAAACAGAAGGCGGTACCCGGCAAGCTCCTTGCATGTGCCCATACCCTACAACAGTCGCTACACTAGCAACAACCAAAAATTTCATCAGTGAAACATTCATCGTTCCCCTTTTTTTAAGAAAAAATATTGAATAGAAACACAAGATATAATACGTTACCACAGGTCATTTGTTAAATACTATAGTTAGCTCCATAAAAAAGGACTGTCATGAAAAAAATTCGTCACACTATTATTCCAGCATCGTACCTTATTCTTGAAAAAGGTAATGAAATATTACTATTGAGACGCTTCAATACCGGTTATCAGGATGGTATGTACAGTCTTATCGCCGGACATCTTGAAGCCGGTGAAACATTTACTCAGACAATCATTCGCGAAGCACTGGAAGAGGCTGGAATCATTATTGCTCCATCAAACATCACGCCTGTTCATATCATGCATCGTAAATCAAACAAAGATTCTGAAGAACGCATTGATATATTTTTTAGGGCAACACAATGGCAGGGAACATTATCAAACAAAGAACCACACAAATGTGATGACCTGCAATGGTTTGATTACAACAAATTACCGTCAAACCTTCTCCCTTACGTTCAACTTGTATTGAACAATACGAAAAAAGGAATTTTTTACAGCGAATATGGCTGGGAATAAAATATTAAAAGGCCCGATGATAACCATCGGGCCTTTTGTCTTAATAACTACAAATGCAAACAGAATGTATCAGCTTTGAAACATTGGGGTAGAGATGATACCTTTCTTTTCATAAGCAACTGCACGAGCCTTGGCCCTCAGGATGAAATCTAACAATGTATCTTTTTTGGAAGCAATTCCCTCGTCCTGTTCTTTGTATTCAAGGAAAAACACCGTCTTTGATGTTAGATCATGTTCGGCTTCTTGATAAAATGTTGTCGGTAATGATGCACCATACAAATCAAGGAAGAAACAGAAACGATGGGTAAGCGTCCAAAGCAAATCATCAAGATCGTCCATATGTACAACAATGTAATCATTTGCCAATAATTCTAACGACTTTGCAATCTCAGTAAATGACTTCCATATCAGTTCCGGTTTGTATGGATTCCAAATTACCTTGCCCAACACTGTATCATACAAGCGAATCACAATACCACGCAAACGTTCTGCCGCCTCTACCTTAGGATGAATACCAGCAAGCCTAGACATTTCTTGGTGTTGATAACGAGCAATTTCATCGGCTAATTCTGACAAAAATGCATCCGGCTTTTGTTGGAAAGCAGTAAGATGCTCCGCAAACTTATTAAGAAGCATGGTTTCAAGTTGTTTTTTGATAACAGCAACATCGGTTACTACTGGTTGTTGTACTGGAACAAAATGTCGTCGAAAACCACCTGATGTTTCCTTGAGTAACTTAAGAATTACGGTATCGTCAACAAGTTCTGCTGCTTTAAATTTATTATAAAAAAGCCGCATACCAACATAATCAGCATCAGGGTCGAGATTGATTTCCTTGCTCAGTGAAACAAATTGTACGACATCCGTACCGTCTTGAGCTAATTGATAAGCATAATTTCGTTGGTTATATCTAATTTTTATGTATCCCAAAAATGATTTTTGAAAGATCGAAGTTTTTGATCCATTCTGACAATCACGTTCCCTGAGGCTTTTGACTGTTTCATTTTGTAGCCCAGGGGCTTTATCAGGAATCTCGACAGCTTTATTCATCGCTTCAAAATAATCTTTTAACGAGGCTGCTGCAAATGTTGAGGGAATACACTCATCAAGCGCCGAAGAAAGATCAACAATGCCTTTTAAATTTTGATCTGCCAATACGGCTTCTGGTGCTACCTTTGGTTGGGTATTGATGCTACTTGCATCAGTTGCTTTACAGCCAGAACCAAGAAGGAATACACTGATTGAAATCATAAGGAGCCTGCGAACAAAGAATATGATATTCATATACTGCCCTTTCAGAACAAATAATGGAATCTCAAGTCATTACCTACGAATATGAAAAAAATACCCCATCTGTCAAGGATATGTTGTTATTTTTTTGGGATGTGGCGACTTTTGGCTCTTTTTTGGCTAAGCTGGTTAATCGGAACATTGGGAGATATGAGGTATGCCATTATACCATTATGAATCTTTTAATAAACGCGGTGCTCGCGTAACCGGCACCATCGATGCAACATCGGTACAAACAGCAAAAGAATTATTACGGGGACAAGATTTGCTCCCCATCACCATCACAGAAATTTCTGGTGAAATAGCACAAACATGGTACAGCGGTTTTTTTGAGAAACGTGTTGACCAAAAAGCAGTTATTCTTTTCACCAAACAACTCGCCGTGTTACTTAAATCTGCCGTTCCCCTGCTTCAGGCTATTGAGCTGCTTACCGAACAATTTGAAGGAAAGTTTAAACGTATTCTCATTTCCATCAAAGATGGTATCAAATCGGGCGAATCGCTTGCTAAAGAAATGGGTCGCTACCCTAAAGTCTTTTCTAATGTGTATGTTCAATTGGTAAAAGCCGGGGAAGCATCAGGCAAGCTTGATACCATTCTTATGCGACTCACTGATTACCTTGAACGCGCAGAAGACACCCGCAAAAAAGTTAAAAAAGCGTTAACATATCCAATTGCTATGATTACCTTTGCTGTTTTAATTGTCGTTGGGTTGCTGGCATTTTTGGTACCTCGTCTTAAGGATCTTTTCAAACAAGTGGGCAAAGAATTACCAGGCCCCACACAATTGTTAATAACAATGTCTGACTTTATGCTCAACAACTGGCTCATACTACTCATTTTAACAACATTTCTCATCATCATTTTTACCTACTGGAAATCAAAACCAGCAGGACAATACAAACTCGATGAAATTTTTCTTAAGTTACCAATGGTAGGCTATTTTTCGCGCACGAAAGCCATTGTTCAATTTTCAAAAACCTTGGGCATGCTTCTTGAAGGTGGGGTCAATTTGTCAGAAGCACTCAACATTGTATGCAACATTGTTGATAACAAAGTATTGACCAAAAAACTCAACGATGCGCGCGATAAAATTATTAAGGAAGGTAAAATTGCAAAATATTTGAAAGAAACCAATATTTTCCCTAATATAGCCAGCTACATGATTAGTACCGGTGAACAATCGGGCAAACTTGCCGAGATGTTACTCACTGTTGGTAACGATTATGATAGTGACCTGAAAGAAAAAACCGAAGGATTGACCGCCGCCCTTACACCGCTTATGACGTTGGTTATGGCAGTCGTTATTGGATTTGTTGTTTTATCAATATTCTTGCCAATCATCAGCATGGCTGATTTGGCACAATTATGAAAGGATTTATACATGGTATTCAAAAGGTCAAACCATGCTTTTACACTCTTTGAGCTCATCGTTGTCATTGCGCTCATTGGTGTCATTGCAGCATTCATTCTTCCTCGCGCAGCTCGTTGGCTTGGACAAGCAGGCAAGGCAGAAGTTACTCTTAAATTTGCAGCCATCAAGGAAGCATTAAACGAATATAAATATGAATTGGGCGTTTTCCCTACAACACGAGAAGGCCTTCGTGCTTTAATCACCAACCCAAAACCTGGTGATGAACGTTATCGACGTTCGGACCGTTGGCCATATCTTAAGGAAGATCAACTTTCATATAAGGGCAATGATTTTATGTATCGCTGTCCCCCAGAAAAATTCAAGGGCAAATATAAATATTATGAACTTATCTATCTTGGCCCAACACAATCTGAAGATGATCCAGATCGAGCGGATGATGGGGTTTAATTAGTGATAAACAATCACAAAGCTTTTACGCTTCTTGAAGTGGTGGTAGTGGTGTTCCTTATTGGCATCATTGCCTCCATTTTTATACCAAGGTTATTTAAAAGATCACCAACAGCAGAATGGTCCTCAATCACTGAAGACCTTAATAGCCTTGCCTTATTTGCCCGCCAAGAAGCCCTTGCAAATCATTTTGTGTACCGCCTTACCTTCATCGCAAATCCAAAAGGAACCGATTCGGTAAGAGTGGAACAAGAAAAAGATGACCCAGAAAAACCAGGTCATAAAAAATATGACCTGGTTTCTTCGTATTACCTTCCAACAACATATAATTTTAATACGGCAATAAGACTTAAAGCTGTCTATGTCGGAAAAACAAACATGCTTGACGAACAACAAGGCGTGGCTCATTGTTATATCATTCCAGATGGACTCGTTCAGGACGTTATTGTGCACCTTGTTCGGCGACTTAACGGTGTTGAAACATCGGGAAGTTTTATTATGAACCCATTCTTTGGACGATTTGAATTCAACGAAGGGTTAATACGACCTGCTCGTTAGGGGAATTATATGAAACGCGCAGCATTTACTCTTTTTGAAGTCATTTTAGCCATCGGCATCGTTGTTATTGCCGTTTCTGTCGTTGCTAATATTCAATTACGTTCCATTGTTCATGTCCTTCATGATCATGATCAAATCGAAAAAACCTTTCTGATAAAAAAAGAATTGTATAATTTCTTTCTAGAACCACCAGATCAATCAAAAAAAATAACAACCAAGCTTGAAGATCCCGACATTAATATCATCACGCAAGTCATCAACATCCCCCCAAAATCAAGTTTATCTCCCTTTAAAAAATATCTTAAAATAGTTCAAAGCGAAGGGCGATGGAAATATGATGGAAAGACGACCAATGCAGTGATGATCACCGTAGTACCAAAATCAGAAAAAGAGCGCGAAAAAGAGAAGAAGCAATGATACAATTCAAAAAACATTCACAAGCATTTACGCTTCTTGAACTGCTCATAGCCATGTCACTTTCGAGTTTTATTATCTTGGGCATGATTCAACTCCATCAGGGGGTTATCCGTTATATTGAAGGCACCAGAAGCATGATGACCATTGATCGAGAAGTCTGCCTTTTATTCAATCAGCTCGAACGAGATTTATCAACAGCGTATATTCCTTTTCTTGCCAAAACAGAAAAGGAAATCCCTGAAGGGAAAAAGGAGGATGAACAACCTAAAGTACAAACGCCAGAAGAACAGAAAAAGGAAGAAGAACGCGAAAAGCAACAACGAAAAACTTTTTTTGTCGGAGTCATTGATGATCGAGCAGACATAACCAGAATCAAAGGTAAAAGAGTTGAATTACTCAAATATATCAGTTTTATTTGTACCAACCCTTTGCACATTTATGAAGAAAAAAAGCAACGCTTGGTCCGCATTGTATATGAATTAGCTGTTGATAAGACCCAAAGTACTCGTGATCAAACGATTTATAAATTACTGCGCAAAGAAACAAATGATCTTTCCAACATTACCGCTAAGGTTGATGAATCAGTTGTACTAGACCAAAAAGGACACGTTCGCTCATACATGGTTGCTGATAATGTAAAAGGAATATTTATTGAATATGTCACCAAAAAAGATGACAAAAAAGATAAAGAAAAAACAGAAGAAACGAAAGAAATACGACTTTCTACATGGGGAAACAAGGAACAAACGCAAGGGGTTGTACCTCAAAAATTAGATATCTGGATTGATATGTGGAATGATAAAAAAACCAAAACATATCGATTCAACGCCTCATTTCCTATTCTGGGGTTCCCTACTATTGATGAAAATGAGCGCAAGAAAAAGGAAAAGGATAAAACCCAAAATGCTCAAAAACAACAAGCTGCCGGACAAACTCAACAAACAACTCAAACATCACCTGCAGGTGCTCAACAACCACCAGCAAACACCCCACCGCCGATTCCAACAGGCTTATGAGGTTAAGGATCTGAATTATGAAATTACATAAAGCTTCTGTTGTTATTTATACCCTCATGATTACATCGATTATTGTACTTTTGAGTCAACAATTAATTCGCGGCGTTTTTGTTGGATCAAATTTTATAAAAACAATGGTGTATCGCGAACGTGCTGAAATGTTGGCACTCGGCGGCATTAATGTAGCCATTGCCACATTAACATACGATGAAAAAGAGGATGACAAGCAAAAAAGCGAAGATCAAGCAAAAGCAGAAAGTACCAAGGAAGAAACTGAAAAAGAATTTAAGGGTACAAAGCGATTTCTTGCTAATGTCCTACCATATCTTAATCGGTGGCATAATTTTGAATTAAAGGAAAAAATAGATGGCATTGATGGCCTCATTCGTATTTGCATTACCTGCGAGCACGGCAAAATAAACATTAATGAAGCATTCGATTTTAAAAAAATGGAATTTAAAAAGGAATATCACGCCTTGTTAAAGGATATTGAGTTACGAGGGCGGTTACCGGCAGGTGAAATGGTCAACCGAATCACCGAATTTTTCAAAAAACGAAAACGAAAAATTGATGATATTTCTGAATTACAATCAATCTCAGGGCTTAGTAGTCTTGATATTTTTTATAAACCGCCTGTTAAAGCCCCTAAGGGTAAAAGAAGTGAATCCAATTCTTCGCTTTGCTTGCAAGATGTTTTTACAACATGGACATCAGACGATAAACTTGACTTATTACTACTCTCTGATGCATTGTGTGCAATAATAGGGTTGCGTCGTCCAGTGGCAGATGATGCCCAGTCACGCAAGGAACGATTTGAACAATTCATTGGAAATTTTAAAAAAGAAATGGCAAAGGATTGGCTAACACATTGGAAAAATTTAGAACAATTGTACGATCAAAAACCTAAGATCTTAACGGAGATAAAGGATCTTTTTGCGAAAGAATTTGGGCCTAAGGTTTTTTCTGTGTTATCTTGTGGGAAGGTAGGACATGTTGAACAACAGGTCCTTGCCATAATCAGGGAGGAGATCACCCAGGAAAAGGCTGGTGATAAACCCAAGGAAGCAACAACAGAGCAAAAAGACACGCAACAACAGAAGGCGGAAAAAACATTACGAATCGTCAGACTTTACTGGCTTTAAGGGCTTGTAAGGAGTAAGGTGCTACAGTGAGGCAAGAAACCATCGTCGGATTATTTATTTTAATCGCTATAGGCATTTTCCTTTATTTAAGTATCAACATCCGTGCCATACGCCTGGATCGTGATCAATATCATACCTACAAAGCCTACTTTGACGACACAAGCGGATTAGCTGTCAAAGCTCCTGTCAAAATAGCTGGTGTTGAAGTTGGCTGGGTTGAAGAAATCAAACTCTTGGCAGATGGCAAAGCAGAATTAATGATGCGGTTACATAAAAACATCAAGTTAGCAAAGAATGCTTATGCCATGATTCGTCAAGATGGCCTTATTGGGGTAAAAAATTTAGAAATTGATCCAGGAGATCCTTCAACCGGGTTCTTGATTCCAGGTAGCTCTCTTGCCATGCCCGGCAAAACACCTGCAAGCGTTGGCGAACTTCTTGATCAATTCAGAGATATTGCCACAACCATTCAGGACATTGCTTCATCGGTTAAAAATGTTTTTGCAACTCGGCAAGGTGAAGACAATATGCGACTTGCTCTTAATTCTATTGCAAAAGCCTCTGATCGTATTGCAGATTTTTCTGTAATTCTACAACGCACCATGAGCAAAAATGAAGATAATATCAACTATATTGTTTCTGACTTAAGAGATTCTGTTTCGAGCCTCAAAGAAACAATTCCTTCCATCCGCAAAGATATTAGTAGCCTTTCCCATAACATTGGTGATGCTTCCCAACACGCTGGTGAAGCATTTGAACACTTTGGGGATGCAGCAATTCAAGGCCGTGAAACCTTCCGTGAAGCCGGCCAAGTTGTGGAAAAAATTAATACTGGTAAAGGAACCATTGGTAAACTTATCAATGAAGATGAAACCTATTATGACCTTAAAAAGACTATTCGCGGCTTTAAGGATTATGTAGGCAAAACAACAGGCCTGATGCTTGGTGTTGATATGCACAGTGAAAGCATGTTACGTGAAACCAATTCTAAGGGGTATTTTGAATTACGTTTGCGTCCAAATTCAGACTTCTTCTATTTGTTGCAATTAGTTGCTGATGAAAATGGTAGTATCTCACGCGAGAATATTTATCGAGAATACTATGATGACAAGGGAAATCAACTCAAGCCAAGCACCCTGCCAATTCCACTTGATGACAAACTCGAATATGCGTATAGAACCTATCGCACCGTTCAAAAGAAAAATGATATTTTATTTGGCCTACAATTTGGCAAACGTTTTGATCGCTTAGCACTTCGTATGGGTCTTTTTGAAGGTACTTTTGGCTTTGGTGTTGATTACTATGTACCACTTCCAACCGATAAAGTTCATTGGATTACTACCCTTGAGGCATATGATTTGAGAGGTATTAGACGTCTGAATGATTCACGACCACACGTAAAATGGCTCAACAAAGCATTCTTCCTCAAGAACCTTTACACTACGTTTGGACTTGACGATATTTACAGCAAGCGCAGCGTTAATCCATTCATCGGTGGCGGTATACGATTCAATGATGATGATTTGAAGTACTTTTTAAGTTCCTTGAGTGGCAGCGTTGGTAAAACTGGCCGCTAGAAGGTAAAAGCGGAACGTAATCAGTAACATCCCACATTTCATCATCGTCTTCGAAGTCATATTCATCTTCGTCATAAAAAACGAATTGAACATCATAGATCGGTTCATAATTTGATTGATAACTAGAATCATAGGAACAGAGGTAACGCGCATTCATAGGTCAACTCACAAGCAGTTAAACTTTATTTATCGTTTTTGTTATTCCTGCGCAAAAAACCTTTTGCGTCACAGAAATATAGCGCTGCCAAAAGTTTTATCAATGAAAAAGAAACATTTATTTTTTATATTCAGATAGAAAAAAACCGCAATATTGAACGCCAATTTTTAAGGCTTTTAATCATAAATTTTGCACTTTATTCTAGACATTACCAATTGTAACAACATTACCCTGACACTCGATAAGCCCCTCACCATACAAATCTTTAATAAGTTTTGTAACTCGTGTTTCGCATTGGCCTGTCAATTGGACTAATTGCTGTACAGATAATTGCTTGTTATCGAGCAAATGTTGCAGAATCATACCACGAAGTTGCCGTTCTGACCCTTCAAACTTTGATTGTTGATGGTGATGCCGGCTTAGAACACTCACATTCCCCACTGTTTTTTTGAGCATAGTCCCATAATCCATAAGCGCATAATACCACTCCCGTGGATTAGCGTAATCAACGGTAGCACTCACCAACGGCTCGATATCATTATCATGAACATTCTTTTGATTCTTAAAAAAGTGATAGATAAAAACGGTTCGAATATTCGTCTCAATAAAAACAGTCGGTTTGTTAAAGGCAAAGGTAACAATCGATCGAGCAGTAGCCTTGCCAATGCCAGGAAAGATTTCAAGAATCTCTGGCTCAGCGGACAATTGTCCATCATATTGATCAACAACAATCATTGCAATCTTATGTAATGCCAATGCACGACGGTTGTATCCGAGCCCCTTCCATACTCGTAACACATCATAAAACGGAGCCTGCGCAAGTGCTTGAAATGATGGGAAGGCTTCAATAAATTCATCAAATTTTTGTGCAACTCTGTTTACCTGGGTTTGTTGAAGCATAATTTCGGAAACAACAATACGATATGGTGTTATATGCTCACGCCATGAGAAGTCACGTTTTTGGGTAGAATAATACAATTTGATTTGATCAATGAAGGTGGTGTAGGGGGATTGTCGGTAATGCAAACTCATATAAAGCCCATATCACTACGCCAAAGAGGTAATCTTGTCTTTTTGTCATGCTGAACTTGTTTCAGCATCCATTCAATCTATAATTTCATTTAATCATGGACCCTGAAACAAGTTCAGGGTGACAAAAATGAAAAACCATACAATTAACATCTTTTAACTTAACCGTTTTGCAATAAACCTTTGACAAAACCGTCGTTCAGTATACTGTTTTTGGCAAATGAAGTGAACAAAGATCAAAGGGCTTTTTATGAAAGACAAAATTTTATATTGGGATGGTAAACGAACCCCAGAACTACTCAAGGCATCACTCAATGCTAACCATCTCTCAGTCACAGCTACGGATACTATGCTAGGCTTTTTGGCCCCATTAACCAAAGAAGCTTATGAGCATCTAAATGCAGTAAAAAACAGCCGCAGCAACAAACGGTATATTATTTTGATCGGTTCCTTAGATAAACTTTCCTATTTTGTTGAAATGAAAACACTTTCTCAGCAAGCACAAAAACTCATAAACCAATGTTGGCCAGGGCCACTAACTATTGTCTTTAAGGCTAAACAAAATATTCCTCCCCATCTTGTAGAAGAAAACGGGACCATTGCACTCCGTTACCCAAATCATAATGAGCTCAATTCGTTATTGACTGATTATCATGGCCTTTTTTCTACCAGTGCCAATATCAGCGGACAAATGCCTGCGACAACAATTGCACACATTCACCCAAATATTATGGCAAGCATTGATTGGGTTATTGTTGATCATAAAAAAACAATGTATCCGCTTATACCATCAACTATCGTTGATGCATCAGAACAGGGACCGGTCAAAATCATACGCCAAGGAGCATATCCACAGGCAGAGCTTGAGAGGATTTTGGGGTGATATTCCCCTTTTGCGTGTATGCACTCTTTGCAAGTACACTTATCGTCAATAAGTTTCTTTTGCAAACGCTCCCAGTCAATACATTTGTTAGCATACGTCTGCTTGCAAGTACACCCTTGGTGGCAATAAGTTTGTGGGGACTTGTACGTTCCCGTTTTTTTCAACTGAAACAAGATTTTTTGCTTCTTTTATTTATCACCGCCAGCACCATTGTCATTCCAGGACTTTTAAAAGCATATGGCTTACAAAACCTTTATGCATCGAAGGTTATCCTGCTTGGCTGTCTTGATCAAGTCATTACCGCATTGTATGCATGGTGGATATTCAATGAAAGCTTAACAAGGACTAAGTGCATTGGAATCGTCAACGTTCTTGTAGGCATCGTTTTATTATGCTTTTTTGACGAGTGGAAACCAAATGCGCATTTTTTGATTTTTTCACTTCCGGAGCTTGCCATTCTTGTATACGTACTCGTGGTTCGACTTGGGTGGATGATGGCACAACGGCTTTTAAAACATCATCGCTATACCCCGACAGAGCTCAATACGCTCATGATTGGAATCGGGGGAATACTTAGTTTGGTTGTATTAGGTCCCAACGGATATGGGGCCTTAATAAAATACTCATTTTGGACAAACACCAAAATTCTTATGTTCCTGTATTCAATCATCATAGGAACTATTGTAAGCAAAATACTCTATGGACATCTCTTAAAACGACATGGCGCCAACTTTGTAACACTTTCAGGCTTTCTTGAGCCATTATTTGTTATTGCATTGGGATGGCTTTTTTTAGGAGAACAATGGCCGCTGCACAACATCATTCCTGCTGTCTTTATTGTTACCGGGGTATACCTCTTCTATCGAGAGGAATGTAAAACAACATCCTGTCACCGCACACGATATCAGATACCACTGCGCTAACTGCTGATCAAAAACCTTAATCCATGTAATATGAATCGGCTTCTTTATGACATCCTTAATCGGATTTTTTATAACAGCACGCTTATCATACGCTTCCCATAACTCAATATAAATCCCATGCACAAAAGCATTTAATTTGGAGATAACCTTGGCATCTTTTATAAACGATTCCAATATGTGAACCATAGTATCTGAAAGTTCTTGTTGGAATTTATTATTAAGCTTTTTAAGCGCAAGCCCCAACAAAAACAGGTATTCAGCACCATAATTATTTTTATGAGGACAAATACGTTTTTTTATTGAAACAGTATCATAAGGAATAGTAACCAAACCCTTCTTAAAGCGTTTTTGGTAACGACAACAAATATTTTTTTTCAGTTGAGCATCACCAACAATATCATTCAAGGCCTCAAGATAAGTCTCTGCATGAGCAGTAAATGACACCGCGACAACAAGCAGTAAAACAATTGTTTTATTAACCATCAAACCCATCCCCCCAGGAATAATAAATGTGGAAATTCGCTACTTACAGTTGATCAGAACCTTCGGCTTTTGCATCCTCACCCAATGCCTTTTTACGCATAAAAGTTGGGGTATCAAGATCATCAAGATCCAAGTGTTCTTCTTCAGCTGTTTCTGCTGCCGCCACCTGCTTTGGTTCTTCAACAACTGTCGTTGCTGGCTTGGCTATTGCAAGTTCTTCATTGCTTGTTTTTTCTTCAGCAACAAAAACTTCTTCAACAACGGCCGGCTTACTTGCGGCTACCATAACCGTCTTGCCCGGTTGTTTCTCTTCTGCAGAACCTAACCCAGTAGCAATAATTGTTATACAAATTTCATCACCTGCAGATGCATCAATAACAGACCCCAATATGATAGTGGCGTCTGGATTAACCATATCATAGACCATAGATGCCGCTTCGTTGATCTCCTGCAAACCAAGATCTTGGTTACCAGTAATATTAATCAAAACACCTTTGGCACCCTGAATATCAGTATTTTCAATTAATGGTGAACTGATAGCATGTAATGCAGCCTTACGTGCTCGATCCGGGCCTGACGCACGACCGGTACCCATAATTGCAAAACCTGTGTCTTTCATAATTGTTTTAACATCGGCCAAATCAACATTAATATGACCGGCTTTGGTTATAATGTCAGAAATTCCTTTGATAGCCTGCTTCAAAATATCATTGGATAATGCAAAGGCATTCAACATTGAAATATTTGGATCTGAAATCTCAATAAGTCGTTGGTTTGGAACAACAATAAGGGTATCCGCCACCCCCTCAACATTCTTCAGAGCTTCTTCGGCATGCTGCTTACGTCGCTTGCCCTCAAAGAGGAATGGTTTGGTAACAACAACAATCGTTAGAATGCCTAAATCTTTAGCAGCCTGAACAACAACAGGCAATGCACCAGAACCCGTTCCACCACCCAACCCTGCCGTCAAGAAAAGAATATCGGTGTTTGCAAGAACATCCAAAATAGCATTTAAATCTTCTTCAGCTGATTTTCTTCCAACTTCCGGATTAGAACCAGCGCCAAGACCTTTGGTTATCTGTTTGCCCAGTTGAATTTTACATGACGCTGATGAAAGTTCGAGCGCTTGGGCATCGGTATTAGCAACAGCAAAGTGAACGCTGGTAAGATCGCCACCAGCGATCATACTATTGACAGCATTGCCACCCGCACCACCAATTCCCATTACCTTTAAATTGACACCACTGGCTGTTTGTTTTTCTTCTTCAAATGCTAACTCAATCATTATGATCTCCTTTTTGAATTTGGGTTGGTAAGGGACATTGGATTAAAAAAGATCATAAATCCATGAACGCATTCTTTTCAATACACGAGAAAAAAGAGCGTCATGTGCCCCTGAAATATCACCAAAATCTTTTTGACCGCTTGCATGTAGTAACAAGCCATACACAGTTGCATAGATTGGACTCTTTAATGCATCAGGAATAATAAGTTCTGCCTGTTGATCAACACACTCAGGCTGACCAACTCTGACGGGCATGCCAAGTTTTTCTGCAGCAAGATCTTTGATACCAGCAAGCAATGAACCGCCACCGGTAAGAATAAGCCCACATGGCATTAATGCTCGCAATCGATAACGATTTATTTCATCTGCAAAAAGCTCAAAAATTTCTTCGGCCCGGAAATGAATAATTTCGGCCAATGAACTTAATTCAATAGTTTTAACTCCACCTTTGTATCCTAATGATACATCAAGATATCGCTTGCCAATACCTGATGAGGCATGACGGGAGACAGATCCATGTAACTTTTTAATTTCCTCAGCTCTATCAAAAGGAACGCGCAAGCCAAGCGCAATATCATTGGTAAAATGATTGCCAGCAACCGGCAATACTTTTGAATGCCGTATACGAGCATCTTTATAGATAGCAAAATCAGATGTCCCACCACCAATATCAAGGATACCTGCACCCATTTCTTGTTCTGCTGGGGTAAGCACTGCAGCAGCAGAAGCAATTTGCTCAAGAACAATATCTGAAACACGCAGGCCCGAAAGTTCACAGGCCTTTATGATATTTTGTGCAGAAGCAACAGCGCCTGTTACAATATGAACCTGTGCTTCAAGTCGCACTCCGTACATACCCAGCGAGTCAAACACATACTCTTGACCATCAACCCGAAAATATTGTGGCAAAATATGCAGAATATATTGATCTTTTTCAAGAGGAACAGCCTTTGCTGCCTCAATAACACGATCAATGTCATATTGTGAAACTTCATGACTTTTAACGGCAACGACCCCTGTTGAATTGATTGATTGAATGTGGCCGCCAGAAATACCAACACATGTTGATTCGATAGTTGTCCCAGCCATCGATTCTGCTTCTTTAAGCGCCTGTTTAATGGAGTCGACTGTTTGATTGATATTAACAATCACACCCTTTTTAAGTCCATGCGATGGGTGATGGCCAATACCAATAATTTCCAATGCTCCCTTGGAGTTTCTTTGGGCTATGATAACAACAATTTTAGTAGTGCCGATATCAATAGCAGAAACTATCCCTCCCATTAATTTTTTTTTCATATCCCTCTCCCCCTCCTTAAAGCCCCATAGTATTTAACTATGATTTCATTTTTAATACGGAAATCGAATGCCAGCTGCGTTTTTTGTGAATCGAGAACTTTTTTAGTAATTGTTCCTCGCTCACAAAGATCCTTAAAAACAACACCTAACAAGTCAAATTTACGTTGCTCGAAAAAGCTTTTCTCATCAACAACAATGCGACATTTACAAACAGATTTGTGGGGAGCCAGATGAATATTGGTCCACTCATAAAATGTAATATCATATTGCTGCCACGTTGCAGCAGGGATTTTGTTCAAAAAATCATAGAGACCTTGATCAAGTTTTTTCGTCAACCATCTCTTATCAAGCGTAAGCCGTGGAAGATTATCCAAGCAACCATCAGTAAACAACTCCTTTGCAAAAATACGTTTTTTATCACCAATAACATAGGTATCATTGACAACAAACTTTGGGGTAACCCCAATCACTTTAAGGCTCAGCGTATGCGGTACCAGGTATTTAACTTCAACCGTTTTGACAAGCAAAAACTTTTGTTTGAGTTCTTTGTAAAAAAGTTGCGGATCAAATGCAAGGAGGCTTTTTGCTGTTGTTTTTGATTTAATGTGAGCATCTATTTGTTGTTTGATTTCTTCATTATCAATCAAACAAATTTCATACACAACCTGCTTGGGAGTAAAAAAAGCATCAACCTGCTGGCGCGACGAATTTAACGCTCTCTTAACAAGAAAAAAAAGGCTTGGAAGACATACGCAGAGTAATGTCATGCCTATGATCATTCTTCGCAAACCCTTTTTAATCATTAAATTTCGCATCATAAACGCACCTTTTTTCGAGCTACTCCTCATATCCAGCATCATACTAGAAAAATTTTAAGCAATACTGCAATAATCCAACGCTCAATTTCCAAAAAGCCTTAATCAATCAATAGTTTTAAAAAAATTATTAATCAATTCCGTTGGATACGTGCTCCATTTTTCTGTTTTCATTAATAAGCCACACATCGGGCTTCTTGGCATCCTTAAGCGTACCTGCCGCACCAGCAATAAATGTTTCATTAGATATCGTTGTTTGTCCAAGTGCTTCTTTGGATGTATTTAATTTACCGGTAAAATAGTGAATCCCCTCTTGAGCTCCTGGAAAATTGAAACCATAGGTGTAATAAAAACCTTCTTCTTTACCACCACCGTGGTACCCTGCTGGTTTCCAACCAAGTCCATTTTCACCATTTAAAACATTAGTATATTTGCCATGCTGGGCAAAATACGCCTGTTCCGCTGTGTGCAATGAAGCCAAATTCATAGCAACTTCAGCCTGATAAGCCTTAGCCTTGTACGTGAATAAATGTGGAACTGCCAAAACAGCAAGAAACGCTATGATTGCGACAACAATCATGAGCTCAATCAATGTAAAACCCCAAACCTTCATACGCCACCCCCTTCAATCTGACAAACATCTTACATAGGTTTATTGTTACACAAGATGGCCTTGTAGATCAATGATTCTGAAAGGTGCCACACAAACAGTAGCACCACGGCACCAAATTTGTAGACCATTAATGGCCGTTAAGAACATTGCCCTTAACCGGTTTAATGCTGAAATTCTTAAAATTAATAAGAAGGCCCCGCTTAGTATCGCGCGCTAAGTCACCGTATTGTAGCTGGGTGTCATAAAGCAATTGAGATACACATTGGGAAAAAGGAATAAACTGTCGGTTCGTCTTAACATAGGGATCAAATTCTCTAAACTTAGGTCGTACCCATTTGTAAGAGCCGCGATCACTGTCTCGCAAAGGAGATCCATTCGAACAAGCGTAACGCTTTATATAGCTATTATGATTTTGTACAATTTTCATGCATCGCTGAATTGTAACATCCATAGAATCTTCAAGAAATTTCCAAATCTCAGAGTCTTTTTTATTATAATCAAAATCTTCTTGAGAAAAGCTACCTAAATCAATAGCTGTGGCAACGGCCATTCCCACATAGGCATTTACTATAGTATTCCAGGGCGCAAACATATTCAATTTCCCAAGGTTTATATATACTTTCATAAATGCATCGGCACTTGACTCGGTTGCAAAATACCAAAACTTTTTACCCTCATGAAAGTGAATATTGTCTACAATATAATCAAAAGTTTTAAGAGGCAACTTTCCCGCCAGCAACCCACCAACCACCGTATAATCAACTCGATCAAGATACGGTTTTTTACGCCAGAGAACTTCTCTGTCATCGAAACTCGTCAAATCAGTAAGAGTCATGTCATATTTCTTTAAAACATCCCCAACTCCATGTTGTTCCAGAAAATTTAATAAATTCATATCCTGGTGTGAAATCTCATGAGTTACATTTCCATAACCAATAACATCACCAACATGAGAAAAGGCGCTATGAGATGCATCGTGCTTGAGTCCCCCAATCTTTTCTTTTCGAGGCCTTCCCTTACGTGCATATAACACGTAGGTACAAATGGAGTGGTCAAATCGCGAGTAACAAAGATTCTCTTTTGTTACTTCAGGATTTAGCCTTCCCGCTTTTTTGAGACTTGCTAACACTTCATCGTCAAGAAGCCCAGCATAGAGGCTAGCTCTTTCTACTTTATCCCCAGGGCCATATTGCATAATATCATGCAATCGTTGCATCACACCACTGTAAATAAGCTCGATAATTAATGGGTCATTTTCGAAATAATAACCGTATGGAGTTATGATATCAATACCACCATCTATATCATTCTTTGTAACGCTAACAATATTTGCAAGCGCAACACTTATTAAACCACAACAAAAAACAAAAATAACACTTATTCTACAAAGAAAATTTTTATTCATCATATCAGCTCTTGCCTCAATGCTAATTCACTTCTGTTACATGTTTTCAATAAAAAAGATTGGGTTATCCATTCTAATTTTTTTATCGTGTTTGTAAAGTATTAAGCTACGCTTTGACGTTTCAAAAACAATTCTTCATGACAAGCATCCTTTTGCGAAGCATCATGAAGTGTGGTAAGATCGGTGCCTATTCAATGGTTATTTTAGACCTTAGAACAGGAACCAATGGAATGTAAAAACAGTCGCCTATCAGGTTTTTACAAAAAAAATCAACATGAGAGGTTAGCGCTCCTGCAAGCGTTTACCGGGCTTTCTAACGATGCTGTCAATCTTCTGAAAAACGAAGAGTCTCTCTTTTTTGAATCAGCCAATCGTATGATTGAAAATGTTGTTTCAACCATGCAACTTCCTTTTGGCATTGCAACTAATTTTATTATCAACGGACATGATTATCTAATTCCTATGGTACTTGAAGAACCAAGTGTTGTTGCAGGAGCATCGAATGCAGCACGCCTTGCACGGGGTACCGGTGGTTTTATTGCCACAGCATCTCATTCATTAATGGTTGGCACTGTTCAGCTTGTTAAAGTTCCGAATACATCAGAAGCTATTCAAGCAGTAGAAACTAATAAAAAAGATCTTCTTGTTGCTGCTAATTCACAAGATTCGATTTTATGTGCCCTTGGTGGCGGAGCAAAAAATATTACCACTCGTACGATTGCAACCTCACGCGGGATAATGCTTCTTTGTGAACTTGCCGTTGATGTTCGTGATGCTATGGGTGCAAATATTATAAACACCATGGCCGAACACATAGCACCAATGCTTGAAAAAATAACAGGCGGTACTGCGATTTTGCGTATTGTCTCCAATCTTGCCATTCATCGGATGGCAAAGGCACATGCAACATGGAAAAAAGAAGCACTTGGAAGTCTTGTAATTGAACACATCCTTGATGCTTATGCACTAGCGTGTGCTAACCCATTGCGCTGCACAACACACAATAAAGGCGTTATGAATGGTATTGATGCTGTTGCTATCGCAACCGGCAATGATTTCCGCGCTCTTGAAGCCGGGGCCCATGCCTATGCCTCACTTAGTGGTAGCTATCAACCCTTAACACACTATCACACAAACCCAAATGGAGACTTAGTTGGTGAAATAGAACTGCCGCTTGCAGTTGGCACTATCGGCGGAGCTACGCAGACTCATCCAATCGCAAAAGTAAGTTTAGAAATTTTAGGAATAACAAAGGCGCAGGACCTTGCTTGTATAATGGCAAGTGTTGGATTGGCTCAAAATTTTGCAGCGCTCAGAGCATTAGTGTTAGAAGGTATTCAAGCTGGACATATGAAATTACATAGTAAAAACATTGCGATGATGGCTGGAGCTCAAGGTAACGTTATTGATCACATTGCTCATCATATGTGCCAGGAAGGTACTATTTCAGTTGCCCGAGCCAAAGAATTACTTGATGCTTATGGAAAAAATAACTAACAGCTCTCGTTTAGGTGGCATCGTTGGCTACGGTGCATATATTCCCATAGAACGAATCAAGGTCAGCGAGATCGCCGCTCATCATCATCAAAATCCTGATTACATTGTCAGCAATCTTGGCATTGAAGAAAAATCAAGTCCCGGTAAAGACGAAGATACTGCCACCATCGCCGTTCAAGCTGCACAGCATGCCATGCAAAGAACATCATTATCCCCGCATGACATCGGGGCCATTTATGTCGGTAGCGAAAGTCATCCGTATGCTGTTAAACCAACAGCAACCATAGTGGGACAAGCATTAGGAGCAACCGATCTCTATATGGCAGCAGATCTAGAATTTGCCTGCAAAGCAGGAACAGCCGCGTTGCAAATATGCTGTGGATTGGTTAGTTCAAACATGATTCATTACGGATTAGCCATAGGGGCAGATACTGCCCAAGGAGCCCCCGGCGATGTCCTTGAATATAGTGCTAGCGCAGCAGGAGCAGCCTTTATTGTAGGCAATAACCCAGATGAGCTTATAGCAACCATTGATACAACAATATCAATCTCATCAAACACGCCAGATTTTTGGCGCCGCCCAATGCAACCTTATCCTGAGCATACGTTCAGATTCACCGGTGAGCCTGCATACTTCAAACACATTATCCACGCAGCAAAGCACATCATGGAACAAGCAAAGCTTAAGCAAACAGATTTTGATTATGTTGTCTTTCATCAACCGAATGGAAAATTTCCTCTTATTGCAGCAAAAAAACTTGGATTTTCAAAGGAACAAATCATACCTGGTTTGGTGGTAACACAGGTTGGTAATTCATATTCAGCAAGTTCAATGATAAGTCTTGCAGCTGTTTTGGATCAGGCTCAGCCGAATCAAAAAATATTGGTCGTCAGTTATGGGAGTGGCAGCGGAAGCGATGCATTCGTCATAACCACAACCCCCCTGCTTACAAAAAAACAAACGCTTGCGCCAACAACAGATTTTTATATTAAACGTAAAAAATATGTTTCATATGCTTCGGTTTTATTGCAAATGGCATCATCATGAAAATTGGAATTGTTGGTATTGGATGTACCCCCTTTGGTGAACTCTGGGAACACGGTTTGTATGAATTACTTGCTCAAGCGCAACATCAAGCACTCGCCGATGCACAACTGAGCACACAACAAATCGGCACAATTATTACATCAAACATGTGCGCCAGCATGCTTTCAGGACAAGGCCATCTTGGTGCCATGGCAGCAGAAAGTATTGGTTGTTCATGCCCCAGTGTAACCGTCGAAGCTGCATGTGCCTCCGGTGGTGTTGCACTTCGCCAAGCACTTACAATAATCGAAGCAGGCCATGCTGAAATTGTCATGGTTAATGGGGTTGAAAAAATGACTGATGTCATGGCACCAGAAGCAACCACAGCGCTCATGGCAGCCTCGCATGAGGAATATGAACACTTTGCTGGGGCAACATTTGCAGGTCTCAATGCCTTAATTGCACGACTTTACATGCAAGCATATGGGATCAGCAAACAACAATTGGCCACAGTAAGTATAAAAAATCACAAACACGCTACTACTAATCCTCTTGCTCACTTCCAAAAAGAAATAACGCTTGCTGATTACCTTAAGGCACCTCTTGTTGCAGACCCTCTGTCGATACTTGATTGCTCACCGCTCAGTGACGGCGCAACCAGTTTGATTATATGTTCGCAGGATTTTGCGAAAAGTTATGCTCAAAAACATCCAGACAAACCACTTGTGTACATCATTGGCAGTGGGCAAGCAACCGATAGTCTTACATTAACTAAACGTGAAACATTACTCAGTTTTAAAGCGACTACACAAGCTGCTCAACAAGCTTATAACCAAGCAGGCGTCAGCCCCTGTGATATTCATGCGGCAGAAGTTCATGATGCTTTTACTATTATTGAGCTGATAGGATTGGAAGATCTTGGCTTATACCCCAAGGGGCAAGCAGGATTGGCAACAGAGCAAGGAGATACGATGCTGGGTGGCAAACAACCAGTCAATGTCTCCGGAGGCCTTAAAGCCAAAGGACACCCAATAGGAGCAAGTGGCTTATCACAAATATATGAACTTACCATGCAATTACGCGGACACGGAGGAAAACGGCAAGTTCCCCAAGCACAGTTAGGACTGGCACAAAACATGGGCGGATGTGGAACAACATCTGTTGTCCATATTCTTTCAAATCAATAGGAGGAGAATTCATGTTTGAACATAGCCCTTTATTACGCTGGCGACGATACAATGAACAACATTCCCTTCAAGGTGCTCAGTGCCAACAATGCAAAAAAATATATTATCCACGTGAGTCTATATGCCAATGTGGCGCTCAAACGTTCGATCCAGTGCAATTATCTGGTTATGGAAAAATACTTTCATTTACCACCATTACAATCCCACCAGCAGCTTTTGAGCACATGACGCCCTACTGTCTTGGTTTGATCGCCTTAGAGCAAGGCCCACATATTATTGCACAAATAACAGATGTCGAACCAATGCAACTGTTTATTGGCATGCATGTTCATGCTGTATTTAGAAAAATGTATGCATCAGGAAGCAAAGGCATTATCCATTATGGGATTAAATTTGTTCCTTTTGAAAAACATGAAGCATAAGCTCAGAATAAAGTAATTTTTATTGTCCCGAGGAGGCATTCATGAAAAAAATAGTTATTACCATACTCCTCGCGCTATTCACTATACTCTGCAGCATTTTTGTTCTTGTGTTGCCACCTTATACTCACGCAGAAACAAAAACAGTTATTGTTTTATTCAATGATATTCGCAAGTTTACAAGTTTGTGCCATCATAATAAGCCTGAAAACGTTGCTCGATTTTTAAAGGATTATTTTCATACCATTGTCAATATCATCGCCACCAACAATGGATTTATTCATCAAATATGGGGTGATGGCATCATTGCAATTTATCCAACAGCCGATTCACAAGAATCATGCACACAAGCCTGTGCAAACGCAATTAAGAGTGCGCTTGAAATAACGAAGGTTACCAATCTGTTCTCTATAAAAAAGTATGGGCTGGAAGCACATCAAAAATACGCGCTTAAAAATGGAATTGGAATTGCTTTGGGCCGTGTTTTCTTTGATAAAGTTGTCGGGGCAAGTGTTGACGAAAGAATTATTGTTGGTGATGCTATGAATCTGGCAAGTAGACTGCAAAATCTAAACAAAAGTGCAACGCTTGCAACAAGCATGCAATACCCTATTATTATTTCACAAGAAGTTTTTATTAATGCGCCTTCTTTTTATAAAAAACAATTTTCTTTATTAAAAGAACAAAAAATTAAAGGGTTTGATATAATCATTCCGGTATTTGGTATTAAAAAGGAAAAGGATTAACCATGAAAAAAACAATGGCAAAAACAAGCTTTAAATTACACGGCGATTTTGCGATTAAAATCGTAAAATTAAATGTTGAAAAACTCATTCAATTACTTAACAAAGCATATGCTGATGAATGGCTTGCATACCACCAATACTGGACTTGTGCAAAATTGGTAGAAGGGCCACAACGAAGCGAAGTTATAACTGAACTTAATCAACACGCACAAGAGGAATACCAACACCTTGAAAAAATTACCACACGTATCATCCAACTTGGCGGAACGCCTTTGAAAACACCTGCTGAGTGGTATAAACATGCTGGTTGTACCTACAAAGCAACCGAAAATCTTGGCATGCAATCAGTATTGGAAGAAAACATCAAAGGGGAACAATGTGCCATTCAATTTTATGATGGATTATTACGATTCATTGGTACAAAAGACCCAATCACATATGACATGATTTTGCAAATCTTGAATGATGAACTTGAGCATGAACAGGATTTGACGTTGCTTTTGCAAGAATTCAAAGCACTTTAAAATACTATAGAGATCTCAATTAAAAAATATAAAAAGAGGCAC
>CAYUQI010000004.1:0-5905 GCA_964446935.1 uncultured Pseudomonadota bacterium
TATTGGCCCTGACGCGTTTCAACAGTAATGCGATAGTTGGAGGAAGCATTGGTAATCTGCAAGATCAGATTAGATACAATAGCAACACACTGTTGTACTTAGACAGGGTTGATAGCAACGCGAAACTGTTCTTAACACGCAACAACAGTAATACTTTATTGGCTTTAACGCGTTTCAACAGTAATGCGATAGTTGGCGGAAGTATTGGTAATCTGCAAGATCAGATTAGATACAATAGCAACACACTGTTGTACTTAGACAGGGTTGATAGCAACGCGAAACTGTTCTTAACACGCAACAACAGTAATACTTTATTGGCTCTAACGCGTTTTAATAGTAATGCGATAGTTGGAGGAAGTATTGGTAATCTGCAAGATCAAATTCGTTATAACAGCAATACGTTGTTGTACTTAGACAGAGTTGACAGTAATGCGAAACTGTTCTTAACACGCAACAACAGTAATACTTTGTTAGCTCTAACGCGTTTCAATAGCAACGCGATTATTGCTATGAATACTGATCTATCTAACCAGATTCGTTATAACAGCAACACACTGCTGTATTTAGATAGAACCGACAGTAATGCGAAATTGTTCTTAACAAGAAACAATAGTAATGCATTGTTGCTAGGAGATAGAGTTAATAGTAATGCGTGGTTGTCATGGGTTGTAAATAATAGCAATGCATTACTTGAGCTTGTAAAACAAAATAGCAGCACATTAGTTTATCTGAATAGGGCGTGCAGCTCGGCGACGTTGTTCTTAACGAATAACAACAGTAATGCCTTGTTGTTTGGGGATAGGGTTAATAGTAATGCATTGGTGTATGGTTTACGTACGATGAGTAATGCATTGCTGTACGGTGATAGGACAACGAGTAATGCATTAATGTATGTGTTAAGAACAGGTAGTAATGCATTGTTATATTTGGAAAGAACGTTTAGTAGCGCTATCGCACGGCATGAACAAGCGATTAAAGAAAATAGTAATGCGATAGTAGAGCTTGATGAGCAATTAAGAGGGTATAGTAATGCAATGCTCTACCTAGATAGAACTGATAGTAATGCCAAGTTATTCCTAACGAAGAACAATAGCAACGCGATTATTGCTATGAACGCTGACTTATCCGATCAGATTCGTTATAACAGTAACACGCTGCTGTATTTAGATAGAACCGATAGCAATGCGAAGTTGTTTTTAGCGAGAAACAATAGCAATGCGTTGTTATATGGCGATAGAGTTAATAGCAATGCGATTGTTGCAAACAATACAAATGTCTTGAATCAAATCAGATACAACAGCAATACACTGTTGTACTTAGATAGAACTGATAGTAATGCCAAGTTGTTCTTAACGAAGAACAATAGCAACGCAATCGTTGCTATGAATACGGATCTATCCAAGCAGATTCGTTATAACAGTAATACGCTATTGTACTTAGACAGGACTGACAGTAATGCGAAGTTGTTCCTAGCGAGAAACAATAGCAACGCGTTGCTGTACGGAGACAGAGTCAATAGTAACGCGATTATTGCAAGCAATACAAACGTATTGAATCAAATCAGATACAACAGCAATACACTGCTGTACTTAGATAGAACTGATAGTAATGCGAAGTTGTTCTTAACACGCAACAACAGTAATACGTTATTGGCACTGACACGTTTCAACAGTAATGCAATTGTTGGTGGAAGTATTGGTAATTTGCAAGATCAAATTAGATACAACAGTAATACCTTGCTGTACTTAGACCGTGTTGATAGTAATGCGAAATTGTTCTTAACGAAGAATAACAGTAATACGTTACTGTTCCTTGATAGAACTGATAGTAATGCAAAATTGTTCCTGGCGAGAAACAATAGCAATGCTTTATTGTATTGGATCGATAACAACAGCGAGGCATTGTTAACATTAGCTCGTTACAATAGTAATGCTCTTCTGTTTCATACAGGAAATAACAGCAATACATTATTGTACTTAGACAGAGTTGATAGTAATGCGAAGTTGTTCTTAACGAAGAACAACAGCAATACATTATTAGCTTTGACCCGTTGGAATAGCAATGCGATTGAATCAATGACAACTGGTGATTGTTCATGTGTATTAACAGAGGCGCCGTTGTATAATGATGTCGTTATGGTATGTAATTGTGATGTTGCACCAACCAAAGTGATTGATATACGAGATAATATTACGATCGATGGACAAGGGGCACGTATAACCTTTGCTGATCCTAGTAACGCACAATTTATTGTTGCAGCCAATAAGACGGTTCGTTTAAAGAATGTTGAACTTTTACGTCTTACCTCACAAACGTTTGATTTGGGTGAAAAAGCTCGAATCGAGATTGAAGGGGAAGTTGCCTTTGAATTGAATGAGGACATTACATTTGTTGATGATCGTATCTCGGTAATTGGTGATAGTAATAATCCAAGTGTTCTTGTTGTTCGTGGTTTAGGGGCACAAAGACGATTGATTATTGAGCCTGTGTATCAACAAACCGCCAGTGGGCTTACCGTTATTAAGACATTCGACCTTGGCCTCTCTGTCTTGGCTTTGGAAAATATTGAGTTTTTAGGGCTTGAAAGCGTTTCTGTTGGTCGTCAAGAAACAGGGGATGGTATTTTTGTTGGGGCTTTTGTGTTGTCCAATCACGCAACAGTTGATGTTGATGTTGATACTGACCTGAGCTTCTTTATTGATGGGTTAAGTAATGAATTGGTATTCCTCTCTTCAGGATTAACGCTTTCTGGCTTTATTGACTTTAGCCAAGAGTTTATCTCTGAATTACATGTTGGTTTCAACTTAGACCAAAAGATTCAAACGACTCCTGTTATCAATGTAGCAGATGATCTTATTTATCTTGGCTCGGAATCAGGCCGTGCGGCATTGATATTTGATGATTATGCTGTAGCACTTAAACATCTTGGAACCAATTCATTTGTTACCGATGTTCATGCATTTATTAGTGGACGTAACGTAGAAATCTTGGATAACCCAATTAAGCAAACGTCGAGTGATCTTATTGTTGATTCAAGCTTAAATATTACCAGTAATGTTACCAATGCAATCGATTCTTCATTTGTTCGTGGTATGCCATCATTACGCCGTAGCAAACCAGTCTTTAATGCTCTGGATATTCTGCGCTATCGATATAATCAAAGAATTGAGGCTAAAAAAACGGTTAAACAGCAATATTATGATAACATTGGTAAAATGAAGCCAAAGCCATCAGCCAAACCTTACAAACAAAGCAACAAACCGCAAAAACAAGCATCTGCTAAGCAGAAAAACCATAAAAAACTTCAAACACGAGGCTTGCCGGTACAAGAGTTCGTCCTTCCACCAGATTTTGTGAGAACAATCAATGACACGGAAAAACAATCTGCAGCATTTGGGGTAATGCAAATAAGCTCTGGTACTATTACTGAGTTTGGTATTCACGATACAAATCCATTGACGCTTTATTTGCGTGGTAATGGTGTACTGGACCAAGGATCTTCCGATACGGTGGTTAAAGATACGGACATTATTTATGTTGAAAATCGTGGTAATAAAATTGTGGTAACCAATACAATTCGTTTCAATGGGCAGCTGGTTTTTAATACCAATGCTGAGCTGATATTTGAGTTTGATGAAAAGGCGGTCCATCCAGAAGTGATTTTTGATGCATCATTCTATGACATACTTCGTCTTCCTTTACAAACACGGGTAGAATTCAAGGGGAGTGGAACGATAACGTTCAATGATGGTATGTCGGTTATATTACAGGGCAACTCTTCAGCTGATTATGCTCAATTTGTTGTACACAATTCTGCGCAGATGCAACTTGGGGATGCTCTTGATGCTGCACATCTCAGTACGGTTACAATAAAGGGTACTGGAAAGGTGCTTATTGATAATGGTGCAGAGTTAAATGTTTATGGTGGTCAACATCTGATTATTGGGGATGATGAACAGGATGCCATTGAATTCAAAGCTGATCGTACCTCATGGGTAAATGTTGATGCTCTAAGACAAGCTGCTACAACGGGTGCCATTGCGCGTCTTTCATTTCAAAAAGCAACCTATAGCATTGATTTTGAACAACGAGCTACCTTAAATATTGGAAAAAACGGTGTTGTTGAGTTCAATTCACTTAATAACATTAAGCAGTCTGGTTATTTGACATCTTTGATGTTTGCAAACGATGGTGTTTTATTAATTGATCATGATGGAACCTTTATCATTGGTCAAAATAGGCTTGCTACTAAAACGGCGAAAGAGATACCATTTGAGTTTGATGTTCTTGATGGATATATTCGTGGAGATGGGATGGTTCAGTTGGCGCAGACATCATTTGCTGGAAGAATACAGAATTTTGAGTTTGAACCACGTACGCTTTCTGCTCAAGGGCTCGTTCGATCATTGATTAATCGCCTCCCTTCGCTTAATTTTGCAACAGTTTTCCTTGATCAAGCAGGTAATCAATGGTTGTTTAACAAGGGTGTTGATTTGTATCGCCCTGATTTGTATCAGTTGAATCAAACAATCTTTACGTTGTATCCTGGTGATGAAATCAGAAGCGATGATCCAAGAACAGGCTATGTATATGGATATAACACCGGTGTGTTGTTTGCTATCGCGCCGGATGGCTCAAGAAAATAACTTTGGAAGGAGACAAGGGATGAAATTTGTAAAAAACCAAAAGGGTGAAATATCATTGCGATGGATGATGCTTTTTGGAGGAGTTGTCGTAGTTTGTGCGATTGTTCTTGTATTCAGGTATGCCGGAAAGGGATCGTATCTATCATATAGTGAAATGCAGCCAATACAGGGACAATTTGTTGTTGTGAATCAAGCAGATCTTAAACGTGTGCATAATCAACTGGAAGAACGACTTACGGCTACCGAACAACATTTGAAAAAGATGGAAGAAAATCTTGTTAAACAAACTGAAACAGCGAAGGTTTCGTTGGCACAACTTGGGCATAAAATTGACGAAGTAGAACAACGAGAGAAAAATATAGAAAAGAATGTGATTGATAAGACGATTAAAAGGGAAGTATCTGACCAGTTTGTATCGTTACGTGAAGAAACACGACAAAGAGAGCAGGAAAAGCGAAGGAAGCGTCTTTTAAATAGTTTCCTTGATCAACTTGCAGAATCTGAATCTGAAAAAAAATAGTTTAGGGATAGTGAGATATCATGTTCAAAAAATGGTTAGTAATGTGCGGAGTTGTAACTATATTTTCTTATGTTTATGTTGATGCCGTTGAATTGTTTGCCGCTGATGGCACCGTAAACAAAGAGTATATTAAACAAAGAGTTTCGCAGGAAATTATCAGTCAGGTAAAACAATCATCAGCTCAACAATCAAAAAAATCAAAATATATGAGCAAGGGGACGGTTCGAACTGATGGGGCTATTTATCTGCTCCCAAACTGGCCATACTATACCCAGTTTTTTCAAGATAATGATCTGATTCAGGTTGCCTTTTCTTTTGATACTGCTTCACAAGCTTATGCTGGACGGGGTGGCTCACAAAATTTATCAAAATTGATCTTTGGTGAACAACCTGTTTTGATCAAAGAAATCTTGCTTGCAAGTAAGCTGTTGGATATCAAAAAATTGACATCTGAGGGGCAGGTTGGAAATCCGCCGCATGCCTTAACCCCTGATGAAAGTAGAGCTAATCATTATTTGGGTATTCTTGCCAACCAAGAAGTTACCTTTGATGCTTCACTCGACCAATACAATGCATTTATTGATTATGCGCGGCATTTTAGGAATGGTGATATGGCGGTCGGAATCCATATTCCTTTCAAAATGAGGCATCAACATTTGCGTTTAACGAATGATATCTCTGATGCAAATCGTACTAAATTGGAGAATGTGCAACGCGGATATGACAATTCTCAAACGCC
>CAYUQI010000004.1:6005-23972 GCA_964446935.1 uncultured Pseudomonadota bacterium
CAAATCGTACTAAATTGGAGAATGTGCAACGCGGATATGACAATTCTCAAACGCCGCCTGTTCCACTTGCTAATCTTGAAAATCTTCCCGAACTCCAATTTTATAATAAATTCGATAGCCTAGAAGATTTTGTAGAAGAAGTTTTAAGTCGCAAGGGCATTGCTTTAAATAAAAAGGAAACGGTTGCTGGCTTGAGTGATGTTGTTGCATATGTAAATCTTGATATTCCATCACGATACTTTGGTCGTTTTGTTACTGGTGTGTCACTGCTTGTGCCAACGGCACGTGAACGTGATACAGGAAAATTGTGGTATAACGATTTAGGCAATGGAGGCTTTGTTGAAACAGCTTTATTCACTTCTTTGTTATGGCAACATTCACGGTGGCTCAATCCCTATGTTCATATGAAAGGATCCTATAGTTTTGCTGCTAATGTGTACCGTCGAATACCGATGACTAATACGTATGATGGTGTTAATTTTAATGTAGATACGCGCATTGGCCCTGGTCAGCCAGTGCATGGGCTCATTATCTTCGGCGAATCTCTTAAATTGTTGTCTCCTCCTGCAGATCCAACGTTCGCAGAACCGGATTCAACCGTTCGTGGCTTTGCGGATCAGGTAAAAAAAATCAAAATTCAACCTGGCGCAACATTCTTCTGTCGGGTTGGTAATACTATTGATGCTTTGTTTACCTATAAGGGTTTTTTAGATTTGTATTACGATTTGTATGTCAAAGGTAAGGATTATATTTCTGGACGACATGTTGATGATGCCTATGTGCCATCATTGATTAATCATAACACCTGGGTTATTTCTCATACCTTAGGGTTGGATTACAGTTATCAATTCGATGCTCAATATCGCATTCGTTTTGGTATAAATTATGCCTTTGCTGGCCGTAATACTCCAAAAACATTCGGCGCTGAACTTGGGTTTAATGCAGAGTTTTAGCAATTAATCGAGCAGTTCTATGTTGTTGCTCTCAACATCAGTCTTGTGCGCTTTGTGCAAGGCTGGTTTAGGCGATTTGCAATCAGTTTCAATAGTGATTAATCGTACTGCTAGTTGTTGAATAACAATCGGAATTTTTTCAAGGTCTTGGTTTGTTGAAATGATTTTGAAATATTCTTGAGCATCTTTTTCGCTTAACGACGAGGATGCTATTTTGTTACTTACGGTGTACAATGCTAATCGTGTTTTATCATCAAGATCTTGTAGGTATTTCATAATTTCATTATGGACTTCTTGCCGCATTTTAATTTTTATTTTTTTTATGTCTTGAGGGAGTGGTTTTGTTATTTCTTCTTTCCACATATTCCAGGTTAAAAAACATGATTCATGTGGGTTTTTCAGTTTAAAAGCAGCCTCAATGATAATGGGGACAAGAGGCTTTATTTTCTGATTATCATCCAATAATCCTCGTTTTTGTAGTTCTGTAAGATAATTAGAAGAACTAAGTTTTGTAGCGAGTACTTGTGATTGAATTTGAAATTTGTCTTTCATGAATTGTAGGGCGAAGAATAATATTTTTTCATTGTTATGAAGATGTTTCAGGGCTTTATGCAACTCTTTTAAACGTGCTTCTTCTTCAACCAAAATAATTGATTCTTTTATGGAATGGAAAAAAACAACCCATGTGCGGAGTTTATCAAGCTGTGCCAAGCAGCGAAATGGTATAAATAAGAATATAATAGTAATTACGATATTTTTAAATATTTTCATTGATTGCTCTTTGCCTCAGAATTTGCCTTTTGCCATGTGCGGGTTACAGTAAAAAATAATGGGGCATGTAATATATGGTTAATTAATATTGTTGTAAATTATATCAGTAATTTAATGTTTTTTTCTGTACGTTATCATAGGTAACTATGTCATTGAATTCATGGCTACCTTATCAAATAACCTTTTTATAATAAGTGAAGATGCGTTGTAATTTCAATATATATATTGTTTGATTAGCACATTGCCATCCAATAGTTTCGCAATTCGACTTTAGTTAAATGGTCGTTTATACTTAAATCAACGATGTTTTTAATAAATGAATGGTTGATTATGGTGATTGTTCCAACTCTTTTATCTCTTTTACGCATTCTCTTGGCTCCGCTCATGGCCTATTTATTTTTTGCGGAGTCGATTGGGGTTGCTTTGCTCGTTTTTGCTATCGCTGCCATCACTGATATATATGATGGGTATGTAGCACGCAAGTATGGAGTTGTAACCCCATGGGGTGCTTTTTTGGATCCTATCGCCGATAAAATTCTTATTGGGACTGCATTGATGTGTTTCGTTGTCAAAGGATTATTTGGATGGTGGGTTGTTGCGATAATAGTGGGACGTGATGTGTTAGTGACATGGCTTCGTGTTAGTGCCATTAAACATGGGCTTATGCTGCAAACATCAACCGTGGCTAAATATAAAACATTCTTGCAAAGTGGGGCTATTTTGGGGGCTTTTGTGTTGTATTGGTTTAAACAGATAATGCCAGAAGCTCAATGGTTGTTGCCATTTCAGTCAGTGATTATTTATCTTATTTATGCCGTAACCGTAATAACAGCTTACACCGGTATCGTATATGTGGTTTCGTATTGCACTCGCAGGGGGACTACAAGGTTATGAAACAAACAGGTTTTGGTTTATCATTGGCGTATTTTTTTGCGTCATTTTTTTATCTAGGCTATTTACCTGGATGTCCGGGGACGATTGCCAGTATTGCCACAGCGCTTCCTTTATTTTTTATGCCGCAAATTTCTCTTTGGATATATTTAGTTGCGATTGCGGTAATATTTCTGCTTGGTGTGTGGCTGACTGCAATTATTGAACGACATGATGAGATTATTGATCCATCATATGCGGTGATTGATGAGGTTGTAGGCATGAGTTTTGCGCTTGTGGCTGTGCCACAGGTTTGGTGGCAATATGGTATTGTGTTAGCCTTATTCCGTTTTTTTGATATCGTTAAGCCCTTTCCCATTCGCCAGCTTGAACGTAATTTAATGGGTGGCTTTGCTATTATGATCGACGACGTTGTTGCTAGTGTTTTTAGCATCGTTATTTTTTGGTCCTTGAAAGGGCTTTTGGGGTTCTAATACAGCTCTCTTGTGATTTCTTCGATTTCTTGCCATATCACCGAGGGCACGGTATGCTAAGAGTCTAAATTTTGTAGTGTTTGAAGGTGTGGCAATCTTTCAGAATGCCTCAATACAAAAAGTTCTGAAAGTAATACATCGGGAAGGGTTTGCATGGCTGTTACGGGGGCTGGAAACGAAGAAAAAAAAGTAAGTATGGTAGCTCCAGTTTCAATTGAAAAGGAGCTCAGAACTGCGTTCCTTGATTATGCAATGTCGGTTATTGTGAGCCGGGCACTTCCTGATGTGCGAGATGGTCTCAAACCGGTTCATCGACGCATTCTGTATGCAATGCATGAACTTGGTCTTTATCACGAAAAATCATATCGAAAATCTGCTACCGTGGTTGGTGAAGTGATGGGTCACTACCATCCTCATGGCGACGCAGCCATTTATCAAACCATGGTTGGCATGGTTCAAGACTTTTCAAAACGGTATCCCTTACTTGATGGCCAAGGTAACTGGGGTTCTCTTGATGGTGATAATGCAGCAGCGATGCGTTATACCGAAGTACGTATGGCCAGAATTACGCGCGAACTTTTAACCGATATTGAAAAAAATACCGTTCTTTTTGTTCCAAATTTTGATGAATCTCAGACAGAACCAGCCATTTTGCCAAGCCGAATTCCAAATTTGTTAGTAAACGGTTCAACCGGTATTGCTGTTGGTATGGCAACCTCTGTTCCTCCGCACAATTTAGGTGAAATTGTTACCGCGTGCATAACACTGTTGAATGAACCAAGGGTATCAGATGAACGACTCTTTGAATTAGTCCCAGCACCGGACTTTCCAACCGGCGGTATTATTTGTGGTCGCAGTGGTATTTTAAAAGCTTATCAGACCGGCCATGGACAAATGATTGTTCGTGGTGTGGTTGAAGTCGAAGAAGGTAAAAAACATACTGCACTTGTTGTTACTGAATTGCCATATCAGGTTAATAAAGCAGACTTAATTGCTCGTATAGCTGAATTGGTTAAAGATAAAATTATTGATGGTATTTCAAATATTCGTGACGAGTCTGATCGACGTGGCATTCGTGTTGTTGTTGAGTTGCGTCGTGGCGAAGATCCAAGTGTCGTGCTTAATCAATTGTATAAGCACACAGCATTACAATCGTCCATGTCCATTATCATGTTGGCATTATATCAAAACCGACCAATGTTCTTTACCTTACGGGAGATGTTGGAACATTTCTTGTTGCATCGTAAAGAAATAATTACACGCCGTTGTGAATTTGATCTCGCCAAGCACAAAGCACGTGTGCATATACTTGATGGTTTGATTATAGCGCTCAATAAGATTGATGAAGTTGTTGCCTTGATTAAAAAATCGCAAACCCCTGAGGAAGCAGCAACTCAACTTAATGCTCGTTTTGGTTTGTCGGTTGAACAATCTAAGGCAATTCTGGAAATGCGTTTGCAGCGCTTGACCGGCCTTGAACGAGAGAAAATTAATATCGAAATAGCAGATCTGAAGAAAATTATTGCTCGCCTTGAACTGATTTTAAGCGATGAAAATGAATTAAAAGGCGAAATCATTAAAGAACTTGAAACAATAAAAGAAGTATATGCTGATCCTCGTCGTACCAAACTCGAAGGTCCTGTTGATGGTTTGACGGAAGAAGATCTTGTTCCCGATGAGGAAGTTTTAGTTACGTTAACGAAAAAAGGCTATATTAAGCGTGTTATTCTTGATACTTACACCGTACAACATCGTGGTGGTAAGGGCAAGAAAGGTATGGCCGACCTTGACGAGTCTGATGACGTTATGGAAGACGCCTTTGTTGCGCGTACACATGATGATTTATTGTTCTTTACCAATCTGGGAAGAATTTATAGCTTAAAGGTATTCCAAATACCAGAAGCTTCGCGTATTGCCAAAGGTCGAGCCGTCGTCAATTTGTTGCAACTGACCGAGGGTGAACGCATTGTTAAATTACTTTGTGCTCGAGATTTAGAAAAGAAATTCATTGTTATGATAACCAGGCAGGGTACTATCAAAAAGACCGATGCCGAAGAATTTACTAAGATTCGTAGCACCGGTATTCGTGCACTCAATCTTAATGAAGGTGATGAATTAGCATTCTGTGCCATTAGTACAGGGGCTGATACCATTGTTATAGCAACGAAAGATGGCCAAGGTATTCACTTCAAAGAAGATGAAGTTCGATCAATGGGACGTAATGCTGCCGGTGTACGTGGTATTAGTTTGCGTAGCGGCGACATAGTTGTTGGGCTTGAAGTTATTCCAGCTGAAGACAGAGGAGCCCTGTTATTCGCCACCTCACAAGGGTATGGAAAACGTGTTCAAGTTGAGGACTTCCGTGTTGCTCACCGTGGTGGCCTTGGTGTACGAACAATTCCAACTGACAAACGCAATGGTGATGTTATTGCCTTGGCTCGTGTTACCGATAACTCGCATCTGCTTTTGATTGACACAAACGGTAAAGTCATTAGACTTTCACCTCAAGAAATTAGAACGATGGGTCGCCAGGCTAAGGGTGTCAGACTTGTTCGTCTCGATGAAGGGCAGGTGCTTGCTGCGCTTGTTGCCTTTGAAGAAGAAGGCGAGATAGCAGGTGAAACAACTGAAGTCGTTGCAACAACAAATGAGCCTCCAACTGATGAAACAAAATAACGAAGTTTGTTGGTGATGTGTCAACAAGCGGCTCTTAATTGATATGAATATATTTCTATGTGGACCCTGAAATGACCTCAGGGTCCATGATTGTTAATCATCAAATCGATGTTGATTTATAGTGTATGGAAACAACAAATCCTTCCGCTCATAGAATTTTGATTCATTTATCCCTGATTAAAAATATTGGGCCATCAACGGTATTTAAAGTTTTAAAACATCTGTTTTTAAAACAATACCCTGATCTTATTCATGTCGGATGGATGGAGTTGATTGATCATAAACATGAACTCGATTTTGATTCTTTGTATACCTATTCGACCGGAGACTTTATTCGTCAAGTTGGGCTTGCTGATGCCGTTGCTTTGTTACTAACTCAGGGCCTTAATGATAAGACATTGCTTGAACAAGAGTTAGAGCGAGCTGCTCGCAACAATATTTCAATATGTTCTTTTTTTGACGTCGAATATCCGGAAATATTACGACAAATTCATACGCCACCGCTTGTTTTGTATTATCAAGGGACGCTGTTTAATACAATGGCGAAACGAATTGCTATTGTTGGTGCTCGCAAGGCTTCATCCTATGCTGCACATGTCATGCAATCATTAGTGCCAGATCTTGTTACTCAAGGATGGCATATTGTCAGTGGAGGAGCACATGGAGCAGATACCATGGCTCACGAAGCAACATTAGCTGCTGGGGGTAGAACCATAGCTGTGATTGGTTCAGGGTTATTGCAGCCCTATCCAACTTCAAATAAAGATTTATTCAAACGAATTATTGATGCCGGTGGTATTATTACCTCACCATTTCCTCTTTTGTTGCCACCCGACAAAGGAACCTTTCCTGCGCGTAATCGAATTATCGCAGGGTTGAGTTTGGGGTGTGTTGTGGTACAAGCTGCTCAGAAGAGTGGTGCACTCATTACGGCCAAATATGCTCTTGAACAGGGGCGAATAGTGTTCGCGGTTCCTGGTCCTATTGATCAAGAGTTAAGCATTGGTTGCAATAATTTAATTAAAGAGGGTGCTAAACTTGTTAATCATGCCAATGATATTTTAGAAGAGTTTGGTGAAACAAGTGTAGTCTCGGCAACGTTCGTCCAAAAAACAGAAACTATTGTTGAAGAACGTGTTGGTGGTGCTCAGCGGGTAATAGAGCCAATAGATCCATTGTTAAGTTTATTGGTTAAACCAGCAACACTTGATGAGTTATTAATAAAAAGTGGTATGAATGCGGACGAACTTCAAGATAAATTATTTACCTTACAACTTGAAGGCAAAGTTCGTCAGAACTTTGCTGGTACATGGGAATTGGTACAATCATGATGATGAGTAAAGATATCCTTTATCTTGGTTCGCAATCACGTGCTCGACAGCGATTGCTTGATTATGCCGGCATTCGTTACAAAGTGCTTACGCACCAAAGTAGTGAAGAATGTGAACAACAAAATAAGCCATTTGATGAATATGTCTTAGCAATTGCACAGAGTAAAATGCAAGCATTGGTCTTGCCGCCACGAACAGAGATTGATACTGATTACCTGTTTGTAGTGACTGCTGATACACTGGTAAGGAATCCTCGAACTGACCAGGTATTGGCAAAGCCCAATGATCGACAACATGCTATTGCTATGCTGACAGAAGAGCGCGGGGGGCCTATTGAAGTTATGACTGGTTGTTGCTTAGAAAAATTTCAGTACATCAATGGATCATGGTCGGTAACAGACAAGGCTCACTGGGCTATGAGTGCAATGGTTGAATTTTATGTTGATAAAGAATCAGTTAATCGTTACTTAGAAATTTTCCCTTTTGCTTTGCATTGTTCGGGTGCTGGCGTGGTTGAAGACCATGGCTTGTCATACCTTAAAAGCGTGCAAGGTTCATATACAGCAGTCATAGGGCTACCGCTTTATGAGTTACGGCAGAAACTTGCGTCAATGAAGTTTAGGTTCTAAATATTTGTACTCAATAGTAGTAAGTAATTGAGCTTAAACAGCTTTTCAGCCTGAAATGTTTCTTGGGCTATTTTCTATTGTTTACTCTGTTTTTTAACTATTAAGACTATTTTTGTATAAAAATGGCATGTTTTTTTGTATTTATATATTTGCAATTTGTAAAACACCACCCTTCTTGGTATAATTAAATTTATTAATATTTTTATCATATTTGTGGTATTCAAGGAGGTTCTCTAGTGAAAACGATCTTCAGATTTTTATTACTAGCAGAGGCATTGTTTGTCCCATATTATTGTTGCGCTATGGAATCCCAACATACGCAATTAGGGGATCTTAAAAAGCTGATATCTATGATGAGTGTTGGTGAGGATAAAAATAAACAAAATACGGACTTTGTGACTCGACTTAAGAAAATAGCAGCTATGTTACAAGCTGATATTAGAGATAAAAGTGAACCAAATCCTAGGCACGTAGACTTGTTTATGAGAATAGCAACTATGTTATGTGATGATCACATGAATAACGATGAACGAGCTGTTTCTCTTGAAAACATGCTTCTAGGTATGGCAGATGCGTTTCAAGATGAACTTGTAAATAAAAAAAATCATGAAGAGATGATCAGAAATGAATTAAGGCCCATGATTAAATCACTTTTATATGAACGAGATGTGTTAGAAGAATGCTACGAGATTTGTTCTCAAACAACAAAGGGGTCAATACTCTATTGTCCTGGAGAATCAATGCATTATGAGAATCCTACCGAGAATTTATATAGAATATTGGAAAAAGATATCTGTTATTTGGTTACTAGCATGCGCTGTTACCTAACCAGATAAGACTCTTTTCGTATATTCAGGCCTCGTAACAATAAAGATGATGTTTATTTTTCTTGAGGAATAGTTCCATGAAAACGATATTTAATTTTTTAGTATTAATAGGGATGGGGTTAGCGTATTCTTCGTATGGATATGCCATGGATAAAAAGGAAAAGGTGATTGTGGTGTGCGGGGATATGGAAGAAGATCGGTTGCCTCAGAACCAAATTTTACGAATACATACAAATGATATTGAGAGTGTGTTTAAGTTATCCGAAGAATATAAATGGGATAGCGTTGTTGAAACGTGCAGGCCATTAGAAAAGAAAAGATTGGCTGCAAAAAAAATTCAAAAACTTTTGCTAGAGCGAAAGAAATTATTGAAATTTTTGCGTGCACACAAGCATACAGAAGGTGTTAGGCTTCAAAAGGCGACATATACTTCTGGTATATCGGCTGGAAATAATTATTGTGATGCAATTAATCAACTTGAGCAAGATTTAGAGTTCTTACGTTTTCTTGTTCGTCGTTACCTGACCACATCAAATACTCATTAAGCGAGCGCTTTAACAGCTACTTCAATACGCCGTATAACCTCGTCTTTTCCTAATACTTCAATCAAATGAAATAAACTTGGTCCTTGCGTAACGCCGGTCAATGCCAGGCGAAGCGGGTGTATAAGCTTGCTTGCATTGAGGTTGTTTTCTGTTGCATAACCACGTAATGTTTGTTCAATGGAAGCAGCGCTAAAGTCTGTTAAAGACTTAAACCGTTGTGATAGTGTTTCAAGTTGGACGGGGGTTTCTGGTGTCCAATTCTTTTTACCTTTTTCATCATACGTTGTAGGGGCAACAAAGAAGAATGTGCCGTGGGTAATGAAATCAGGAATGACGGTAACGCGTTCTTTGAGCAAATCCCACACCTGTGTAATATATGTGTCTGGGTAACGATCCCAACCCTGCTGCTTGAGTAATGGTTTGATCAATTCGAGTAAGCGCGCTGGAGTTGCTCGGTGAATATATTGTTGGTTGAGCCAATCTAATTTTTCAATATTAAAAACAGCGCCTGATTTACCAACCCGTTCAAGTGAGAATTCTTTGATTAATTCATCCATGGTGAATATTTCACGAGTATCACCATCGCCAGGATTCCACCCAAGAAGGGCAACAAAGTTGATCAATGCTTCGGGTAAATAGCCTTTGGCGCGATAATCTTTCACCGAAACATCCCCATGACGTTTGCTTAATTTGCTTCTGTCTGGATTGAGGAGTAAAGGCAGATGAGCAAACAGTGGGGCCTGCCACCCAAAGTATTGATAGAGCAAGAGATGTTTAGGGGTACTTGGCAGCCACTCTTCACCGCGGATAACATGACTTATCTTCATGTAATGGTCATCGACAACAACCGCCAAATGATACGTTGGAAAACCATCGGATTTGAGGAGAACTTGATCATCAATAACTTTGTAAGCAATGTTAACGATACCACGAATGATGTCGCTAAATGTAATATCCCCTTCCTGTGGAATTTTCATGCGGATAACGTAGGGAGTGTCTGCATCAAGTTTGGCACGAACTTCTTCTGCTGGAAGATTTCGACAATTTTTATCATAAGCAGGAGGAAGCTTTTGCGCCATTTGTTGGTGGCGTATTGCTTCAAGACGATCCGGTGTGCAGAAACAATAGTAAGCATGTCCTTTTTCGACAAGCTCTAGTGCATGCTTTTTATACAATGCAAGACGTTGCGATTGAACATATGGTCCATATTCACCACCAAATCCAGGACCTTCATTAATGGTAATCCCTGCCCACGTGAGGTTGTTGACAATGTCTTCTATAGCTCCTGGTACGAGTCGAGATTGGTCTGTATCTTCAATACGAAGAGTAAAAGACCCATTATTTTTTTGCGCTAAAAGATAACAATACAGTGCGGTGCGTAATCCGCCGACATGAAGAAAGCCTGTAGGGCTTGGGGCAAAACGCGTACGGATTGTGGTCATAGTTGATGTCCTTGTTTAATTCAACGTTTCTTTATTGTTTGGTTTCCAATTTTTGAGTAATTCTTCAAATAAGATATTCATTGGATCTTGCAATGTTGTTGGCGTTGTTGTTTCTAATACTTTTTTTCCGTCGATTGATGATTTGCGTTGTTTTTTGTTAACACGGGCCTTGGTTTGTTGCATGCTGAGCCACACTGTTTTGAAATCCAGACTATCGGTTTCGATCTTTTGTAATGCGGGCAGTATGGCATCTCTTGTTGTTGTATCAACATTAATTGTTTCGAGGTTTTTGATAAGTGCTTGTTCCAGAAGATCCAAAAAATCAGTCAAGGTGGTATATAAAAATTCTGGTGACTGGAGTTGCTCTGAGACATCAATTTGTTGCAAATCTTCAATTAAGCCACGTTCAACCGCCTGTTTTACTAAAGAATGAAGTAAATTTTTTTCATTCTTTAAAAGCCAGTTGAGTAAACATACGAGCTCGATCGATAGTGATATTTGTGTCGTCATAATAAATCCTTCACCGTTTCTTATCCCTTAGTATAAAGCCTTTTGTCGCTCTGATACAAGATGAATGTTTTATTGCCAAATTCTTGACCCGCCACTTCGATTTATGGTCAAATACCGTATGTTTAAGGTCCGAAACAACCATGTCTTTGAATCTTTGTAATTTTTAGGAGAGGCTATGCGCATAGTATCATTGTTGATGATGGCGGGTTTGCTTGCTGTTGTATCGCTTCAGGCGGAATCCAGGAGTGCTGAGGAAGTTTTTGGCAAATGGCTTTCTTACCAAAAAATATTTAAGGATTGTTCATTAAATAAATCTGAAAAAGATATACGAAATACATGGCAGGGTTTGGTTTCGAATTATAAAAAATATTGTCAGAAAGATGCAATTTTCGATCCCTTTTTAAACTCAGTATCCAATAATTGTTTATGTCAAAACGGTGCGTTAAATAAAAAAGGAACACGGTCGTTGTGTTCGTTATATCAATGGTTTGATCATGATATTGCAGGGTTTTTGAATTATTTGAAAAACCATGATTTTATTGATAGCAATGTTAACATGGCAGAAAACGGTATGGAGGTTGATCCTGTTATCAATAGATACAAGCGTTTAACAAAACAGTTTTTCGTTTCACGTTATAAAGATGAACGGATGCGTTGTTGTTTTGCATTGGCAAATCGTATGTTTGAGTATTGCTATGGAGAAAAAACATTTGATGATTTTTATACCATTTTAAAAACGCCAGATCAGCACCAGATTGCTCGTTTGTTTTATTCAATAATGTGGTTTCATTTAGTTGGTGAAGGGTGGAAACATTGGCATGATGATTGCCTCAAACGTATAGCCCAAGAGGCTAACCGCGGCAAGGAGATTGTTTATATTGCTGGCGGTACTGATATTTATCAATTACTGGAACATGGTATTTACAATATTCGCGTGATAGATCCTATGCTTCCATCACAACCGTTGTATTATTCTGAGGGATGGGATTGGTTGGTCAAAAGTAATGCCACCAATCGAGGGATAGGCGACGAAGTTCCTCTGAGTAATGTTACTATGAAGCGTTCCGACTACAAGGAGAATGGTTCATTCAATGCTCATCTTTCCACAGACAAAGATGTACAGTTACCGTTGAGCATTACTGAATGGCAGGTGTATGACAATACGACACATAAGAAGTGTGGTAAGGTTATTTTTGAACGACGCTTTTGCCAAACATCAGATTTTACTCTAAGCCCTAAAAAGGCTTTTTTGATTTCATTTAATGAAATGTATTATGTTGCTATTCCAAGTAATTATGGTGGGTGGGGCATTGGGGCAGAATCGCTTCCCAAGAAATTAAGCTTACATGTTAAACAGCTTCGGAAACCGGTAACGCAAAAAGTGTTGCTTAATATTGCACGAGGCGAAGATTGTCCACTGACATTTATTCGTCTTGGGAGCTGTGCGACATAGACTCTTGTTTTAAATATGATTCAATACCTTGATAAATACCTTGGGCAATAATCTTTTGGTACGACTTTTTCATGAGATTCCGAGCTTCTTTGTGGTTGGTAAGAAAGCCAATTTCTACAAGGCTTGATGGAATTTCGGTTTGAAGAAATACTCTAAATTTTTCTGGTTTAATGCCACGATCATTAATTGTAATACTGTTGTCTCTGAGGTTTTTAATGATATTGGTTTGAATTGCCTGCGCTAGTCTTTTTGATTGTTCAATGGTTTTTGCTGTATGATTATTGAGTCGTTTTATGGTGTCAAGGTTTTTGTCGATATTAACAAACAAAAACCCTGTCTTTCCTTTTCGTGGATACAGTTCATTGCAATTAAAAAAATAAGTTTCCAATCCCATGTCTCTTGGCTTTTTTGAAGCGTTGACATGAATTGATACAAGCAAGTCTGCTCTGAGTTGATGGGCAATATTTGATCGATCTTCTAGTGATAATGTTTTATCGTCACTTCGTGTTAGCAATGAAGTATACCCATGGTTCTTGAGCTCTTTGTGCAGCTTTTTGGCAATTTTAAGTGTAATGTCCTTTTCAATCGCACCAAAGTGACCTTTCGCTCCGGTATCTTTTCCGCCGTGCCCAGGGTCAATAACGATATGTGGCTGTTGATGGTATACTGGCTGCACATCGTATTGTTGTGCATCATTCCGTGTATGCAATAAAATGGCATCTTTTTTAGTGAGTTGGTCAAGATCTTCTTTGAGAAATATATCAATAATGAGGCGATATGAATTTTCAAGAGTATTCCATTTGACGAGGAACTTGTTACGTGTGCGTTCATCGCCGTTATTAACTGAGCGATACGGAGCAAATTCAATAACGAGAGCAATCATAGGTTCTGGTGTCTTTTTAACCTGGAGTGAGACATTGCGAATGAGTCCATCCTTTTTGAGGCTTTGGAATTTAGCAAGCACAGCCTTGCTATTAAATGCTTGTATGCTGGTGCCAGGAAACGAGAAGATAAGTTGGTTGTGTTGCTGATTAATGGAAGGTGTGAATTGTATAGGCCCCTGGAAGCCAAACATGATTTGTGTTGATAATCGATTTTTTGAAACTTCGACAAAAGCGAGCTGATTGATGTCTTTCTTGTCAGTTGACAAAAGATGACAACAAGACAGTGCAAAAAGTCCTCCCAATGAAACAATAAATTTATTTATTGATCCCATAAATCCCCCCAAGAAATGTTAGTTGTTGATTACGTAAGCTTTATGTTACATGGAGCTGTCGTCCTCCTTTGATAATTGGTTCCCCCTGATCATTTTAAATGTACGCCAACGGGGTCTGGTATCTCAATCTTTTTATAAATTGAAATAATAAGCCGCTAGGATAAATATATTTCATATCTGAAATTTAAAAAAACAAGATTTGGAACATCTTTTTCAATTTTCAAGTCGACGCTATACTACGAACCGGTAAAACGATTATTAAGGTGGTGTGTATGAAAATCGAACAAAATATTTCTTTGCATGATAAAAATTGGTTTAGAACAGGGGGTTGTGCACGTTATTTCTGTGAGCCAACAACGGAACAGGAGTTTGCTGATGCACTTGCTTTTGCCCGTGAATATAAGCTTGATATTTGTATGTTGGGTGAAGGGGCTAATGTATTGGTGAGCGATGAGGGCTTTGATGGTCTTGTCATTCGGCCACAACTTACAGCTCTTACCATTAATGAACGTGAAAGTCAGGTGACTGCAGGTGCTGGCGTTGCCATACAAGATTTAATCAATTTTTGCCTCGATCATTGTTTGCTTGGTCTTGAAGAATTTAGTGCTATTCCTGGTACTGTCGGTGGCTCGGCATACATCAATATTCATTATTTTCAGTTTTTTTTGAGCCACTATTTAGTCAAAGCGCGTGTTATTAATCGCCAAACAGGCCACATCAGTGATGTTGATACGGCATGGTTTCACTTTGGGTATGATCAATCTGCTTTGTTTGATAAACAGCATTATGTGGTGAATGCAACCTTTGCGCTTAAGCAGGGTGATGCATTGGATGCTGCCTATGCCAAGGGCAGGCGTGATGAAATCATTCGTCATCGCAAAGCTCGCTATCCATATGCCAATACCTGTGGAAGTTTTTTTAGAAACTTTTTGCCGGAAGAAGTCTCATATGAAGTGAATGGTAAAAAGATCCCATTTGTTGCTTATTATCTTGATAAAATTGGTGTCAAAGGTGCGCTGCGGGTTGGTAATGCTGCTGTTTCACATCAACATGCCAACATGCTTGTGACCAGTGTTGGCGCAACATCTCGGGATGTCATCGAATTGGCAAAGTCCATGCAACGTATGGTGCATGAACAATTTGGCATGACTCCGCATGCTGAATGTCAGTTTATTGGGTTTAAAGAAAATCCGTTGTTATAATTCATCATTCAAAATTCTACTGCGGTACTGCTCCATGAGTGTGACCATAAAGTGAAGATTATGAATGGTTGCCAATGAGAATGCGCTTAATTCTTTTGCCTTAAATAGATGGCAGAGGTAGGCAACGGTGTAATGTTGGCAGGTAGGGCACGTGCAGCCATCCTCAATTGGTCTGAATTGTGTTGCGTTGCCGCTTTGAAAAATACGTTGAGGTCCTTTTGTGGTAAATAACAATCCGTGCCGTGCGGCTTTGGTTGGATGTGAGCTATCAAAGGTGTCTATACCGAGTTCAACGCACGTAGGGATGGAAAACAGATCTCCAATGCCAAGCAAATGATTTGGCTTATCTGTTGGAAGCAGCGGCATGACATAGCGCAAAAGATCAAACATTTCTTGTCGTGTTTTGCCTAAACTGCCACCGACAGCAAAGCCATCAAAGGGCAGTGTTGTTAAATAATCACAACTTTTTTTACGCAGTTCTAAATCGAGTCCACCATGAATGACGGCATAGAGCGCTTGATTATTAACATTACTCAGATGCGTATCCAGTGAACGCTTTTCCCATCGGTGGGTACGATCAACACTTTCTTTCAATTTGCGTGGGGTCATGTGATATGGTGGCAGCTCGTCAAAGGCGATCATGATGTCAGCCCCAATCTCTTTTTGTGCTTCAATTGATCGTTCTGGGGTGAGTACGATACGCGTACCGTCACGGTATGATCGAAAAATAACGCCATCTTCAGTAATTTTAAGAATACTGTTTTCTGGCCGTTTGGTTCCGCGACTTTTCAGTTCATCATGAACACTTCCGTATTTAAGGCTAAATACTTGAAATCCACCTGAATCGGTGATGATCGGTTTTGAGCGATTCATAAAGTGGTGAATGCCGCCAGCCTGTTGAATGATCTGCGTGCCTGGTTGTAACAACAGGTGATAGGTGTTGCAAAACATCAGTTGAATACCCAGTTGCTCGACCATCTGACTATCAAGTGCTTTGATGACACCATTGGTGCCAACGGCAACAAAGTTGGGGGTATCTATGACACCATGTGGTGTATGAATACGCCCAACGCGTGCTCGAGATTTTTTTGATGTGTGAATACGTTCAAAATGGAAGTGTTTCATACATTTGATTGATGTGGTTTAATGATTAATCGTGTTAAACGGACAAAAGGAATACTGCACATGATAACAAACATTTTAATGCTAAAGCTTACTACAATAATGGGAATAATTGAATGTACTATACCATACAGTGCGGTAATGCTAAAAAGAGTGGTATCAAGTAATTGACTTGTGCTGAGTATGAGTACATTGCGTGTGGCAAGATATTTGTCCCCCAACCATTTTCTGGCAATACCATACCAAGCGATACTCAGGTATTGAACCAAAACATAAACTGAAATTGAAGCGATAATAATTCGCAGATGAGGGGTGCATAGAGCAACAAAATGTGTCTGCATAGAATCGAAAATATTTGGTGTATACCACAAGGCAAAGCGACTCATCAATAGGTAGCATATGAGCATGCCCATGTTGATAATGATTGCTTTCTGTGCGCTTGATTTACCAAAGTACTCCTGCAACAGATTGAGTACAAAGATACTTCCAACCGCATAGACGTCGGTGCTGATGACATTAAGGCCGAATAATGTTATTTGTTTTGCGATGAACAGATTGGATAGAAGACTAAAAAAACAGAGTGTTGTTATCAATGCTTCCTTGCCAAGGGCAAGTGCTCCAAGTGTTATACCGCATACCGCAATAACATGAAGAATTAAAAGCATCTCATTTGAAATACTTGCAAAAACCATGTATTTCCCTTAAATAGGCTTTAAAAACTACCGTCTGTCTGCTATAGTGTACCATAGTGTAAGGGGTTATTAATGCAAGGTTTTATGAAATAATGAATAAATGGCGTATCTTGATGGCTCGTGTTGCTACTGATAAACGGTGGGCAACTCCCTCAAATGTTTTAACAATCCTTCGATTGGTATCATCTCCCTGTATTATGTTTTGCATGTATTACCAATGGGTTCTTCTTGCGTTTGCATTATTTGTGAGCGCTGCGTTTTCAGATGTTATTGATGGATATTTGGCGCGGCTTAGGCATGAACAATCACAGCTTGGGGCATTGTTAGATCCTTTGGCAGATAAGAGTTTGATGCTTGCTGCTTTTGGTTCATTGGCCTTTTTCTCTTCGCCTCTTTTTCATGTTCCATGGTGGTTTTTTGCTATCGTTACCGGTCGTGAACTTATCATGATACTTGGTGCAATTATTCTGTTATGGAAAAAGAATGTATCGATTGAACCTTTGGTGTGGGGGAAGTTAACAACCTTTTTTCAATCTGTTTTTTTACTATGGTTGTTTGTGTGTCACTTTATTGGTTGGCATCCGTGGAAGACTGATGTGGCTTTTTTAATTTTACTAAGTTTTTTTTCGCTTGTTTCTCTTGCTAAATATATTCAACGTGCTTGTTACGAATCTTCTCTTACGTAACTAAAAAAAATCTTTTTTTGCCGCTTGTTTATTTTTATCACACTGTTTATGATAGGGGACGTTTCAATTAAAACAGGAACGATTACTTGTTGGTATCGTGATAAGGTAAGAAAACAAAGGGAGTTTTATGAAAAAAATATTAGTTGCATTAATAGCATCAGCAGTGATGATGGCAAATGTATCTGCTATGGTACCTGCCGATGAAAAAATGGGACAAGCGGCACAAAAGTTGCAAGAGCTTGTTGCAGAAGCAAAAAAAGCCGGTCTTTCAACACAAGAAACATTAGGGCTTGTAGCTCAAGGGCTTGAGCAAGATGCATTGTTAAACATTCCAAAACTTACAACACAACAAAAAGAAGCATTAATGTATTTTGGTTTGGGACTTATCAGCGGTGGGGTAATAATCACCGGTATTTGGGCCCTTAAGAATTATTTTGGTGGAGAGAAGAAAACAACAACAACGACCAACAAAGATGAAGCCAAAAAAGATGATGCCAAACCTGCGGTAGTAGACAACCCCGCTAACAAGCCAACTGAAACAGTGGCTG
>CAYUQI010000004.1:24072-51189 GCA_964446935.1 uncultured Pseudomonadota bacterium
GCCAAACCTGCGGTAGTAGACAACCCCGCTAACAAGCCAACTGAAACAGTGGCTGAAACAACAACAGCTGAGAAACCTGCGGAAGTCGTAGAAAAACCTGCTGTTGAAACAGCGGTAGAAAAACCAGCGGTAACAGAAAAACCTGTGGTAGTAGAAAAACCAGTTGATGTTGTAAAACCTGTAGAACAACCAGTTGTTCCTCCAACAGCTACAACCGCTGAAAAACCTGCCGTTGAAGAGAAAAAGTAAATCAATAATACCTAAACTTATCTAGCAGTAACCAACAAGTTTACTAAAGGCACGGGACACCCCGTGCCTTTAGTTTCTAATTGGAAATACAAACTTATTGGGGGTTGCTTTGTTATGTTGACTTTTAAGAAAAGCCTATTATAGTGGACAAACCGAATCGTTTCGGTTATTGAAATAGTAGTGCAAGTAAGTGCTTGTTGGTTATTTTTACAAGGGGTTTTTATGAAAAGAATACTTATAGCATTGACAGCAGCAGCATTGATGACTGCTAATGTTTCCGCTGCAACTGAAGCAGAACTTCTGCAAGCAGCACAAAAGGTTCAAGAACTTGTTACAGAAGCAAAAAAAGCTGGTCTTTCACAAGATCAAATTTTGACGCTTGTTGCTGAAGGTCTTGAAACCAACGCATTGGCTGGAACATCTAAGCTTACAGTTCAACAAAAACGCAATTTGATGTATCTTGGCTTAGGTCTTGCAACCGCAGCTGTCGTTGCCACAGGTGTTTGGGCTGCTTATAAGTGGCACTGGTTTAATTTGGGTGTCAAAAAAGCAGAAACAACAACAACAGTAGAAGCACCAAAAACAACAGAAGTAAAGCCAGCTGCTGAAGTAACAACAAAACAAAAAACAACAAAGAAACAAGCCACGAGAAAACAACCAGCTCGCGCAGCAAAGAAAAACTAAATAATATTTTATTTTAAATATACAAACTTAAACCAACAAGTTTGCAAAAACAAGGGGCGTTTATACGCCCCTTGTTTTTATGTAAGAAAGGATTGAGATGAAGCTTTTGATTGGTCTTGCCTCCTTTTGCTTTTTTTTTAGTGGTGGGTGGTGTTATGGAAATGATACTAAAATCTTGCCTACCGATGAATTTATTATTGCTCCCAAAAAAGGTGAGCAAAAAAAAGTATCGCAGCGCACCCTCAAAGAGCGTATAGGCACAGCAACCAAACATGTTTTAGATTCGACAACTCAGATTAATCAGGTAATGGGGGAGCTTCAATCTTCCTTGGCTCAGCGCCAGTTATCAGGTGGTGTATCTGGTTGTACCTATACCCAATGTTTCAAACAAACTGGTGACATGTATCAAATGGTTGCTACGCTTCAACGGCAATGCACTTCAATTGCTGAAAAATTGATTGATAATGAACCGCCATTTAAAAAAGCCTCAAGGAATAATCTCCAAAAAGCGCTTGAATCTGTTGATATGGCTCAACGGCAGTTGCACGAGCGATGGACAATGCTGAGCAAGATTGCTGTTGACAGCAAAAAGCCGGATGCCTCGAATCATTCTACCAAGCTTTGTTGCCGTACTGATGCTGAGCTCAAACAATTGCAAACTGTTATGACGAACATAACCTCCACCTTTAGGGCGGACGAATGTCTGAAGCATATATGAAACGTATTTTTATCGTAGCTGGGGAAGTATCTGGCGATCGTTTAGCTGCATGGTATGTTAATAAAATGCGTAAAGATAATCCCGATATGGTTATCCAAGCGGTTGGCGGGGATTGCCTTGCTGCTGCTGGCGCATATTTATATGAGCGGTTTGAACACTTAAACATTGTTGGGATTGCTGAAATTATTAGACATCTACCACGCTTACTGCGTTTTATGGATACGTTGGCAACCCACATTATATCAACTAAAATCGATGAGGTTGTTGTTGTCGACTTCCCTGGTTTTAATCTTAGGCTTATTAAAAAACTTAAACAAAAAAATCCACATCTGACTATTACCTATCTTTCCCCACCACAATTGTGGTGTTGGGGGGCGTGGCGCATACAAAAACTCAAGCGATTTTGTGATCACGTTATTGTTCTTTATCCTTTTGAGGTTGAATGGTATAGAAAACGAGGCTTGACCGTCCAATGGCTTGGCAATCCTGTTTATGAAGCTGTTGTACCATATCGCAGTGCTCATAAAGAACCTATGATTGCGTTAATTCCAGGTTCACGATTGTCTGAGGTGACGCGTTTATTGCCACTTTTTTTACGTGTTGCAGCTAAATTACACGAAGTATATCCGGAACTTCGTTTTGTTATACCTCTTGCACAATCTATTCCGGTGTCGACACTTGAAGCCATCGTGCGTAAGCATAACTTAGGTATCATATGGCAATGTGTTACGGTGGTGCGTGATGAGCAGGAAAAGTTCAAACAACTAGCTCGTTGTTGTGCCGCCTTGAGCAAGCCTGGTACGGTGACTCTCGAATTGGCATTACTCGGTGTGCCGACCGTGGTTGCCTTTAAAATATCATGGATGACATATTGCATTGCGCGTTTATTAGTTAAGGTGCCCTTTATGTCTTTGCCTAATTTGCTTCTTGGTAAAGAATTGTTTAAAGAAGTTATTCAATGGCGGTGTACTCCGGTGCTGCTAGCTCAATATCTCAATGAGGTATATACCAGTGCTGTGCACAAGACAGAGACATATCTGTTGTTTTGTAAGGATGTTGAAGTGCTTACTCAAAGGTTTATTTCTTAGTGTATTAATGTGCAACGATAAAATATTGCTAAGGGTTTACGATTAAATATAAAAAGGGAGTTTCAACATTTGTCATGCTGAATTTATTTCAGCATCCACGTATGGATCCTGAAATAAATTCCAAGCTTTAACATAGGTGATATTTGTTCCTTTTCTATAGGATTGGTTTTTATGACAAGTTTTGTCGTAAATCTTGTCAAATACCAATGATGTGATAACATCCAGAATACTTTTCCTTAACAATCTATTTTTTTTACAGAGGTTTTATCATGGCAAGCTATAATCGCGTTATTATGATGGGAAACTTAACCCGTGACCCTGAAATCAAACAAATACCATCCGGACAATCGGTGTGTCGTTTTGGTTTGGCATCCAATCGTCAATTCAAGAATAAACAATCAGGTAGTATGGTGCAGGAAGTTTGTTTTATTGACGTCGATGTGTGGGGCGCTCAGGCTGATAGCTGTAAGCAATATTTAGCTAAAGGCCGCGCAGTGTTAGTTGAAGGTCGCTTGAAAATGGATTCATGGCAAGAGGCTGACGGCAACAAACGTACCAAGTATTTGATTGTAGCTGACCGTGTTACTTTCTTGGCTTCGGCACAGCAAGCAGATGATACTGCCGGCTCTCAGGATGTTTCAGATGAATCAGCTGCATCAGGCGGTGGCCAATCAGCAGACTTTGCGCCTGCAATGTCCGAATCATCAAAATCATCACGCGTTAAAAAGACTCACAAGGTATCATCAAGTGTTGAGGCTGCTCCTGGTGGAGAGGTGAATCTCAAAGACCAAGCGCCTTTCGAGGATGATTTGCCATTTTAAATAATTTTTAAAAGGAGATAGGATGAGTATTCGTAAGGCCCTCTACGGGGTCAATAAACTATTTCTCAATCGATGGTCCCCTCGTGCATTATCCGGTGAAAAATTAAGTACCAATGAACTGATGACTCTTTTCGAGGCTGCACGCTGGGCGCCATCGTCGTATAACAATCAACCATGGCGATTTATTTATGCAATCAATGGGTCTGTCCATTGGCAAGCGATGTTTGATCTTATGGTGCCGTTTAATCAATCATGGACAAAAAATGCTGCTGCATTGGTACTCATTATTTCACGCAAGAATTTTGAATACAACGACAAGCCGGCACGAACACATTCATTCGATACCGGTGCGGCCTGGATGAGTTTGGCATTGCAAGGGTCAATGATGGGGTTGGTGGTGCATGGCATGGAGGGTTTTGATTATGACAAAGCACGAACGACCTATAACATCCCACAAGATTATGATATTGAAGCAATGTGTGCGATTGGAAAGTTAGGCCGTAAGCAAGATTTGCCATTAGATTTGCAACAAAAAGAAGAGCTAACGGATCGTAAGCCAATAGCAGATTTTGTTTTTGAAGGGATATTTAAGGGGTTGTAAGAGGCTTTTTTACCCGCAGGTTTTTTACGGCGTCAACTGAATATTGGATTAGATAAAAGCTCAGTGCGCTGATTCCCGCAAATGTTAATCGTTCAACAGCAACAAGTGGGATAAGTGAAAGCCATTGGTTGGCTGTCATAGGAACAATAAAGAGCCATATGGTTCCCCCGATCGCATGAGCAACGAAACTTGCCTGCAGTGCTGTCATAAAGATTCCAGTTCCATAACCATAATGACGAGCAAGCCATACACATGGTGGGATAAGCCAATACAATGTGTAGGCAAATGCATAGTGTGCGACTGGATGGAGTGCAAAGATTACCATGCACGTAAGGGGTAGTATCACATGGAGTGCAATGCTTAGAATATGATTATTGTTATAACGTGAAGTTGCCCAGGATAAGGTAGCAAGCATAGTTGGTACTCCGGCAGTGATGGGAATTTGATGTAATAATGCTGCAATGCCAACCAGGCCGGTTAATAACATACCCGTGGATGACGCTGAAAATAAACCTCCCAGCAGAGGGGTAATCGTAGCAACGCCGCCAATAAACATAGTGGATGAACCAAGTAAGGAAGAGAGCTTTACGTATTTGCTCAATAACAACAATGTCAACCATGCCACAATGGCAACCGAGGTTCTGACGGCTTTTATTTTATTCATTTGAGAAGCTCCCCGCTTTAAGGTATTATCGCCTACATGTATGGAATTTTAAAATGTATTGAAATAAAAAACAAGCATACGTATAAAGGGGAGCTTTTCTATGGAAACAATGGTACATTTTTCAGCGCAAAAAAATGTTGCTCAACCGGCATTAACCAAACGTTATATTCATGACGGAGTTGGCTTTATCGAATTATTAGAATGTTTTGGTAGCGATTTAACGGTGGCTAATGCTGCTCGTGTTTCTATGAATAAAGAATCTTCTTTCGAACAAGCTGCTGATGGTTCCATGCATCTTGCCGCTCGTGATAAAGATCTCATTTTTTATCTTGCACAACACAAACACATTACTCCCTTTTTTCATCCGCAGGTAAGATTCAGAATTAAAATGCCGATCTGTGTGGTGCGTGAATGGTATCGTCATACGGTAGGCTTTGCTCGTAATGAAGTTTCCCGTCGCTATATCTCAACACCCCCAGAATGCTTTGTCCCGGCTGTCCTTCGTCAACGTGACAAGAGTATCAAACAGGGGTCAAAGGATGAAGCGATTGCTAACAATACAGTCGCGGTTGATGGAATGAGGGCTTATGTACAGCAAGCATGTGACTATTACAATCAGTTGCTTGAGCAAGGGATCTGTCCAGAGCAGGCACGCATGATTTTACCACAATCGATGTATACCGAATTTATTGAAACCGCAAGTTTGGCGGGGTATGGACGTTTGGCTGTGTTGCGCTGTGATGCTGCTGCGCAGCGTGAAATTCAGGAATATGCGAATCTCATATCATCAATCATGCAAGAATTGTTTCCTGTTGCGTGGCGGGCTTTGATGGAAGCAGGTAAAGGGATGTTATTGTAGACGTTAATTTCAAATTAAACTGCATTTTTGATATTGAAAATATAATAAAATTGAGTCTAGCCTTCTTCGTTAAGTTTCTTTAATATGGACTTCCACATGATGCAACATGCTTGCTTATGGCATATTTTTTAGAAAGGTTACTCAAATGACAATATTCGAAAATGTATTAATGCGATTATGCCTGTGCTTATTAATTTCTTCATATGTGCATTGCCAAACAAAAAAGATCCCACCACCGTCAAGTTCTTCTAGCTCTTCCAGTAACATATCATTAGAAGAATTAAATCAAGCAGTTCTTGATATTTTCAAAAACCCAAAACTTCTTACTATAATTGACGAATTCGAAGATGAATTAAAAGATAAATCTACAGACCATGGATTGTCCATGAGGTATCAGGCGCTTAATTATTTGAAGAAGGTTTTCCCACATCCTGTTGAAAGAAGTCGTATTGTTAACCTTCTTATGTGTAACATGTCTATAGCAACAAGAGCCTTAGAACCATTACATTGGGGAAGTTTTGCGGATACGTGGGGCAGAGTAGCACTAACGCCTGACGGGTCGAGACTTGTTGCTTACTCATTTTGTGTTGGGGTTAATGATAATGTTATTATTCGTGTTGGCGGCTGTGATTTTCATAGATTTCCAGGATTTATAAATAAGGGAGATGCTCCAATAATAACCCCAGATGGTTCAAAGATAGTTGTTTTGTCTGAGGATCGTTGTAAGGTCTGTATTTATGACATTATGTCCTATGAATTCCTTCGCGACTTTGGAGGAGGCGATGGCTTTATTTATATGCTAGATATAACTAAAGATGGCTCTAAAGTCATAACTGGATCAAACAAAGACTGTGCTTTTAGAGTTTGGGATATTGATTCAGGAGAATGCCTTCTTGGTGGCGATTCAAAAAGCGAAACCGCGCGTATACACTTCTTAAAAATGACACCAGATGGCTCTAAAGCTATAACTTATTCAAAAGATGGTATCTGTATATATGACATTAATGAAAATAAATGCATTCGAGTTCTTGAAGGGTCCCAAAATTTTACCAGTAAAATCCTAAAAGTAACTCAAGATAGCGCTAAGGTTATAGCTGAATCAATTAATGGGGGCAAGGTTCGTGTCTGGGATATTAATTCAGAAGGCTTTACCGATTTGATTGATGGCTTTCATTTAGTAGGGTTGACTTCAGAAGATACTGTTGTTGTTTCGAGTGATAAATGTTCTTATTTTTTTGATGTTTACAAGAAAAAAGTATTATTTAAAACTCACTATCACATACCATGGATTGGTTCAGTAGCCCAAAAGGGGTCAAAGTTTATTGTTGGTGATGCCAGTACTGATAAATGCGAGCTGGATATTGTTGATATTGATTCAGAAAAATATTCTCATGTATGCACTCATCTTCCTGGTCATAGTTTAATAAATATAGCAATAACACATGATGGTTCTAAATTCATAACTGCTGTCCCAACCGCTGATGCTTGTATTTGGGATGCTAATTTAGGGGAGTTGCTTTATGTCTTTCCCGATTTGGCAGCAGACAGTGTAAGAATTATGACTCATGATGGTTCAAAAATTATCCTTGGATTGATCGATAATGATTTTATTTTTGACATTTCTTTGTTTGATTTGAGTTTTAAGCAGCTTGCCTTAGTAATTACATTACAAAACAAGCTTGACTGGAATAAGAAGATTTCACTTGATAATGACTTGATGAAAGTATATTTTTCCTTGTCTGAGGCTGCACGACGTAAGTTTAAAGATGCCTTAGAAAGTTAAGCGGTTGCGTTGAACTAAGTTTTTTAGTACAGAACCTAGGCCAACTCATCTGGATAGCCGCATGCGTAAATGAGGTCTTGTAAGCTATTTTCTGTGTTAGCATTGACGGTTAACCAATCGAGCTGCGCTTGTTGCCAAGCTGTCTTTGCAGTTTCAAAATCTGGTTCAGCAATTTGTCCAATCTTAAATTGTAGTTTACTGAGTTTAAAATCATTGCGCGTGCGCAAATACTTTATTTTTTGTGCTTTGCGATTGGTTAATGCCTGTGATGCTATATGATATTTTTCCTGAACTTCTTGTTTGATATCCAAAATTGCTTGATCTTTGAGGAGGGTTTCTTTGATTTTTGATGCATAGGCCTGTTGCTCTTGATATTGACTGACGAGCCCATCAAAGAATGGCCATGCTATTGAGACAGAGGCACTGTAATAACCATATGAGGGGGTGAGGTTAGTTGCATCATAGTGGTATGCTAGGTGACCAGATTGAAAATTAGCTGATACCGTTGGAAGCCTAGCCCCCTGCGCCAGCGTTATATTATCTTTTTCGATGCCAATCTTTTGAGTGCTTTGCTTGATTTCTGGTCTGTTTTTGAGCGCATAATTATAATATGCCTCTAAAGCGTCAATGTGTGGATTCTTGGTGTAACGCCATTCTAGCTGTGTTGGATGTTCACCATGTTTTTGTGGTAAAAGTGGTTGCCCAAGTAAAAATTCAAGGCGGCGATATGCTATTTGAACACTGTCGCTGTATTGGCTAATGGTTGATTCATTTGCGGCAAAATCTTCGACATTTTTAAGCCAAACATTTTTATCAAGTAAATCTAATTTGTTCTGATGTTGAGCAAGTTTAAAGGTTTCTGTTGATGATTTTTTTAATGCGCGAATGGTTTGTTGTTGTTTTTGTAAAAGCCATGCTTGCAAGAAGGCCTTGGTGGTTTCAAGCTTGATTTTATTGGCAAGAACATCTTCATCAAGTTTGCTGATCTCTGAAACTTTTTTTGCTTTCTTGTATTGTTGAAGTGGGCCAGCAAAGGAATAAATCAATTGATCTGCGTTGAGATACGTTGTGTTGTTGATATCTTTTTCGCCGGTTTGTTGATTAAAAGTGCTTTGTAGAGAAAACTTTGGATAATATCCTGCAATGGCAGCTTTTGCGACCGCTTTGTTTGCTTGCGTTGCATAGCTATATGCTTCAAGGTCAGGACGATGTTTAAGTGCTGTGCTTACCGCAGCATCTAGATTCAATGAGAATGGTTTGTTGCCAACAATCCCAACCTCTGGTGCCGGGAATCGCAACATGGGTGGTTGTACTTTTTTTGCGGCAAGGTCTAGTGTTATTGATCCTAGTGAACAATACAGGATAATTCGTAGTATCTTCTTCATAAATAGCCTCTTTAAATAAGAGCCCCTTATAATCCCAAAATGTTGTGAATCTTTGTAAATACCATATCAGTTTTAAGCGTTAACATGCAATTTTGTTCTAAATTTGTTTGATTTGGGCCGTCATGTGTTTTTTTATAACGATGGGAACAGGGAACCTGGATAGCATTAGTTATGTTGCTTTGTTTCCAAAATGGCCCATGTTTAGCGATCAATGTTGGTCCGAATATGTTAAGCGTATCGATTTTTAAAAAATCTGCTAGATGCATAATGCCCGTATCAGGGCCAATGACCAAGGAAGCCTTTTTTATTAATGCGGCGGTTGTTATGAGATCCCACGCTGGTATTGCATACAGTGAATGATGAGCTTGGTGAGCAGCTTGAGCAAGTTCAGCGGCGGCAGATCCGAAATCTTTGCCAATTAATACAACTTGATAATCGGTTTTGGTGCGTGCTAGGAGTGCAACCAATTCAATCCATCGTTGTAAGGGCCAGTGTTTTGATTGCCAGGTGGTGTTAGGGCATATGGCGATAAAACGATTGATGTGATTATTCTGTAACCAAGTTTGAACAGCGAGTTCACTGTTTGATGGGATAGTGATAAACATTGTTTGTTGAAGTTGATTGGTTGTTGGGCATGTAGTAATGGGAAGGAGGTCAGATATAACCTGTGATACCAATGATAAATTCTTCTGAATAATATGAGTATATGTTGGATTGACATGATAATGGGTGAACCATGTACTCAGGCTGCTGCGGGCGTTTTTTTTATCAAAACCATACTTTTTGCCGCGAAGAGGAGCGATGATCAATGATGTTTTAAGGAGCCCCTGAAAATCAATGATAGCATCCCATTGATGCGAACGAACTTGCTTAATAATTGAGAATGTTTTTGACCAGTTTCGTGGGGATAAGTAGTTGTCGGGGAGTATCCATACATGATCCAAGAACGGTTGTCCCACAAGTAACGCCGCTGCTTTTTCTTGAACAATCCAGCTAATGCGAGCGTTGGGATTATATGTTTTGATAAAAGAAATCATTGGGATGGTATGAATAACATCACCAATGGCTGAAACACGGATAAAGAGTATATTCATAAGGTAAGGTATACCTAAAAAAATCAAAAAACATTACACTTTACAAAGCTTATATGCAGGGGTTATTTTTGTAACATAGAAATTATTTTTTGTCACAAAATTGGGATGAGAGTATGAAAATTTTATCACGAAAGAAGAAGTTTGTCTTGGGAATGACGTTTTTAGTGGTTGTTTCCTTAGCTTTGTATTGGGTGATTATGTATAAACGGAGTAAACACGTTGTGCGTTTGAGTGACTATTTTACCATACCAGCAGGTCGAATTCATAAACATGTTCTTTCTAATGGGATGCATGTTTTAATTTTCAAAAATACATCATTACCTAAGGTTTTAGTGCAGATAGCCTATGATGTTGGCTCATATGTTGAAGATTCGGGGGAACGGGGGTTGGCTCATTTAGTTGAGCATATGATTTTTAAGGGTACCGAAAAAATGTCTGAAACAGACATCGATTCAATAGCTCGCAAATATGGGGCAAGCTTTAATGCATTTACTAGTTATGACGTGACCAGTTATTATTTTGAAGCGAATCGCAACAATTGGAAACCTTTTTTGCCGATCCTTGCCGATTGTATGCAAAATTGTCGGTTTGATGAACAGCACTTAGCATCAGAACTTAAGGCGGTTGTTCAAGAGCTTAAAATGCAACGGGATAACTATTGGAAAACAATGGTTGTCAAAGCGTGCGAATTGGTGTTTCCGTCGAATCATCCCTATCACACTCCCATTATAGGTTTCAAAGAAGATCTTGTGAGTTTGCGTGCGGATAATCTTAAGAAATTTTATAAAAAATATTATCGTCCCGATCGAGCAACCTTATTTATTGTTGGTGATGTTGATGAACAAGAAGCGTTGCAGATGGCCAAGGACCATTTTGAACCACTTGTTGCCGAAAAAGGATCTGTTGTTAAACCATTTCCAACCGTTATCCCAGAATTGGTTACACATCACACGCGCTATTTTGAGGATGTCAAAAAGGAGCAGCTTGGGTTCTATTGGATTATCCCTGGTATCAAATCTGAAATTGAGCATATCTCATCAGCGCTTGAATCATTATTGGGAACAGGACAGTCCAGTCGTCTTCATCATGGGATGATTGATGACAAAAAGATTGCTACATCAGTGACCGTGAAGGCTGCCAAGTTTATGGAGGCCGGCGTTTTTATGATTCTTGTTGAACCAATGCCTGGAGCAACAGAAGCCTGCGAGCAATTTGTTCGTAGCGAATTTGAATCTATAATCAAAGATGGTGTTGGTGAACAGGAAATTGAACGAGTAGCCAAACATAAGAGCAAAAAGTTTTTCAAAAAAATGCAAGATCATGTTGATTTTGTATACAACTGGATTAAATCTTATTTTTCAACACAGGATGAATTTGATATTTTTAAGCGTGTTTATAAGTACTATCAAATTACGAGTCCTCAGATACAGGAATTTGTTAAAAAATATCTGGATCCATTTTTAATGAATCGTATAGAGGTTTTGCCATTACCAGATCAAAAACACGATTTAAAGACTACCATTAAGCGGTTGTCGGATGATATTGAGAAGAAAATTTTGGCAAGTCACCAACGAACAACGCCGGTTGAGGAGCCAAAATTGTTGTATTCAATGCAATCACCAGAAGCATTAACATTTACCTTTCCAAAGCCTGAGCGTACGCTTGAGTTGCCCAATGGACTGCGTGTCTTGCTTGCGCCTCGACGCTATGTTCCTTTGGTGGCATTAACGTGTCAATTTAAAGATGCTGAATTTTTGGATAGTGCCAAAGAGGGAATAGGTGTTGGCTTTATGATGCATATGCTTATGGAGGGAAGCCACAAATATTCCAAGACAGATAATGTTGATTTCTTTGAGCAACTTGGAGCAACATATTCATTTACTGATGAGGGTGCGCGTTTTAATTGCTTGCGTCATGATTTTGAAAAACTTATTGAGCGTTTTTATCATATTCTTACGCAACCAACATTTCCGTCTGAAGGTATTGAAAAAGTACAACATATTTTTATTGATAATTATCAGCGAGCAAAGGATTCGCCAAAGCTTACGGCTGTTCGTATTTTAAAGAATATGATTTACAAAGGGCATCCTTTTGCATGGACCTATGATGAAGCATGCTCCATTGTTAAACATCTTAATACACGATCGTTACAGGAATTGCATGCGCAGTATGTGTGCCCTGCCAATATGAGCATTGCTATTGTTGGTGACTTTGATCTTGATTCAATGGTTAGTTTGATAACCAAAGTATTTGGTTCATGGCCAACAGGTATTCGTAAAGAGTTTCCTAAGAATGGCGGTAATTTTGAAAAACGTGCCTTTGTTGATCACGCAATGCTAAGAGATCAAGTGATCTTCTTGCTTGGGCAACCGTCACCGCTTACTATTTATGACGCTGATCTTATTCCTCTCAAGTTACTTAATATTGTTTGTTTCCGTTCGTTGGGTTCTCGAATCTTTAAATTGCGTGAGCAAACCGGTTTGTTTTATTCAGCATTTGGTGGATACGCAGTTAATGCTGTCAAGGAGCACGGATTTGATTATGTTGGGATGATTGTTAGCCCTGAGAATGTTGCAACGGCTGAGCAACAAACGCGTCATTTGCTTGAACTTGTTACACAAAAGGGTGTAACTGAAAGTGAAATTGATGCCGCTCGTCAAATGTATCTGAAGGATTTGATTGATTTGGTAACGAGTGATAATGCCATTGCTTATTTGTTGTGCTCCTTAGATTCATTAGGCTTAGGTTTTGATTATTATGATAAGGTGCTTAACAGGGTACAGACCATGACGGTAGAGGAAGTGAATGCAATAGCGGCCAAGTATTGTAAGCCCGACGATATGGCTCGTGTGCGTGTTGGGCCAGCATTGAGGGCTGGGAAGTAATACGAACGACAAATACAAAGGAGATTGTTATGAAGAAGATTCTTCTCTTACTTGCAAGTGTGTTACTTGTAGCATCTCAAGTACGAGCATTGAGTTTCTTAGTCAACTCAGACATTCATGTGAGCGATGGAACACATGCAAATTACATTCTTAAATCACAACAAAAGCCAAAGATGCTTGCCTATTGCCAAGCACATGATGATGTTGAAGCGATTTTGTTGTGTGGCGATATGACCGATAGCGGCTATGAATCGAATTTTGCTACTTTCGCTAATGAATGGCTTGCACCCTTTGCTGCACTTGGTATTCCTGTGCATATGGCTTATGGTAATCATGATAATTATGTGGATCACTGGTATGACAAAAAAGCGGTTCTTGAATATATAAAAAAACAAGAAGGCGATGTACGTTATTCATTTGACAGTGGTGATATTCATTTTATTTGTTGTGCCCAATATCCTGATGGTACCGGTGCTGGGTGTGATTGTTTGCCCTGTACATGGGACACTATGAAATGGTTGAAAAAGGATCTGGAAGACGTTGGTACACAAACGCCTGTTGTTATTTTCTGTCATTTTAATTTGGTCGGCCCTTTTAGCGATTGGTGGAAGGGGGCTAACAAAGATACTTTTTATAATGTCATAAAAGATTACAATATTAAATGCGTCTTTACCGGGCATTTGCATGATACCTTTACCCAACAATGGCGAGGGACTATTCCCACAGCGTGTGTTGGCGGTGATTATTTTGCTATTGGTACATATGAAAACGGGACCTTTAATGTTGTTTTTATGAATAAGGATGGCGTTCTTAAATCATGGAATGATTTGTTAAACAATGATTACCAAGAATTACGATCGTTGCCAACGACAAGGAATCCTGGCACACAAGCTGAACTTACAGTTGGGAAAATTCTTGAATTAGAACAAAAAATTCATGCATTGCGTATGGAGCAGAAGCAATTAGAGGGTTCATTGGAACGGTTGCAATCATCGGTACGAGAAAAGAGAAAGCTTTCTTGAAATTTGATTTGGATAAAAAGTACATAAAATAAGAAAGAGCAGCTTCTGAGTTCATCAGAAGCTGCTCTTTCTTATTTTATTGTTAGTTTAGTACTCGAACGTTTTCAATCTATGGGTTATTTTTTACTTGTGCAATACGTTCAAGATTAATTTTCTTGACGGTGTTATACACATCGCCAACCTCAAGATAATCGATGCACAAGATTGACGGAGGGGTACCAGGGCTTGCCTGTTGTGCCAGGTCTATTCGTTTGCGAAGCACCGGTTCACTGTTCATATATTCATAATCAGCGGTTTTGATTGGGACTCCTTGGACAACCAACTCTTTGATCTTGTTCACAAAATCTAGAGCATCCCCGAGTGGGGTTCCCTTCTGAATAGACATTTCAAGGCCTTGCACCACCAAAAAACCTGTTGTTTGACGATTATCATCCATCATGGTGCACGTGTTGTTTTTCATATCGTTTTCCCATGTTCGCCAATCAGTTGTTCGTAGAATATCTGAACTGCGATAATTCAAAATTGGAGAATCTTGAGTGTTAACAGGATCGTCATCAAAAATAATGACGCGTTTGTTGGTGCGGCGCATTTCACCAATGGTTGGCCATTTTAGTGCCTTGTGACCATCTTTGGCTCGGTATTCATCGCCTAGTTTGAGAGCATATTTTGAGATGCCGCTGTCTTCAAGCATTTGATGAAGTAATTCTCTGATTTGATCGGGTGAGTAGTCATCAGCTCCATTTGCAGATGAGGTTCTATCGAGGTAATCCTCCAAGACAAGAATAACGATATCCTTGGGATTTTTCTTAATCAAAGTAGTTAGTTCTTTTAAATAATCAACTGCTTTCATCACCTCGCCTGTTTTTTGAAGTAACGAGACAGCGCAGTTATCGGTTGGATCTGGTTCGTGAGCTAAAGCAATAAATGGTGTTGGTCGCCAATTGAGGCATCTGTTTTCAGGCGTTTCATTTCTGAAAAGTGGCCATCGCCATTGCAAGTTTAGTTTGCCGCCGCGCATGCCCGCTTTCCATTGTTCTTGCAAAGTACCAAGTTGTTGATGGTACCACCAACCATAGGCTTTTGATTGTGCGCTGTTGTGCGAAAAAATTAGTAAAATATCGCTGACTGAAACATCGTCAGGGATGTAATCATAAGAATAAAGATTGATGCATCCAGTTATGAGTAGGGTATAGATGCCAAGTAAACGAAGGATTTTCATACTACTCTCCTCATCATCCTTTTATTTGAAAAACCCTTGGATTTTATTCGCGGTAAGCACTCAACGTTCTATTGAGGGGACATGTTGGATTATCAATTACCCTGTTCAATGGACATTGATCAATATTTGAAGAAGAAACCTCACTTAATATAGTACCAATAAGAGATTTAACGGCCATGCAGCTGTTCCATACCCATCCTGATGCATAATGCGCTGCATCAGAAATGTCTGGATAGAAGTGCCAGCAACAAATACTTCCTGCAATAATAACAAGAGCAATAGCCCCGCCTTCAACAATAATCACACGTTTTTCATATACTTTATTTACTAATCCATTCCACCATCTTTTCAATCGACTTGGTTGAGGGGTTTGGATGTTGGCGACTGATTTCTCCGGTGCTTGCGATGAAATCGTTGGCTGAGTGGTAGCTTGCGGGATTACCGTTTCTTTACCACTTGAATCGGTGGTACTTTCATCATCATTATCCGGAGCGTAATCGGAGTCGTCATCATCATCATCTTTGCTTTCAGAATGGTCAGGACCATCGCTGTTTGTTGAAGATGTTTGGCTTGATGAGTTTGATGAAATTTCGGAGGATGCCCCTTTGAGGGTTGAAGATTTTTCAGCGAAGAGAAGTTCAAACGCTTCTGCTTGGTCAGTGGCAGGACTAAAAGCAGCATCCTTTATGACGGCATTTGTCATTCTCGTTAGGCCTTTATTGAGTTCTATTTTTTTGACTGGGTGCCCATAATGTCGACCATCATTGTAACCCCCGTAATACCATGTGCCATTCTTTTCATAAAAATTCCCCTCAATGAGAACTTCGATAATCTTACCTGTTTTTTGATGCTTAAATTTTAGTGTTGTCTTTTCTTTATTTTCCCCAGCTGTTGCTTCTTTTTTCTCCATAGCGCAGGTGACATTGTAGACAAACAAGGTGCATAAAAAAAGATACAAGGTGTTATGTTTTGCTCGAACATTGACCATGATCAACTCCTCTTTGGAAAGGTTAAAAGATGTAACCGTATTCAGGTTTACAGTTTGCAGAAAATAGTCAATATGAAAGTGTTACTTCTTGATTTTGAAATAGAGGACCCTCATGAGTGCTGTGAGGGGATTGCAACTAAGGAGGCGCAGAGTAATGAGTGGAATACTAATATAGAAAGGCTTCTGCGATAACATGCCCTTGGCATAATCAGGACAAGGAATGGGATAGATACAGACGTTTTGTGGTCCGAGAAGAGACCTGGCGACGGCATATGCGCTCTTAAAAAATAATTTTACAAAATGTATCATTGCATGCTTTTGCATAGAAACTGTTTTAATTGTTCAAACGAAAGTCCGATTGCTTGTTTTTGTACGAACAGAATCCAAGTAACCGGTTTTTGATAAAGCTTTTCTTCATAAAAAATTGAACGGAGCTGGCGTTTGATGAGATTGCGTTCATGAGCTTTGCCACAAGCGCGAGGGGTTATGATGAGGAGTTTGCCATAGGTTCCATCATTATCCTGGTGAAGTGTTGTTTCCAACAAACGTAAGCCCTGACAAAATGTCTTGGCATAGATATGTTTGAATGCCGAGGCAATTTCCATTGAGGTAAATGTAAAAAATTTTTTCATGCACCAGGCTCAATATAAAAAAGGAGCTGTTGACAATGCAACGAGCTCCTTTACATTTTTTTGTTTATTATCGAAGAAACTAGTCTTCTTCGTAATCGTTGTCTTCGTCTTCGTCTTCATCTTCAAGACTAAAAGTGGTACCATCACTGCTGACTTTTTCAGCTTTAACTTCTTCTTGGCCGGCTTTAACTTCTTCTTTATCAGGAAGAACGTTAGAAGCGTTAACTTCTTCTTGTTGAACCTTTGTTTCGGCGGTCATTGGGGCAGCCATTGTTTCATCAGCTTTCATACCAAATACACTAAGTGCGATTGCTAATGCAAATACACTAACAAAACGAGCTATCATATATTCCTCCTAAAGGATTTATGTACTCTAAAACCACATGAAAGTAGTTTGCGCCAAAATGTTAATTTGTCAATCGGTTTGTCGCTCGGTACACTCAATCTTGTTTGCATGATTGGAGTTTTTTTATGCGTAATACCATCTTTTTATATGTTGTTTGTCAATCGGAAGCACAGGCGTGCACAATAGGCCACGTTCTCTTGGAAAAACATTTGGCTGCTTGTATTAATAGGTTTCCCATAGCCAGTTCATATTGGTGGCAAGGGACTATTGTGCAGGATCAGGAATTCGTTTTGCTTATAAAAACTATTGAAACCCATTACGAGCTTGTTGTAAAAGAAATTGAGCAGCTTCATTCGTATCAAGTGCCGTGCATAGCAAAAATAAATGTTCAAGTGAACGAAAGCTTTGGACAATGGCTTGAAAATGAGTGTAAGTCATAACAACTTTACTTTTTGATTCAGAACTGACTAAGCTACGCATAAATAACAAAAAAGGGTTGCCCAGAAGATTGGAGAGATTCCATGAAAAAAATATCGTTACTATCATGTGGGTTATTGGCATTGTTCTTAAGTGCACATACATTTGATCTACCAATGCTGTATCGCGCACCAATGTTTCAGACAGATCCTTCCCCTAAGATCAAAAAATGGACAACATCATTAGCGGTACAAGTTGGTTCTGGTGACACACGTAAATCCTTTAATGTCCATGAAGATAAAACGTCATTATTTAATGCTCATGGAGCATTTGATATTGTTCGTTTGGGAACCGGGATTGAAGACATAACATCCAAACCTGTGACCAATGCCTATTGGGGTGCTGGTGGACATTTTGCCGATCTTACTGGTCTTGGGGCCAATGATGGCAAAGTTGAAGTAGGGGGACATTTTAGAACAACTGAGTGGGACTTCATCCTTCAACAGAATCTTTTTTGGGGGTTTTATGTTCATGCTTTCTTGCCTTACAAGGATGTAAAAATTGATCAGATTGGAACAAGGAACCTTGGCGCTGCAAATGTAAAAGGTGTTAATATTACCAATTTTATGAACAATGATCTTCCGGCCATTTTGAAAGAAAATGGTTTTACATCAAAATCTTTTTATGATCGATTTAAAAAATCAGATTGTGGAGACCTTGTTCTTTCGGTTGGCTGGCAGGATTACAAAGATTATATGAAGGGTTTGGTAACTGCTATGGGTGGCGTTGCTCAGGCAAGTGTCATTGTTCCAACAGCATCCGATCAAGACATTAATCAGATTTTTTCTATTCCTTTGGGATATTACGGTTCTGTTGGTTTTATTGGACGGGGTTCTGCCGAATTAACACTCTGGAATATTCTTACTATTGGTGCTCAAATTGGTGGTATTGTTTTTTTAGAAGATGACAGAGATTTTCGATTGAAAACTGACAAAGATCAGAATGGATGGCTGATATTACAGAAAGCTCATGGACGACTTGATTTGGGGAGTGTCTGGGATATTGGAGGATATGCAAAATTCGACAAAATTGTACGTGGGTTTTCGGTTGCCATTGGGTATTCATTTACCAAGCAAGAGGAAACGCGTATTCATGTTAAGGATGATAATTATTTAAAAACAGTTATCCAGAACGCTAATCCACCAGAAAAACCATGGGATGCGTATTATACCCAAAATGTTGTCTTAGTATCTCAAGATGATTATGCCAATTCTGATTCCAGGTTGGTAGGGTGGGAGACCCAAACCCTTCACTTTGTTGCTGAATATGATGCCAGTATTCACCTCAAGAAGTGGTGGGGACCGTTCATTAGAGTTCAGTATAGCTACCCAATTTATGGGAAATACAGCTGGGCTAGTGATTTTGTTGCCGGTAAGCTTGGTATAAGCGCGACCTGGAATTTCTAGTTTCCATCCTTAGGCATCGCCAATTTTTCAATACCTGCTATAATAGGGCTTAGTCGATTAATGCATGGTATTCATGTATTATAATACTTGTTTATATAAAATTGATGCACATTCTGTCATCCTGAACTTGTTTCAGGATCCACCTAATCCAATGGACCCTGAAATAATTTCAGGGTGACAAAAGAGGTCTTACCATGTTGGGCTTAGTTGAGAAGCTTAGGATGACAAATTAGGGTTGCTTATGAATCTTATTATTCGTTTAAAACAACGTATTGTTGATCATACAAAAAAACTGTTTGCTGTTGACGATCAGAACCTGTTGCATTTGGAATTTAAAATTAATGCAGATCGTGAGAATGATTTTGGTGATCTTAGTTGTAATGTTGCCATGATTATTGCCAAAGGACTTGGTAAATCACCACGCGATGTTGCGACTGCTTTGATACAAGTGTTGCAGAATGATAAAGAATGCCAAGCATTGGTAACATCAGTTGTTATTGCGGGGCCCGGGTTTATTAATATTACATTGACCAAACCGGCTTGGCGTCAACTCATTCATGAACTGTATATGCAAAAAGCAGATTTCTTTAAGCTTGATGCATCGGTTAAGAAAAGTAAGTATCTCATTGAGTTTGTGAGTGCCAACCCAACGGGACCTTTGCATCTTGGCCACGGACGAGGTGGCATCATTGGTGATGTGCTTGCACGAGTGTTGACCTTCTTAGGGCATAGCGTGAGCAAGGAGTTTTATATTAATGATGCTGGCAATCAGATTAAGTTGTTGGGACAATCATTAAAAGCACGTTGTTTGCAACAATTGGGTACAGCAGCTGAGATTCCAGAAGGTGGATATGCTGGCGATTATGTTGCTGATTTGGCGGCTGATTGTGTTGCTACTCATGGGAAAAGCGTTATAGAAAAAAGTGATCAATTTTTTCAATTGTATGCCAAAGAGAACTTGTTAAATTTGATCAAGGCTACCTTACAAAGCTATGGTATTACCTTTGATCGTTGGTATTCCGAAAAGACGCTTCATGACAGTGGAGCTATTGAAAAGGTTCTGATTGAGCTTGAACAGAAGGGCTTAGCATATACAAAAGACGGAGCGTTGTGGTTTAGTTCGACGACATTTGGCGACGACAAAGACCGAGTGATACGCAAAAGTGATGGCGAACTTACCTATATTGCAGCCGATATTGCCTATCATAAAGATAAATTTGATCGTGGCTATGATCAGCTCATTGATGTTTTGGGGCATGATCATCACGGCTATGTTAAACGGCTTAAGGCAACCATGCAGGCCCTGGGGTATCAAGCTGACAACCTTGATGTTATTTTGTATCAACTGGTTAACATCAAAGCTGGTGGCGAAATGGTCAAGATGTCAAAACGTGCTGGTACGTTTACCAAATTGAGTGATGTTATTGAGGCTGTTGGCACTGACGTTGCCCGTTTTTTTTATTTAAATCGCAAAAACGATGCCCCGCTTGATTTTGATTTGGATGTAGCACTCAAGAAAACCGAAGAAAATCCGGTGTATTACATTCAATATGCGTATGTTCGTATTAACAGTTTATTTACTAAGGCAGAACAAGAAGGTTTTGGGCCGTGGGTCAAAGAGCTGCGTGCTGGTGCTTTGCCATCTGAATGGTTTGACGAAATGATGACGCATGTTACGGTTGACGAACAAGCTCTCATTAAAAAAATTATTTCATTGCGTGATATTTTGCATACGGTTGCGACGTCCTATCAAACGCACTTGGTGTCATATTGCGCTCTTGAATTAGCACAAAAATTGCACTTATATTATACGCATCATAAGGTAGTTGATACGGCGCAGCAAATACAGAGCAAAACACGGTTGTTGATGGTGTACACGGTACATCAAACATTGGGAACGTTGTTGGATTTACTTGGTGTAACTAAACCAGAAAAGATGTAAAGAACCATGAATATAAATCAGATAGAAGATTTTAATATTAAAGATTTTCCGCTTGAACACATTCGTAACTTTTCTATTATTGCGCACATTGACCATGGTAAGTCAACATTGGCCGATCGGCTTTTAGAACTTGCAGGTACGATTAGTACACGGCATAAGCAGGATCAAGTACTTGATAAGCTGCAAGTGGAACGTGAACGTGGTATTACAGTCAAAGCGCAAACAGCGTCTTTGTTTTATGAATATAATGGAATTATCTATCTTCTTAATTTGATTGATACTCCAGGGCACGTTGATTTTTCATATGAAGTATCACGTTCCTTGTATGCATGTCAGGGGGCAGTGTTATTGGTTGATGCAGTGCAAGGTGTGCAAGCGCAAACAATGGCTAATTTCTTCTTGGCCTTTGATCAAGATTTGGTGATCATCCCTGCTATTAATAAAATTGATATGACCAATGCGGATCCTGATCGTGTTGCCAAAGAAATGGAAAAAGCATTTGATATTAAAAAACATGAAACATTACTTATTTCGGCAAAAGTTGGGCTGGGTATCGATAAACTGTTTGAGGCTATTATTACCCGTATCAAATCGCCACAAGGTTCTATAGATAAACCATTTAAAGGATTATTGTTTGATTCCTGGTTTGATGAATATCGTGGTGTTATTTGTTTGATTGAAGTCATTGATGGCTCTATCAAAAAAGGTGACAAGGTAACAGCGGCGCATACCGGACAAAGTTATGAGGTTCTTGATATTGGTCTTATGTATCCAGAGCCTTTGACGACTGATGCATTGTATACGGGGCAAGTTGGTTTCCTCATTACCGGTATGAAGACGGTTAAAGAAGCGCGTGTTGGCGATACCTTTTTTCACACCAAAGAACCGGTGACTCCTTTGCCTGGTTTCAAACCAGCCAAGTCGATGGTTTTTGCTGGCATTTACCCACTTGATACTTCTGAATTTGACACGGTGCGTGACGCAATTGAAAAGCTAACGCTCAATGATCCAAGTGTACACATAGAAAAAGAAAGCTCCGCGGCCCTTGGCATTGGATTTCGATGTGGCTTCTTGGGGCTGTTGCATATGGATGTGTTCAAGCAGCGTCTTGAGCAGGAATATAATGTATCGATTATTGTTACCTCTCCAACGGTTCTTTATAAAGTATTATTGACCAATGGCGAAGAAGTATCGGTTGAAAATCCGGCATTTTTTCCTGATCAGGTGACTATCGATCAGGTTTTTGAACCGATTGTTAATGCAACGATTATTACCCCAAAAGAATATCTTGGTTCTATTATGACGTTGTGCCAAGAACGACGCGGTGAACAAAAGGATATGACCTACATTGACGAAAATCGTATTGTGTTACGTTATAAGTTGCCACTCAACGAAATAATTACTGATTTTTATGATAAATTAAAATCATTGAGTGCTGGATATGCAAGTTTTGACTATGAACAAGCAGGCTTTGAGCCATCTGATTTGGTGAAGATGAATATCCTCCTCAATGGCAAAGCCGTTGATGCGTTGTCGGTTATTGTGCATCGCGAGAAAGCCTTTTATATTGGTCGCCAACTGACGCAAAAGTTGCGTGAAGTTATTCACCGACAAATGTTTGAGGTTGCTATTCAAGCAGCCATTGGTGCTAAAGTGATTGCACGCGAATCGGTGTCTGCAATGCGAAAAAATGTTACCGCCAAATGTTATGGGGGTGATATTACACGAAAAAGAAAATTGTTAGAAAAACAGAAGGAAGGTAAGAAGAAGATGAAGCAGGTTGGCAGCGTTGAACTGCCACATGAAGCCTTCCTCACCATTCTCAAGCATGAATGAGGTAAGGAGCAGGGTATGAGACGTAGAAAAGGTTTTTATTCCATTTCTGTTGTTGCGAAAATGTTTTCGGTTCACCAACAGACCGTTCGTATGTATGAAAAGCAAGGGCTTATATCACCAAAGCGGTCGGAGGGTAATACACGTCTTTTTTCAGAAGAAGACGTTGATCGCCTTGAAGAGGTTATTTATTTAACGCACAAAGTAGGCGTTAATCTTGCAGGTGTTGAGATCATTTTAAAGCTTCAAAAAAAGATCAGACGTATGCAGGAAGAGATGAATAAAATGTTTCAATCAACTGAGGGTGAGTTGGAACGTGAAAGCCTCAAAATTAAAAGTGACTTGAAGAACAGGGCAGAGCGTTTGGCACAGATTCGGCAAGAAAATATGCATAAAAAACATGAGAATTTGATTGAAATTGAGGCTCCATCGGTTGACGAAATGACAAAAAGGCCGCATTCTAAAAAGAAAGGCGAAAAGCCTGAATCTAAAACAAAATCGGTTAAATTATTAGCAAAACCTTCAGAAGAAGAACCAGAAGAATTTATTGATGATATTGAGATAGACTATGATAAGTGAGGTGTTCCATGTTTCTCAATCAACTTAAAACAGTGTTGTTACTTGGTTCGTTGAGTGGCCTTTTCTTTCTGCTGGGCTATTGGCTTGGTGGATCTCAGGGAATTGTTTTCGCATTCATTATATCTATGTTGATGAATTTTTTTGCTTATTTTTTTTCAGACAAAATGGTGCTTGCTATGTATGGGGCGCAGCCACTTGATAAAGATAAATATGGTCATATTTATGAGATGGTTGAGGAACTTTGTTATCAAGCTCAAATACCAATGCCAAAATTGTGGTACATAGCGACTCCTATGGCCAATGCTTTTGCTACGGGGCGCAATCCACAACATGCCTCTGTGGCTGTGACACAAGGTATTCTTGATATTTTAAATCACAATGAACTGCGCGGTGTTTTGTCGCATGAACTTGGTCACGTTAAAAATCGTGACATTTTGATTTCGACCGTTGCGGCAACTATCGCAACTGCTATTGGGCATATTGCTTACATGTTGCAATGGGCTGTGTTGCTCGGAGGTACTCGCAGTGAAGATGGTGATCGTTCCAGTGGGCTCGGAGCCATATTTGTTGCCATCTTTATGCCGATCGCTGCAACATTGTTGCAACTTGCTATTTCTCGTTCACGTGAATATTTAGCTGATGAAACGGGTGCGCGTATGTGTCATGATCCATTAGCGCTGGCGTCAGCATTAGAAAAACTTCACAAAGGTGTCGAAACACAACATCTTCATGCTGAGTCTGCTGGACAAACAGCAACAGCAAGTCTTTTTATTGTCTATCCATTTTCTCTTGAAGGTGTGATGACGCTTTTTTCTACCCACCCTCCGATGCAAAAACGTATTGAGCGTTTGCAGAAAATGGTGATTGATCGTCGTTGATTGTTTCTAATGTTAAAAAGCTTTTTTTAATTTCTAAAAATCTGGTTATTAATCCGTTCGTGGTGAGGAGCCTACAAGGCGTTTCGAACCATGAACGGGGCTATTGATAATTTTATCGGAATGAATTGGCATTATCATATATTTCCCTGCCATGGTATCCCATGTAACAAAGATCGTATGTTCATCAATCAATGATGAATCAATAATAAACGAGATATCAATGACACAATTATATTTATTCATGGCATTGATAGTGTACATGCCAATCGAACATGGTCGATTGCTACCAATCTCATATGGTTGTTGTGACCATACATATGCTTTTTGTTCTGGTGACCATGCTAAGGGGTAATACGAATAATGCATCCACCAACCGCAATGATCAGGGTCCTGCGAAATGAGACGATACCCTCCTTCAATCGGAATAACGTTGCTTGCAACTCCTTGTATGCGGTTGTCTCCTTTGCATCCCATCATGCCGTGTTCAGCCAACGTAGCAAATGGTTCTTGCATTACACTGAGTGTGAGGTTGCCAGTGCATGCACGGAAAATACCTTGAATGTCAGATTCATATGGTGTGTTAAGCAATATGACACGGTTAATTCCCTGTAATGAATGATGTTTGAAAAATTCATCAAAGCGTTGTTGGTGTACAACATTATTGTGCGCCTCATGGCGGAGGACGGCTCGATTGTTGATCAATCCTTGCACCATGACATAGATCATAAGAAGTGTTGTTACCGTAACTAAGATGCGTGCTTTCATTCGTGTTGTGTATTGTACAAGTATGCATCCGTAGAGAAGCATAAAAATAAGAAGAGGGTAAGCAAGATGAAAATAACGAGGGTTTGGGTATGCAACAATCCCTGGCCATAGTACTGATGTTACGGTAAACATCAAAAATAATAAAATCTTTCGATTGTTACGATAGGCGTACCACAAAAAATAGCCTACAAAACAAAGAATAATGATAGTCAGTAATGTATGAGTAATTGTTGATGGTGTGATGGTTGTAAACGGCTCAACCCATCCTTTCAAGGTGCCCCAATAGTTGGTGATATGCATTGTAATATGAGACAAAAAGCCTTCCTGGTGCATTGGTAGGCTTGGTAATGAAGGAATGACAGACGCGGGTGTTTGAGCTACTGGAACAACTGCGGTTGCTGTAACGGTGGCTGGTTGGTTGACAAAGTATTTGAGCAATGGATAGCGCAAGCTGAGATTATATAATGTTCGATGGACGCTCTGTATGCCGAATGCATGTATTTTCAGACAAATGTAGGCACAACTTGCTACAAAAAATATCCACGTGCGCGATAACGTTTGTCCTATGCGATACCACCAACCATGATTTGTGCTTGTACAGAAAAGGTAGGTTCCAACAACAAAACAAGCTCCGGTAAATTGTGCCGACTCTCGTGAAAGAAGTGATAATAAAAATAGTGTGCCAACAAAAAGGTCATAAGGAAGCCGCTGCCATATACGTGTGCGTGGAACACATTGTTTGAACCACACTAAGAGTACAAGCAACATAAAAAATAATGACAAAATGTTTTGCAAGGTGCTGATCCATGTGAACCAGCCGATATCTGGATACCACGCATACACTAATGCTCCAAAGAATGACCATGGTAACGGTAAAAAACAAGAAAAAAGATAGAATAACAATACAGCGCAGAGTGCGTGGAATATGACATTGGTGGCGAAATATACAAAGGCATTCAGACCGAATAATTTATAAATGACGGTAAAAATCAAGTGTTGGATGGGGCGTAGAAAACCAGAAAACACATTAGGTGTTGGGACATTAAGGTTGGCGGCTGTGGTATAGCTTCGCTCGTCGTCTGAAAAGATTCGTGGAATATCGTTCCATTCATTAACAAGCCCTGAGATAATGCACCCAAGATCGTCTGTTTTAAACCAAAACGTGTCAACAGATGTAATGAGTGTCCCACAAACGGTAGCAAAAATGATACCGCCAAGTAATAACTTTTTTGATCTAGCCTTCATTATTATTCTCCGTAGTAAATGATAAATGGTGTGTATTTGTCTAGTGTACCGTTAACGTATGGTAAAAAATAGTGTTGGTTACTTGCGAAAATGAATGTCAAAAAGTAAACTATTGATTCATTGACAATTGTGAACAAAGAAGGTCTCTAGATGTGAAAGGTTCATTGTGCAGGTATCTAAATTTATATTTTTGATTGTATGCGTAGGAACTTGTTTTACGAGGTCCCATGCTGCAGAAGGAAAATGGAAAGTTAAAGAGAATCTACATCAAAAGGAAGAAGAGCAAGAAGCACATCAATGGGATTTCTTAAAAAAAAAGTTGTTTAATGCAATAAAATATAATGATGTTGATTATGTTAATGTATTGCTTGAAGAATATGAAGAACTTATGTTTGCATCATGTAATGTGAAACTTGATAGTATTATTTCGCCAAAGCTTGGCATGATGCCCTTGCAGTATGCTGCTTTTTTGGGGCGCGTACGTATAGTAAAGATTCTTTTAGACAAGGGTGCTTTTAGAACATGGAATCGTGAAATTGGTCCCAAACCTTTAGAATGGAATGAGCAAAATCGTTCTAAGCCGTTTGGAAAAACTGCCTTGCATTATGCATGTCAAATTGTTTCACCAATGCCAACGCTTCAAAGTGAATATGTTCGACGAACTGTTATTATAAGAGAATTAGTGGAGCATGGGGCTGATGTTAATGTGAGAGATCAGCATGACCGAACCCCGCTTCATTATGCTGCCTTTGGTAATCATCTTCCATTAATGAAAGCTTTATTACAAAATGACAAAATTGATGTTGATGTACGAGATGAGCGAGGGTGGACGCCTTTGTTTACTGCTGTGGCACGTGGCAATATTGCATGCGCCAGACTTTTGTTGGATTATTTAGCTGACATTCGAATTTTGGCGGCTGATGGAGAATCAGTTATTGCGCGAGCAGATCGATG
>CAYUQI010000004.1:51289-68632 GCA_964446935.1 uncultured Pseudomonadota bacterium
CGTTTTTAATTTTAAATCATACTTTTGTTGAATTAACTGTGAAATATGGTTGTAAAAATCAGCGGTTGATGGATCCTTTTGAGCCAACAGTGCTGATTTTATTATTATGGTTACCATGTCATTAATTGTTAATTTTGCGTTGAAACCATCTTGTGTTCCTGTTACAAGTCTTTTTAATATTGCTAAATATGGATCATCGTTTTGGAGTTTGCAGGCTGTAGCAAGATTTTCATATAATTCTTTTGCAGTACAAATAGGAGCGGGAGATTCTTGATTAGGATTGTTAGAATAACGAAACAGCGGCATAAATTTCGTATCATTTATTATCACCCAGCCACATTGCTTTAATTTTGGATCGAATTTAGGTTCTGAGGCATGCAGAGGTAGTATGCATGAACCTGTAATCACAAGTACAGCGAATGTGTGAGAACATAAGGTTTTGAAATACATAAAAAATCCTTTTTTTTAAGGCGTTAAAAGAATGCTTTTATGTTATATTTTTTTTAATTAAGAAGCTACTTTTATTCTACGCTGCCAGAAAGCCACATGATTTTAAGTCCGTGGTGCGCTTCATTAATCTTGAGAGAGCATTTCCCAAATAGTTGGATCACATTTATTTTTAACGAATTCAGCTGCCGTTATATAAACCTTGGCATTGTCAGGTGTTATTTTAGATTGAGTAACAAGCGCATCCCAGATATCGTGCATATCATCAAATAATAAAAGGCAGCTGCTTGCAGATACAGAATGTTTAAAAGAGTTAGTTGCTGTAATGCTTTCTGCAAATGCTTTTAGGTATGGTTGATCTTCTGGTTTATTTGCCGACAATGCGTACTTTTGAGCCAATTCGTCATACAGTTGTTGTGCTGTAATATTAACTGTTCTATGTCGCATATGATTAATAATTTTTAAAACGACAGAACTTATCAAGATGTTAAAGCTTAAAATAATGTTAGTACTGATGGCGTGATATTTTGTTAGTAAGCTATTAAGGGTTTGGTTTATACAAGAAGGAACTTGTTTTTTATTTGCATCAATTTTTCTCATTATCAATGTTGCGTGTGTAGGTTTGTGGTCAGAAAAATATATGCCTTCTTGCCGATAGATAGCATGGAATATAGTTATATCATCTACAATTTTTATATAGAGATACCTTAGCAACAATTCTACTATTGACCCTAGTATGTTATTTGTATCTTTTTCGGGTGTTATTTCTATATCTCGTAGGTGTGCAAGTATCATGGCTTGTATGTTATATATTGATATATCACCATTTGACTCAGTGTTTTCATGAATATTCTGATACACGATCTTTTTACTGATGTTTTCGTTTGGATCTAATTTACAATTGTCGAGAATCTTTCCATATAATTCTTGCTCGGTGCATAAAATTTTAGGTTTAAGTTCTGCGGCATGAATGGCGGTTGAGACCGAAATTAGCATTGTTACGTGTGTAGCTACTATTTTGAAATTCATTAAGGGCTTTCTCAAAATGTAATGAGCTGAGTGCATTGTGTTATAGGATACTTCTGTTTGAATATTAAAAATTGTTGTAGGGATATGTTTACAAAATCTCAGGTAAAAGACAAATAAATGAGTTAAAAATGCGACAAAAAATACGATTTTAAGCGGTTTTTACTTTGGTATGACGGTGATTTCTTGTTTCAGATTCAAAGAATTCATATAAAGGAGAAATGGTAGGAAAAAAGTTGCCAACCAGACATGTTTATGATACATTTTGTGTGTATTTTACGAATTTATTGAAATATTGCAGTTATAACTAAAGATTGTGTGCCGAGGTGGCGAAATTGGTAGACGCACTGCTTTAAGGGGGCAGCGGGAGCAATCCCATAGGAGTTCGAGTCTCCTCCTCGGCACCATACTTCGTTCGTGCTACACTCGTAGCTTCCTACTCCGCTTAAGCTTTGTAGGACAAGTCATATGGCAACCTATCTGACATAGCCTTGGCGACGTCGGAGCCATTGTTCTAAGAAAAATACAGCGAAGTATGCCTTTCGGTCTATCCGTCGTAGTCGCTTGTGCGAAGGTGGATGTTCCGATGGAGCGAAGTAGGGTTCCCTGTGTGTATAACTTTGTAGGATTAAAGAAGAGTAGCTTATTGTTTTAAGGAGCGTCTTATGGAAATGCGAACATCTAACTTTTTGCGAATGCTATTTTCTCCCTTTGTGGGATGGCTTGCGGTACTTGTTGTTAGTGCCTATTTTATGTTTTCGTTTGACAAGAAGGTATTAAGCCAACCAAGTGAACCAGGCTTTTTTAATACCGTTACTAAATATTACAAGGCCTTACGCTTATCATATATGAAAAAAGGTATCGATCTTGAAGGTGGAACCTATCTTGTCCTTGGTGTTGAAATTGAAAAGGCTATTGAAAATCGTCTTCAGGGTGAGAGTCGTTCCCTCGATGGTTTGTTTAAGAGTAAGAATCTCAAAGTAATGCCTACTAAAAAGGAAGTAAAAGATCTTACACTTGAAATGACGTTTCCTGATGAAACTGCGGCCAAAGAAGCCTATCATGTGATTCAAGATGGTCGTACACAAACGTTAAAATTAAAACTCTCAGATAATGTTTTATACCTTAATTTATTGCCTGAATTGGAACAAAATATTCGCACGGGCGCTGTTGAACAAGGTGTTAGCGTATTAACCAACCGTTTGGGCGGTTATGGCGTTGAAGGTATTGTTGTGCAACAGCATGGTGAACGTCAAATTGTTGTGCAGCTTCCTGGCGTTGAAGATGCTGAACATATGAAGTCGGCAATTACCAAGACCGCACACCTTGAATTTAAAATTGTTGAAAAAACGGCAGCAAGTAAAGAAGCATTACTTGATGAATTTGATGGTGAATTGCCATCCGATAAGATGATTATCTCCGGGCGACGTGATGCGGATGATTCTGAAGAAGCTGGCCGTTGGTATCTTGTATCTGCATTTCCTGATTTGACTGGTGATCATATTGTTTCTGCTAAAGTTGATCATGATGAATTCAATCGTCCTGATGTTGCCTTTAAGCTTGATGGTCAAGGCGGTCGTGATTTTGCTGAATTGACCGCTAACAATGTTGGTCGTAGTCTCGGCATTATTATTGATAATATTTTGATTACTGCACCTAATATTAAAACAGCTATTACCGGTGGCTCAGGCGTTATTTCTGGTGTTGGTACCGTTAAGGAAGCACTTGATCTTTCCATCGTGTTGAAGTCTGGCGCCTTGCATGCACCTCTCAGGATCGAACACGAAAACCGTGTTGGTGCATCATTGGGCCAAGATGCTATTAGTGCTGGCATCATGTCGTGCTTGGTTGCATTGTTGTTATTGTTTATTTTCAGCTTGCTGTACTACAAGTTTCCTGGCTTCTTGGCTATTTTGACATTGTTTTGTAATATATTTTTATCATTACTGTTCCTGTCCTACTTCCGTGCAACGCTTACACTGCCAGGTATTGCTGGTATCGTGCTTACGATTGGTATGGCTATTGATATATCAATTTTGGTCTATGAACGTGCAAAAGAGGAACTTGCGACAGGTGTGCCTATGCGCAAGGCAATGCTTGATAGCTTTAATGGCGTTTTGGCCGTTGTTTTGGACTCCAATATTTCATCATTCCTAACTGGTATGATCTTGTTTCAGTTTGCAGGTCCTGCTATTAAGGGCTACGCAGTTACTTTGATGGCCGGTATTGTGGCAACATTGTTGTCAGGTATTTTCTTCCTCAAATCTGTGTACCGCTTTATCTTTGATAATCTGAACGTCAAACGTATGCGTCTTTAAAAACGTTTACGTGATGTTATTGTCCGCGTGGCGACGTAGCTCAGTTGGTTAGAGCGACGGAATCATAATCCGTAGGTCCTGAGTTCGAATCTCAGCGTCGCTACCAGGTTTTTGTTCAACGTTTTTCTTTATTACTTCTTGTATTGTTCGATTGTCATACAGTCTGATAAATCCTTTTGCTTTTAATTCTTCGAATGTTCTTACACGTATTTCACCATGCTTGTAATCAAAGATTGTCATAACACGTACCAATTTTTTAACCAGAGGTGAAACAAACTCTGCCTTGCTATTAACAAAATTTAGCTCAATAAGCCGTTTCAATATACCCTTCCAATACTCATTTGCAGTAAAATCAACGGACCTATCGTTAGCTAGATTGACAAGACTTTCAAATATGTGAAAATTTTCAAATTTGTGAGAACATTCATCAAGAAGGTTATTGAGCAGTTTATACATTGTTATAATAGTTAACCGAGCGACTGTAACTCCTGTAATTAATCCTCCTTCTTGGATAAGTTCGATTTCACCTTGCTTTTTGAGCTGCTCATAAGAAACAATGGAGAGAGTCTTCGGTTCAACCATAACTTTTATAAGCGCTTTAACTAATGTAGGAATTGTTTTATCGGGTGTAAGAAAACCCTTGCTTTGAAGGTATTGGTAATCAATCTCGCTTAAGGGTGGAGTTGATGAGGCGTTTAAAGAAGTGTTTGCGTATAACCATCTGAATAAATTTTGATTTATTTTTGCCAGTTCGCTCAAGTGCAGATAGGTATCTTGCACGGTTTTTTCTTTGGCAACGCTTGTTTCAGTATCATTGAATTGCCAGATTTGTTGGCTGTCATCCATTGCCATGCATGTGTACGGCTGCCATAAAAAAAGCAACGCGTATGTTATTTGTATGATGTGATTACAATGTTTCATAAAATCCTCCCTTATTTTGAACCTCCAGATTTGTTTGGTTATTATTAACTTTGTCATTTCGATGATGCGTTTTCAACGTTTTTAACAATTGTTAAGGAATGGTTGCCCTGGATTATAAGTCGATGGCTATGGTAAACTGCTCACGTGTGTTGAACTCCCTAACAAGAGGATGCGCAGATGTATGCTATGTTAATTCTTTTGGTGTTGATTGGATATCTGGTTGGCTCCATCCCAACCGGTTATTGGTTTGGGTGGTACTGGTTTGGAATCGATATCACTAAGCAGGGGTCAGGCAATATTGGTGCTAGCAATGTTGCTCGAGTGTTGGGAACCCGCTTCTTTTTACTTATTTTTGCTATTGATGCTCTAAAGGCTTATGCTACCGTCGTTGCGACTCATTACGTTACCAATGCGATGGTAATATACGGGTTTCCATATTGGTACTTCGTGGCTTGTGCACTTCTGGTTGGTAACGGGCATTCGTTGTTTCTTCGTGGCAAGGGTGGGCGAGGGGTTGCGACGGCAACGGGCATTTTGATGCATTGCTTACCAAGCTTTTTTACTTTGATATTTATGGGGATATGGGCATTGGTGGTTGTACTAACACATCGGCCGTTTGTTGCCTCATTAGCATCGATGCTGATGCTTCTGATTATACTATTATGTGGATGGTGTCATGCGCATACAGCGCTTATTCTTGTTATTTGTGTGTGGATTGTTAGTAAACATTTGCCTCATTTGCGAGCCCTGTGGATCGAGACAAGGCGTTAACGATAAACGAAACCAAAAACGGGTGGGTCAAAGACAAAGGAATTGTATGAAGTTCAGATATGTTGCAGAAATGTTTGATGTTGTAGAGCAAGAAAGTAGTCGAACAAAGATGACTGAGTTGTTGGCTGAATTGTTTAAAAAAGCGACTCCCCATGAGGCCTCGTTGATTGCTTACCTATCGCTTGGTAGCCTTAATCCTCCCTACATAGGTACCCAATTTAATTTTGCCGAAAAGAGCTTAATCAAAGTCCTTGCACATCTTCTTGATAAATCTCAGGCAGAAATCAAAGAGCAGGCGCATAAGCTTGGTGATTTGGGCAAGGTAGTTGAAAAGGGGCATTGGCAAGGTGGATCAGATATTGTCTCTGTCAGCGATGTTGAAAAAGTACTGCTTCATTTTCTGGAGATCAGCGGTGAAGGCTCACAGGAGCTTAAAGAACAACAGATGTTTAAGATACTGCGAGCTATCGATCCTTTGTCGGCTAAATATATCGTACGTATTGTTGAAGGTAAGTTACGTCTTGGTTTTTCGGATATGACACTGCTTGATGCCTTTTCATGGATGGAAAAAGGTGATAAGTCAATCCGTTCTGAGCTTGAAAACGCTTATAACATTTCAGCTGATATTGGCATGATTATTAAAACATTAAAGGAAGACGGGCTTAAGGGGATTAACAAGATTTCCATCAACCCTGGTATTCCTATTTTACCTGCAGCTGCTGAGCGGATGCCCGATGCTGCTGCTATTATTAAAAAACTTGGCTCCTGTGTTGCGCAGCCGAAACTTGATGGCTTTCGTTTACAAGTACACGTTGATTTTACACACAAAAAAACACTTATGCGGTTCTTTTCCCGTAACTTGATTGATATGTCGAACATGTTTCCGGATCTGATTATTTCGCTGAAAGATTTAGATGTTAAAACACTCGTGGCCGAAGGTGAAGCTATCTGTGTTGATGTTGAAACCGGAAGCTTTTTGCCGTTTCAAGAAACAGTAAAGCGTAAGCGTAAATATGATATTGAAAAGTTTGCGCAGGATTTTCCTTTAAAACTCTTTTTGTTTGATGTGCTGTATATTAATGGGCAGTCGCTTCTTGATGAACCACATAGCAAGCGTCGCAAAGTGTTGCTTGATGTCTGTGATGATAAGACAATCAAAAAACACAATATTATTTACCCTATCGAAGAACAAAAAATTCATGACGCCAAAGAACTTGATGCGTATTTTGAACAAAATATTTCATTGGGGCTTGAAGGCTTGGTGGTCAAACGTCCTGATGCTGTCTATCAACCAGGCAAGCGTAATTTTAATTGGATTAAATTAAAGCGTCAGGAGTCTGGATCGCTAGAAGATACCATCGATTGTGTTATTTTGGGGTATTATCGAGGGACTGGTAAGCGATCTGTCTTTGGTATTGGTGCGCTTCTGGTTGGCGTTTATAACAAGAAAAAAGATATTTTCCAGACCGTGGCAAAGATAGGGACAGGGTTGACAGATGCTGAGTGGAGAGAACAAAAGAAATCTTGTGACCACATTAAAATTGATCATCAACCGCATGATGTTGAGTGTGCCAAGGAATTGTATCCGGATGTATGGGTTCAACCAAAGATTGTGTGCATGATTCGTGCTGATGAGATAACGTTATCTCCATTGCATAAAGCAGGGGCGACAGAGACTAAATCCGGCTATGCTTTACGCTTTCCTCGTCTGATGGGGTATCGCCCTGATAAAGCAGCCTACGAGGCAACGACTGTTGATGAAATCCATCGGTTGTATGAGCTGCAATTTGAGAAGAAGTCGAAGACAAAGAAAAATAAGTGAAAATATTTTTCTCATAAACCTTAAGCTATAAACTGAATAAAATGTAGAGAGGGCGGGGGCTTTTAAGCCCCCGCCCTCTCTTGCGTTTTTAATAATATTATTCAACAGCAGCGTCAGAGACTTCTTTCTCTGCTAATTGATCTTGTATAAATGTTTCACGTTCTTGTGCGCGTGTTGTTGAAAGTTCTTGTCTGAATTGCTTGATAATTTCAATATGCTGTTTTTGAAGCTTTTTGAATTCAGACATATTAATGCCGCGCAACTCTGTCATTAATGTCTTGAGATTATCGCGTAACGTTTTACGTTGTTGACGAGCATCCTTTGTGCTTTCAAGGAATTTTTCAAGTATTGCACGGCGATCTGCTATCAGTTGTTTACGAGCTGGTAAAAATTGTTCTACTAAAAGATTCTTAAGCTCATCAAGCTTAGCCGTTATCTTTGCGCTTAATTCTATGCTTTGTTCCGTTGCTGCTGTGTTTGATGGTGCTGCAGCAGGTTGCGATGTTGCCGTGGAAGATTGTGTTTGCTTTGCATCAAGATAAGAATAAGCCAAGGCAAGGGTTAAAATGATAATAGGTATTCTTATAAAATAATTCATAAAACTCCTTTCTTAATTTTACGATTGTGTTGTTAGTGTTTCAGGGGATGCCGTAGTTACTGTTGATTCGGCGGGAGCTGCTGTCGTAGTAGTTGTTGTAGCGGTTACTGTTAATGCATCAATTTCAGCATCGTCCTGCTGTAATGCCATGCTATCGGCATCAAGGGCTGTTGCTACATTTTGTATTTTGGTGCGAACTGATGTATAAAAATTATTTAAAATTTCTGATCGTTTTGTTTGCAATTCTTTGGCTTTAACTTGGTTTATTGGATACAGTTCCTTAAGTGATGATTGAATGTCTTTTCTGATTGCTTGTACTTGTGTACGAATGTTTTCATCGAAACATCTTTTGGGTACATCTTTAAGGTGCGCATTGAGTTTCTGCAAATTTGCATTTATTTTGTTTACCAACGTTGTTTCTTTCGTTTGGACTGATGGAGATTGTTTTGCTGGTTTTGTTTTACTTTTTTTCTTCTGAATTGTGTCTTGTTTAGCGTAAACATCGTTGCACACTAAACCCATTGCAAATACAATGATCAAGCCGCTGAGTATTAGACTGGGTTTCATCAAGGTCTCCTTTTATTGGGGTTATATGGTTATACAACAATACCAATCTATTGAACGATTTCTTTAGGTACATCAAGGTTGCTAAAGTTATTGAGAGAGTTTTCGGCATCACGAACGTCTTGTTGTAATGTATCGGTTGTTAACTTATCTGCGAGCTCAACCTCATCGGTAACTTTGGCATTATCTTTAAATTTTTGAATAATCCCGTCGGGCCCTAAGAGTTCTTTTTGTATTGTTTTAATTTGTTCTCGCACAAGATTCATGCTTTTTTTGTAGTCCTCGAGAGCCTTCTTTATTTCTTTGCGAAGATCCTCACGTTTTGATTTGAGTTCAAGAAAATAGGTGCGGGTCTTGTCGCGTTGATCTCTGAGTGCTTGAGGAATGCTACGCAAAAGAGTTAACCGTCTTTCCAGATCGCTTTTGTAGGGGTTAATAGGTGCTTCTCCTACAGGCGAGGCTGTATAAAACGTGCATGGCATGATAATGCCAACAATTATTTTTACCGTTAAAGATCTCAAGAGTTTTTCCATTAAGACTCCTTTCTATGCTTAAAATACATGCTATCTAATTATAGTTTCTCATTTTCTTTGTCCAATAGTCAATGATCTGGTTGTGTTGAAAAACGAAAGAAAAATGGGGTTTTTATTGGCAAAAGTGGCTTTTGAGATGAATATTGTCGATTGGGCGGAAGTTTCTTTAATGATTGATGCGTTATATTTGTTTACATCAGTGACTTAAAATACTGCGCAGCCTTAGCTGGATTATCAGCTTTCATGATGTGGGTTCCAATGATAATACCGTGTGGCTTGAGAGCGATGATGTGTTGAATGTTGGTTTCGTCGATTTTTCCAGCTATGAAGATAGGAAGCTGTGTATTTTCCCTGACGCTGTGCCATTCGGCATCAAGTTCAGTGAATTCTGATGTATGATTGTGTCTATATAGGATAAGGCTGTGAATACCAAGTGTTTTTGCATCAAGGGCTGATTGGCCCAATGATTGGGCATCCAAAAGATCCAATACAATCTTGGTATCAGATTCCTGGGCTGCGGCAACCGCCTTGGTAATAGTAGTAGAGTATGATCCAGCAAGAACGGTAATATAACGAGCTCCTTCTGATGCCATCATTTTGATAGCAATATCGGCTTTTTCAGTAATGCGAGCTTCGACAGCGATGTCTTTGTTGGGAAATGTTGCTTTGAAGGTTTTTACTGCACGTATGCCTTCTTTGAAGAGAAGCAATGAGCCAACACCAAGAATATCTGCATAATCAGCGGTTTGTTCTGCTATGGTTAGCGCCTGTGCGAGATTCGAACAGTTATATGAGACTTGAAGCTTCATTCCTTTTTTCTCCTTTGCTAAATTTACAAAATGCAGTATCTTTGAACATCGTTTTAAATACGCTTGTTCTTAAACAACCATACTTCATCTCACCATGTGCAGCAATAATTTTTTGATTTTGATTTTTTTGCATGCAAGCATAAAGGGCTTTTTGAGGTATTCATGAAAACATTGGTTAATCGTCTTCGTTCTGGTGGATCTAAAAATTTGCTTATTATTGGCGATGTGATGCTTGATGTATATCATTTTGGTTCGGTGAGCCGCATTTCCCCCGAGGCTCCGGTGCCGGTATTGCTTGAAGAACGAGAAGAATGGAGCTTGGGCGGAGCTGCCAATGTGGCTGCAAACTGCCAGCATATTGGTTGTAATGTTACGTTAATTGGTGTGATTGGGCACTCCGATCGCGAAGGTGCTAAGTTTGTTGAATTGCTCAATGAAATTCAAATATCATCACAGGGGATTGTTCGTTCGACGCATCGATGTACTACTGCAAAAAAAAGGTTTCTTGCTAAAAGTCATCAAATGTTACGTATGGATGCTGAAGTGACTAGGCCGTTAACTGATGAAGAATCTGTCGAAGTGAAGCGTCGTATTGCTGATCATATGATCCCAGGAAGCATGGTGCTCGTTTCTGATTATGCCAAAGGTGTTATTTCTTCCTCATTGATACACTATATTTGTTGTTTGGCTCGCGAGCGTGCGTGTACTGTATTGGCTGACCCTAAGGGCCCCAATTTTTCTAAGTATGAAGGGGTTACGTTCCTTAAGCCTAATTTGAAAGAATTTAAGCAAATTGTCGCTTATTTCAATCTTCCTGCAGATCGGTCAGTTGAAGAAAACGGTCGTGAAATTTGTCATATGCTGAAACTTGAAGGACTTATTGTTACTGAAGGTGAACGAGGTATTTCGTACATAACACCCCATGAATATATGTTTTCTCCTGCCTTTAAACGTGAGGTTTATGATTTAACCGGCGCTGGCGATACCGTTATTGCTTTTTTAGCTCTTGGCCTTGCCAATCAATTTACTATGGAGGATTGTCTGCGTTTAGCAAATTGTGCAGCATCGGTGGCAATATCACATGTTAAAACGTATGCAGTAAGTCTTGATGAACTCATTGATCGTGAGGCAGAGCCAACTGAAAAAATTTATCATGATTGGGCGGCACTTAAGATAGAACTTGATTGGTTACGTGCTGATGGCAAAAGAGTTGTTTTTACTAATGGTTGTTTTGATATTGTGCATCCAGGGCATATTCATGTGCTTAAGGAAGCAAAAAAGCAAGGCGATATTTTAGTTGTTGCCTTGAATACGGATAGCTCGATACAAAGGCTTAAGGGTGCCGATCGGCCGGTTAATGTTCTTGCTGATCGTGCTACTGTTATTGCAGCAATTGGCGGTGTTGATTTTGTGGTATCCTTTGATCAGGATACTCCGCATACCTTGATTAGTTATCTTAAACCTGATGTAATTGTTAAGGGTGGTGATTACAAGAGAGAAGCTGTTGTTGGTTATGACATTGTGACGAGTTATGGTGGAACTGTGCACATTGTTGATCTTGTGCAAGGCGTATCAACTACCCGTGTTATTAATAAAGTCTCTCAATCGCCTAAAAATAATCGTTATCAGCAGGGGGTAGAGGAGGTTTAAACGATTGGATGAGCCATGTATAAACTTGGGATTGTTGGGTTTGGGGTTGTTGGCAAATCGGTTTTGGCATTTTTGAATAAAAAAAATATTGAACAAACGGCGGAACAGAATTTATATGATGAATCGTTTGCCGATAGGGATATTACTGTGCGCGTGTGGGACATGCGCGCATTAGCTTCTGAAGAGCAAGACATCATAAAAATGTATAAAGCGTCTGCCGTTGATCCTCATAGCATGGGGCTCGAAGAGTTTATCAAAGACAATGATTTTGTTGTTGTCAGTCCTGGTATTGATTTACATACCCATCAAAATCATCAGTATAAGTTCTTATGCGAATTAGATTTTTTTTCTGCTTTTTTTACCAAACCAGTGGTGGCGGTAACGGGATCACTTGGAAAAACAACGGTGACTAAGCTTATTACCAAATTAGCTGCCGCCGTCCCTTGCGTTGCTCATGATACCATTATACCTGCATTACAAGTGAATGAGGTTTCCCAACTCAAAACATTTATGGGTGGGAATGTTGGTATAGGTATGCTTGACCTTGTTTATCAGCAAGATGCATATGATGTGGGGGTCCTTGAGCTTTCTAGTTTTCAGTTGGAGCTCAATAGAAAATTTGCTCCCGATATTGCCGTGTGGACCAATTGGCATGCTAATCATCTCGATCGTCATAAAACACCACGAGATTATTTTGAAGCAAAGCTCAATGTGCTCCGGGCTCAACATGACAAACAGGCTGCGGTTGTGTGGCATGAATTATTGACAGGCCAAACAGGACCTTGGTTTAAAGAGCACCTTCCAGAGATAAAATCGTTGTTGTGTGTGTGTTCCGAGCGTCCATATGATCAGTCGTTTTATACATCACTGAACCGTCCCCTTCTATATGGTTTTTATTGTGAAGGTAATAATCTTGTTAAAATGATGCTCAGGCAGGGCGCTGTTGCTCAAACAACACCAATCTTTGATCTCCGTGTTCTGCCAGAAACTACGTTTTTGGCTAATTGGATTCAGGTTATTGCAACACTTGATTTGATGGGTATTGATCTGCAACAACTTAACGCCTTGTTTGAAGCAAGTCCGTTTGTTCTGGAGAACAATCCTCATCGCCTCGAGTATGTAGCAACGATTAACGGCGTTGATTTTTATGATGATTCAAAATCGACCGTTATGCAGTCGACAATAGCCGCATTTGAAAAACTTTCGCAAAAAAATCGTCCCATCGTCCTTATTCTTGGTGGATTGGGAAAAGGGGTGGACCGATCTCCTTTAGTTGCGCATATTTCTTCATTACCTATGCTTAAAAAAATGTATTGCTTTGGTAAAGAATGTTCGGCATTCCCCGGTAGTGTTGTGTACGAATCACTTGAAAAAGTAATGGAAGATGTGTCTACACTAGTGACGTCGGGTGACATTGTGCTATTTTCACCAAGCGGTACCAGCTTTGATTTGTTTAAAGATTACAAGCATCGTGGACGTGTGTTTAAGGCGTTGGTGAATGATTTGAAGAAGTGAGAGATGAGGGGTTCATGGTTCGAGATGCAATCCGATGGATTGCTCCTCACCACGAACGGATTTTATTTAAATTTTGATCATTATCTCATTTTTCATTTATGTATCGATGGTTTGATTCAACAAGGTAGTTAAAAAGAGCCCGTTCGTGAGGAGGAGCCCATAGGGCGTCTCGAACCATGAACGGCACAGAGCGGAAGGAGAGTATATGTCAGTACCCATCGATCGGCTGCGGTCGGATGTTCGTATTTTCGTTGCTATTGTTTCTGTATTAACCATAGTTGGGTTTGTTTTTGTTTATTCCTCTAGTTCAATTTTCGCACTCGAAAAATTCGGTGCGGCGCATTATTTTCTCAAAAAACAGCTGATCTACGTGATTCCTGGAATTATTGGTTTTTTTACGTTTGCATTAATTCCGCTGTCACTGTGGCGACGATATGCAGCTTTGTTTTTTTTAGGTGCTCTTGGGTTAACGTTACTAACCTTTGTTCCGTTTCTTGGGCTTAAATTTCATGGGTCTAATCGTTGGCTTTCAATTGCCGGTTTTAGTTTCCAGCCTAGTGAGTTATTAAAATTATTTTTATTTATGTACATGGGCCTTTTCCTGGAAAAACGTCTTAATTATATTAAATCGTTTGCACGAACCTATGTACCATTTCTTGCTATTTTGGGAATCGTGTTTCTTATTTTACTTAAACAGCCAGATTTCGGTTCGGTTATTACTATTTTTTCAACGGCATTGATGTTGTTTTTTGTTGCAGAATGCAAAATGATGTATTTGGTGATTACTGCATTATGTGCATGTCCTTTGATTGTATATCTTGTTTTGGCTAAATCATATCGGCTTAAGCGTGTCCTTATTTTTCTTAACCCATGGGCAGATCCTCAAGGCGGTGGTTTCCAGATCATTCAATCATTGATTGCTATTGGGTCTGGACAGACATGGGGGCTTGGGATATCCAATTCCAAGCAAAAGTTTTTTTATTTACCTATGCAACACACCGACTTTATTTTTCCCATCATTGCTGAGGAAGTTGGTTTTGTTGGATCAGTAGTGCTTGTTATGCTTTTTCTTCTGTTTTGTTTTTTTGGCTTGCGAATTGCTGTTGCGCTTACCAATCCCTTTGCTTTTTTTACGTCACTTGGATTTGTAGTGTTTATAACCTTACAAGCCGTTATCAATATTATGGTCTCATCCGGACTGTTACCGACCAAGGGGCTAGGTTTACCCTTTATTAGTTATGGAGGTACGGCGCTTGTGTGTTTTTGGTGCATGGTAGGGTTTATCGTCAATGCCGCTCGCGCAGAGCGGAATCAGTAAGTATTTCACAATAGAAAATATATGTTTAATTGAGTCCTTGAGAGGGATTTGTTGAGCCCTTTTTCATTGACAGAAATGGCGCTGCTGCCATACTTATAGCACTTTTTGATGTACACGCGTGGGGCGGTGTCTTGAGATCATAAATCATACTTAAAAGAATATATAAAAAGGGTGTCTTGTGAAACTAACTCGTTATTCATTAGCCATTGGGTTCTTTGTTATTGCAACAGTATCTTGTTTTGGCGCTGTGCCTGTGCCATCAGAGACTGTTTCTGTTCCTAATGTTTCTGTTAGTGAACAATCTCAGCAGGTGCTTGCACCTGCGGTTGCCAATGATTCGCTACAACCTTCCGTGCCAACCACGGGGCAACAAGGTGCATCACAAGATGCAAGTTCCGCAGATGGATCTGAGATGATTGGTCAACTTTTAAACATGGATTCAAAACAATTCAATAATCTTATTAATGAATTGTTACGCGGTGCTCACGAAGCAAAATTAAAAGAAGCTGCAGAACGGCGAGAACGGTTGTTGTTATTGTTGCCTGCAGATAAACGACAAGGCGTTCAGGATGCCTTGCAAATATATCAAACACTTGGTGATTGCATCAAGCTTGAATGGTGCGTGACATTACTGGTGCAACAGGTTCGTGCTGTTACCTCACAGGTGATGCCTGATAATAAAGTATTATTAGACGGTCTTGATAAGCTTCATCGATCATTGCACGATGGTTCATTTGTTGAATTGGCTATGCCAGCACAGTTGCTGGGGAGTCCAACCGATATGAAAAATATTCTCGGAATGGTCATGCGTATGGGGCAGCAAATGGAAGGCACCGAGCGTCTGTTTACTGAAAATGACCTAATTCTTGTCATTCACGATCTTGAGGCATTGATTGCTAAGCTTGATAATAATCAGATAACCACAACAGATCCCTTGTTCAAGGATCAGGCGTTTACACTGCTGACGCTCCTACGTTATGCCGAGCAGAAAGACAGTAAACGTTTAAGTAATGAGTGCATTAAAATAATTAAACCAATCATCAAGGAAACATTAGCAAAATTACAAACAACGCTTGGCGTCTTAGCAGACGCTCGTATTCAAATGGCTCCTAATGATCGTCTTGCTGCTGAAGCGTATGATTTTTGGATACAACAAATTAAAACGTATACACATACCATTAAGTCATTTTTGGATTTTGCTAACACTTCACAACTTGATTTTTCGCCGATATTGACGACCATGTCATATTTTTATGATGTAGCATCCGTATTTTTTGTAGCCCACGGTGGTGGTATTAATGCTATTCAACAATTGCCAAGAGATGGTATTACCCGTCTCAGCACTAAGGCATTTTGGATAGATGCTTCATTACGAGCCTCGATGGCTGGCATTGCACTTTTGCATCGTCGTGGTGAAGCATCCAATCAAGAATTGCAGAAATATCTTTTGGGCATGGGGTCTTTGGCAGATTTCGTTGATCCATTAGGTCAATGGGAATACAAAATAATGTCGATTATGCAAGTTGTCCCCTTGATTGCTAATCCGACTGTGTTTAGTGGACGGATGCATCCGATAAATCGAGCATTTTGGCGTATTGCCGGTTCATTTTTTTGGTATCGATTTGTTGTTAAGGGAGCAAATGATCCCTTGTGGTCAAACAAAGATGCGGGTATTCATATTGCATTGACTGCGACAATTAGGGAAGCTCAACAATTGCTGAGTTTGCACTTACAGAAGGCAATCACAGATAACAGTAATCCGGTGTGGTTGGAAAAAATTGAAAATTTTTCGCTAGGACTTATCAAACCGGAATTGATTGATTTGGCACTTGAAATTATGGTTCCGCTTATTTTTTTGCAAAAGAACACTTATATGCAAAATGTTGCTGTGTTCAATGCTAGGGATTTTATGCGGTGGGATTGGGGCTTTTACAGTGAGTTGAAAAAACGTTATCACCCATCAGAATATGCGATTGATTCCAACCAAGGAATAAAACATTATGTTCATGGGACTTGGGAGGACATTGCTCAATCGAATGTCGAAGCGATGGCTGCTTTTCATGCTTGGCAAGCTAGCCAGACAACGCCTACCCCAGCACTAATAACTCTTGATGATTATTTAAACAACAACAAAGGAATGTATATTGAATATAAATTGATTCACTACCTATGCAAAAACATTGGTTCATGGTGGGGTAAGTCAGTGGCTTACGAGTTACGCAAGCCGATTATGCGCGGATTTACGTCATTTGTTAAAAAGGTATGGACAGGGATGGTTAACCTTGTTGCTGTTGATGATAAAAAGGATGAATTGTTGAATGGTATTGCTCCTGAATCAGATTCAGCGACACTTGATCTTGAAGGTCAAGTAAAATTGCTCAAGATGGTTGTTACTAATATTTTCCAAGAACAAAGTCCAGAGCGTATGTTGTGTATTGGCTTCTTGAAAAATAGCGGATACTTAGATAATGATGCTGTTGAACCACTGGATATTAATTATCGTCTGATCGCACTGGTTCTTCATTATTGTGCGGAGGCAGGATTGCTTACGCATACCGAATCAGTCAAGCTGATTGAAGATTACATGAAGTATGAAAAGAATATAGCGCCATTTATCGATAAACTGTTTAAACACATTTATGATAACTTGGCTGGTGCTACTGGCGGTTTAATTGGCGGTTTTCTCGGTGATCGTTTGGCGGATATTCTTGTGTGGAATGGTGCTCCTTTTTTCTTAAAAAACATTTAAATTCCTAAGCGAGTGTTTGATATGCATATACATTCATATAGAAGCTATCTTTGTCTTTTTTTGTTAGCAAGTATTTGTATAAGCTCTATGGATGCTATGAGTAGGCGACAACGCACTGTTCACTATGTGATTGCTAAACTTAAAGAGATCTCTGCTCCATTGATGAAGAGTCGTGTAGCTGCTGATAGAATGTGTTCACTGATTTGTCGCTATGCGACGCCGGCAGGCGTTATTAAAAAGTATCATACATATGGGCTCATGCTGACGTTGCAACATATGAAAAATATGCAAAAAGAAACCTT
>CAYUQI010000005.1:0-68614 GCA_964446935.1 uncultured Pseudomonadota bacterium
GGATTCGAAGTCCGACACTCTATCCAATTGAGCTACAGGCGCACATAGAACGTCTTTAATATATCAATTCAGGAAAAACCAGCTAGGAAAAATTAAAAAATGTGCCTAGCAGGACTCGAACCTGCGGCCTAGAGTTTAGGAAACTCTCGCTCTATCCACCTGAGCTATAGGCACATAATCTTAGTATATTTCAAAATCAATGACATGGCTGCGATGAGGTAACACTACGGTTATTTTATTAAATTATCTGCCACAAAGGCCATTAAACTAGTAAAAGTATCTCTTGTTAAGGTTAAACAATTTTTTGCTTTTTGTTGAAGTGCTAAATAATAGTTTGTTCGTGTGCTTTGAGGTTGAGCGTTGCTTTTTAAGGTTGCAAGCTCTTGTTGTATTTGGGCAAGAAAAACATGCAATTTTAGTGGGGAGATTGAGGTTTTAAGGGAAGCTATCACTTGTTGGCATTCCTGATCCTGTTGTTGTTCCTTTTGGCTTATAAGGTGGAAGTTTTCTTGGATGGTTTCTTGTAATGCATTAAGTTGTGCCTTGAGTTCGAGTGATGGAGCACACCAATCTGTAGAACATATGATAGAAATATTTTCTGAAAGGAGGTTGAAAAAATTGGAATAGGACCCATCTGATATGTCATCTGACGCATTATCATACGATGTATTATTCCACGCGGTTTCTTGTGATGATACATTTGTTTCTTGCGGAAGTGTTTTTCCTTCGAGGGTATACGTGGCAAGTATGTAGAAAATTTTATTATCGTTTTCAATTATCTTTGTCATAGCGGTTGCTGAAAATACAGAGATGCATAGCGCAACAAGTGTGCCACATATAATTTTGCCGTTCATGCTTCTTTCCTTTCCGCAGGTTCTTTCATGGCTGGATGTTTAAGTAATAGGCAGTAGGTGATTGCTTCCACATTAATAAGAGGTTTGATTTCAATGTAATGATACAATGTTTTTTCTTTAAGCGCGTGAAAGGCTATCTTACCAATACAAAACCCTTCTGGGAAGACAAGTCCTTGTCCACTGGAGAGTACGAGATCGTCATCCTTGACTGAACAGAGGTGGGAGACGTAACTGAGTGTGCAGTGATCAATGCAATTACAGCCTTGCACAATGCCAGTTGCTTGCGTTGAGCCTGTGTATGCTGCAACTTTGCAGTGTTGGTCAGTGATGAGGGTGATTTTGCTGTACCATGGATAGACCTCGCAGACGCGACCAACTAAGTGATTTTGATAGAGGGCGATCATGTTTTTAACAACCCCATCACTTAGCCCACGATTGACAAGGAGATAGTGTTGATCTGATGCAATGTGCTTGATGAGTACTTTGGCAATAAGCGCCGTGTTAAGGTTGTATCGTTGTTGGAACTCGGCCAGTTCTTTTAGGGCCGCATAATGCTGGCTGGTAGCACGAAGTTTTATGACTTCATCAAGCAGATCATCATTTTGTTGCTGCATTTTAGTATATTTTTCATGTAATTGGTTGTATGACTCCTTGCCGTTTGCGATAGATGTAGCAAACGACGTGATGGTTTGTGCTGTCCAAGTAAAGGGATAGAGAAGGCGAGATGCCAAACGATCCCAGAAATCGACGGTGGGATACAATGCACGATGCACAATGAAGAGCAGAAGATAAATAATTGCAATCAAGCTTAACAATTTTTTGAATAAGGGATGCATGATTGTTTAGTCTCCTCAACTAGAGAGAGAAGTATATCACGCATTTCTTGTTCTGTCTTGCTCCTGAGTAAGGTACTGCGGAGTGCAGAAGCATGCGGTAGTGAACGAATGTATTGAGGTAATTGCTTTTTGAGTGCATTGAATCCATGTGGGCCATAATGCTGGATATTCAGATCCAGATGTTTGATGGCGTAGGTAATTGCCGTCAGTGTATCAACGCTCCACGTTGAGCCCTGGGAGGCTTCAGTTATTTCTCGCAGTTTCCATGGAGCGCCCCAGAGTGCTCGACCAATCATAAAGCCATCAACACCGGTAAGTTCATACGTTTTGTGTGCTGCTTGAAATGAATTGATATTGCCAGAAAAAACAACCGGAATAGTGAGCGATTTCTTGATAGATGCTACAAGATCAAAATCAAGCCGTGACGCAAAACGTTCTGGTTGTGTACGCGGGTGAATGATAATGCCGTCAACACCGTTATCTTGCGCCATCTGAGCAACAGACAATGCATTTTTTTCCTTAAATCCGGCACGGATTTTAAGGGTAAAAGGAACTCTTCCATTAATTGCTTTGATGAAGCATTTGATGAGTTGTTCTAAATGAGCAACATTACCCATAAGGGACGATCCTGAACCTGATTTAATAACAACTGGCGCGGGACAGCCGGCATTGAGATTAATCATGATAAAGTTTCGAATTAGGACCTTCTCTATGGCTTGCTCAATGAAATCGATCTTGTTTGCTGAAAATTGGAAGGCAAGTGGTTGTTCGATAGGGTTGTAACGAAGCGATGCTTGATCTTTTTCGTGCACAACCTGTGCAACATGTCGCATTTCCGTGATCATGAGTTCATGAGGGCTGAACTCTCTGATAAGTTGACGGAATGGGGATGTTGTAAGTCCATCCATTGGTGCCGTCATGAAGCGTGGCACGGTGAGATTGCCGAAACTGATTGTTTGTGTCCAAAATTCTTTATTCATATGGTTTTTAGTGTCTTTTGTATTAATTTTTATTTTTCTGCTTTTGCTATTTCCATTTTGTTACCCTGAATTTATTTCAGGGTCCATTTTAATATGATTGTAACGTGGATCCTAAAACGAGTTCAGGATGGCAATACCGATCATAATTACTTTGATCATGAAATAAATTCAGAATGCTGAGCCGAACTCACTTACTCTTGAAACCCGGCAGGCGTCTTCGTGTGATAATCGGTGCTAACCTGAAACGCGTGAGCAACTTTATAAATCAACTGCTCGCTTAGGCGTGGTCCCAAAAACTGAAACCCGATTGGTAAATTGTTTTTAGAAAAACCACATGGCAGTGAAAGTGCTGGCGTTCCTATGATGCAATTGGAGACTGTAAAATAGTCTGCCCAGTACATTGCCACCGGATCATTGGCGAATTCCCCCAATTTGAACGGTAATATCGAGAGTGTTGGGCTCATTAAAAGATTAACATCTTTAAAGGCATTTTCAAATTCTGCCCGAATCATTGCCCTAATTTGCTGCGCTTTATGATAATAAGCGTCTTTATGACCGGAAGAAAGGACGTAATTTCCTAATAAAATTCGTCTTTTTACCTCAGTTCCAAAGTTATCGTGTCGAGTAGCCAGATACATATCAAAAAGGTTTTTTGCTGAAGTGTTTCTGACTCCATAGAGCGAGCCGTCATAACGATAGAGGTTGGAAGCGGCTTCGGCGCGATTGATGATGAAATAGAGCGGAATTCCATATTTGAGGTTCGGTAGATCAATGATAGAAATAGTAGCACCAAGTTTTTTAAGGTGTGCAATGGTGGCTTGAAAAGCGGTGCGAACTTCTTCGTTGATACCATCGGCTTCAAGTGAATCTTTGATAACGCCAATTTTCAGATTGGCGGGAAGTGTTCCATCAAGCTCTTTGGTATAATCAGGTGCTTGGCTTTGGAGTGATGTGGTATCGTGGGGATCGGCACCAGCCAAGACGGACAATACTAGTGCATTATCATAAACGGTGCGGGTTATAGGCCCGACTTGATCAGTTGATGATGTGAGTGCAACGATGCCATAACGAGAAACACGGCCATAGGTTGGATACATACCAACAAGGTTGCAAAAGGATGCGGGATTTCTCACCGAGCCGCCTGTTTCAGTTCCAAGAGTGAATGGAACAAGTCCAGCGGCTACGGCAGCCCCAGAGCCTGAGCAAGACCCGCCTGGAACATAATCAGTATTCCATGGATTTTTGGTTGGGCCATAGGCCGAAAATTCTCCAGAACTTCCCATGGCAAATTCGTCACAGTTGGCACGGCCAAGCGAAACGCCGCCAGCTTCTTTGAGGCGTGAGGTAACGGTAGCATCATAGGGAGCTTTATAGGTTGCGAGAATCTTGGAGGCTGCTGATGTAATGTGGCCTTTTTGGCAGATATTGTCTTTTAAAAGAAATGGTATGCCACCAAGGATTCCTTGGTTTGTCCCTGATTCTATAGGAGTATCAAATGTTTCAACGATGGCATTAAGCTTTGTATTATGTTTTTTTATACGATTGAAAAAAAACGTAAGAACCTCTTTGGTTGAAAGTTTCTTACGTTCAAGTTTTTCTTTAAGTTCTTTAATGGTAATGAAGGGATTCATGGGTTTTATTTCTCATCCAAAATTTTAGGAACCGCAAAATATTGACCATCGCGTTGTGGTGCTTGTGCAAGAACAGCAGCTGCATCTGCCTTGTGAACAATGTCATCTCTCAGGAGATTGACATTGCCAACGTGTGTAGGAATATCTGAAACTTTGATTTTTTGAAGTTGATCGACATAGGTGAGTATGGTTTGAATTTGTTGTACAAAAAAATCAATCTCTTTGTCTTCAAGTTTCAGAGCAGAGAGATTGGCAATGTGAATGAGTTCTTGTTTATTAATTGTTGCCATAATTGCATCCTATAAATTATGTTTGCACCACTTGCGCGAAATGATGCGGTGCATGTAAAAAAGGCCCATAATACCGGTGGTTACATAAAAAGAGCCGTAGACAAGGATAAATCGAGTTGTGTCGCTGACAAATGTTATTTGGCTCAAGGCATAGGAGACCGGAACAAAAAAGCAACCACAGGCCAATACTCGTCCAATCATAACGGCCTTAACATCTCCAGCCCCTCGCATTGCGGCAGCCAAAAAGACTTGGGTAAAGTCAAAAATGACTAAAAGACTGATAACAGGTAGTACGGCTGCTGCAAAGTAGGTAAATTTGTTCAGTGGATCAAAGAAACTAACAAGGTAACGAGCATTTAAGCACAGGACTAGGAGCGCAGGGATAACTGTTACACAGGTTAAAAAATACATTTTTTTTACATTTGCCATGGTGCCATTTTCGTCACGTGCGCCCAGGTAGTTACTTACCAGGAAGGTAATGACACCGGCAGAGGCCATGACAGGTAAAAAAGCAAACCGTTCAAGGTTTTTGACAACATCATATGAAACAATGGCGTGTTTGCCCATGGTGGCAAGCATCTTTGAGAGCCAAACATATGACATGGCTATGGCCGTTTTGTCGACGATAATTGGCCAGCTTAGGTTAAGAAGATGTGCAATCTTTGAGCCGTTAAAGCTCGTAATAAAGAGTTTGCTGAAGTATTTTTTGTAATCGGGGTTGGTAAGGATGTAAAAGAGTGCAATCGAAAGCATAAGGCTGTATTGAATAATGGTTGCCCACGCAGACCCCATGAGATTGAGTTGTGGAAATCCAAAGTTACCAAGGACAAGTGCATAATCAAAGAAGATAAACGTACTAATACCTATGAGGTTGATCATCATAGGTATTTTAGTATTTTTAACGGCGCGCATAAAACCCATGAGGCCAAGGGTTATAAAAATTAAAAGGACTCCAAATGATTTGAGTTGTAGAAATGGCGCACCGGCTTGTACCATTTCTTCGGGAACTCCAAGCCAATGATAGATAGCTGAAGCGCCTAAAAAGATGAGTGCAAATTGCGTAAATCCAATAAGAAAAGTTGTCCAAAAAGTATTTCCAAGGTCTTCTCCGCATTTGTTGTATTCTTGTGCACCATTATGTCGTCCAATAACGGCGATAGCTGCAACAGGGATTGCTTCAGAAACCTTAATTAAGGTATGAAGGAAGTTGATGCCCATTCCCATAGCGCCATACATAGTTGTGGAGCCCAAACGTGTAATAATCCAGGCATCAACGATAGGCGGGAGGGTGATAAGGATTGTATTTGATATGAGTTCTGGTAGCCAATAATAAAGAACATTGCTGAATGATTCGCCTTTGTGTTTCGCATGCGTGATTCGTGCAAAAATACCATTCATAATCAATCCTTACTGGAATATGCCAATTTCTTATTAAATGCCTATGTAAGGCCTTTTTACGTTGAAAGTAAAACTAAGACTTACATATTAGAAAAAAATGTAAAGAGAAAATAATAATGATAAAATCTTATATTCCAGGGAGCTCTTGATAACGAGCACAACAGGGTAATCCAACAGCTAAAAGCTTTGAGAGTGTTGCTGCAAGTTGTGGAATCCATACAAGCTTGTTGATTGTATGTGGTTTGAGTACTCCTGGTTGATATAAAGCGAGTGGGACATGGGTATCGTAATCATAAGGGGAGCGATGTGCGGTCCCATCAATATGTTTAGTAATAAAACAGTAGGGTTCTGGCATACAAATGAGGTCACCGGAACGTGGAATGTAGAGCTGATTTTTGAAAAATATCTCAATATCGTTTGATCGGTAATGTTTTTTTGATAGTTCTTCCTTTGTCCATACGTTTTTAATGCCTGGCTGGCTTAAAAGCAGATTCTTCAGGTCGTGTAAAATGTTCTTCCTTTGATCTGCTGGTATTGCTGCTGTATTCAAAAAGAACTGATTTGTTTTGAACGCTCGAACGATTTTTTCAATACCATATTTCTCGTGAATACATTTATTCATAGCTTTAATGAGTGGTTTGGATAGAATTCTTCGAGCCAGGGTAAATCCTTGTTTTTCAAGATCCTCTGGTATAGGGGCAACGCCATGATCGGCGGTAAAGGCAAAGAGAGTGTTGTGTTTACCAGCTTTGCGATGGCAGAACCGTATAAAATCACCAATTTGCGTATCCAACTTTAAAATCATTTCTTTCATGCGAGGATCATGCGGGCCGTATTCATGTCCAATCATATCTAAACTTGAAAGCGAAACCCAGAGTAGAAACAATCCATTACGGTGGGGTTTAAAATTAGCATTGATACATTGTTTTGCTAGATCAAGAAGCATCTGATTGGCCTGTGGGGTGCGCAAGAACAATAAACAATTTTTATCTTCATCCAACTCGTCATCGTCATTTTTCTGATACCGCTGATATTGTTTGTCAAGATCCATTGTCTTAATACCTGCATTAAACTTTTGAACCCATAATGGAAGTTGATCAAAGTATCGTTTGCTTGATGTGAATGAGATAAGATCATTATCAAACCACAGTGCATGGCCAAGTTTACCAGCCATTGCCATAGCAGCGCGTGCTTTGTGGGAAAGTGAGTAAACATTATGTGGCTGCTGTGGATTCGATGTTCGCATGATAACATCAGAAATAGTATCAACGAGTAATAGTTTGGTTGATTTGCCATCCAATGAATCATCGCCGAGGACGGCAGCCGAAGGGCTTGGGTCAGTACCGAATTTAGTTTTGCTTCCTTGTCGATCAATCCATCCATTGAGGATAACTCCGTGATCTTTGGCTACTGTGCCGGTACTCATTGTGGCGTGTCCAACGGCGGTCGTTGGTGATCCATGAGGATGTCTGGCATTTGTATAAAAAACGCCTTTATGACAGAGCGTTTTTATGCCGTCTTTAAAGTGTGATTCTAGCCGTACAATATGATGATATGCACATTGATCAATAACAATGACAACAGCAAGAGATGGTGGATGTTTTTTGGATGCTGCATTAAGTACGGGAGTAAATAAGAGCAGTAGTAGTAACCATCGAATGCGAGGGATCATAAAGTACCCTTGAGGCCTGGAAGGTCTTTGTAAATAGATGCGGATGGACGATTGATATTCAAAATAGTTGCCAAGGTGATTGGTAATTGGGCCGCCCATACCTTGTGTGTGACAACCATTTTGCCGAATCGTCCTTTTTGATAAAGGGCAATAGGAACGTGTGTGTCATAGTCGTAAGGACTTAAATGTGATGTGCCAGTTGGATAATTGGTAAGTAAACAGTACGGTTCAGGCATACAGATAAGGTCTCCGCTGCGGTTGTTATAGAGCTGATTTTTGTAGAAATTTTCAAGTTGATCATTTGCAAATGTTAAGTTGTGCAGTTCTTGTGTTGTCCAGACGCGTTTGATTCCTTTTTGTTTGAGTAAATAATTTTTAATGTCGGTGATGATAGCTTTGTAAACACTGGTATCGAGTGTTGCTATTGCTTCTTTATTAAATATAAAAAAAGTTGGCTCAAAAGCTTTGATAAATTCATCAACAGCGTAGTTTTTTTTGATCATGGTATTGATGTGTTCGATCAGTGGTTTGGCCATAATACGTTGTGCCATGGTAAAACCACGCTTATGCATAAGTTCTGGTATTGGACAAATACCGTGATCAGCCGCTAGAACAAAAAGACAATTTTTTGCCCCAACGCGACGTTTAGCAAAACCCATGAGATCACTCATTTGTTTATCGATATGATAGAGTGTGTCAATGGCCTCCATAGAATCAGGGCCGAAGAAGTGTGTTACGAGGTCTAAATTACTAAAACTTACCCATAGTAACAATTTGTCTGATGCTTTGGTAAAACTGTTGTTGATGCATACTTTGGCTAATTCAACCAATGTTTTACTTGATTGTGGTGTTTTTACAAACATTTCAAAAGGGGCTTTTGCTGTTTTATCAATAGGTAACGATGGTGAGGATATAAAACTGTATGAGTATCCTGCGTAATCGTAATTTTTTATATCTTGAAAACGATAGGCAGCATCGTGAAGAGGATATGCTGTTTTCCATGCGAACTGAGAGCGCTTGGCCATTGCGAGATCTTTATTGAATTCGACAAGCCATGAGGGTAATTGTTCAAAGTATTTTTTACTTGAAGTAAAGTTGCCTGATACTGTATCAAACCAAATGGCTTTGCCAAGACGTTGGGCACAGGCTATTGCAGGGTGGGCTTTGAGTGAAATTGAGAATGCCTTGTTGTGGGATTTGGGCGAGCTTGCTAGAACAAATTGGTCTGATAGTCCATCAACTCGAGTGTTTTCACACGACTTGCCCATGATTTGGGGTGGCTGTTGATAAAAGACTTCTGCTTGTTGGGATGGATCATCAACATAGTGAATTTTATTATATTTTTTGTCGAACCATTCATTGAGAACAGCCCCATGATCCTTTGGGAGTGTTCCTGTACTCAAAGCATGATGCCCTGGCGTTGTTTCTGGAATAGCATGTTGATGAAAGGCATTAGTGTAAAAAATTCCTTTATCAAGGAACTTTTTCAGTCCATACTGAAAATAGGGGCGCAGCTTGGGAATGTAATGATAGGCGAATTGATCGATAATACAGACGACGACAAGTTTGGGCTGACGATGTTTTGAATCTTTTGACTGAAGTGATGGTACGTATAGGATGCTGCTTATATATGCAATACCTATAGCAGTCAATAATGACATGCGTTTTTTGATCATGGCCTCTCCTTACTTTGATGACCCTTTCCATTTTTTGAATTATTGATCTAACATTAACGCTGATGATAAAGAATTACAAGAATATGGGAGTTTTGTCGTGAATAAGCGTAGCGTTTGGTTGGTTGCAGTATTGATGATGATTCCTTTGTATGTTGGGGGGTTAGAAATCACCGGAACCGATGATGTTAATGATCTTATAACCCATAAAAAAATTGTATTGAATTTTAATAAAAAAAACGATGAAATTGGTATTATCAAAAATTCGTTGCAATTTTCGGTTGATAATCCTTCGATTTCACTTGTATCGTGGCATTATGATGCACAACCGGTGCAAACGTTTCTGAGTATTTTTAAAAAATATCAAAAATTATACACGAGTTCTTTTGCTGGGTGGATTGCCTGCGATTGTAGAAATACCAACGCTATTACGGATTCCTCTTTGTACATTAGTTGTTTGATTGTTGCTCACGATGGTAGGATTGTTCCGTTTACGACCCGTCTTCGCATGGGGAAAAAACTATTATGTGATCGTGATGTTACATGTACCGGCGGCTATGACCATGCATTGACCGTATCGGCAGTAAGTATTCCCACGGATGGACAAATTTCTGTTCCGGCAACGCCAGATCTGACGCAGGATTTTTTACAATTTGAGCAATTGGGAGGTAAGTGGACATGGCTATGTGGCATGATAAAATCATGTGCCTATGCAAGTTTTTGGTGGGTGATCGGTGGGTTGCTGCTGAGTAGTTTGATATTGATAGTGGTACTTTGTCGTCGCCGCCGTTATAGTAAATCATCGATTATATGGTTGCTGTGGCGAGCAAAGTCATTGTACCTTGTGATATTTATTGCTGTTGCTTATATGCTTGTATGGTTGCATTATGTAGCCTCTTCAGCCAAAATATTATATGCACTTTCGACGTTGTGTTGCATTGGCATGCTGTATGCATATATTGCGCCTCCTCACGACGAGACCCTGATTGGGCGTATCAAGACAATAATAGGTTTTGCCCTGGGAATGCTGATCATTCCACTTGCGCTTAAAGCGTATTTAATGCAGTGTGGTTTGTAAGTAAGATTATCGAGAAAAATTCTTTTTTTCGGTATCAGGTTTGTGATGTTTATCAATGAGCCGTTCTTTTTCTTTTTTTATAATCGTGATCATTTTATCAATAACGGAATCAACAACGATGTACATATCAGGTCCTTCATCATGAGCGTTAAGGTTAAAGATGGGGGTGCGGACATGTAATTCTGCTGCGTGATGAGGGTGCTGTTTGTTTGCCTTAAGCCACATTTCGATACTGAATGGGGTCGCCTTGGCTTGAGCTTGTAAGATTTCGTTAATTTTTTTTAGTTTCTCGCGTGCATGGAGTTCAAGTGGCTCCGAGTGTGGCATATTATGAAATGCTATTTTGATATTCATGGTATATCCTTTCTCATGACAAATAACGTTGGGCTATTTCTTGATAAAATTGATCTCCTAAATAACTTTCCTTGGTATATGCATTTTCCAATATATCTTTAATTGATCCTGATGTGACCACGTGACCTCCTACTATAACATAGACGGCATTGGCTATGGATAGAAGTTGATCAACATGGTGGTCTGAAATGATGATTCCTATGCCTGACTGGGCAAGGTTGGTAAAAATTTGTTTGAGCTCATAGATTGATTTGGGATCGACCCCGGCAAATGGTTCGTCAAGCATAAGCATTTTAGGTTTCATGAGGAGTGCCCGAACAACTTCCAATTTGCGCTTTTGCCCGCCAGATAAGGTTTCTACTTTTTGATGTTTGGTTGCTGAAAGATGAGTAAGCTCAAGCCAACGATCAACCTCTTCTTGGAAATGATCATAGGGTTTGTTGTTCCATCCACTGTGATATTGATATACGACTTTTAAATTGTGTATCACGCTCATGTGCTGAAAGAGTGACGTGTGCTGCGGCATATAAAGCAGGCCGCATTCGACACGTTTATGAATAGACCAGCCTGTAATTGTTGCGTTGTTAAAGATAATTCGATTGTTTGTTGTTGAAGTAATGGGATAAAGCCCGATAATACTTTTGAGTAATGTTGTTTTCCCCGCACCATTTGGGCCTAATAGAACAGTAATCATGCGTTGATCTGCCTGAAAGGTGATTGATGAAAGGATGGCCTTTTTTCCTAAGACTTGATTAAGATTTTCAACGCTGAGCAGTGCCATTATGGGGCCTTTTTAACAATGAGATGAACAGGACATCCTAGTAAGTCGTAGTGTTTGCGTAAAATGTTTTCAATACACCCTTGTTCTGCATCTTCAAACCATTCAGGAAAGTTTACAGAAAGAGCAAAGGTTGGGATAGACGCTTTGATTGGTTTGATATGATCAACCTTGAGTTGCTTTGTGGTGTGATACAGCGGTTTGGTGAGTAATTCTTTGATAACCAATTCATTGACGGTGGCCTCATCAAATTCGTAGTGACATCGTTGCCATACTGCATGAATTTCGTCGAAAATTTTACTAATATTTTTTTGGGTTAAGCAAGAAATGCGTACCTGGGGAACTTTTTTGAGAATGAACTGGTATTCTTTGATGCTTTGATCAAGTGTCATTTGTTTGTATTCATCAAGCAAATCGGTTTTATTAAAGATGACGACAATCATTTTTTGTTGTTCATAGGCATAAAAAAGTAATTTGAGCTCTTGATCTGCAATCTTTCCCTCGGATGCATCGATCATTATTAAAACAATATCAGCCTCTCTCACTGCTTGCATGGAGCTTTTAATCATGAGCTGTTCAAGATCTTCTTCAATTTTGCGTGATCGTCGTACCCCGGCGGTGTCGGTGATTTGAATAAGATCGTTGCAGCAGTAGGTTAGTTCAGAAATAGCTTCACGAGTGGTTCCGGCAATGCTTGAAACAATAGAGCGTTCATGTTGAATCAGGAGGTTCATGAGGGATGATTTACCAACGTTTGGTCTCCCAATGATGGTGACATTATAACTCGGCTTTTCTGGTTCGGCTTCTGTTGGCATAGGAATAGTACTTGCAATGGTTTCCAGCAGGGTGCTGATACCTGTTCCATGAATGCCGGAAATAGGAATAATGCTGGAAAAACCAAGTTTATAAAAATCAGGCATGTTGTCTTCGATCGCGTTAATATTATCTGCTTTATTGACCAGAAGAACAACCGGCTTTTGTGTTTTGTGTATTACTTTGGCAACGCGTATATCTTCATCAGTTAATCCATTTTTTCCATCGACAACAAAGAGAAACATGGCGGCTTGCGTGAGGAGGTCAAGTACCTTTTCCTGAACGCGTTGGCCAATTTCATCCTTTTGTTTGTGAAATGAAATACCGCCGGTATCTACTAGAAGAAAGGATTTGTCTTTCCAAACAATTAATTCCTGAAGATAATCGCGGGTAACGCCCTCATATTCAAAGACAATACTACGTTTTTGTTCGGCAAGACGGTTGAACAATGTTGACTTGCCAACATTCATGCGGCCAACAAGAAGGACTTTTGGATACGAATAATGCTTATTCATGATACACCCCGCTTTATTTTACCCGGAAAATAGCGTAGGAGCAAGCTTGCTTTTGGCCATTGGACCGAGTTTTTGATAATAAGGTAGTCGTTTTCAGCCCTTTGGGCACTTCGTTGAGGTTGGTGTGGTTGTTGTGTGGGAGTTGCCGATGTTGTAGTTTGTGCTTGTAGTTTGGGTTGTGGGGTGATTAGGACTCGCGGTGAAGGTGCATAGGCAAATCCGGTATACCCTTGAAAGAATTGGCAAAATGATGGAAACCAGAGATTTTTGGTTTCTGTTATTTTATTTTTAAAGAAGGTGCTTTCGGTGTTGAGTTGGATGATGACCTGTTTACTTTCGTCCTCTTTCTTGATCAATGTTGCTTGTTTAAAGATTGAGCAAAGAACAGGGTCAGGTATTTGAGTAATAGCATTGACGAAACAATCCCAATCAGAGGGGGGCTGGATAGGCTGCTCAGGCGCTGATGGTTGAGGTGAAGGCGTGGGTGCTTCATGGGGTGGAAGGGTTGCGGTTGCTACAGGTACAACTGGGGTGCTTGGCAAATGCTGAGGCTCAGGGATTGTCGCACGTGATGGTGTCTGTGTGATATCTTTACATGATTTGATGAGCTCATGAACATCAGCAATATCAACTTGCTGGCACAATTGTACAAGTATCATTTCTAGAAAAAGATGTTTTCTGCTTGTTTTCAAGAAAAGCTCTTCCTGGGACCACAGGAGAGTGAAGATGGCGTTGATACGGTTGAGAGAGCATCCTTGGGCAATAATGGTTAGTTGATCACGATGTGCTTGAAAACCACCGGGGATAGTTTGGACACCGTATTTAATCCATACCAAAGCTCGGCAGAGGTGGACAAGCATGTCCCATAGCAGCTGTGGAGACCGTTGTTCAAAATTAATTGTTTGCAAGAGGTCAAGTAGTTTTGGTGCATTTTGCTCGAGAATACGCTGGAAGATGGTGAATAATTGTTGTGTGCTTATTTTACCTAAAACGTCATGAATGGTTTGTTCCGTAATATGATCACTTGAAAAACGTACACGTTCAAGGAGGTTGATGGCATCGCGTACCGAGCCTTCAGTTTCATCCAGAAGTACATCAAGTGCGGCTGGATCAATAATAACGCCTTCATTGGTACAAATAGTGGTAAGGTGATTTTTGAGCGTTTCATTGTCGATGGGGTTGAATGTTAGCTGAAAACAACGAGAAAGTACTGTTGTTGGGAACTTATTACTTTCTGTGGTTGCTAGGATAAACATGACGGAGGCGGGTGGTTCTTCAAGTACCTTTAAGAAGGCATTAAAGGCTGCTTTACTGAGCATGTGAGCTTCATCAATCAAATATATCTTTTTGCGTCCTACCAAGGGCATGTAGCTTGAGGCATCAATAATTTGGCGAACATTATCAACCCCGGTATGGGATGCTGCGTCAATTTCAATAAAATCTGGATGGTCTCCTTTGCTCATGGCTATGCATGAAGAGCATGTAAGGCAAGGCAACGAGATATTTGGATCTTTTTGGAATGTGTCGACATGGTGACAATTAACGGCAGCCGCAAATACACGCGCTGTTGTTGTTTTACCGCATCCGCGTTGTCCTGCAAAGAGATATACAGGAAACAACTTGTTAAGGAATAAGCTGTTTTTAAGCATGCGAAGGGTGATTGGTTGACCAACAATCGTATCAAATGATTGTGGTCGCCATTTGCGAGCAAGATTGAGATTTTGTGTTTGTGTTGTCATGATAATGATTTTTAGTAATGCTGGTGGGAATTCTTATAACAGTTCACACCAGTATACCCAGTTTTTCGTAATTGTGAGTATTGATGAAAAAAAAGAGGGCACGGTACAGAGAAGTATTACCCCTGCTGCTTCCTTCCGGACCTGACAGATTATGCAACACCTCAACTTACCATGCCCAATTTGTAAAGAACTTTGTTATGTCAAAATTTAAATTTACTGGCCTGCCATACGAAGCCACGAGCAAAGCGAGGGCGAAGTATGGTGGAGAGAGAGGGATTCGAACCCTCGATGCCCCTTTCAGGACATACATGATTTCCAATCATGCGCTTTCGACCACTCAGCCATCTCTCCTGACTGGCATTATTCCTTTTTAGCTGTTGTTTTTTTCTCTGGCTGTTTAGCGGCGGCGGTAGGACGAGCAACTTTTTTTATTTCTTTATGCTCAGGTTCGGCTGCTTTTTTTGTTTCGACGTTAGCTGCCTTTTTGTGTTCTGGTTCAGCAACTTTTGGCGTTCTTGGTTTTACTTCAATTTTTTCAGTTTTTTCAACTTTAGTATGTTCAGTTTTTACGTGTTCAATTTTTGGTTTTTCAATCTTTTCATCATGATGTTTTGCTTCATGTGTTTCATGTTTTTCTGGCGCTTTAGTGGGCTGAACATGCGCTTTGCGTTCCATTTTTGCGTGTAGTTCTTTTGCTTCGGTGACTGCTTTTACCTGAGCCTTACGTGCTTCAAGTTCTGCGGCTCTTGTTTTTGCCAGAGTAGCTTCGTACGTGGAAACACCTTCTTTAATTTGTTCTGTTAAAAAATCAAAAATGAAGGTAATTGATTTTGGAGAATCGTCATTTCCAGGAATAACGAATGTTACTCCTTCTGGATCAGCATTGGTGTCAACTAATGCAACAACGGGAATGCCTAGACGAGATGCTTCTTTAACAGCGGAACGTTCTTTGGTGACATCGACAATGATGATAGCGGCTGGTGGATAATCCAAGTCGATAATACCTCCAACATTTTTCTCCAAACGAGCAACCTCTTTTTGGATCATACTAATTTCTTTTTTCTTATAATGAGTTGTTGATTTTTGAAGTACGTCACGCATATGCAGGAGACGTGTTACAGCTTTCTTTACTTGATCATAGTTACTCAATGTTCCACCAACCCATCGGTGAACAACAAATGGCATATGAACAGTATTTGCTGTTTTCTGAATGATAGATTGTGCTGGCTTTTTTGTTCCCACTAGAAGAAACTTGCCACCAGTGCTGGCAACTTCTTTAAGGAATTTTCCAGCGCGTTCAAGTAAAAAAGCTGTTTTGGAAACATCAATAAGGTGGACGCGGTTTTTGGCGCCCCAAATGAAGGGTCTCATTTTAGGTGACCAACGTGATGTTTTGTGACCAAAATGAACACCTGCTTCAAGCATTTTCTTTAGATCGATCATGTGAAAATCTCCCGGGTTTTAGCTATTGTTTCTTTGGGTCTTTTCGACCACCCGCGACATAAGAAACAAGGTTATACTTATGATTATTCAAAAAGATAATTAAAGCCTAACAAAAGGGCATTTTTTAGCAAGTTTTATTCTACTTTGCCAAAAAACCATATTTAAGCAACCTTATTTTTGTCCAATAACTTTATTAGACTCAATGGTTGTTGTGTATTTCCTGCCAGTTAACATGGCCAAAAACGCCCATGCACAAGCGACGACGATAGAAATACCTGACCCTGCAACTAAGCATATATAAGCCGAACTAAAGTATGTTGTAAGTGCATTGAAGGTTGAGCCAGTTGTTTTTGAAGCTGTTCTACCAAATGATTCAATCCATGCTTTTGATTTAAATCTGATATCTTTTGTTGTTGGGATAAAAAGAATCTCTCTCAATGGGTGATTGATGCCGTAATTAAGCGCTCGAAGCACAACCATAACGATGAAGATAATTATGAGTTTAGGATAAAATACGGGCAATAAAGCCATTGCAAGAGTAATAATAGGCATCAGTATAAGGCTTGCTTGAACTCCAAAATGTTTGAGGAGTGTTGATGTGCCAAAAAGTGCAAAGAAAAAACTCAAAAATTGAAATGCACACGTGTATAAAAGCATAAATGAACTCATTGCGGTAACTTGATTGTGTGCTTCTATGGACATGAGAACATGCATTTGATAATCAAAAATAATATTAATTACCTCATAACTGAATACGAGCCCGAAGATACCGAGCACGTAGGGCTGAGCAAGCATTTGTTTAAGACCTTCAAAAAGAGATGTCCTTTCTTTGGATGCTTCTTGTTTGATATCGGCTGTGTATGCAGCTTCATAGCCTCGCAAATGATCAGCGGGTATCTTTTTGATGATAATGCTGATGCAGCACATCGCCAAGATTAAAAGAAGTGCTGTGCTGCCTGTCAATAGTGGAATAATGATGTGTCCAGGGTATGCTATTTTTTCAATTAGAATCCAGCTTATAAATGTTGTTGATATGCCGCCGATGCGAGATCCTGCAACAATAAAGCCATAGGATTTTTTGGCAATGCCTGGGGTTGTTATTGAATTAATAAAGCTCCAAAAAGTTCCAACAATGAGTGCTTGAAAGAGGTCCATACAAATTTCAAATGCCCATCCAGTAATGCGTGATGAACTTGTTTGAGTATTAGGAATGCCGTAGACAGGGTGAGCGAACAAAAATGCAAATATGAGTGTGGCGCATGCATAAAAACCAAGAAAGGAGAAAACTACATATTGCCGTTTAAATGTATCAGTGATTTTCGAATGAAGCATCATAGCTGGAATGGTAAAAAAGACACTTAAAATTTTAGAGATCGGTTCATATTCTCTGCCAACAAACCCAAGAAATATTGATGTTTTAAATGATCGAAGAATTGAGTATGAGCCTATAATGAAGAAAAAGGTTGCTGCTGATAAAATAAGCTTAAGTCTTTCGCTGCTGTCTATTTGCAAATGTTTTTCAAGAAAAGAAAAAAATTTCGTTGTTAATCGAGTACTCATAGCTTCCTCATCTTAGTGATAATCTATGTAAGATTAAAATTCTTCTTGTCCGTTAACTTGCCCAATTACCCGTTTGTTATCAATTGCATCTTGAAGTGTTTTGCCGAGAAAATACACAATAATGAGCCACAAAAAGTTAAGAGTTAGTCCTAACCCAAGGCTTGATATAAGGGCAAAGGCAGGTGTCGCGCCCTTAATGGATACATTGAAAAGTGATCCAAAACTTTTTGCGATACGCGATCCAAATGCATCGGTCCACGTTTTAGCTTTATATTTTATGTCTTTTGTTGTTGGGATATATAAAACTTCTCTGGTTGGATGATTAAAAGCATAATTAATTGAGCGCAAAGCAACAAGAACAGCAAAGAATATTCCTGCTGAAGGAATTATATAGGTTATTATAAGGAGGATCATGCAAAGAAGTGGAAAAATAAACAAGGAAAGTCGAATGCCAATAACACGCAAAAGAGGCGTTGTTCCAAATAAAGAAATACCAAGACCAATTAGGTTATAGAGAAAATAATAAAATGCGTAATATGCGGTCATAGCGCCGACGGATGGTGTTGTTGCATCTGCGTGAAGTGCTACCCACCAATCAAAAATAACAACCATGATTTCATAAAAGGCAACTAAGGAAAAGATGCCAAGAACATAAGGGTTTCGAATCATGATAAAAAGCCCATCAAATGAGCTTTTGAATGAATTAATAAACCCCATTGAAGCTCTTTTTTTATGTTTTTCGAGTTGGTATGCTGCTTCGTAACCATGCATAAAATCATCAGAGACGTTTGTTATGAGCATATGGATAGAATATGCAGATGCAATTAACATACAGCTTCCTATTGCTAAGGAACCTGGTAATAGCATTAATTGTGATTGCACATTTGTGTTTATTAGTATGAGATAAAGCGTTCCTGCTGAAAGGATTCCACCTATTTTTGATCCTGCTGCAAAAAAACCATAGTAATTTTTTGCATCCTTAGGATTGTTGATGGAGTCTGCAAATGACCAGAAGACGGTGGCAAAAAAGGCATCAAAGCTTTCCATGAAAAAATAAAAGGCCCACCCAAGGAGTCGGCCTGAATTTACTTCTGTATTGGCAAGTCCATATACTGGATGCGTAAAGAGAAATGCAAAAATGAGACCCCCTATAGCATGAAAAAGCATAAAACAATATAAAAGGTGATGTCTTCGAAGCCAGTCAACAAGTTTTGAGTACAAAAGAATTAGCGGAATGATAAAAAATAAAGAATAAAGTTTTGCATTGGGAACTTGGTAAGCTCCAACCATTTTTGAAAAAATAGAAACTTTGAGTGGACGCCAAATAACAAGGCAACAGGACATGAGAAGAAAGGTTAATGAAAGAAAAAATACCTTGCGCTTAAACTCTGGTTTAATTCCCCACAAATCTTGAAACGTCAGTTTAAGCCGGTCTAGCATTGATACCCCTTGTCCTACGTTTTGCTCAGTTTGTTACGAGAGACCCCCATATGTGTATTGACATGTTTGTTGTTGCGATCCCCTAACTTCAAAAATCATTTTGAAGCCTTTCAAAGTATAAAAGGAGCTACCAAAAAGTCAATTTTCAATCGATTAACGATGTGTTTGTTCGATCCCAAAGGGTTTTTTCGAGGTTCTTGCCTTGTTGAAAGTTTTCAAGTAGGACTATACTTTTTAAAAAAAAGTTGATATTATCATTATAAAGAAATCTAAGTATTTTCTATCATGAGTAAAAGAAGAATATGGAAGAACTTATAAAATTAGAAAAAACTCAAATGTTGCCTGTTTTGCCGCTTAAAAACATTATTGCTTTGCCCAAAAGCATCATTCCTGTTGTGGTTGGTCGAGCAATCTCAATTAATGCTGTTGATTTTGCAGTTCAGGCAAACAAAGAAATTTTTGTGACCGCTCAGAAATCAATTGATGTTGAAACCCCAACGCCTAATGATATTTATCATTATGGGACACGTGCATTAATTTTGCAAGTTGCTCGTATGCCCAATGGAACCCTTAAAATTCTTGTTGAGGGTATTTGCCGAGCGCATATCACCGAGGTGCGGCAAACGGAAGGCTTTATTGGCGTTGTTACCCAAGATCTGATTCCAGTTCCTCTTGAACATACGTCAGAAAATCAGGCGTTATGGCGTAATCTTTTTGATTTATTCAAAGAATATGCGCAGTTAAGTGAAAAAATTTCTAGCGATGTAATGAGCCTTTTTAGAGGGATTGACGATATTGATTATTTAGCTGATACAATCGCAGTGCAAATGCATTTAAACCTTGAGGAACGACAAAAGGTTTTGGAGACTATTGACCTGCGAGAACGAGCCTTAATGCTGTGTGTTTTGTTGCAAAAAGAGATTGAGATTTTAAAAGCCGAACGCAGTATTCGTAAGCGTGTTCAAAGTCAAGTCGAAAAGAACCAAAAAGATTATTATTTAACAGAGCAAATGCGAGCCATTCAACGAGAGCTTGGACGTGATGATTTTCAGCAAGAGATTGCTGATTTGCGTAAAAAAGCTAAAAAATTAAAGCTGTCACCAGATGTTCTTGAAAAGGTTGAGGCTGAATTACGTCGTTTAGAGCAGATGCAGCCAACATCTCCTGAGGCTACGGTAAGTAGGAATTATGTTGATTGGATTTTGTCAGTTCCTTGGCATGCTCTTTCTCAAGATACCGTAAGCATGGAAGAGGCTGAAAAAATCCTCAATTCTTCGCATGCTGGGATGAAAAAAGCTAAAGAACGTATCATTGAATTTTTGGCGACGAAAAAATTTGCTAAAGATAATCTCAAACGATCTCCCATTATTTGTCTTGTTGGTCCTCCCGGTGTAGGCAAAACGTCACTTGGCCAGTCGATTGCTCAAGCACTCGGTCGTCCATTGGTACGAATTTCATTGGGCGGTGTGCGTGATGAAGCAGAAATACGTGGACATCGTAGAACATACATTGGAGCAATGCCTGGTAAAATCATTCAAGCCATGAAAAAAGTTAAGGTAACCAACCCTGTTATACTTTTGGATGAAGTTGATAAAATGTCGACGGATTTCCGTGGTGATCCAGCTTCTGCACTTCTTGAAGTGCTTGACCCTGAACAGAACAAAGCATTCGTTGATCACTTTCTCGAGGTTGATTACGATTTATCAAAAATTATGTTTATTACGACGGCCAATGTCATGGATAACATTCCGTATCCATTGCTTGACCGCATGGAATTAATCTTTTTATCTGGTTATACCGAGCAGGAAAAAGTTGAAATAGCACAAAGATTTTTAATGCCTAAATTACTCAAAGAACATGATTTGCAGGTTGACCAAATTGATATTCCTGAGTCGGTGTTGAGAAAAATTATTGATGAATTTACTAAGGAAGCTGGTGTACGACAACTTGAACGCGTATTAGCTAAGCTTTTGCGTAAGAGCATTCTAAAGCTTTTGAAAGATAAAGATCGCAAAGAAAAAGTGTGTATAACATTTGAGCATCTGGATGAGTGGCTTGGGGTTCCTCCCTATCGAAGAGATGATCGCACCTTTGAACAAGCAAACGGGGTTGCTACTGGGTTAGCGTGGACTGAAGTAGGTGGTGACGTGCTCGATGTTGAAGTAACGGTGATGCGCGGCAAGGGAACGCTTACCATTACTGGTCAACTTGGCGATGTTATGCAAGAGTCGGCACAGGCAGCCATGAGCTACATTCGTTCTCGTGCCAAAGATTTTGGGCTAAAAGATAATTTTTATGCTGACATAGACGTGCACATTCATCTTCCTGAAGGTGCTATTCCTAAGGATGGACCATCTGCTGGTATTACTATGGCTGTTGCTTTGACATCAGCATTAACCCATGTGGCTATTCGACGTGATGTTGCTATGACGGGTGAAGTCACCTTGCGCGGACGAGTTCTTGCTATTGGTGGTTTGAAAGAGAAGTTATTAGCGGCAACACGTTTTGGTATCAATAAGGTTATTGTTCCTAGGAGCAATGCTAAAGACATTAAAGAATTTGAATATGAGCTCGATTCATCGTTGAAGATTATCTATGTTGATCATATGGATGAAGTGCTCAAAGAGGCTTTAGTCGCCGAACCAAAACTTATTGAACCAGCTAAAGGCAAGAAAAAGAAAGCAACTGGAAAGCGCGCTAAAAAACGCAAACCTGCTTAATAAGAGCATGTATTCGTTGTAAGAAGATGATGCTTTTTAGGTGATACGAGATATTAAATTATCCAATGTTTTTTGAACAAGACGAGCTTCTTTGTTGACCCATGTATAACTTGCATTACCAATATTAGTACGCAAGGTAGGGTTAGCGAGAAGCTCTTTTGTTTTGTCATAAAGATCGGTATTCGATTGAACTTTGATAATCCCATTGCAGTGTTCAAGTTGTCTAACAATGTCGGTACTATTGTGATGGTATGGGCCAATAATCGTTGGTATTTGCCATGCGGCAGGTTCAAGTAAATTATGTCCGCCGTGTGGTATCATTGTGCCGCCAAGATAGTATATTGTTGCATAGCGATACAGTGGAAAAAGTTCACCAAGTTTGCAAACAAGCACGATGTCATGGTTTTTAAAAATAGACGTGAGTGCTTGTGTGTATGATTGAGTTGATTGGGAAAAGATTGATGATGTCTCATTCCATATAAAAAACGGGAAATTGGTTTTTTGTGCGTTGGTTTGTAATTGTTCTCCCCACGAAAAATGGCGAGGAGCTAAAATGAGCTTAAGGGTGGGAAATTGCGGTTTGAGTTTTTTAAAAAGTTCAAAATAAATACAATCTTCTTGAGGGTGGATTGACCCGGCAAATAGCGTTGGAATGCAATAAGATTCGTGATTATCTGTTAGTACTGTTGCGAGATAATTATTCTTCTTGGCGATAACATTGAATGTTTTTAGGTTTCCTAAAACAGTTATTTTTTGGGGGGAAACACCTAGTTTTATAAAGCTATTTTTATCATCATTACTTTGAGCGAGAATGGTTTGAAAGCAATTAATAAGTATTTTAAAAATAAACTTGAAGGTGCTGATGCGTCGCGCAGAACGTGGGTTGATACGAGCATTGAGCCAAAACATTGGAATAGAAGTAAGCTTGCCGATTGATAAAAAATTGGGCCATAACTCTGCTTCAACAATGATGATTGATGATGGTTTGATGCGAAGATAAGCAAGAAGCATAAACGGCCCAAAATCATACGGTAAAAAACTAATATAATCTGCTGCAATAGCGTTATGGGCCATTTTCATACCACCCGTTGTTCCAACGGTTAAATAACACACCGTATCTGGTTGTTTTTCTTTAATACGCGTTATTAATTGTTCAACCGAAAAGACTTCCCCTACAGAGACTGCATGGATCCAGACAACGTTATGTTTTCTGTTGGTTTTTGGTACAAAGCCCATGCGTTGGGCTATGTTTCCAAAAATGGCTCGTTTGGCGTTGAGGATAAACAAAATTGGAACAAGGAAGGGTAGTAATGCAAATTGTAAGGTTTGATACACCACCATTAACAGAACGGTCATAAACATAGAGAGCCTTAATTTATTGATATTTGTAGCGTAGAATGGCTCCTAAGTATAGGTATCAAACTAAATACAGGCAAGCAAAAAAGACGGTTCTTCTTATAAACACGACAGTGTGATACAAATAACAAGTGTGGCTAAGGTTAATATAAAAACCCAATCATTGAGAAATGAAAGCCTTGCTTTAATGGGTTCTTGAAGCTCTTTGCTTAAATGTTTTGTTGTTTGAAGGGTTAAGACAACATAGGTTTGAAATAAAAGAATCAATAATGAAAGAAATACGAGCAGGTAGTAAGTAAAGTCAACGTGTGTGCTATAACCAACATGTGGAGAGACCCCATCGATGACGAGGCGGAAGAGCGCAAGTGTAGGAATTGCCGCTGCAACGTAACTGAGGCGTGATATGTCAGATATATCAATGAAAAGGCAAAATAGTGCAATGAAAAATAAGACAAACATTGGAAAATAAAGAGATGCAAGATTGCGAACCCCAATATTTTCAAAATTTATTGAAAATGCTGCAACTGGATAGTGTATAGAGAGTTCTGGGTCGGAATGATGTAAGTTGGCTTGAATATAACCCGTTTTTACTGATGCTTCTCGTGGTTGCCAATATCCAAGAAGATTGTCCTTGGCAATGGTGATGTTTTGGCTGTCTGATTGAAAATAGAGTTCTTCTGGCGTTGCGCTTTTATTTTGAATAATAATGAAAAGTCGGTGATTTTCCATCGGAAAATTATGATAATCAAGGTTGGCTTTAAATGAGGTTTGAATGTGGTAACAAACAAGAACATCATGGTCTATGAGTTTGATAATAGGAGATGATTTGTAGAGTAAAATTCCATTTTCTTGCAAAAGACTATTTTGAATCGTGAAGTTTTCGATTTGTTTAATTGATTCAGCACCTTGAGGGAATTTAAACCATAAAATCCCATCGATGATAAATTCATTCTTCGTAAATGAAAATGTTGGAAAGCTATTAATGTGCAAGCCAATGGTAACCAGAGAGGCTTTGTTTTTTGTCTTGGTCTTTAACTGTAGGATGTTAGGGATAGGGTCATTTGCTTCTGTACAACTATTTTTTAAAACAAGTAATCCTGTTATATATAAAGAGGCAATTGCAATGGCGCTTATACGAAATTTATTACTTTTAATCATGTTTAAAAGTATGTGTTTATATGTTGAATGATGAATATTCATGATTTTCTTTCAATCTTAAATGATCCATATTTTTTTGCCAAAAAGGTGTCGATTGGTTGGGTCAAAATCAATCGATAGGCCTTTGAAATCTTTGTTTTTTATGTTCGAAAGTTCTTTTAAGAGAGCTTCTTGGCTGCAATCTGGTGCTGTTTTGTTGAGTGCATCAACAATTAATTGTGCTGCAATGTAATAAGTAAATGATAAAATTGAAAAATCTTCATCTGGGAAATAGTTGGTTATATCGCGATGGTATTCAGTTGCGAGTTGAAATGTGGAAGTAACAGGGTCTGGAACAGGTGAGGCTACATGAAAAGCTACGCCTTTGTGTTGCAATATGTCCTGGGCGAGAAACGTTGAATCAATACCAAAAAATTTCGTTGTAAAACTTCCTTGTTCAAAAAAATAATTGATGAGCTTGATTGTCGGGGTACTTGTTGCAACACAAATGACTACGCGAGGATCTTGAGCGAGTAGTTTTTGAGCTGGCGTATGTATATCGATTGTGTAGCGATTGTATTGTTCAATTGCTACTGGTTTCTGATTGAGACTTTCAAGCGCTTTTGCCAACACATGTGTTGCTGCGGTAGAAAAATCATCATCAGCATGAAAAATAGCAATTTTAGTAAGACTAAGGGTTTTGACGATATGGTCAGCCAATGTTTCTACTTGTGGCTCTAGTAGCCCTGGGCCATTGATAATATGTGAAAGTGATGGATTCTTGAGTTCAGGGTGGCCGCCCCAAGGGAAGAGCATGGCAATTTTTTGTTGTTGGATGAGTGGTAGTACCGAAAGGATGCCGCGTGTTCCCATTACGCCGAAGAACATGGATACAGCGTATTTATGATATAAAAGTTCAATATTGTTTTTGGTTTTATCTGCTTCACCTTCATCATCAAGGCTTATTAAGCGTAGTTTTTTCCCTGCAATGCCGCCTTGTTGGTTAATGTGTTCAAAATAACTATTGATAGCATTTTTTATAGTATTGCCATAAAAAGCGAAGTGTCCTGAAAAAGAGCCAGATTGACCAAAGACTATTTCCTTTTTCATATCAATAATAAGGTTGTCTTTGGAGATAGTTTGGCTGTTGAGGTGGTAAAAAAAAGAAAAAAGTAGAAAAAAAATAAGAAAATTACGCATCTCCGACCCCTTTTTTTGAAACATGTCTTAAAATTCTTAAACGTTAACAGTTATTTTTGTATCGAATTGCGAACTTATTAGTCAATAAAATGAGCGAAGGGGTCTTCCAAAACTCAAAATTTTTAACAATTGTTGAAATAACATAAGACATAGATATAAGTTACTTCATTAAAAATTGTTACAAATGGTGATTTTTGATGAAAAATGAAGGTTTTGTGATAAAAATTGATAATTTGTCCATCATTGATTTTGGGTAATGAAAAATAGTAATATAAAGCATAGGGTGGAAAAGGAGGAGGTGCGGATTTTTAAGGTGTTCTTAAAACTTCCTACCGATGTCTAACGAAGGAGATATTTATGAAAAAGCTTTTAACGCTTTTGTTCTTACTTGGCATTTTATCTGCCAATGTACGTATGTTTGCGATGGAAGATGAAGATAAGGCAAATGCTTGGGATGATGACGAGAATGCACAATACGATGACGATGATAGTTGCTATTATCCTGAGGAAGATTAGGTTTATACGTTAAGGAGTAGTCATGAAAAAGTATATTGTTTTTCTTTTTGTGCTTAGTTTTGGATTAGGTGGGTTGCTTGTGGCCAAATGTACCAAGACCATTGGACATGTTCATAGACCAACAGTTTCTTATCAATGCAGAGCAAAGACCAAAGCATATTATGAACAATACTACCCTAAATCAGTTCCAATATATTACGAAGCAGATGATACGTGCAAAATCTGTGGTTGTCACACGAGCAAACATAACAATAACTAGCTGTTGCAGCTATTGTTATGCTGCTATGATTCTCGAAACAAAAAGGAATTGGTGATGAAAAAGGGGCTGCTTACTCTTCTTGTACTGAGTTTAGGAATGGGGTTGCTGTGTGGTAAATGCATCAATCCCAAGCATCAAAGAATTCGAGGAGGCACAAAAAAATATACCTGCTCAGTAAAAAACTCAGAAGTAAATAATTTTGATAATGGTTATTGCAAAAATTGTGGCTGTCACAGTAGCGATCACGACAATTTGTAACATTAACCACGTTCTTCAATGGTAACAATTGACCCTGTTGCACCTTTTTCCACAATAAAGTGGACTGGAAAATTGTGCTTAAATTCTGGTAAATGCGATACAATAATAATTTTTGAAAATTCTGATTGTATTGCGTAGATTGAGTCCATAATGTGAGCAAGCCCCTCTTCATCCTGTGATCCAAATCCTTCGTCGATTACAAGCGTTTGTAAGGCTGTTCCAGCCCTTCGTGCCAGCAATTTTGCAATGGCGATACGGAGGGCAAAATCAATTCTAAAGGCCTCCCCGCCTGAATACATTTCATATGGTCTCATTCCAGCTGCATCTGCTATGTGAATATCCAGGGTTTCTTTAACCCCGCCACTTTTGAGATCTTTGAGCGATTCAATAAAAATTTGTGCCTGATTATCAGAAAGTTTACTCAAAAGAGTGTTTGCTTCTTGTTCAATTTCCGGGATTACATCTTCAATCAAGAGAGCCTGAATGCCGTTTTTGCTTAATGCAGCAGCAATAGTTTGATAATCATCGATTTCTGTTTGTAGTGTTACGAGGTGGCTTTTGTGTTGTTCTTGCAACTCTTTTATTTTTTTTAATCTGATAAGGTCATTTTCTATGCTGCCTATCTGTTGTAGATGAAGCTCTTTGGCGGTTGCTAGTTGTTGTCGTTGTTTGGTTTGTTGCTCAATAATGCTTACAAGGTTTTGCTCTTCCTGTTCCAGTGTAGGCATTGATGCGCATTGGTTTCTCATTTCTATAAGTATCTGTTTAAATCGTTTTAATTCTTGGTATTGCAGATGAATAGATTTGGCCTGCTCACTTTGGAGTATTTGTGATTGATTGAATGTTTCTAATTGATGAATGGTGCCTTCCAGTGTTGTCCGTTGTTCTTGAATTTGTGCATAAGCGGTTGGATCATAGGCGATTGCGATTTTCTGGCGCTCAAGATCATTGATAGTTTCCAGAAGAGTTATCGCAGTAGCATTGTGAGCAATAGTATGAGCTTGCTCTTGTTCATGCTGTGTTATGTTATTCTGTGATTGGGTTGCAATTGCTTGTAAATCATGTGATTGTTTCCGTAAACCCTCAAGTTCGACTTTATCTTTTTCAAGATTTATTTCGAATTCTTGGATGGCCTTGCTATTTTCTTGTTCTTGAAATGAATGCTGCATTAATTGCGCGAGCTGTTTTTGTTGATTATTAAGAATTTCGTGTTGTTCTAATAAAAGATTTTTAAGCGTTTTTATAAGATTGCCAACGCGATCAAGTCGATGTTGCAAAAAAGTTTGATTATGAAGTATTTGATGCGTTAAAAATAGCTTTCGTTTGTTGGTGAGTAATTGTTCACACAAAGGGCAAGCTGGGTTGGCCGTATCATTGATAATTTTTTGCTTTGTTGTGATCTCTTCAAGTGCGTTCTTAACCCAATTGCCGCGTTGAATGAGCGTTTGGTAAAATGCCTTACGTTTTTCAAACTGTTTTTGCGTTGTATCAAGTGTATCTTGTTGTTTTTTTACGAGCTCTTGGCTTTGTTGAACATCATTCTGTTTACGCTTAAGCGCGTCAATCTTTTGTTGCAGGTCAAGGATTTGTTGTTGTTTTGAGGCTATTAATGTTTGATGATGTTGGTAGGTGAGGTCGTCTTGTTGAGCAAGCAAGTGTAGTGCTGCGCGTTTTTTTTCATGTTCACTTGTAATGTGATTGATGTGTTGTTGGAGCTGCTCTTTGAGGTGTAAAAGTTTTTCTTGTACGACAAAATGTGATTGTTGTGAATCTATAAGCTTTTTTTCATGTTCTTTAATGAGCTTTAATTCTTGTTGAAGGTGTTGTATGGATTGTTGGTTTCGTGACTGAGCATGAAATGTGCGCCATTTCTGAACACGTGCTAGCCAAAGGGCGGTTGTTTCTTGATACTGGCGTTGCTTGTCTTCCAGATCGCGTTGTATTTGCGTTAAGGCATGCTTTTGGTTGCGGCATGTGACAAGGGAGCTCTCGCTTCCTTGGATGCATTTAAAGAGATTTTCAAGCTCGCAAGAGAGTGAGGTTATGGTCTCCTTGGTTTTTGTGTACATCTCATTACATTCACCTTCACGTTCCAGATCTTTGATGTATTGTTCTTGTAGTGCGCTGATGGTGCGTTTTTCTTCAGATAAAATCTTTATTTTTTCAAGTGCTTGTTGGGCAAGGTCATCGTAGTGGGTCAGCCCTAGGATTGTTGCAAGGATCTGTTTGCGGTCTTTCGCTGATTTTTTTGAAAATTCGTTTGCTTGTCCTTGTCGCAGGAAAGCAGAATTAATAAATGTTTCGTAATCAAGTCCAATAATATGTTCAATACGTGCTTGTGTAGCTCGAACAGTTTTCTCGGTGAGAGACATAAAAGCACTGGTTGTCTGATTTAATGTTTCAAAATCAAGGGCATGATATGGTTTTCCATATGTTTTGGCAAATTCTCTGCGAACGCGATATCTTAGCCCATTGCATGAAAACTCAAGGCACACCATCATGCGTGTTTGCCCAAGGCGCAGCAGCCCTTCATCAGCGCGTGTGGTACCTGAAGCCTTTCGTGCTTGGCCCCATACAGCCCACGTCAATGCATCAAGCAAGGCTGTTTTGCCATGTCCATTCTTGCCTGATAGGCATATGAGTGTATGGTCTTTGAAGTCGATGCGTTGAATCGGCTCCCCATAACTTAAAAAATTTTTGAGTTCAAGGATGTGTGGAATCATAAAACTATTGGAATCTCATTTATTACATAGTATGCTGATCAAACCATGCATATTGTAGCATAAAAATCTAAAAGCGCTTAGTTTTCCCATGATACAAATTGATCGTCGTTATTTTCGATATTTTGACTGGATGAGCTTCGGGCTTATTATCCTTTTGGTAGGCATGGGGTTGTTATTTGTGTTTAGTGCTACCTACAAGCCGGAGCGACCGTGCTCTTTGTTTCTCAAAAAGCAGCTTATAGGTGCTGCTGTCGGGATGCTTATTTATTTTTTATTTTGTGCAATTGATATTCATCGATTGACCAGATGGGCATTAATTGGGTATTTATTAACGCTTTGTTTATTGATGTATTCATTTGTGGGCGGGCTGGTTGCCCTTGGGGGAAAGCGGTGGATTTCGGTATATTTTTTTAAATTTCAACCATCTGAACTGACTAAATTGTTTCTTCCTGCCTTTATAGCTTCATATTTTGCTGACATTGGGGTGCCGCGATTTTTTACTGAATTACCGGTGATTTTTAGAGATTTTTTACCGGCATTAGCATTAGTGGGATTTAGCTTTTTGCTTATTCTTAAACAACCGGACCTTGGTACTGCTTTAATACTTTTATTTTCAGCGTTGATATTGTTTTGGTTTATTGGTATTCCGCGAAAGTTTTTTATTGTTTTGGGTATTGTTGGCATTATTGCTTTGCCTGTCTTGTGGCGATGCTTAAAACCATATCAACAATCACGAATTTTGGTTCTTCTGGGACATGGTGATGCCAGGAAGGAGCGATATCAGATTGAGCAATCGAAGATTGCAATCGGGTCAGGGGGCTTGTGGGGTAAAGGGCTGCTAAAAGGAACCCAAAATAAACTTGAATTTTTGCCAGAAGATCACACCGATTTTATTTTTTCAGTTGTATGTGAGGAATGGGGGTTTGCAGGTGCATCTCTTGTGATTATTCTTTATTTGTTATTGTTTTCGCGCCTGATTTTTGTGATTATGCAGGTAAGAAACTTCTTTGAACAAATTGTTGGGGTAGGGCTTATTGTGCATATGTTGCTGTCGGTGTGTATTAATATTGGCATGGTTACTGGTCTTTTACCAATTGTTGGCATTCCTTTGCCGTTGTTTAGTTATGGAATTACCAATCTCTGGATTACGTTTGCAAGTTTAGGCTGGTTGAATAACATTGCCATCCGACGTTTTTATTTTTGATTGTGCTGCTTTTTGTAAAATTTCTGCAACAATTGTTCTGATATTTTTTTTAAATAGTTGTTCTTGGGGTATTTGCTCAGATGTCTTGAGTGCTATATAACGTTTAATCAGAGGACGAAGATCTTTTAATCGTGTGAAGACGGCACCATTCCCTCGTTGTTTTATCCAGTCAATTGTTGCTCTTTCCCAAAAAAGAGATGGGCCTGTTCGATCAATAAGCAGAGGGATACCATAGTGTAAAGCTTCATTGCATACATTAGGACTTGGTTGGGTGATCATAATGTTGGAAACAGCCATAAGATCAGATATTTTTGTGGTAAATGGAATGATTGAGAGTGATATGTGTTGGGGTAATTTGTATGCATTAAGACGCGGAATTAATTTGGTATTTTTTCCAATACAGGCCAAAATATGCAATGGGATATCGATAGATTGTAGTTCCTTTACATAAGAAAGTAGACTATTCGACCCCATTCCCCCTCGGATGAGCATAACAATTGGCTTGTCTGTTGGGAGATTCCATTCGGAGCAAATGGACTTTTTATTTTTAGGAACGAAAAAATCATTACGCAAAGGACTTCCGATTTCCTTGACCGCCGTTAAAGGAATTTTTTTCTTTTTAAGCTGAGAAGTAATGAGTGGCGTTTGGCAATTAATGGTAATGGTAGCATTATCGGCAAATTTACCTTTAAAACGTTCTAAATTTGTGAGCCAGAGGTATAAGTTTGCATCCAAAGTGATTAGAAGAAATGGTATGTTGCAACGATATGCTGCTCGAGCCGCAGGATAATTAACTAAGGGAATAACAGAGATCAAAAGGTCAGGCTTTTCTTGCTGTAAAAACTGATAAAACGTTTGTTCAAAATGTTTCATGTGCATTTTTAAAAAGGCAACTCCTGGGCATTGAACGATAAAATTAGCAAATCGAATCCACCCGCTTTGCACAAGAGAATCGTACCATTTTTCACCGGTAAAAGAGCCATTACTTTTTTTTGAAAAAAAATCACGAATGGGTGCAACAAGTTTTATAGTGTGTTCGGGTAATGCATTTTTAAGTGTGTCACATGCAGATTGATGGCCACATCCACCCGTGCTGGTAAAAATAACGATTTTGGCTTTTTGTGGCATTGCTTGTCCTTGGGCAATGCTGAGTAATAACGCAAAGGTAGACACGCCCAATAAAAAAAGCTTTTTCATGTCTAAATCCCCTTGGATAAAATAATTTTGCAGCTCCCCTCTTTTACTATGGGGAATTTGTGAAGGAACTTGCAATAAAATAATTAATGTAAGGTTTTATGTCGCAATTGTTTTTGATATACAAGGATAAGTGTGATGATTGTTAGTAAAAATAAGAAGTGAACGAATAACGATTGCCGAAGATCGATATCAATCCACCAGGCAAGTGTTGGTACATAGGTTATGCAAGGGATTCTTCGTAATACTACTTTGACAAAAACAAGGCCTGCATGAATTCCCATGCCGATATATAACTTGTTGGTAATTGCAAAGACGGTGTTTAATAACATACCAAGCAAAAACAGACCCAATCCAAGTCGCCAGTCTTGTGTTATGAGCATGAGAGGATTAGTCAAATTGTGGGCAAGGGCAAAAATAAGTGAAGTAATCAGAGCACTTGTTATGACGGGAAGTTTTTGTGCTAGAAAGGTGAATAAGGTTCCACGGAAAATAACCTCTTCGGTCCATGCAAGGAAAAATGTTGCAACAAAGCCCCATATAAGACTGCCTGATTTGGAAACAATCCTAGAAAGAGTTTCTTGAATGAATACCGCATTGTCTGTATAACATACAAATGCAAGAATGAGGCTATGAAGTACGAAAAATGCTGAAAAGAACATAAAAAATTGTTTGATCCAACCGACTGTTCCTAAGAACGAAATATTTGTTTGCCAGAATGTGGTACGGTAGGCTCGTGAGGCTGTTGTGACTAAAAGCATGATATGAAGAAGTATCATGATGGTAAAAACAACCTTCCCAACGCCACGGTTTGCCAACAATGAAAATGTTGGATCGAACCAGCAAGCAATTGGTTGTAGTAAGCAGAAAGAGATCAAAAGAGAAAGGGCCGATAAAACTATCGGCCCAATTGCACGGAAAAACCGCGCTATTTTTACAAGAAGTTTTTGCATTAGGCTGAGCGAAGTTGCTCTTTGAGATGCTTGCCTGCCTTGAAGCGTGGGACGCTGATAGCAGGAAGGTGGATACGTTGCTTGGTTGATGGGTTAATACCAAGACGTGCAGGACGCTTGGAAAGCCAATATGAACCAAAGCCGGTCAAGGAAACCTTGCCACCTTTTTTGAGTGTTCTTTCAACAATACGTGTGAAGGAACTTAACACTTTAGCAATATCCTTTTTGCTAAAATTTGTTTCTTCACTGAGTGCGGCAATCAATTCACTCTTATTCATGTGAATCTCCTAATATATAGTTACACCCTAATTTCCACTGTTTCAATTGTGAAATCTAAATGCTGTTTGTTCGTTTGTCAAGAGAATTAACACAAGAATGTTGTTGGTGCGCGCACATTTTGTATTGTTATTTTTGGCGAAGAAAAAATATTACGATTTCTTGTGGCAAAAGTCCATTTTCTTTTCTGGATGAAATGGCTTTGATCGATGTAAAAAATTTTGTTGTAGAAAGGGAGTGTGATAGACTTAACATTTTATTTAGACCTTAGACCTTGGAGGATATTGGGATGTTTGTCGATACGCATTGTCATTTGGATTTGATCGCGCGACTTGATGATGAGAAAAAACCGCTGAGTGATGCAGATTATGTGATTATTGATCGTGCTTTGCATGAAGCTGTACAAGCTGATGTTGGTGCCTTTATTAATATTGGAACATCGATTGCAGGAAGCATTCAATCGGTTGAACTTGCACAACGATATGCTAATGTGTATGCATCCATTGGTATTCATCCTTGTGATTGCGGTACCGGTTCTACAAACGAGCTCAAGCAACGCATGCAATCATTACAGCTATTATTGAAGGACAAGGAATCAAATAAGATTGTTGCAATCGGTGAGATTGGTCTTGATTTTTTTCATAAGCCATACGACAAACAAGCTCAAATTGATTTTTTTAAAGCGCAGATAGAATTAGCTTTGCGTTATGATCTTCCTATTGTAATCCATGTTCGTGATGCAGCCGATGAGCTATTGCGTGTGGTTGAAGAATACGTAAAAGATAAACTTCGTGGCGTTTTCCATTGTTTTCTACAAAAGAAAGATTTTGCCGATATTATTCTGGACTGGGGTTTTTATGTTGGCCTTGATGCGCCTATCACCTACCCTAAAAATGAATCCTTGAGAAATGTCTTTAAAGACATACCACTTGAACGGATTCTGTTGGAAACTGATGCTCCATTTTTACCACTGCAACAGTATCGTGGGCAACAAAATCGTCCGGTTTATATTCCGCTGATTGCAGAGGCACTTGCAAATATAAAGGGCATTGATGTTGCTACTGTTGAAACAGTTACAACGGCCAATGCCCAGAAATTATTTGTATTTATGCAGCAAGTGTAATGTTGCCAATATATTCTTTTTTGAAGTTCGATGTATAAATTGATCCTGTTTGCACTATCATTTTGGAAAGCTCTATGGCTGGCAATGCGATTGGTGTTTGTGTTGTTGTTACCCCAAGCGTGTGAGCCAGTATAAGATTGGTGATGAATTTAACAACATCTGTTTGTTGTTCTAACGAAGGATTAATTTCTATTTTCTGTTGAGTGGTATCCAATTGGCTTGGGCAGGTTGTATTGTTTAACAAGTTCCACATAGTATCGAGTGCTTGTTTATATTCTTCCTGATTTTTGTTTTGAACCAATGTTACTTGTGTGAGTCTATGTGCATCGATAGCGTTTGCTATTGATAACGCTGCATCAAACATACCAATAATACGAAGTGCGTGTCCTACTATTTTGAATGCCTCGAGTGTTGTTGGAAGTGCTGTTGGCAATGGTGGTAGGTTGAGCGTTTGGGGTAATAATTCAACGATGGTCTTTAGATCTGTGTAGAACGAATTCATGGTGCCTTCTAGTGTTTGATATTGTTTGTATTGTGCCCAATTTTTCCCCATCATGTGATTGATAAGTGATGAAGAAAAGGTAAGTGCCGTACCTGCTAAAGCGAGTGAGGGTAGGATAGTAAGGCCGAGCCAACTAGCTCCCCACCCAAGCAGAGCTTGCGTTGGATAGTATCCCCAACTGTTGCCGAGGTGATGAGAGATGAATTGTGATACTGGATTCGAGATCAATGAGGATAAAAAGCTATTGGTTGCGTTATAGACGCATGTGTTAGCAAGCATCGATGAGGTCAGAGTAAGTCCTGGCTCTATGAGACGTTTAATCATGGACGGTTGTTTTAACGTGGCATACATGATCCATTGATGGATAACGTTATTAAAAAATACTTCTTGAGCACGGGTGTCAAATTGTTTCAGCATGGTTGTTACTTTTTCCCGTGATGGAGTATGTAATGCAGCGTCGATTGCTGTACGTTTTTCTTCTAAATCGCTGGGCTGTGACATCCATTCAGTTAAGGTAAGAAGTCCTACAATAGTTGATGGTTGAATCGTACTTAAAACCTGAAGAAGAGGTTGCGTGATAACATCAAATGAAATGGCGGTGCTGTCGTTGCTTGGTGACAGGTGACTGTCTTTGATAAGTTGTTCCATATGCTCAGCTGCAATGCGTTCTTGGCGCTCTGATGCTATCTTCTCTTGCATTTGGCTAAAGTCTTTATCATCGATATGAGCGAATTCATCATTTTTAAGCGCCGAAAGATAGGCGTCAAAAAGGGTGTTCGCATTGCATACGGATGTAAGCGATATGCTTATAGTTACGCATATTGGTGCAATGTTTCGTAGGAACTTCATTCTAGATAACCTCTATTTATATATATTTACGATACCTGTGCACCACTTGCACCTATTACGACAGGAACTGCAAGGGCAAGTCCTATGCCATACAAAATAGTTTTAAGCGTTTTAAATTGTGGGCTTCTTCCGCCTCGTTGTGATTTATTTAATTGATAAATTTTATACGTTGCGAAAATAGAAAACAGTCCGGCAAATGTTGTAGCAATAAGTGTGCCGTTAGGATAAGCCGCATGCCACGATTTCCATGTAAGTATTGGATGGAACATGTGATTGTATAATGATGACCATCCAGAACAAATGGTGTTTTTGATTGATTGCCACATTCCGTTTGGTTGTAATTGAGCGTGCATCTGGCTAATAAGACCCTTATCAAAGGATACTTGTGGGAACAGTGTGTTGAATTCTTCATGGGTTAATGTTTTACCACTTGCAAGATTGATAGCTTCTTTGAGTTCGGTTTCACTTTTCTGTACGAGGTCGATAAGGCTATTGGCTATGGTTGTTTCCATTGTATTTTGTGGGCCGCCATGGTTGATGATAGTAGACAGTACGGTCCAATTGTTTTTTACAAAGTAATAGGTGCCAGTTACATTAGTCTTATATTGTTCTAGCGCTTTGCTAATAAGATCTTTGGATACAATTGTTCCTTGAATTGTTTCTATCTTTTTAACTAAAGCATCTATTGCAGAATTTCCTTGAACAATTGAAGGATTGAGCAGTGAACCTAATCGAGAAAAAATCGGTTGTTTGTCTAATGTGTTAATTTTGGGATCTACATACCAGTAGTAAAAGGTACAAAAATGAAAGAATCTTTTGTACCAGACTGGATTTCCTGTGCCGATAAGTTTATTACCATTTTCGATAATGGCACTGGAGACGTTATTAAGTAGCTCTTGCTCTGTGGATGCGCGCTCATAAAGCAAATTTTTGATGTCTTTTGCATGTGCTGATATTGCGTTACCTATTGTTCCATTCTTGATATATCCATCCATGCGGCGATATGCATCGTTATAAATTTTCTCGATAACAGTCCCTGTGGTACTATTACCCGATGTTGTAGAACCAGAGATTTTATTTGATAGTGATTCCAGCAAACATGGGCGAGCCATACTTGTTGCCCACGTTAATGACAAGCTGCATGCAATCGCAATAACTATTTTTTTTAACAATGTAAACTTCATGATAACCTCCAATAAATATAAATAATAAAATGTCTCCACCTACCAAGAGCCAGGTAGGGATCTAAATAACCTCCACAATCCCCGAGAATGCTATAATTTTTTTAAGAAACGTTTTCTCGAAATGTTCTACGTTTAAGAATTTTTTTGATTATGCCTTAGATTACGCGTATCTGAGCATTGCGTCAAAAGGGTGCGTTTATTATCTCTTTGAAAAGAAACGTTTAAAACCGACGTCTAAAAGGCGATGATTGAGTGCGCCACTAATGAATAAAATACAAATAGAAACGGGTATTGTGCGGATAAGGTGAGGATGCGTATGCATATAGGCTAGGGTTATAACTGTTGGCGTAAGGACAATAAACCACAGGGAATGAGTGAGGGTGCGATGGGGAATAACCACGAGAATAAGACACAAAAGACTTAATCCTAAAAAAATGCTTTTGTGATAAAAAAAAGAGAGGGGAACCATGAAGGCCATTGCCATATAGAGCAAGCGCTGCCCCTTGCTTTGGATATCAATATCAGGGAATAATGAACCAAGAAGTGTGGCTGTAAGTAATATGCAATGATGCATGATACTTACTGAATGAACAATGCCCATCCATGTCAAAAGCTTAATCATCAAAATATAGGTAACAACCCCACCAACCAAATGTCCTTTATATGAAGGCATAAACGCAGCCTTTTTGTGTGTCTTATAACAATTTACTTATTTTAGTACCAGGATAGTAAAAACTTAAAATATCACGAATATTCCGTCCTTGGTGTACTTGCTCATTGCTACCCCATTGACACAGCCCTCGTTGATGTCCATACCCCTTTCCTGCTATTACTATGCGATCTCGAATTTTTTTAACTGAAAAAGATAAGCTTTTAATACGGCTTGACATTGTCCATCGCATATCATTACCAGCGATGGTGATTGTTCGATTTGATTGATCAGTAATAGCTACCCGTAAAACAAGGCCAGCTTTATCAACCTTAACGACCTTGATATCTTTAATAGCTTTTACTGATTTTAGTTTGCGCGCAAGATGTTGGGATGCCTTGAGTTTGCCAAGTAATGCTTTTTCTGGAAGATCTATTTTCCATCGAAAACTAGGGCTTTTTTGACAATACAAACAACGTTCGTGACGACATAAATATGGTTTGCTTGTTTCTCTGTTATACATCAATGAAGGAACTGATCCTCCACAGCAAGAATCAAACATTGTCAAAGCAATGTGCCCTTTATAGGTAATGATCATTCCTGCGGTTTCATCAATTGCTTGGCGAATACGATTGTAATTGTGTGTGCCATTATACACCTGGTGCATAGTTGTGTTTTTTATATCATAAAAACACGGATGCAGCTTGTTTTGGCGTGCTTGTTGCATTAAAAAAACTGCATATGTTCGTGAAACAATAGCTTGTATTTTCTGTGAGTTGAGTGGCCATGATGGAATGCTTTCATAGCGGACGACTGAATAAACATAGTCTTCAAGAGGCAATTTGTTAATGACAAGAACCTTTTTATTGGTTTTATCCAGTTGAATGATAAGGCTTCCTTGATACGAATAACTGCCTATTGTTATTTTGTTGTTTGTATCGCAGATCTCAATATTATTGTACTTTATACGACGATACTGATGATCATGACAACGTAGATAAAGGTTGTCATTTTTACATAAAAGATGTAATTCGCCTTTTTGATAGAGGGCTGTATTTCCAGATTCTGCCGGACTTTCAAGAATAAATCCATTAGCAGCTTTTATAATGAATTTTTTTTCGGTTGCCATATCGTGCTCATTAAGCAGAACACGGATTTTTTTTACTTTGGGAATGCGAATAGATGATTCTGTCGATGTTATTGTTGATTCCGAAGGAGTTGGTACTATGGCAGCTACCATTGATGGATGTTCTGTGCACCACAATGATATGCTTAAAAAGAAAAAAATATACTTACTTGTATTCACAAAATCATCCTACAAGGTTAATGCTGCTGGTTTTTATTGATTAAAAAAGCTGTATAGCGCAATTTTGAAACACTTAACAGACGCCATAGTCTGCCAGAATTTTTGCAATGTTGGAAGGGATTGCTCGTTTTTTATCGATCCCTTCATTCGCGAGTTTATCGGCGATTTTGTTTTTATCTCGTGTAACATGGGTGAAGGAATACGATATTGTTTGTAGTAAAGAACTAATAATTTTTTTTAATTGAGCCAGGATTGGATTTTTGGTTTTATAAGCACCATTCATTTGTCTTACAAGCAGTTCTGAATCCGAAAAAATAGAAACATGGGGATGCGTCAGATCATGTTTTTTGCACATTTCCTGGGTGAGAAGGAGTGCTATGAGCAAGGCGAGGTATTCTGCTTGATTGTTGGTTTTTTCTTCAAGGTAGAGACCTTTTTTTATGGTTGGTTTTTCATCAATAGTAATGTAAATTCCTGCTCCCGCAGGGCCGGGATTGCCTCGCGCTGCGCCATCTATATAGATAATTATGCTTGGTTGGTTAATGATATGTTTGATGACAGATTGTGGTTGTTTGGCTTGAATACTGTCAGATAACAATGAAAGTTGTTTTTCCATAATAATCAATATTGTGTCGTTGACGGTTCTTTGGTTTGATCTTCATCACAGTAAAGGAATCGAAAGCAATTACGGCATAAAATGAGTTGTGACTTTTTTAGTTTTGCTATATCAGGTAAAGGAATATTGTAAAAACATGCGCTGCAGCTGGTATTATTAATAGGCACGATTGGATCTTGAACACTGTGTCGCATTCGTTCATATTGTGTTTTCCATTCATCAGGGATACGTTGCATGGCGTCTTCACGAGAGGTAAATATTTCTGCTCGTTTTTGCGCAAGATGATTAATGTTATCATTTTTGGCGCTTATATCACATTTGATTTTCTCTATCTGAGCTCCCTGACTACTTGCCAATGTTTCTATTTCTTTTTTGAGCGTATCAAGTGAATACATCTGTTTTAATATTTGTTCTTCGAGAACGCTTCGTTTTTGTGCAATTGTTGCAATTTCTTTCTCGAAAGCCTTGTATTCTTTTTGATCATTAACATGATCAAGCTGTACTCTTTTTTTATCTTCAGCTGCCTTGAGATCTTGAGCTTCAAGATCTTTTAACTGGTAGTCTTTTTGAAGAATAAACAGGTTTTTTTGTTTTTCGGTAATAAGAGCATTACTCGATGCCAGTTGTTGTTGATCCTTTTCCATCCCCTCTTTAATAGTGGTCAGATTGCGATCGATTGTGATAAGTTCCTTATCATAGTCAGCAACTTTTTTTATGAGTTGCCAGAGCGATTGGGTAATAATCATTGCTCGCTCCTTAGCTTGCGTGTCAGATTGGCTCGATGTTGTGGTGGGCCCACCAGGATTTGAACCTGGGACCTTTCGGTTATGAGCCGACTGCTCTCACCACTGAGCTATGGGCCCTTTGGTTTATGATGAAACTAGTCTAAAGAATCTTTCATGAGTTGTGAAGCAAAAAGTCCTTGAGTCTACATGCGTAGCCATATTCGTTATCGTACCATGCAAAGACTTTGCCCATGGAGCCGACGCATTGAGTCAGTAGGCTATCAATGGTGCATGATGCCTCGTTACCAATAAAATCTGATGAAACAAGGGGCAATTCTGTGTATTGTACAATTCCCTTCAGAGATCCTTGCGCTGCATGCTTGAAAGATTCATTGATACTTTGTGCTGTTATTGGTTTCTGACTGATAAACGTAAAATCAAGCAGTGAAGCATTGACGACGGGCACCCGAATAGATGATGCACGTAGCTTGCCTTCAAGGTCAGGAAATATTTTAACAATAACTTTATCAGCACCCGTTTTAGTTGGAACTATATTGATAGCAGCTGCTCGTGCACGGCGAGGATCCTTGTGATCAACGTCAAGCAAGACCTGGTCATTTGTGTAAGCATGAATTGTGGTCATAAGACCGTTAGCAATGCCAAATGATTCCTGCAATACTTTGACAACTGGCGCAAAACAGTTAGTGGTGCAACTACCAAGCGATACAATGGCATGCTTTTGAGCATTGTATTGAGCATCATTGACTCCGGGAATAACAATAACGTCTTCATTGGATGCCGGCGCTGTAATTAATACTTTTTTGCTTCCTGCTGTGCAGTGCTTACGTGCCTTGTCTCCATCGGTAAAGCGGCCAGAGGCCTCAATGACCCAATCGATGCCGAGGCTTTTCCAGGGGAGCTTTTCAGGATCTGCTTCAGAGAAAACAGCTATTGCATGATCATTGATGACAAGACTCTTGCCGTTAAATGATACCGATCCTTGGAATTGGCCCATGATTGAATCATATTTAAATAATACGTCAAGATTTGCAGGCAGTGATGGTCCAGTGTTAATTGCAACGACATTGAGTTTTTTGAGTGTTTGTTGGTTGGCAAAAAGGCTTCGTAAAAAGCTGCGTCCAATTCGTCCAAAACCATTGATAGCTAATGCTAATGCCATTGTAAACTCCTTCTACAGTTTGTATGTTTTGAGGAGCGAAATAAGTGGCGCTACCCCTTCTTTCGACGTGGTATGAATAAATACTTGTGGTTGATAACTAATAACATGCGAGATAATCTGACTGTTTTGTTCTGGCTCCAAAAGATCGATTTTATTAAAAACATAAATCATAGGAGCTTTGACATGCAAATCTTTAAGTGTGTCTTGGACGACTTCAATTTGACTTTCCCATGCAGGATTGCTGATATCTACAACATGAAGCAATACTGATGCAAAGTGGAGTTCGTCTAATGTTGATTTGAAGGCTGCAATCAAATTATGAGGAATTTGGCTGATAAAACCAACGGTATCGGAAATGAGCGCCTTTTTTGTACCATTCAAATACAGCTCTCGTGTGGTGGTGTCCAGCGTGGCAAACAGTTTGTTTTCTGCTAGAACATCGCCTTTTGCAATTCTGTTTAAAAGACTTGATTTGCCTGCATTGGTATAACCAATAATACAAATGAGTGGTATATGACTGTCAAGACGTCGCTTACGCTGTACTTCTCGTGAACGTTCGAGTGTTTCGAGCCGTTTTTTAGCTTGGCGTATTTTTTCGGCAAAATGACGTCGTATTTCTTCAGACAATGTCTCACCAGGACCTCGTGCGCCGATCATACCGGCTTGTTGCGCAAGTTCGCGTCCTTTGCCGGTGAGTCGTGTTTTTAGATAGTCAATCTCCGCCATTTCCACCTGAATTTTACCTTCAGATGAGTGTGCTGATTGTTTAAAAATATCCAAAATGATTTTTTCACGATCATAGATAGTGCATCCGAGTGCACGCTCGAGGTTGCGCTCTTGTAATGGTGATAAAAGTTCTGAAAATACAATGAGTTCAATGTTATTAGTTGTACAAAAGGTTTGTAATTCTTCCAACTTTCCCTTGGTCAAAAACATGTTGTTATCAGTTGCGCGAAGTTTTAAAAAAAGTGTTTGATCATACGGAAGTCCCAGCGTGTCGACAAGACTTAAAAATTCTTCAAAGTAATAGTCTTGATTACCAAGTGGATTAGTTGACGTCCATACGCCCACCAAAAGAGTTTTTGGGTGCGTTCGGGTACTAATGGTGTTGTGTTTGTTTGTCATGAAGTGTTATTCCTTTAATAAACTGATAATTGCTTGGCTAAATTCTTTAACAAATTGAGGGCTTTGTGCGGTGATAATTTTATTTTCTTTAAGCGTTATACATCCTTGATCAACAAATTTAACTCCGTTTTTTTCGAAAAGAGCTTTTGCTGGAGCATCTGGATAAATAGTGGCTTTTTTGCCTTTCAAAAGTCCTGCCTCTGCTGGAACTGAACATGCATGACAGATGGTGGCAACAATTTTTTTCTTATCATTGAAGTACCACGCCGTATCGATAACTTTTTTATTACCCCACAAATAGGTCGATGACCCTGGGCCACCAGGAATAACGAGCGCGGCATATGTATCGAAGTCTGCTTCTTTCATGGTGGTGAGTTGCAGATTAGGTGTTATCTTGAGTCCGAGTTTTCCGTGAGCATCTCCGGGCGTTAACCCTGCTATGTCAACTACGAACCTAGCTTCATTGAGAGCTGTGTAGGGTACGTTAAATTCGTAATCTTGAAAATCCTTTGGCATTACGATAAATAAAACCTTCTTAATCATGCAAACTCCTTTCATACGCGTAATATTTGCAAAGGGTTGATTCTAGTTTTTGTCATGCTGCCTGCCAGCCGAAGCGGCTTGCCTTCGCCAAGGCTTGGAATTTATTTCAGCGTCCATATTATATGATGATAAATGAGAATTGATCCTGAAACAAGTTCAGGATGACAAAACGTGATCTTTGATTATTTAAGGTCGTTTCATCTCCAGAAGGTACCGTGTTGGTTTGCCAGCCTCATAGAAAAATCCGACATCTTGAAGCCCGGCTTTTTTGGCGGCATAGTAGCTGCGCTTATTCCAAAGTCGTATGTGGACAATGTAGCTTTTTTCGTGTGGTTTCACTTTAAAGTAAACATCAGAAAGGAGTTTAATGGCTTCTTGGATACGACCTCCGCCTCGATAGGCTTCATGAAGACCATAGCCAAGTTGTCCTGGATCTTCAGGGTTTTTATCACGAAGATTTATAAAGCCGATCAGTTTGTTGTCTTTATTATCAAAAATGCAGTAACTCATGAGCGTTCCTGCGGCTACTTGGCGTAACTCATTTTGTAAATATCGGATGGTATATCCAAGGGTGATGTGTTCGGGAAATTCTAATCCTTTTCGTATATCAACTGAAAACATGTTGTGATAATCAAGGAAGTAAGCCTCTTTGAGCGCTCTGAGCGTAATGATTTTGCCCTTAATTTCATCTGGTGGGGTTGCGAATGCTTCTGTTTGTTGATGTGTTGTAAATACACGATAGGTGCTATATCCAAGTGGCAGTAGAGCAGCAAGAAGAACAATAACGATAATACGACGTGTGCGTGACATAGCTGCAAATGATGAACGAAGATTGGATAATAAGTGAGCCATGGTAACCCATTCATTTTTGAATTTATACTCCAGTTCCCCCAAGGACAAGGTTTTTAACCTCTAAAGTATAGTATAGTGTAATTTATTTGTTTCAAGCAACAGATTGAAAAGATGGTGACCTTTTTATAAGGGCATATTACCGTGTTTTCGTTTAGGTAAGGTTTCAACCTTGTCCTTGGTGATATGCAACGCTTTGGTGATTGATTCTCGCGTTTGGTCTGGATCAATAATAGCGTCAATATAACCGTGTTCAGCTGCGGTAAAAGGGTTCAAGAACGTCTGCTGATATTCTTGTTCCAGGTGTTGTTGAATGGTATCCCGTTGATCAAGAGGCGTTTGTGCAATCGTTTTGCCGTGCAAAATAGTAACCCCGGCTCGTGCACTAAGAACTGCAATTTGTGCTTCTGGCCAAGCGAAATTGAAGTCCCCTCCAAGTTCTTTACTTCCCATAACAATAAATGCACCGCCAAAGGCCTTACGCAAAATCAAGGTGATCTTTGGCACCGTTGCTGTTGCATAGGCGTACAGTAACTTGGCACCATGTCTGATGATACCGTTGTGTTCTTGTTCTACACCGGGTAAGTAGCCCGGGGTGTCGACCAAGGTAACCAAGGGAATGCCAAAACTATCACATAAACGAATAAATCGTGCTGCTTTACATGAAGCTTCAATGTCGATAGTGCCGGCTTTAACAAGCGGTTGATTGGCAACAATCCCAACAACCATGCCGTCAATGCGTGCAAAGCCAATGACTATATTGGTGGCAAACAGAGCATGTAACTCAAAAAAACTTTCGCTGTCTACCACGGAGGCGATGACCTCTTTGATGTTGTAGGGTTGATTAGGATTGGAAGGAACAATAGAGGAGAGGTTTGAAGCCACCGGTTCGATAAGCCGAGAGACAAATGGCGGCTGGTCTAGGTATGATTGAGGCAAATATTCAAGCAATACTTTAAGATTGGCAAAGCATTCATCTTCGCTATCGCATATAACGTGAGCGACTCCGGAGAGTGAGGCATGTACCATGGCACCACCCAGGTCTTCTTTAGTAATGGTTTGATGAGCTGCTACGGCAATGACCTGTGGGCCAGTGATAAACATTTGGCTAATTTCTTTGGTCATAAAGACGAAATCGGTGAGAGCTGGTGAATAAACAGCGCCGCCAGCGCAGGGGCCAAGGATAAGAGATATTTGAGGAATAATGCCGGAATAGTGGCTGTTACGTTTAAAAATTTCTCCATAGCCAGTCAGTGCATGAATACCTTCATCAATACGGGCGCCACCTGAGTCAATAATGCCAATAATAGGGCAACCGATTTTGGCAGCCATGTCCATTATTTTGACGATTTTGGCTGCGTGTTTTTTACCCAAAGATCCACCTTTGACGGTAAAATCTTGCGCATACACAGCTACTTGTCGGCCGTTAATGGTGCCAAAGCCGGTAATTACTCCATCAGTATATGATTTGGTTGAAAGAAAAGGCGATGTGACGAGTCGGTCAGTTTCCGTGAAGCTTCCTGCGTCCAGCAGGAGCTCTAGCCGCTTGCGTGCGGTATATTTTCCAAGTTCTGCTTGGTGTTTTATTTTTTCTTCTCCACCACCCAATAACGCTTGCTGATCAATGCGTTGCCACTGTTGCGCGCAGTTTATATCCATCTCTTTAAGCACCCTTAGCTGTGAGCCGAAATTTTTTTAGATTACGACTTTACAACCCCCACCAATGCAGTATAACATTAGAGAAAGTTGTTTTCAAAAGGGGCACCTGTTAGTTCTCTCCATAAGCATGGGACATCATAACCAAGGTGCATACCGGCAAACAGGGAGAGAGTAATGGAACCACAACGGCAGCAAAGCCAAAAAGAGACAAGTCTGGCATGGTTTAAGCTTGCTGATCTTATAGCGCGAGGAGAACGAGAAAAAGCGCTCAATGTCTTTCGACTATTATCGCATTCATTGCCTGATCGAGCCTATGTTTTGCAGCTAGAAGGCGATATCTTATGGCATCTTGATGATGACAAAAATTCGTATGAGAAATATAAACAAGCGGCTTTTTTGTATCAGAAGGAAAAACGTTGGATTGATGCCATTGCTATTTATGAGCATTTGTTGACGCAGAATCCTGATTCACCAGATATTGTCGGATCTTTGCTTGTATTCTATGCCGTGATAGATTGGCAGGAAAAGTTCCAAGAACGTTTTGGTCGTCTGATGAAACTTTTTAAAAAGGGTGATGCTGGAGAGTTACAGGTAGAAAAGATCATCCAAGATGTTATCGATATTGTTGGTATTACTGGTAATAAGTGTGAAAAAAGGTGGCTTTTTGACTGGTTGTCAGAAGTTGTTGATGACCTTCCTGAAGCAATTGCAACGCGGTTGCGGGGGCTTTTGTAAACGTGATCAAAGTGTGATACAGTAAAACCATCTTTCATCTACCAAAAGTCTCTATAATATATCTTTAGTATTCTCTGTGTATCCCCGCACCCAGTCCCCCGTCACAATATGTGTTCCATTTACAAAAATATGACTAGTTTGTGTTATTTTGTATAGCCAATTAGAAATACTTTCAATGTGTAATAAAATATTAACAAATCGTATAAAAGATTAATGTTTTGCCATTTGATATTTTTTTATTCAGGTGCTAGGCTTTAAATCGTTGATCATTGTGTAATGGTCATTCAGAAAAAATGTAGGTTATATAACACGTTATAAAAACGGGGGTTATTATCATGGTTACGAATAAAAAAACACTTGTTCTTTCTTTGGCAATTGCTTGTGCTGGTGTTATGTCATGTGCTCAAGCACAACAACCGCAACTACCGACGCCGCTTCAAACAGCACAGCAAAAAATAGCTGCTGCTAATGGACAACCTGTCCAGTTGTTAGCTACTGAAGCTGCTGCCTTAGCAGCCCATGCTGCCCAAGAAGCACAAAATCAACCAACGAAAATAGGTAAGGTTTTTATTGGGCTTGCCAATGGTGTTGATAAATACATTTTTAAAAATGCTGTGAAACTTGTTACTAAGACAGGAGAAGGCATTGTGTATGTTTGTCGTGATATTAAAGCAAATCCTGGCACGGTTGTTGCCGGTGTTTCAACAGCAATAGCATTAACTTTTTGGTTCCTTCCTTCAATTACCAATCTAGTTGGTGTGGCAACCCCTACCGTGGCAGGCTATCAGACTCAATGCATATCTAATGATCGCATGGTTGCTCTTGTTCAAAATGGAGCCGTGGTTGCACTTACGCCAGTGTGTTCGACGGCATGGTGGGTAATTAGAAAAATATGGCAAAAAATGACAGCCCCTGAGGCTCCGGTTGCTCAACAACCAGTCGCTCAAAACAATCAATAAACAATCTCCATTATTATAGAGATATTGTTTTTTGTATGCCTATCGACAGGGAAATGTGAGGTTATCGTGAATGTGTTAAAAAGATACAGCGTATTGGTTTGTATTGCTAGTTGTTTGCTGTTTGTTAATGGTGCCATCGCTATGGATGATGCACCAGATGCCCAAATGGATAATGCAACAGCTGGTAGACGCGTACGCAAATATGGTAAGCGTAAGCGTGATGAATCAAAAGCCGGTAAAATAACAAAGCAATTCAAACAAAACGACGGAAGTTCTCAAAGGCATACATTTGAACAACCCATTCCGGCAACGCCTATTGTTCAACAACAGGAACAACTACCTAGTTGGCAAAGTACTCTTAATCCATTCAATTATGCTCCATTAAAATATATTAAGCGATTTATTAAAGGTAAAAGAAAATTGGTACCAGAGCCTAATGCATCTACAACTACAACAAATGGAGCCAATGTATTATCGAGTACAACACATTCATCTTATGTATCTGCTCCACTGCCACCGCCTCTTCACGTAGAAACGCCAACAGCTTCTTCAAGTTCATCATCTTCTGCACAAACGATTACAGTGAGTGGTAATGACTACAATGTTGATACGTATTTTGAGAAGAAAGACGATGGATGGCATTACAAGCAATATCTAAATGGTGCCAAGGCAGGAAGCCTTGTTCGTAAAGATGCGATTTTGAGACAGCTGCAGACATTGGGACAATTGAAACAACAGCTGGTACAAACGCTACCCCCGGCTGCTATTTCTGTCGATGAAGTCAAAGCATTGTCTGGCAGGATTGATCAAATGGGAGCAACTATTCAGCAATTGCAAATGCAACAAAATCAACAACAATATGAACAATTTAGATCACGCATAAGTTTCTTGGCTCTTAATCTTGCGAGTATCGGTATGAGTTTATTTTTGGGCGGATGGACAACTTCAGTTATATGTAACATTATTGCGTTTGCATGTGATTACGTGCTTGGTTGTCAATGGATTATGTCGCATTTTGGCGAAAAAACTCAAAAATTATTTCTTCGTATCAGAACAATTGTTTCTACTATTTCTGCCGGATTTGCTGTGTATAACTTTGTAAATATGCACATAGAACTTAAGCAAACGATAACAGAGCTTAAACAAGAGTTGGCAAGAATAATGCCCGCTAGCGTTAACCAGGATACGCTTTCCTGGTGGCAAAAACCGTTGTATTCTGCTGTACGATTATTTGAGACAATTGGTTGCTCAGTAGCAAATTGTCATTAATGGAGGCTCTATGGTTATGAGTAATAAAATAAAAATAGTTTTGAGTACTATTGTTTTTTTCATGGTGAGTGGGATTCCTTTTTTGCGTGGGCAGCAAGATAAGAGAATATTTGATGAGGGCTCTCCTGAAAAACAGTTACTCATAAAGACTGATGGCACTACATCTTTTTATAATCGTGTACATGCTTGTTTTAATAATACGTCGCAATTGCCTTCGAATGTGTTGGATACGTCTATTAAGGTGATTCTGAATGATGCTTTATGGCAAACACTTGCAGCTAATTGTACCAATAAACGTATCTCTGCTTTCAAAGTAAATTTACCCCCACTGCCAACCGGATTTGTTGATCAACCATCACAAAATAGCAAGATACCGGTAACAGGAGACTACAAAAAGATAGTGCTTTATTATATTACCGCTGCCTATATGTTGGTTGCCAAAAATCTTTCGCATACTCATCAAACATGGAAGACGTTTTTCTCCCAGACTCAAAATTGTACAGCCTATGTAAATGTATTACGTGGGGCGGTGCAGGCAGTTGCATATTGGCAGAATGTTTTTGACGATGGATACTGGGTGCAGGTTGCTCAGAGTCTTGCAAATGTTTGTAGCCAGGCTAAACCACTCCCTGCTGATGCAATTATTGATGGGGACTTTGATACTTTGTATGTTCACGAACTTAACAAAACGGTCAACCAATTGAAGTTTTGGGCTAAGGTTAGTGTGGCAACATTATTTATAGTTCATGGACTGACTGCATTAGCTGAACATTGTGTTCCTCATTATCATAGTAATTTATCATCGAATCTTTCGGCGGCATTTGTTGCCGATGTTACAGTAGCGTTAATGATTGCTGGTACTGCAAAAACAGTAAGTTTTATTACAAGAAAATTGTTTGGTCGTTAATTAGTTAAAACCCATATTTTTTTATTAGGGAGGTTTCTCATGAAAAAACCAATATTTCGTAGGATTTTGTTTTCGTTATTTGTCGTTTGTTGTTCATTGGAATTAGGAGCAATGCAAGCGCCTGCTATGCCTGAAGTTGATGATACAGCTATTCAAGCTCCAACTTCTTTAGATGGTGTTAAAAACACCGTTCTTGGGCACGTTGTAAATCTTTCGTTTGATAAGGTTTTTGATAGTACAGACGCCTCAAAATTGTCTACTGATACAACGAAGGTTTTGGACGCTGTTAATGCATCAAAAACAGATGTTAGTGAAGATGTTTACAATGCTTATATTGAATTGTTTTGGTCAAAAGTAGGATTGGCACTTGTTGTACAATTTGTTAAAGCATTTACGTTTGATGATGTTGCTACGTGTTCAAAGCAGGCAATTGAAAACATTGTTACAACAAAGTTTACGCAGCTTAAGGGGCGCCTTGATAATCAATTAGTAACCAGTGCTGCTATTAATAATGATAAAATGAATATTACTGTTCAAGGTATTACCTATCAGTTGGAGATTTGCGATACTATTGGGAAAATAGCTGCTGTATTGACGACTGCTACGACCTTTGTTAAAGCGGTTAAAACTGCTCTTACACAATGGGGCTCTGCCTTGATTGATGCTAAAGTTATTAAGTTTAATTCTCAGACATATACGCTCAAAGAATATACTCAAAGTATTCAAGAGCTTTGCAAAAAGCTTGTTCAGGAAGATTATATTAAATTGGTCAGAAGCGTTGCACAAAGATTTGCAGGCAAGGGACGAGATTTTGCTCGTGATCAACATACTCAGCAAGTAAATAGTCATATTTCAACACAGTTGCAAAATAATTTGTATCAAGCAATGGATGATGCTCGAGATACTGATCTGTAATTTTAAATAGTTATAAGGAATAGGGGGAAGCTTTTTTTAGCTTCCTCCTATCTACATAAAGAAGAACAATGAAGTTACGTTGGATTTTAAATTTTTTTTCTCAGAAATATGGCCTTATAGCTGGAATTGTGCTTGTAATAGCGAGCCTCTTTGGTTTTGTCTATTACATAACATACGATAGTTCTAATCAACATTGTTTGCCTGCGTTCACTTTGCAAAATACATCAGATACTATTCAAAAAAATATTCCTTCTTGTGCGTGTAGTGAGCATGTGAAGCAAGAAAAATTGGCTACCCCTAAGCCATCACGTATCGACAAAAAATCTCAAAGCAATGATTCAGTAAATCAGGATGCTCAATCAAACGCCGAGAAGTCCGAGGTGCATGATAAAGAGCAGAATGATTCTGAAATACCGGAACCGACTGTTGATGATGAATTGCTTGATCAACTGGCTGCTGAGCAATTAATGCGTGATTTAGCGCAGGACAATGAAAAGAACGATCATCAACAATCAGAAAAATCCAATGATAAACCGGTTGTCAATTCCAAGCAATCGAAAGAATCACAACAATCATCAGATAAGCATAAAAACGCATCAGGCGATGATTCATCTGTCGGATATGGTGGTAACCAATCAGATGCACAGTTACGTAATGAATTGGATCAAAGCACAGCATTTGCAAAACAACGCTTTATAAGCGAACAAGCACGTCAAGCGCTTGAGGAAAGCAAGGCTGAAGTTACGAGAAAAATTAAAGAGCAGATTATCGGTTCGCTTGGAGGATAATAAACACTATTTCTCAATTGAAGGTTTTGTTTCTTTTTCCTCTTGCCCGATAAGTTCTTCATGAAAAATAATTACTTCATTACCAAATCGTATGTGCCAATCGTTAGGATATTGTTTCTTAATTTCTTCTGCAAAATTCTTCATTATTTCGCGCCATAAGGGCGTTCCATGCTTTGATTGGGCATACGTTTCTGCTGTCGAAACAATGTCTTTAATACCCAATGCTTTTGCTGTTGCTTTGTGTGTTGCTATATCCTGTTTGCTTAAAGCACTTTCAGGAGAAAGCAGGAGCGCCTGATATTCTCCCATAACAGATACTGGAATGGTTTCTCTGCGGTATTTTTTTAAGGATATATCAGCACTGAGGCTATCTATGCATTCATCTAAACTTTCTTGCAGCTCGATACTCGTTGGCATAGCAATGGTATGTTTAACCCGTATTTTTTCTGTTATTTCAGCTAATTTATTTTGAATTTTTTGCTTGATGAGGCTGATCATATGTAAAAAAGCATCTTTTCCGCGCAGCCCAAATTCTTCAAATTTAATAAACATAAGTGGTTTGCCATCGATAATACCAATTTTACCAAAAAGAATGTGGTGTTTATTTTCTACAGGAAGCGGTTGATCCTTTCTTGGATCAATCCCATAGTGCACAAATTCACAATCTGTTTTTTTAACAAGAAGGCCTTTTTTCTTTGCTCTGCCCATGTAGAGATAGTAATTATTAAAATGTGTTGATCGACGAGGGTAGGCCTTTTTGAGAGTGATCCAAATTTCTTTACACATATCGCCATCAAATAGTTTTCTTACATATTCGACCATGAAGTTCCACAAAGTCCAGTCTTTATCTTCAAGAACAATGGTACCTGACGAAAAATCATATCCACCGTTTTTATCAGGAACATAGGAGTATAAGAAGTGTAAGGTGGCGATAATGGCCTCTAAGTCATCAATGGCTGTAGCCTGGGTTTTGGGATGTTTATTATACAGTGATTGGAGAAACGTTTTTCCTTTGTTTATGAAGGCTTCGTCGGCTGCGGCATAAACGGTGAAGTATGATGCGAGTAATACTAATGAGAGAATTTTTTTCATGGAAGGCTCCTTGCCACGAATGGATTTAAAAAATCTCTTGCAAATATCTCAAAAACTTAATAACTCAGTTTAGAGTTTATTACAACACAATTTGTGTACTGATACCAGTATTGGCAAGATTTTTAAAAATTCCTTGTTCAAAACCAACTTTAGTTGAAGAATACAGTGTAAATGGTTGGTTCTGTTCTTTGAAAATAATTTGGAGAGGCAAAGCCCCTTTGGGAAGTGATTCTTTGACACTTTTGAGTTGTTCTTCGGTAAATTCTTCTGGCATTGTGATCATGACTGCTTTAAAGAGCGTTGGATCATTGAGTGCCGTTTCTGCTGGAATTAAGTCATTGGCTTTAATTTTGCATGTTGTTTGAGCTGTGATATCAAGCGTACCCTTAATGATAAAAACGTTGTATTGACTCAAAAGCGTTTCTACTTTTGCAAACAACGTTGGAAAAACAATGACTTCTGCGCTTCCTGACAAATCTTCGCATTGTACAAAGGCCATACGGTCACCCTTTTTAGTGGTGATCGTTTTGTAGGTTTGCACTAGTCCGCAGCAGGTAATAAATGGTTCCTTAAGTGAGTTGACTTGTTTGACCATATCACGTGCTTGTGCAAGCGGTGTAAGGGCAACAAGAGAAAGCGCTGGGAATGTTTTGAGTGGGTGTGAACTCAGATAAAATCCTGCAACCTCGCGTTCTTTTTCTAATTTTTCTTTATCAGGCCACTCAGGGAGAGGCTGGAAAAGATAACCATCTTGATCATTCGACTGCTCATTCGATTCTTTCTTGGGTTCCTGCAGGACGGCAAACAGTCCCATTTGGCCTGTCTTTGCAGCCTCTTTTTCTTCGTGGGCACGTTCAATAATGGTATCGAGCTCTGCGGATTTTTGTGCTCGATTACCTGGTAGGCAGTCAAGCGCTCCTGCATAAATTAAGCTTTCAAGAACGCGTTTGTTGGCAACGCGCAAATCGACGCGTTTGCATAGTTCCAAAAGAGAGGTAAATGGTTTTTTGCCACGTTCCTCCAGCATGCTTTGCAATGCCGCAAGCCCAACATTTTTAATGCCTTTCAAGCCAAAAACAATTCCATCTTTTGTTGCCGTAAATTCAATGTTTGAAGCATTAATATTTGGTGGTATGGTGACTAACCCCATATCATGGATTTCTTGCAAATACTTGGTCATATTGTCGGGGCTATCAGTTTCAAATGTTACCACTGCTGCCATAAACTCGTGAGGATAATTCGCCTTGAGATAAGCGGTGTGATAGGCAATCAAAGCATAGGCTGCAGAGTGCGATTTGTTAAAGCCATAACCAGCAAAGTAGGCCATCAATTCAAACAGTTCAGCTGCCTTGCTCTCATCAAAACCTTTTTCCTTGGCGCCTTTAACAAAAAGAGCTTTTTGCTCGGCCATGACGTCTGCTTTTTTCTTTCCCATGGCGCGGCGTAAAATATCGGCGCCGCCAAGCGTGTATCCACCAATAGCAGATGCAATTTTCATGACCTGCTCTTGGTACACAATAACGCCATATGTTTCGGCTAAGATAGGTTCAAGCTCCGGAAACATATACGTTGTTTGCTTGCGGCCATGGCGGCGGTCGATGTAATCATCAACCATGCCTGAACCAAGTGGTCCTGGACGATATAAAGCGTTGACGGCAATTAAATCTTCAAATTTATCTGGTTGCAGTTTGCGCAACACTTCGCCAATGCCTTCAGATTCAAATTGAAACACTCCTTTGGTTTGTCCTTTACGAATGAGCTCAAATGTTTTGGTATCATCAAGCGAGAGTTTATCAAGATTGAGCGCAATACCATGGTTCCTGTGGATGGCTTTCAGTGCTCGATCAATAACGGTAAGGTTCTGAAGGCCCAAAAAGTCCATTTTGAGAAAGCCGACCGCCTCGAGTTCTGTCATTGCATATTGTGCAACAAGATCAGAGCTTTTGCTTGGGACAAACAGTGGTAGGCATTCAGAAAGTGTTTCTGGCGAAATAACAACACCTGCCGCATGTTTTGATGCATGTCGTGTGAGTCCTTCAAGCTTAAAACAGACATCAAATAGGTGTTTTACTTTGGGATTGCTATCAATGAGTTGCTTGAGTCGTGGTTCTTGCGTAATAGCGTCATCGAGGGTGATTTTGAGTTGTTCAGGAATTAAATCTGTGATTGCATTGGCGTCTTGGAAAGGAAAGCCAAGGACGCGGGCCACATCTTTGATGACTCCTTTTGCCATCATGGTACCAAACGTAATGATTTGGCATACGCAATCATGGCCGTATTTATCTTTAACGTAATTAATAACTTCTTCGCGACGTTCAATACAAAAATCAATATCGATATCGGGCATCGACACGCGTTCTGGGTTTAAGAAACGCTCAAACAGGAGATTATATTTAATGGGATCAATATTGGTAATTTGTAGTGACCAGGCAACAAGTGATCCTGCGGCCGATCCACGACCTGCGCCAACCGGAATATTTTGCAGCTTAGCCCATTGGATAAAATCGCTAACGACCAAAAAGTATCCAACAAACCCCATTTTGATAATGAGTTCAATCTCAATTCTTAGTCGTTCATCATACACAGCGTGTTGATCGTGAGGAATTAAGTCGTGATCTTTCAGTCGAGTCAGCCCATCATGACACAATTTTTCAAAATAAGTTGTTTGAGTAAAGGGTTCAGGGATTGGAAATGCAGGGAAATGAAGTTTGCCGAATTCAAAGGCGAAATCGCATTGTTCTGCGACAAGCTCTGTATTCCAGATAGCGTCGTGATTATCAGGGAAGGCATTGAGCATTTCTTGTGTAGTACGAACATATGGATAGCAATCGCCAAACGAAAAACGGTCTGGATTCGATAACTGATCTTTTGTTTGGATGGAAAGCATAATTTCATGTGCATCACGATCTTCTTTTTTTAAATAATGTGCATCAGTTGTGGCTATGCATTTAACGCCCCATTCTTTGGCATAAGGAATGAGGACTTTGTTGGTTTCTATTTGTCGGTCGAATTCTGCTGGTTGTAATTCAAAAAAGAAACGATCCGGGCCAAAATGATGTAAAAAGAAGTCGGTGCGCTTTTTTGCTTCATCAATATTGCCTTCGCGCAAAAGGGTTGGAATGTGACCGCCACAACAAGCTGTTGTGACGATAAGCCCCTCGTGATGTTTTTCCAACATTGCGTAGTCAATGCGTGGTTTGAAATAAAACCCTTGTTGGTATGACATGGCAATGAGTCGGCATAGATTTTTATATCCTTCTTTGTTCTGAACAATAACAAGGAGGTGGTTGTATTTATCCTCAGAATCTTTAATGGCAATATCAGGAGTAAAATACATTTCTATGCCCAAGATTGGCTTGATACCTGCTTTTTTAGCTTGTTGGAAAAATTTAACAGCACCAAAAATATTGCCGTGATCAGAGATTGCGGCCGCTGTCCATTGCTGTTCCTTGGCAAAAGCTAAATAGTCTGGAATGCGAATGGCGCCGTCCAGAAGTGAAAATTCGGTGTGTATATGAAGGGGGGTAAATTTTTGTTCCATGTGATTACACCGTGGTTTTTGTTTTTATTTATCACAGTGTAATCACAAATATGAGAAAAGTTGAGGAATATGTTTTGTTAGCGTTTTTTTAGTTTATTGAATATCAGTAAAGACTTCTTGTAACTTTAAAATAATGGGTCACCTGATTCAATCGAAGATAGTAGGGGGAGCGTTATGAATAAATCATTGGTTGTCGTATCGTTTGAGTTGTTTTTGTTGGTAGCGCCAGCATTCTTATTGGGAGCACTTAAACATCCTGAAAAAAAACGTGATGATGGGGCAGTAGGCTTTGATTATCAAGACAAAGATCACTCTAAGGACTTGACGGTGATCGGTGTAAAAGGGAAAGCACTTGCAAGCCTACGATATACCATTATCGTGGATCCAAATCCATTAGCTCAGCCAGAGGTTGAGCTAAGCAATAACTATCCTTCTGATACGTATTTTTCCCACCTCAAAGATGAAAAGCTTGTACAAATACAACTTGGGGCTGGTAGAAAAAAAGCTACTTTTTTTCTGGATAAAAAATATCGGGAATATAAAGGTTTTAAATTTGATGCAGCATTAAAAAAAGATGAAAAGACCTTAACGATTAAAGTATACACCAAAAGGAATGGGGGAGAGGAAAATAAGGGGTGGAAGCTTATAAAAAAAATAAAAGCAGATAAAGATCTTTTGATTGTTTTTGAATTTGAAAAATAAAAAAGAGCGCGGTTGACTGCAATCGACCGCGCTCTTTTTTATTTTACGTCTTAAATATGGCTAATTTCTGCTTCTTTTTTCTTGTGTAACTGATCAACTTTTTCAATGAATTGATCGGTTGTTTTTTGCAATACTTCTACCAAGCGTTTGGCGAAGTCTTCAGAAATAATCTTTTTCTTTTCAGCATCTCGTAATTCGTTATGAAAATCTTTGCGTACATTGCGCATAGATACTTTGCATTCTTCTGTTTTTTTGCCAAGGAGCTTGATGAGTTCATCGCGTCGCGATGTACTCATTTGTGGAAGTTGAATGCGTATGAACGTGCCATCATTAATTGGGGAGGCTCCCAAATCAGATGACTGAACAGCCTTTTCAATTTCACCGATAATTGTTTTATCCCATGGTTGTATAGTTAATAACCGTGGCTCTGGGGCTCCCAATGTTGCGAGTTCTTTGAGCGTCATCAGTTGGCCGTAAACATCAACTTTAATGTTTTCAAGCAGTGTTATAGAAGCTCGTCCCGTACGGATGGAAGCGAGTTCTTTTTCATAATGTTTTAATGGTTTGTCCATGTATTCTTTGAGCGGTGTTTCAAAACTTTTTGAATCACCTTCTCTAAATGCTATTTCAATCATGCCTTATCCCTTTGGTTATTGAATTGTACTTCCAAAGTCAGCGTTTCCTGCTGCCTTACGAAGAGCTTCTGGGGTATTCATATTAAATACACGTATGGGTAAAGAATGTTGTTGTGCGAGTGCAAGTGCTGTTCCATCAAGAATCTTGAGCGAACGTGACAACGCTTCGGCGTGGCTTATTTGTTTGATAAGTTTTGCTGCTTTGTTATGAGCAGGATCCTCATCATAGACCCCATCGACATTGGTTGCTTTCCATACCTCTTTTGCTTCTACTTGCAATCCTCGTATGATCGCAGCAGTATCCGTGCTAAAAAATGGATTGCCTGTACCGCCAACAAATATGATGAGCGCTCCTTGTTGTTTGGCTTGTGTTATGAGTGCTTGATCAATGCGTGCAACAATGCCAGGAATATCGTATGAACTGAGCATTATGAATGGTAATCCTTCTTGCTCTGCATAATCACGAAGGATGATGCCGTTCATGATGGTGGCTAGCATTCCTACTGTATCAGCTGACCCCTGTTGCAAACCAAGTTGCTTGCCCTCTTTGGCACCACGAAAAAAGTTACCGCCGCCGATGACAATGTTAAATTGGTGCGTTGCTTTAAGTTGTTTGATTTGCTGCATAATACTACGAGCGAGCGTTGCATTGTTGTTTGCGAGTATTTCACCGCTCAACTTGAGTAAAACAGTCTTCATTATACCAGTCCTATCTGCATGTATTAACGTCCAATGGCAAATCGTTTGAATTGTTTGATGGTAATACCAAGCCCAAGCTTTTTAGATGCTTCGGCTATATATTGTTGCACATTGATTTTGTCATTTTTAATAAATGGTTGGTTGAGCAAACATGCATCTTGGTAGAACTTGTTCAATTTGCCTTCAATGATTTTATCAATAACATTGGCAGGCTTATTGCTATCCTTTAGCTGTTCTTTAGCTAGGTCACGTTCTTTTTGAATGGCTGCAGGATCAATATCTTGTGGTCCAACACCCAGTGGATTGGTGACGGCAATTTGCATACAAATATCTTTAGCAATTGTCTTGAGTTCTTCACTGTGTGTTCCTGGTGCCTTGTCTGTTGCCAGTTCAATAACAATACCTAGTGTTGAGCCTGGATGAATGTAACTGTTAATTAAGCCATTGCCAGATACCTGAAAACGAGCAATACGATTGATTTTGATGCTTTCACAAATTTTGGCAATCAAATCATCCAAATGTTGTTGCACGGTAATTTTTGGATTTTTATGGAGTGGTTGTTTGAGCAATGTTGCTACATCTGGTGGGTTGACTGAGGCAACATGTTCTGCAACGTCGGTAATGAAATGTTGCATGGCTTCTGTATTGGCGGCAAAATCGGTTTCACATGCTGTTTCAACCATTGCGCCAAGGATATTTTTGCTATCAATATAACTTTCAATGCGTCCATGGTTGGTGACATTTTCTGCGCGTTTTGCGGCAACAGCGGCACCTTTTTTACGAAGAATTTCAACGGCTTTTTCAAAATCACCGTTAGCTTCTTCAAGGGCCTTTTTACAATCCATCATACCAACTTGTGTGCGATCGCGTAATTTTTTTACCATATCCATGCTGATAGTGCTCATGTATTACTCCTTCAGTGTTCGCACCTTCTGCGGCACTGCTTGGGATAGGCTTCGATATGATGCCTCCCTTTGTCAAGGCTTTGGTAGGGCGAACGGGTTTATATAAAGTTACAGGGATTAAGCCATAGTCTGCCAAAATTGCCCAATTTTACAACACTTAGCGACTAATCTTTGACAAAAAAGTAGTTAAAAAGTACGATAATAAGCGTTTTTGAAAGAACTCTATAAGTTTTCAATTTGTAACATCGAATTGGGTTTTCTAGGAGAAACTATGCCAGTACCGAAGCGGAAATTATCGCGCAAACGACGAAATCAGCGATCTGCTAATAAAGGCATTAAGCCAAAAGCCATTGCTGCATGTCAAACTTGCCAAGCTCCCGTAATGCCACATCAAGTATGTACCGAATGTGGATATTATAAAGGGACAAAGGTTATTCAAACCAAAACTGATCGTATGTATAAACGTGGTCAAGCTCGTGAAGCTCGACAAGCTTCTCTTAAATCACAACAGCCCGCTCAAACTCCAGAGCAGGGCGGTTCTGAGCCACGTTCCGAGTAAGGATATTTATTTGAAATTACAAAGCGCCGTTCCTCTTCAAATGAGTGGACGGCGCTTTAGCTTTGATGGGTAGCCAATAATCATGATAGCTATTGATATTATGGGGGGCGATCATGCACCTGAGGCTGTTCTTGAGGGAGCGTTACGTGCGGCTCAACAATCGATTCCTCTCTTGTTGAGTGGGCCACAACCTATGATCGAGCAATGGTTAACACAACATGATTCTGCTTGGCGATCATATGATATTGTCATTGCACATGCTCAGACATGTATAGCAATGGATGATGAGCCGGTTGCTGCTATTCGTAAAAATCCACAATCATCACTTGTTGTTGCTGTTACCAGTGTTGCACAGGGGCGTTGTAATGCTGTTATTTCTGCCGGTAATTCTGGTGCTTTAATGGCTGCTGCTTTGTTTTTAATTGGTCGCGAACAAGGAATTGACCGTCCTGCTATTGCCGGTTTGTTGCCATCAAAAAATGGACCGGTGGTTGGATTGGATCTTGGTGCTAATACCGAATGTCGTCCTCAACATTTACAACAATTTGCACACATGGGACATCGGTATGCACAGATTGCACTCAAATGCACCAATCCTCGTATTGGATTGCTTTCAAATGGTCACGAGGAAGGTAAGGGATCTCAACTTGTTAAAGAAGCACATGTCTTGCTCAAACATGATTCATTAAATTTTGTTGGCAATGTTGAACCTTATGGTATATTTGCTGGGAATGTTGACGTTGTTGTGTGTGATGGCTTTGCTGGTAACGTGCTGCTCAAAACGATGGAGGCCGTTAGTACTTTTATTATGCAAGCAGTTGGCCAACAGGCTGCGCACATGCTGCGTGATCGCTTGAGTTATGTGAAGTATGGTGGCGCATTGTTGCTTGGTGTTAAGCATCCGGTAATTGTGTGTCATGGGGCATCCAATGCAGATGCGATAGAACATGCAATTATATTTGCCAGGAAAATTACGAATAGAAAAGATAATTAGGCGCGAATGCAAATAAAAGCTCTTTTTTGTTGTTTATGTACATTTTCTTTGTATCAAGTATAGTAGAAAAATAATGAATGTTAGTTTATTTTTTTTATTGATAACGTTATAACTGAGGGAGAGAGTTATGGATTTTTCCATCGCTAGAATTACTGAACGTTTTAATAAGTTCATTGAATATCTCGTGAATAACCGCAAGCAATTTTTTATAGGAATTGGCGGTATTATTGTTTTGACCTTGGGCATGATAGGGTATAGTTATTATCGTGAATGGTCAGAAGCATCTGCGCATAAAGCATTTATTGAAATGATGCGTTATTATGATGCGCCAGTAACGGGTAAAATGGTTGCAACTGAGAGTGTCATTGAATTTGCTTCTGAGGCAGAAAAATGGGCCAAGGTGGCGGAAGTCTGTAAGACAACCTACAACCAGCATCGTGGTTCTGATATGGCTAGTATGTTTCAAGCGTATCAAGCACAAGCGTTAGCGTCACAGGGCAACATTGATGAAGCTATTACTCTTTTGTCTTCAGCTGTTAACTCAATACCAAGCAAAGAAATGCGCGATTTTTATTCGTTAAAATTAACACTGATGAAGCTTGATAGCAGCAAGCCAGATGTGCAGCAAGCAGGCTTTGCTGAATTGAAAAAGATGGCAGAAAATACCGCAGCAATAACGCATGAAGCTGCATTGTATTACCTTGGAAGTTATTTTTGGAATTTGAAAGATTTTAACCAAGCAAAAAATTATTGGCAGCAATTGATGGTCAAATATGGATTGAAAGAAGCAAAACAACAATCCGGTTTTGGTGAACTCATCAAATCGCGGTTGAAATTAATTAGCCCAGAATGGTAGCTAAGTATCTTTTGGGGGGTGGCTTCGAGAGAGAATAATGGATGGTTGTTACAACAAAATGGATGGTTATAACTGAGGAGTTTCATGAAAATTGGTATGATTTTTCCAGGACAAGGATCTCAATCTCTTGGGATGGGAAAAGATATTTATGATCGTGAACGTATTGTTCAAGAATATTTTGAAGAAGCATCCAACTGCTTAGATCAAAATTTTGTTCGCCTTTGTTTTGCTTCTTCAGAACGCGAGCTCAAAGAGACGGTCAACGCCCAAACGTCAATTTTTTTATTAAGCGCTTCATTTTATACACTGCTTAAAGAAAAGTATGGCATTGTTCCTCATGTAGTTGCCGGTCATAGCTCTGGTGAATATGCAGCTATTTTTGCTGCTGGCGGAATGACATTCCCTGATGCAATTTATCTTCTCAAAAAACGTTCCTTGTTTATGGAAGAAGCAACTAAAACATATCCTGGCACCATGATGGCTGTTATGAGTATGTCTCACGATGCATTGACTGCCATTTGTCAGAAATATGATGAGCCTGAAGATATACAACGGGTTGCGGAAATTGTTAACTATAATGCGCCAGAGCAACTTGTTGTTTCTGGTACCGTTTCTGAACTTGAAGCTGTTGCGCGTGATGTAAAAGCTGCTGGGGGCAAGGTTATTATGCTTAATGTTGCCGGAGCCTTCCATTCACGATTAATGCAAGAAGCAGAAAAACAATTTGGCCTTTATATGGTCAAGGTTGATTTTAAAGATCTTGAAGTTTATTTAGTTAACAATACACAAGCTCGTATTGTTACCAAAAATCATGAAATTAAAGATTCTCTTATTAAACAAATGAGTTCGCATGTTTTGTGGTGGCCATCGATGCAATACTTCAAAGAATGTGACGTTATCATTGAAGTTGGTCCTGGAAACAAATTGTCCAAGACACTCAAACGCGAATGGCCTGAAAAACAAATTTTTGCTCTTAACACACCGGCAGACCTTGAGCGAATTCTTGCCTTTTTTGGTAAGGAGGTTGAAAAGACCGAACTTGCTCATGATTTAGAAATAGCCAAGGAAGAGAAGGCTGCAGAGGCCCAAGAAGATAAGGTCGTTGCGGCTCAGGTAGTGTCAGAAGAGTCAGCGGTTGTACCACAGGGTAACGACGAAAAACCTTTGGATCAGGAACCAACATAGATCCTGACCGTTCGTGGGTGAGGAATTCATTGGGACGTCTCGAAACCATGAACGGCATATTAAACGAGAACTTTAAACCGAAAAATAAAACGCTCATAACAAAGGATTGAAATGCAACACCGTAACGTTATTGTTACGGGGGGGCTTGGGGGCATTGGTCAATCAATCGTTCAAACACTCGCTGCGCGGGGTGATCGGATTTTTATCATTGATTATGTTACAGCAGCTGATCCGCGCGTTGTGTCTGTTGTTAGTAATCAAAATATTTCTTATATTCAAGCTGATCTTGCGTCGAGTCAATCAGTTAAAACTGGCTTTGATCAGCTTTTTTCTTTGCTCGATCAGCAGCAATCATCATCATTAGATATTTTAATCAATAATGCCGGCGTTACTGCCGATACCCTTGCGTTACGCATGACCGAGGAGGCATGGGATCGTGTTCTTGATATCAATCTCAAGGGGGCCTTTTTATGCTGTCAGCAAGCGCTTAAACGTATGGTTAAGGCTCCTGCCAGTTACATCATTAACATGAGTTCGATTGTTGGTATTCGTGGCAATGCAGGGCAGGCAAACTATGCAGCCAGTAAGGCTGGGCTTATTGCTTTGACTAAGTCATTGGCGCAGGAGTATGCAAGTCGCAATGTGTTGGTCAATGCCATTGCTCCTGGTTTTATCCAAACCCCAATGACCGATATGTTGCCTGAACTTGTTAAGCAGAAGGCTCTTGAATACATTCCCCTCAAGCGCTTTGGGACCCCGGCCGACGTGGCACATCTGGTTGCCTTTTTGACCTCTGGGGCTGCCAATTATATAACTGGACAGGTTATTGAAGTTACTGGTGGTATGTAGCAAATTTTTTAAAATCGGCTATCATAAAAAGCCTTATATTTGTTTTTTTAATAGGAGATTTCCCTATGGCATTTAACAAAGAAGAAACCAAACAAAAAGTTGTTGCAATTATTGCTGAAAAATTAAGTATGCCAGCAGAAAATATTACCATCGAATCAACCTTCAAAGATCTTGGGGCGGATTCACTTGATGTCGTTGAAATTATTATGAGTTTTGAAGAAACCTTTGGCATCGAAATTAAAGATGAAGATGCTGAAAAAATCAAAACCATCGGACAGGCTATTGACCTCATTCATGCTTCACGAACGAAGTAAATGAAACATCGTGTTGTTATTACCGGGCTTGGTCTCATAACTCCTTTGGGTAACGATGTTTCGACAACGTGGAACGGCTTGCTCCAGGGGCGATCAGGTATTTCTGTACTTCCTGAATCTTTTGGCCTTCAAGATTATATGGTCAAAGTTGGTGGTTATGTTCGTGGTGAACAGGAATTTCTTGCTGCTGTGTTGCCCGCAAAATTCCACACAAAAACAGATCGATTTATTCATTTTGCCCTTATTGCTGGTCATCAAGCTATGACTGATGCCGGCTTTTCCCAAACAAATCCTGAACAACGTGATCGCTTTGGCGTGTATATGGGGGTTGGGCTTGGTGGTTTGCATTCCATTAGCGAAGCGGTCGTTGATTGGCAAAAATCAGGGCTTAAGCGTATTTCTCCTTTTGCCATCCCCAAAACAATTAGTAATCTAGCCCCTGCATGGCTTTCAATGCAGTGGAATCTGCAAGGGCCTCATACCGCTTTTACCAATGCATGCGCTTCAAGCGCCGATGCTATTGGTATGGCGTTTCGTTTAATACGTGATGGATATGTTGATTATATGCTTGCAGGAGGAACTGAAGGGTGTCTAACGCCTTTGGGCATTGCTGGTTTTGGTAATATGCGGGCGTTGTCAGCATGGAACGGCGACCCTGCGCAAGCAAGTCGCCCTTTTGATAAAAACAGGACAGGTTTTGTACTTGCTGAAGGAGCTGGGGTACTTGTGTTGGAACGCATGGAATCAGCCATAAAACGCGGGACTCACATCTATGCTGAAATCGTTGGCTATGGAGCAACCTCTGATGCTTATCACGTGACTGCAATGCATCCTGATGCTCGTGGTGCTGCACTGGCGATGGAACATGCTATGACTGATGCCGGCATTGATCGAACTGATATTGGTTATATCAATGCACACGGTACTGGGACGCCTATGAATGATGCGCTCGAAACCGTAGCGCTTAAAAAGGTTTTTGGTTCACATAGTGATCCATCAAAGCAGGATCATGTGCTGGTGAGTAGTACCAAATCAATGACCGGGCACTTGTTGGGTGCTGCTGGAGGATTAGAAGCCGCAATCACGGCTCTTACATTGCATCATCAGTGTGTTCCTCCAACGATTAATCTCAGTGATCCTGACCCTGCCTGCGATCTTGACTACGTTCCACACAAAGCACGACATGCGTCAGTAAACTATGCCTTATCAAATTCATTTGGTTTTGGCGGGGGTAATTCGGTGTTGGCATTTAAGCGATGGATTAAGTAATTCCAGAAAAAACAGGGTGATAACGTTCTTTGTCATCCTGAATTTATTTCAGGATCCATAAAAAAATTGAACCCACTTGCGTTAACAAGTGGGTTCTTTGGGTGCCCTTGGTGACCCCATAGATTGGGGTTTGGATGGGTTGGGTGTTGAGAGAGAATTTATTGTTTATAAAATGCTGCAAGGCCACCATTTGTTTAAGTTGTTTATAGGTGCAGTTTTTTTGTTACCTGCATTAGGAGTTGATGCGTTTGCTGGCGCTGGAGTTGTTGATACCGTAGCACTGCTTGTTGTTGGGGTTGTGCTACTTGATGATGAAGCTGTTGGTGATGTTGTTGGAGCTGATAAAGTTGTGTATATTGCGTTCTTGTTATTAATTTTTGCCGTAAGTACTTCTAATTCTTGTTGTGATAATGTGCCTGCTTGTGCCAGTTCTTGGAACAATCGTAAGGTGGCTTGAAAGTTAGGATATCGTGAGTCGAAGCCATCTCTACTGAAATCTATAGTATCAAGATATTTTTCCAAATAAGCATACATAGTTGTTGGTTGTTGTGTGGCAGGCAATGCCAACACAAGCTTAAACAATTGAGCCAATGGGTTATGACAGTTGTGTAATGCTGTCTTAAATATTGCCTGATGTTCTGGCGTAATAAGGATATCAAAGTTGTGAGCAAGTGCCTTGATGATAGCTCCTTGATTGCTGACGTTTGTAGTAGTATTAGTAACGACGCTCAATACTTGAGAAAAGTTTTCAATGTTTTCAAGGGTTGTGTCAATCGATGCCAAAACAGCATATGCTGTTTCGACAGCATCTTTGCCAATGTGACCATTGTGTGGGTGGTTGAGCATGGCATTAAATGTGCTATCAAGTGTTGTTGTGTTTGGATTAAATGGAATAAAAGTACCGAATACTATAATTAATTTTGATTTGAATGTTTGTAGTGCCGTAGAAACCGTAGTTTTGTTGCTCTGAAAATTGGCATCGGCTATTGTCTTTAATAAGGATTTTTTGATATCCAAGTTTATGGCATCAACGGCTGTCCTGATTGCTTGTGCAACGGCGGTGCATGTTCCGACAATATGTCTGTTGTGGCAGTTGAGGGAGCTTGCTGTTGCCTGTTGACTGTATGCTAAAGTGTATTGATTTAATGCTGTAATTTTAGAAGGGAGATCTTGTGCTGCACCGACGGTTTGTTTGACCGCCAAAATCTCTGTTTGAGTAGAGGATAATATACCATTAAATGATGAAATATCCATTGCCTGTGTAAAGCCACCGAGCAATGATGTTGCAACCATTAGTATGCGAATAGTATACGTTTTCATAAAACATACTCCTTGCCATTAAAACAACTACGAGGCAAATTTTATATATGAAGGTGTTATTTTTAAGAAAAAGAATAGGTTTTTTGAAGTAAACCCATCCTACCTAAGAAATAACCCCCATTGTGTTGCTTGCATTCCATTTATAATGCATGCATTCAGACATAAGCATAAATGATTGGACTTTGTATTGCAAAAGGCTTTAAAGGCGATAGAGTTTGTTGCAATCTGATAAAATTCCAGGCAAAATTCGATGTTTTATAAAGAAAATGGCCGTGGATTAATACATCCACGGCCGTAACATTTCTGATTGAATTGTTAGAACGAGAAGGCTGCTTTTACCCAGACGGCATAGTTTTCAAGATCTGCATTGGAGGTTGCAAATTCATAAGAGCCGCCAAGTCCAACTGAACCTTTGTATTTTTCATAGAGGGTAAATGAATAACCAAGGCCGGCAAAGAGTTTATTGGTTAATAGTGCTGGTGTTTTGACAGCATCAAAATCAAGGTTGCTATATTGAATTTGTTTATAAACGTCAGCCGCCGTCATTCCACCGCCTGCATTGGTTTGAAAGGCTGCTTGAGCAATGGTTAATTTTTTATTGTTAAAATCTGTTTCATTTAATTTTCCATGGGCTGATTCGCCATCTTTCCAGAATAGGCTGTAACCAATATCAATGGTGAAATTATTGCTATAGAAGGCAAAATCAAGCATGGTGTCAAATAAACTTCCTGGTTTTACATTGAAACCAGTTGTTAAATCATTGGCAAGAGGAACCAGACTAATGTTTGTTTGAGCATCAGTGCCGGTTACTGGATTTGGATTGTAAGGTCGAGCGAGGAAATAATGACCTAGCTTCTCGTCTTTAACACCAAGGGTTCTTGTTTCTGTGCCTTCAAAAAGATATTTATACCGAGTTACCCAGAGTAGGTTCAAATTGGCTTTGTCTGAATGCCAAATTTCAAAGCCGGTATCAAGGCTGGCGCCCAGACCTACGTGACGGCCATTACCATATACCGGTTCAAAGAGGTATTCGCCACGAACTTTGTTGCCAAATGGGATGGTTACATCAAGACTGAAGAAGACATGTTTTTTCTCGTCTTGAATGTATTTGTACCCAAGAGCAACATCAAGGTCGGCCAATCCTGTTTCGCTACGTTTGCCATGGATTTTTGCTTTAGTGAGTTGAGATTGCATATTTGGGCCTGTGGCGACAGAAACTTTCCCTGCAAAAAACTCTTGAAGTGAAAAAGTTGTCCCACCTCCCAAATTTGCATTTACTCCATTGGCTATGTGCATCTTAACATCTGTTGCTACATGTTCTATTGGCGTGCTGGCTTTGAAGAAGAAGTTGGCGAAGGGATGATTGATGTCTTGGAACAAGTCGAGACGGATTCCGTAGGCTTCTTGGTAGGGTAAAAAGTTGACGGTGCCTGCTAGAAGACGGTTAGCAGCAATTCCTGCTTGTTGATCATGTATGAGCAAACCATTTTCGATATCTGCTTTGGTTGCTGCAGCAGCATCAGTTCTTCCTACAGTAAAACTATTTTTTCCATTCCCTATACCAAAATATTTCCCGAGGTCTCCACTTTGTTCTGACTTTTGATAGAAGGGTGTAAATTGTAAATGCGTTCTGATGGTTTTGTTCTGTTCTGAATAAGCATGTTTATGCCACGTGGTATATTCCATGGCGGTATTGATGCCGTGGGGCCGAACGGCCAGATATGTTTTGCGTGAGTATTGATCAGAATGCGCTTGGACGGTGCCACCAAGGCACACGAGGATCAGCGCTGCAAATAACGCTTTTTTGTGCGTCATGCCATTCTCCTTTCCTTTTTTATTCCGTTATAACCACCACAAAATGCGTGTGGTTGTGCATACTGGTTTGAGATTAACGAACTGAAGAGTGAATAGCAAGACTTTTTTAAAGCATTGTGTTTTGGGCTCACTCATTACCATGAATGTTTGAGTTCAGGAATTCTTGTTTTGTTCAGAATCCGTTCCAAGCAGCCGAAGAAGCTTTGTGGTAGTGGGTTGGGGTGAGGACGGTGGAAGAAGATCCAATGTAAGGTAAAGAGAAAGTAGGAGGCGGCTTTTTTACAACCGCCTCCTAGTCTATTCATGAATAAAATCGTTATTTTTTAACAGGACATGTTGGGCATTGAGAGCACGTGCAAGGCTTTCCTTTTTTGCATGTTGCGCAGCAGCTTTTATTTTGTTTTCTTTCTTTTTTTCGCTCGCGGCGTGGTTTGACTGTTTTTTTTGATTTTTCTTTTTTATTACCTTGTTCAATTACAGGAGTCGAGCGTTGTTTTTTTGACTTACTAATTTGTTTCTTTTCTTTTTTTGCCTTCTTTTTTGGCTCTTTTTTCTTTTTATCTTTCTTATCTTTTTTAACCTTCTTCTGTTTCTTTTGCTTCTTTTGTTTGCGCTCCTTGCGAGCCTTTTTCTTGTCATCCTTACGTTGTTTTCTTTTGGATTTTTTATCTTTCTTTTTCAGTGGCTCGGTTGTTGTTGTGCCTTCCTTTTTCTTTTTGTCTTTAGTTGGAGCGGCAAAGGTGACTGCTGTTAACAGCAGCGTGCACAGTAACACACTGGCAAGAACTTTGCTCACGTGCGCGTGAAGTGTCATAGGGGCCTCCTTTCTTTCATTAAAACTGTTGTATGCATTACTAGGATTAAGATTAGCAAGGTAGCAGGGGGAATGAAAAGTTTTTTGATGTTATCAAACAAAAAGGGCCAGTCGCAAGCGACCGGCCCTTTGGATTTTTAATGGATAAGATTGGTAGGTTTAGAAACCGATACCGATCTTGCCCCAAATACCCCATTGTTCGATTGCTGAGTTTTCAGAAGCAAATTCATATTTGCCACCAAGACCGAGCATCAAAGGTGTATCCCATTCTTTGAATGAGTAGCCAAGACCACCATAGATTGAGTGTGTGCATTGTGATGGTGTTTCGGCTG
>CAYUQI010000006.1:0-64376 GCA_964446935.1 uncultured Pseudomonadota bacterium
CATATGGGCTCATGCTGACGTTGCAACATATGAAAAATATGCAAAAAGAAACCTTGCGTTCAAATGATCTTGTTCAAGCTGTGCTTGATTTGTTACAAGGGATCTATTCATTTCCCACACTTGCAGATGATGCTATTTGTTCGATCTGTAGGCAAAAACCAGAAGGTTCGTTCGTTACATTAACATGCAACCATGTGTTTTGTTATGAATGTCTTTTTGAGTGGTTTACCAATCATGAAGAAGGTTCTAATCCGAATGATAGCCATAGACGATGTCCAAATTGTCGAAAACGTATCAATAAATTTATACAAATGGCGATGGAACATGATACTCGTTACGCTCGAATCATTCATGAGAAGCAGCAGGCGAGAAAAGCTGAAGCGGCACAGGAAAATGAAGAATTTGGAATAGATCTAGAAGATGATGTTTTGATACCAGATCCTCTGGATGAATAAGTATCTGTTTCCTCTGTCATTTCCAAAATTTTTTTGCGATAATTCTTCCAATGTTCTATAAAATCCCCCCCCAACAAATCTTTTCAAAAAACGAAAGGACCCTTTGCCATGAATTCAAAAAAAGTTTTATCATGTGCTTTAATCTGCGCATCTATAAATATCTTAAACATCCTTGCTATGGAAACTAAGCAACTTATAGATGTTAAGCAAAATCCACAACCCAGCCTTCCTTTAAATACCGAAACAGACCATTTTAAACTATATTGTATGTTCAATGATAAAGAGGCGGCTAAAAAAGTATTGGACGTTGCTGAACAAAATCTCAAAAAGCTTTCTGAAGATTTTAAGCATCCCTACAGCACGAAAATAAATCTTTATGTGTTCCCATCATTGCAAGAGCATCATAATGCTATTGGATGGTCGTCAGCAGAAGATTGGCTTGTTAATGCGATGTTTGATGAGACGCATTCATTTTTTACCGTTTCTCCTGCCAACCCAGGACCGCAGCATTCTGCCGAGAGTATTCTTAAATTGAATATTGTTGGACTTACAGAATTATTTATTAAAGATGCCTACAAGAACGTTCCAACTTGGTTTGGTTTTGGAATTGGTCTTTTGAATGCTGATTGGAAGAGTACAAAAACGCTTAAAGAATTAGCACAAGATCATACAAAAATCCCTACGTTTGAGCAATTAAACAGTTCCTCCCAAACATCTGATGCACAAATGATTCGCCAGAACGCTTCGTATTCAGTTATTGAATACCTTAATAAAACAAAGGGCTGGGATATTATCCGAGCATTGCTTGCGGATTTTTCTTCATTTGAAAAAATACTTGGGGTTTCGCAAGAGGTATTTAGAAATCAATGGATTGAATATTTAGATTCTACGTATTTAGATAAAAAATAAATAGACTTAGATCCAAAAACAAGAGGCCGGCGACTTTTTAAAATCGCCGGCCTCTTGTTTTGTTTTAATTTACGACTCCGCTTCTAATTGGGTCAATCCCGTACGGCGCTTCCAGGCAAGAGCATATACGGTAAGAGCAATTCCCAAGCCAATATAAATAATGTTCAAAGCATTAGCCAGAATAAGCGGACCAGCTTGAATTGTTCCTGTTCTGACGAATACTTCAATTGCCTGAAAAATATGGAGTAAAGGAATGCCTTGTGCGAATGTTTGTACAATCTGCGGCATAAATGAAATAGGATAAAAAACCCCGCTGATTGGAACAAAGAACCATGCCATGGCGTAGATGTTGACGGTTGCACGTTTGCCATATAACACCAAGGTAATCAGTGCTATGAGTCCAATCCACCATCCTGCAATGAGCAGTGAGAAGATAAAAATGAAAACTCCATATCCATGAGTAAAAATGTTATAACCAAAGAAAAGTTTGACATAAAAAAAGCTCAATCCTGTGCTCCAGAGCGATTGAAGAGCCCCGAAGAGCATTTGAGATGCCAACCATTCGGAGATGGTGATTGGTGATGCTAAAAGGCTCACAAAACAAGAATCAGTCAGGTCCCTTCCCATAGTTGCCGAAAGGCCAACAATACATCGTACAACGGTATACCACAGTGCTACCTTCGTTAGCAAAACCTGTGTGTTGATTGAAAACCCTTCTTCTGGCCTCATGGCTTGGGTTAAAAAACCGAAAACGAGAATATCAATAAAGATCCAATAGAGTTGGTTAAAAATCTCAAATGGTCGCTTGAGAATTAATAAGTGGCGAATAACAACAGCGAACATTCGTTTGAATGAAAATTTCATGATTATTTCCTTGAAACAATAGAAAGAAAGTAATCTTCAAGTGTTGGTTTTTCAACAGTTATTTGTGTGTATACAATCCCTTGGCGTGCAAGTTCTGACAGAAATGCTGCAATGTTCTGTTCAGCAATTTTTAATTCAATATGACGGCCCTCAACCTTGAACTCGATATTATTTTCCTGTGCATAGGCGATGGTTCGCTTAAGTCCATCACCAACCATCAATTGTATACGTGAAACAGAAATCGTTGTTGTTAAGGATTCAGGGGTGTCATCAGCAATGATTGAACCATTTTGGAGTACCAAGATACGGTCGCACATATCGGCGACTTCCGCCATGTTGTGTGAAGTAAAGAGGATCGAAACCCCATATTTTTTGTTTTGATCAATGATGATATCGCGAATTCGGTTGGCGCTTTGGGGGTCAAGTGTGGCTGTTGGTTCATCTAATAATACAATTTTTGGGTACACCAAGCATGTTTGGGCTAATAACACGGCGGTGGTTTGTCCTGCAGAAAGCGTTGATACGTTCTTGTTGGCAAGATGTTCAATCTGATACAGCTTTAAAAAGGTATCTATCCTTTTGTGTAGGTCTTTGCTTGATATGTTGTAGAGCCTGCCTTGCATCATAAAACTTTGGCGTACAGTGAGTGAGCTGGGGAGCTTCATGTAACCACTTGCATAAGCAATATCTTGCATTACTGAACGATGTCGATGGAGATTTTTTCCAAAGTAGGAAATCGTTCCGCTTGTTGGCGTAAGTAAGTTGAGCAACATTTGAATGGTGGTGGTTTTGCCAGCGCCATTGGGGCCCAAAAAGCCAAGGATTTCTCCTTGCTTGAGTTCGAACGATATGTTATTAACAGCGGTAAATGATGGTTCGCGTTTCCACCATGCCAACGTTGATGAATGAAAGACCTTGCTGAGGTGGCTTACGATAAGTGGTTGTGTGTTCATATAATTACCCATCTATTTCTTCTTGGGTTTGATCATTTATTTCTATTTCGATTTGTTCTATTTCTTTGCAAAGATTTTGTTTGAGTGGGCCCTCAGGTTGCTGTTGAAAAAAGTTTATAATGAGATTGAAAGATTGTTCGATCTCAAGTAAGTTGTGAGCCCATTTTTGTGCTGCTTCGTTCATGATAGTTTGTATTGATTCCTGAAAACATTTTATTCGTACATCAAAAGCATCCTTGGTGGAATCAAACGTCTGCTTTTTGACTTTTTCTAATGATTCGTCAAGCATTTTATTTGTTAAGTCAATCAAGTTAATGCGAATAATTAAATTTTTATGGTTTTCTGATGATTTCATGCCTAATGCTATTGTTGTTGACAACGTAATACATACGATAAAAAAGGTAAATTTATTAATCTTCTTGGGCATCTCACTCTCCCCAACTGTTTATTTTATGATCAATAACCGTTTGTCATCACAGGGATTTTAGAATAAAGAATGTTTTTTTAGCAATACATTCTATGGTTATCGTGATACAAGTGTTATCCCAAGGCTCTTCGCCTTGGTTATAAACTCATCTTTTTGAGCGATGAGGGTGCTTGATGATTGCCAGACAATTGCTTTGACATCACCGGATCCAAATGCTGCCAGCGATCCAGGACCGAGTGTTGGCAAGTCGAATGTTCGATTTTGATCAAACCGTGCTGCCTTGCAAATGACAACCCCGCCATGACCAAGTTGGATGCCGCGCTTAATGCAAGCATCTGTGCCTTCAATGGCTTCGACGGCGACAATCATCCCATCCTTTACCACCACCGTTTGCCCAATATTGGCATGAGCAATGGCAATGGCCGCCTCAAGCCCCATGGTGCTATCACGTTCAATTTCTGATGTAACAGTGCCGGTTAGAATTCCAGGAGGTACTAATAACCCTCCAAGGACTGCGTCTTGTTTGATAACCGTGATGTTATTTCGTGCAAGCTCTGCAAGTAATGCCTCCATAACGTCTTTGTCACTTTTATAGATAAGCGACCCCATCAACTTGATTGCAAGGAGGTCGAATTTGAGGTGCTTGAGTAAATTTGATTTATCAACTTTGCCAATAAAAAGAACTTTAGAGGTTCCTTTGCTTTTAAGTAGCTCAAGAATAGTCCCTGCCTTGTAGCATTCTTGGGCAATAAGTTCTGCATGATTTTTTATGATGCTTTGTAAGTGAACAGCATTATCTTCTGGAAATAGCGTAATAACAAAAAATTTTTCATTGGCGGCAATGAGATTTTTACAGGCTTCTGTTGGAAGGGTTCCTGTGCCAGCAATGACAGCGATCATCTAACTCCAAGCATTTGTTCGATTTGAAAGGTGAGATTAAGTGCGGAAAGGTCTTGCTGAGGATTGCTGAGTTTTTCACCTGTTTTGATTGCAGTAATAAAATGTTCAATTTCTAGCTTGAGCGGATTGTCTTTATACACAAAAACACGTTCAATGAGTGATTCTTGCTTATATTTAAGTTGATCGGCACCGACCTGGACACTTGAACTCATTTGACGATGAATAGAAAGATCCTGTGTTGTAAAATCAAGATGAAGATATTCATTTTTTTGATGCACAGCCATAGTACGTTTTTTGATTTGTGATGCACGACTTGAAACAATGTTTGCAACTGTCCCATTATCAAATGTTATGCTTACCGCAGCAACGTCACAGGAATCTGAATATACTTTAGTGCCTTGTGCGGAAAATGATGCAACTGGAGCATTAACGATCCCCAATACCAAATCTAAATCATGAATCATAAGATCAAGAACAACGCTATCTTTTTGCACACGAGGAGAAAATGGTCCCATGCGGTGACATTCGATGAGCGTTGGTTGGTTGATAATTTTTTTCAATTCTTGGATTGCTCCATTGAAACGTTCGACGTGTCCAACGTGCAAGGCGCAGTTATTTTGTTGTGCAAGTGCAACAAGTTCTTCCGCTTGTGTTAAATCATTGGTAAGTGGTTTTTCTAAGAGCACGTGCTTGCCACGTCTCAAGCATTCCTTGGCAACCTCATAGTGAGCTATGGTTGGTACGGCAACAATAACCCCATCAACCAAATCAATCCATTCAAGAAAATTTGCAGATTTAATAACTGTGGCGGCTTTGACTTTATTCCAGTTTGATTCAGTAGGATCGGCGATTGCTGTTAACTGTGCGCCTTGAATGAGTGCTGTATTTGATGCGTGATAGCCCCCCATGTGGCCTAATCCTATAACGCCTAATTTTACCATGGTTGATCTTCTTGCTTTTGAGGTTGAACATCTAATCCAGATTTATGTGAGATTCCGCGGGTGCTTTGTTGTATAAAGGTAATGAATGATTGAACGTAGGCATCAGAGCCCCATGCTTCTTGTGTTGCTTGGGCGACGATTGTTGTAATGTTCTGCTTATCTTGGAAAAAAAGCTTGCTAACATGCTTGAGTGCATTGATGCTGTCGCGTGAAAAACCGGCTCGTTTGAGACCAATAAGATTGAGGCCATAAAAGTGCGCAGGTTGCCCACTGAATAAACAAAATGGTGGAAGATCTTGTCGAATACCACTGTAAGGTGCCAATGCCGTGAATTGTCCAATGCGGCAGAATTGGTGGGTGGCGCTACCGGCCATAACAATGACATTTTTTTCAAGATGTGTATGACCACCAAGATTGACATTGTTAATGAGGGTAACATTGTCTTCAAGCGTTGCATCGTGAGACACATGGGCAAAGTTCATGAGGTAGCAGTTATTGCCGATAGATGTTTTGCCATCGTTGTACCGTGAAGCATGGACCGTGACAAATTCACGTAATTCACAATTGTTGCCAATATGGATAGAACCAAGGCTTTCTTTTAAGTTTGTAACCTGTCCTGGAAACCCTACCATAACATGTGAATGGAGACGTGTGTTATCTCCAATGGTAACATTACCTGTCACAACACAAAATGGGCCTATTTTTACATTGGAACCAAGACGAACATTATCACCAATGATAGCGGTGGGGTGAATAAATGTTTGATCTGAATGAAAGAAAGCTTCCTCGAAGGAGGAAGCTTTCTGCTGCGTACTTTTTTTAATCGTTGAGACATTCACGATGCGTCCTTCATTTGAATGGTTGGGGCGGAAGGATTCGAACCTCCGAATGGCGGAACCAAAATCCGCTGCCTTACCACTTGGCTACGCCCCAAAAAAAAATGACATGGACACAAGTATAATGGTTTATTTATTCTTCGCCAACGACTTTTTTGTATTCTTCAATAATACGATCTTCAATAAGCTTTCTTGTATCTGCATTAAGCGGATGGACAATATCTTTGAAAGAGCCATCTTTTTTACGACGGGAAGGCATGGAAACAAAATACCCATTGTCACTTTTGATGATTTTCATGTCACGGACAATGAAGCATTCGTCAAAAACCATAGTTGCATAACCCTTAAGGCGGCCTTCATTGGCGGGAAAAACTTTTACTTCTGTAATATTCATGAGCATATCCCCGGTTCGACAGGTAGCGAGCGACGTGTCGTATACTGTGCTGCGCACCGTTTTGTGATACTTCTAAAAACTTATGACAAATATAGCTTAAATCTAGGATTAAGCACCTACTTTGTCAACCTTTTGTAAAATTTTAGGGCTGTTTTTATCTCATTTAGTGTATAAAAAGCTACGATTTGTTGCTTTTTATGATTTTTTTTAATGTTTATTTTTTCTCAACAGCTCTGAGTTTGGCTGAGCGGGCAGAAGGATTAATGGCGACTTCTTCTGCGCTTGCAGTAATCGGTTTTGGGGTTAAATTTGTCAATTCATTCTCGTGTTCTTTGGCAAAGGTTTTGACAAGGCGGTCTTCAAGTGAATGGAAGCTGATGCATACCAGTCTGCCCCCAGGATTGATAAATCGAATTGCCGAACTTAAGAAGGATTGAATGTTATCAAGTTCATTGTTAACCGCAATACGAAGCGCTTGGAAGATACGTGTTGCTGGGTGTATTCCATGTTGGGCTTTAAATGGCTTGAGTGGGATTACGTATTCAACCAATGCTACCAAATCACCGGTGGTTTTAAAGGGGTGCCGCTTACGCGATTCTACAATTGCTCGTGCAAGGGTGCGTGATTTTGGCTCTTGCCCATATTCTTGAAAAATATGTACGATTTTTTGTTCTGGCCATTCATTGAGGATTGTTGCTGCTGTTAGATGTTGATGGGCCGGTGACATGCGCATGTCAAGAGGAGTATCGTATTGAAATGAAAATCCCGCACGTTGGAAAATCTGAAATTGTGAGGTGCCAAAGTCTGCTAATATGCCATCAACGGTATTTATTTTTTCTTTTTTTAAAATCTTATAAAGAAGTGCAAAATTACCCCAGATGACCTGCAATCGATCGCCAAATGCTTCTTGAAGCGGTGGTGCATTGTGTTCAATGGCTTGCATGTCCCAATCCAGTGCAATGACCGAGCACGTTGGTTCTGCTTCAAGGATTGCACGGGTGTGTCCGCCGCCACCAAAGGTTACATCAAGATAACGTTTATGAGGTTGTGGCGCTAAGTAATGAAGAACCTCGTTGACGAGTACTGGTTTGTGGTAGGTGTTGGTTGTTGCCATGATTTGCTACTTTTTCTCTGCCATGCGATGTTTAACTCCCTTGCTTTCATGCGTATAGATCTTAGTAAAATCAATGTCACTTGCTTCTTTTGGTACAAAATCTAAGAAGTCTTGCATGATACCATATTTTTCAACATCAACAATGATCTTGGTATTTTTGAGCCTAAAAAGCTCACCCAGATTGAGTTTGTATCGAGTGTCTAATGTCTCGTAGGTACAATTAATTGCCAAATCTTCTTCGTCTTCATCAAACACTGCTAAATATCCTCGTACATATTCGCGGTCACGCTTGGTAACAATAGGATCAATATCAACGATCCCTATTTCACCTGGTTCTAATCTGATAAGTGGAGTTTTATCATATCGCCACACGGTCATGTCGTCTTTGCTTTCAGTTGCGGCTACCCAATCACCCTTAGCCTTTTTTTGATAGACAAAGCAGGTAACGATGATTGGCTTTCCTGTTGTATTCTCTACTGCAAAATCAAGTTCATAAGGAGCTTCAGCTTCGACTTCTTTTTTGGGAACAAAATCATATTCAAAGAATTCACCCTTGAACCCATAATGTTCAATTTCAAGGGTTACTTTTTTCCCTTTTAATTTTATGAGTTGGTCAAGATCAAGAAGATTTCGATCGTCGGAGAGTTCATATGTAGCATCTTCTGCTGATTTTTTATCTTTAAATATTCCTAAGTAACCAAAAACGTAATTGCGATCTTGTTCATCGGGAATGGTATCAACGTCCATTGTGACGGTTTGATTATCTTCAATTATGTAAACAGGTGATTTGTCCCAACGCCAGTTGCCAAAGTAGCGTTTGCGTTGGTATGCAAAACAGGTTACGTACACTGTTTGTCCCGTTTTGTTTTCGACATCGAAATCGAGTTCTTTGGGATTATCTGAATCATAGGTTTCTGTTTTAACATGCCGTTTAGTTATTTTATAGGTGGGAGCTGTTGTATTTTCATCTTCTTGCTCTTTTTGGGTAGATGATGTTTCAAGTTCTGATGGTGGTTGTGATGTTGGCATGGTTGGCAAAACTGTTTCTTGTGCTTGGGTTTGGATAGGTTCTTCAGGAGAAGGCAACGACGGTATGAAACTTGTTTCTTGTTGCTGAGAATGTTTTGGCGTGACGGAATGTTGTTTGCATTGAGGAAATAAAAACAATAACAGTATTCCAAGAGCGTAGATTATTGGCATATGATGTGACATTTTTGACTTCATAACACGGACTCCCGAACAAATCTTTTAGTAAGTGAGCTACATTACCTCATCCTAGCAAGAGAATCATAGAGAAAAAAGAATTTTGGCAATATGGGGTTAAGACGTTAAAATTTCTTGTTCGATAATAGTTAACTTTTGAGCAAGGGCAGGGTCTGTCTCGATCAATTGTTCTACTTTGCTGATGGCATGGATTACGGTCGAATGATTTCGACCTCCAATGTAGCTACCGATTGCTTGCAGAGAGCAATAACTCATTTTTTTCATCATATAAAAGGCAACTTGCCGTACGATGGCAATATCCTGATGACGACTTTTTGATTTTATATCATTAGCCGCGATATCGTAATGTTTTGCGACGATTTTAAGTATAGTGTCGAGCATAGCTCCTTCCCGTTTGGGTTGTGTATTGAGATTGAGAAGCACGCGTTTGGCCATTTCTAAGGTTATTTTTTGATTGGTTAATGCTGCAAAGGCACTTACTCTGACCAGCGCCCCTTCTAATTCTCTGATATTGGATATAACACGAGAAGCGATAAAATCGGCAACCTCATCTGGCAACAGTAATGCATGCATTTCTGCTTTTTTCTTTAAAATTGCGATTTTTGTCTCAGTGTCTGGTGTTTGAATGTCAGCAACGAGTCCCCATTCCATACGTGATTTGAGTCTGCTTTGCAAACCATGAATCTCTTTTGGGAATGTGTCGCTGGAAAGAATAATTTGCTTTTGTTGTTCATACAAGATGTTAAAAATATGAAAAAAAATTTCTTGTGTTTGTTCTTTGTTTGAAAGGAATTGAATATCATCAAAGAGCATAACATCGATTTTTTGATATTTCATTCGGAACATTGCGGAACGATTAAAACGAATTGAATTGATGAATTCATTAATAAAATTATCTGTTGTTTCATAACGAATGCACAGTTCTGGGGATCGACTTGTTATCTCATTACCAATAGCATGCAGAAGATGAGTTTTTCCGAGTCCTGTTCCACCATAAATAAACAAGGGATTGTAGATTTTACCAACATTCTCGCAAATGGCCCATGAAGCTGTATGTGCTAATGAATTGTTGGGACCAACAACAAAATTTTCAAAACGGTAGTTTCGATTAATACAGGCGCCTGTTTTTTCTTTGGCGCGTTTAGGATCAATTGCTGGTAGTGACTGCCCTATATTAACCGGTGTTGGATAGTCCTGCATTGGTGATGCAGAGTCCGGAGTGCTTGCCACGTGTATGTGTAATTCCTGCTCGATTTCGTGGTCTACGGATGCTGGAATAATGTTTCGTGGTGATGATGTTGTAGATGGGGTATTTGGAATAAAGGAAAGTTTGAAAATTGGTGCATGCAAAAGGCGTGCAAGGTGCGTTTTCAAAAGGTCTGTGTAATGATCTTGTATCCATCGGCTAACAAATTGATTAGGAACTTTGAGAGTAATGGTATTGGTTGCGGGGTCCCAGGTATCCAAACTAACCGCCTTAAACCATGTTTCAACCACTTGGCTTCCTGCCTCTTCTTTAATAATTTTTAGGAAATCCTCCCAAATAAGTTGCACAACGACCTCTTTATATGTTTAAGATTGCATTATAGAAGATAAGCAAAAAACCACAGACACCTAATAATTTTCAAAGTATATCAAAGGAGCTTGGTGATGAGTATGAATTTTTATAAAAGATTGTTTTATCGTTTAAATGTAAATCTTTTTACTATGGCTCTTTTTGGCATTTTTTTTATGCCAGGATGTTCTAAACAAAATAAACAAACAAATACGGCGCAATCATATTTTAAAATGGCGTATACAGAGCTTTCAGAACAGGAAGAGGGGGCTGCAAATTATCTTCGTGCGCTCAATTATATAGAGTTGGCTCTTAATGAGGAAGAAAAACCTGAATATTACGCATTAAAAGCGACATTGTTATTTAAGGTTGGGCAGTTGGATGAGGCAGCTGTTGCGTATAAGAAGGCTTTATGTGCTCAGCCGAATCCGCATCTGAGGGATGAAATTACCAATAATTATGCGTGCCTTTTGGCTCACCAGGGGCAGGTTGCGCAGGCTCAGGCCATGTGGCGACAACTGCTTGGTCAGACCTCCTATCAAACACCAGAGGTTGCTTTGGTTAATTTAGGCAAATCATATCTTTCTGAACAAAAATTAGCACCGGCGAAAGAGGTTTTGGAAAAGGCGGTACGTGTAAGCCCAAGCTATCTTGATGCACATTTTTATTTGGCGTGCATTGCTCGTCAGCTTAATGATATTGTTTGTGCCAAACGTGAAATCGATGTCGTTCTCAGTCAGGAGCCAGGACATGCTGGGGCTCTGCAGGTGGCATCGCAGCTTGGTCTTCCGCATGCAGCCGATGAGCTGCAAATTGCCTAAAAAACGTTTTGTTGATCCGGAATTACGTCTTTATTTATACTAATATTAAGTAAGGGGTCTTTAAGGGCGGGGGAATGGGATGAAATCATTACAAGCAATACTTTTTATAATGTATGTTCTTTTTATGTTTGGTTATGCATATCCACCAGAAGAACGAGGATTGCTAACTGTTCTTGCTACAAATAAATCTCATTATTTAAAGTCTCAGTCACAAACGAGGAACTTAAAGCATGAAGATGGTTCAGAAAGCTCGGTATTTGTGATCGATAATATTGAGTCATTTAAACAAACTGTTATAGATGCCTCAGTAAAAAAACCTATGATTGTTATGGTGCATCATTCGGTTGTTAAGGTGAGTGCTGATGAAAAAAAATTTTTCTTAGCGACTGCTGATGAAGGTAAATCGGTAGCAGGTTTTGCAACGATAGACCTTGTGAATGGGAAAAAGGAACTAAAAGAGATTTTTCAATTTATTGTTGCTCTTATGCGTGAACAAAATATTGTGAGCATAACATTGCCATTTTTTTTATTATTTAAAAACAGGGCGCTTGTTCTTCCTGTCGGACAGGGTCTTGATTCACTTGCAAAACTTATGAGTATTGCCAGAGAACAACAACCTGAACAGTGTCAGCAATGTGGGCAGGTGCCTGCTTATGATATAACACCTACCTTTCCAGGAGCAGCGGCCACAAAGACATCAGAACCTAAGAATAAACAATCGTGGTGGGAATGCGTGCGAAATTTTTTTAAACCAAACAAGTGACAGAGTGATTTGCTCTCAGGATAATAAAAAGGGGCTGTTCTCGTTAAATTTATTTAGAAATTACGTACTCCAAACGCCTTTTATACGCATAAACAAAGAACTAAAAAAATCCTTTATCGATACGAAAAGTCCTTGCTTCTGAGTCGCTTCTTCGTGAAGTTTTGTTTCTATAAAACGATAAAAATCATTTGGGTATTTGTTCAATGTTTGATCCTGTGTATATCGTGTAATTGCATTGTCAGCGATATATGTAATCGATCCATTAGCAATGATGGTACTCATGGCATTACCGGAATTGTTTGTTCGATTGCTAATTGAAAAAAGGGCAGCAATGGTTTTTCCTGATGGTTTTTGAGAACAGAAGTCGGCGATAAGGTTATACCAGATATGCATGTTTTTGGGAGTAACAGGAAAGTTTATTTCATCTGATGATAACGATGGTTCTTGTAAGGTTGTGCATATGGTGTTCCATGTGGTTGCTCGTTCATACAGTGCATAGTCAACATAACATTTAAAAAGTGTGCTTTCATATGTTGATGAAGAATCTTTGGGACAAACCTTGTGCGATTCCATAAAGTGATTGTATGCATCGTCGATATAAGAATGGAATAATATTCCTGCTTGAAATGACGAAGCTGTTTGTTGTATTTGTTGAAGAGAAACATTTTTGTGATGAGTTTTTTCTCGTTCAATAACACCAAGGTAGCGAATGTCGGGGATTGCGGTACCACGAATAAAATCTTTTTCGTTCCAATGATGTGAATATGAACATAAGAACAGAGATGCACAAAGAATATGGGTGATGGGGCCAGGCATGAATACTCCTTTTAATGGTTGGTATTCATTGATTCATCAATAGCCTCACAATGTGCATCGAGAGCTTCTTTGATTGGTTGATATGCAGTTTCAAGATCTTTACCTAGTTTTTTACTGTTATTGTCAAACGCTAATGCTTTGGCCGTATCTTCGACGTTTTTTTCAGCGGTTTTTATGGTTTTTTCGCAATGATTCTTTTTGTCTGCGCCAAGGATTTTTTCTATTTTGTGGTCAAGGTGTTCAGCGTGGTGTTTGATAAATATCTCAAGATTTTTGCCAAGTTGTTTTCCCTCTTTTTCGATTGCTTTTCCTAACTTTTTTTGTTCATCCTTTGAGAGGTCCCTTTCTAATGTTTTTTCTACATCTTTTATCTCTTGCATTGTTTTTTCGATAAGAATATCAGCCTTGGCAAGTGTTTCTGGATTTTGCTTCAGAACATTGAGTGAATTTTCAATTGATAGAATAGCATTTTGTGTAAGGGAAGGTTTGGCTTCTAGCTGTGGTTGTGCAGCATAGATAAGTGAAAAACCGATAAAAAATGTGGAAAAAACAATGGTTTGAAGCGAATATTTAACAGTGTTTTTCATAACAATCTCCTTATGATAAACTATGGTATAAAATTTGATGAAAGATATCATAGTCAAACTATTTCTTCAAGGAATACCATGGCGAAATATTTTAAAAATATAATATTTATAACAAGTGTCATGATTGTCTTGGTTGGTTGCAGTTTTTATGGCTATCACCACGATAACAGTAAAACACACAAGGAGTTTGATAGCATGCTTGATAAAAAAATTCAAAGTGAACAAGATGCTTGTAATCTTTTTCCTAAGACCGCTCAACAAGTGCATGAATATGCTACGTATGCAATCGGACGGGCTCAACGAGAATTAGATGCAATGATTTCACTTGATGCTACCAAGCGCGCTTTTGATAATACTGCCAAAGCATATGATATGATCACTGGCAAGTTTAATACAATTGTTGGCGCTTTGAGCGTTTTAGAAAATGTAAGTCCTGAAGAAGATATACGCAATGCGAGCCATGAAGAAATTATACGTCTGGTCAATTTTGCAATTGATACCTTTACCAGCAAATCGATTTATATGGCATTTAAAGTATATGTTGATAAAAATGCCAAAAAAGAAAAATTGAATGAGGAGCAGCGCTATTTTCTTGATGAATCAATGAGAGACTTTAAACGCATAGGTCTTGATTTACCTGATGAACGGTATCAAGAGGTTCAAGCATTGCGGAAAGAAATTGAAAAAATGGCGTTAGCGTTTGAAGAGAATATTAATCATGACAAGAGCGCTCTTAGTGTTAAGAAAGCTGATCTTGCTGGTTGTGACGAGTATTTTATTAAAAATCTTGAATGTGATGCTAATGATAATTACATATTGCACAGTGATTATCCAACATATAAAGAGGTCTCTGAACAATGCACCATTGAGTCAACACGTAAACAGTTCTATCGGGTATTTTCAAATCGTGCGTATCCACAAAATGTTCAGTTGCTTGAGGACATTATTGCTAAAAAGGATGAGTTAGCACATAAGCTTGGTTTTGATAGCTATGCGGCACTTGATATTGATGACCAAATGGCAAAGACGCCTGATCGTGCCCAACGGTTTATTAATGAGTTAACAGCCATTGCGTCACATAAAATGGATTTGGAACTGGCAGAATTAAAAAAAGAATTACCTCAAGGGGTAGCCCTTGATGAGCAAGGGCGCTTCAAGCCATGGGATTTGGCATTTATTAAAAATTGTTACAAAAAGAAACATTTTAAATTAAATGAAAATGAAGTAGCTCAGTACTTTCCTGTTGATAAAACGGTGCAAGGTATTTTTGACATCTATCAACATTTTCTTGGACTAGAATTCATCTTAAAAAAACCTTCGTGGGCTTGGCATGAGGATGTGCGTGTTATCGAGGTCAAAGAACGAGATACCAAGATGTTACGTGGGTACATCTTTATTGATTTGTATCCTCGTCCTAACAAATATAGTCATGCTGCCCATTTTGGGGTTTCGCATGCCTTTAAGATCTATAATCCAGATGGTTCGGTTGAAAAATCTCCACTAGTGGCGATGGTGGTTGCTAATTTTCCTCGAGCAACTGCAGATCGTCCGGCATTGCTTAAGCATGGTGATGTTGAAACGTTCTTTCATGAGTTTGGCCATGCTATGCATGATGTTCTTGGCGTAACAGAGTTACAATCGTTTGCCGGTACGGCAGTAAAACGAGATTTTGTTGAAGTTCCATCGCAAATGTTTGAAGAATGGGTATTTGACAAGCAACTTCTTAAAGGACTCAGTTGTCATTATCAAACCGGCAAACCATTGCCTGATTTACTGGTTGATGCACTTGTGAGCCTTAAACGATTTGATTCTGGGTACTTCATTGTTCGTCAGTGTATGTTTTCTTCAATTGCTCTTGATATCTACAAATCAGGTGCTTCCAAGGATACGAGTGCTATTGTTCAGCGCTGTGCACAAGCTGCATCTCCTCAAGTGTATTTTGACCCGGAAACACATATGCAAGCAGCGTTTGGTCATTTGACTGGCTATGGTGCAAAGTATTATGGCTACATGTGGGCAAAAGTATATGCGCTTGATTTATTCTATACCATTAAGGAACGCGGCCTTGATAAGCCAGAAACCGGCAAGGTTTTTGTAGAAAAAATACTGGCAAAAGGTGGTAGCGTTGATCCCAATATTCTGTTGAAAGATTATCTTGGACGAGAGCCTGGTCAGGATGCTCTGCTGAATGATTTAGGATTAAGGGCGTAATTTATTCGGTGCCAAAGTATCGATCGCCAAAATCACCGAGCCCAGGAACGATAAATTTTGTTGCATTAAGTTCTTTATCAATGCCAGCCACGATAATTTTTATTTTTGGAAATGCTTTTTGAACAGCATCAAGACCTTCTTGGGCTGCTATGACAGCAACAAACAGAATCTGTTCTTGTTGCATACCCATGGTTAGAAGAATGTTAAGTGTTGCTGTGGCGCTTCCTCCTGTGGCAATCATGGGATCAAGCATAATAATCTGTTCTTTGCCGGTGAGTTTGGGAATATTGCTGTAATATAATTTTGCAATGGCTGTTTTTTCATCACGGCGTAATCCGACAAATCCTACCGCGGCGCCAGGAAAGTAAGTCATAAATGGGCCCAGGAGAGCTTCTCCTGATCGTAGAATAGGCACAAGAACGATTTGTTTCTGAAAGCTTAGTCCGCTTGCGGTTCCAAAAGGAGTTGTTATTGTTGTTTTTTGAGTTGCTATAAAATCTGCTGCCTGTTGGGCCAAACAGTGGGCAAGTTGGTTTGCATATTCTCTAAACATTGATCGAGACAACTCTTTGTTGCGTAAATTACTCAAAAGGATGGTACTTAGTGTATTCATATAACCTCTTAATAAAAAGCTAGAATTTCTTATTGAACTGACAGTAGAATAAACAAGCTTGTCATGTCTAGAACTTTGCCAAAGTTTAGAAAAACGTTTTCAAAATGAGATAATACTTGTTTTGAAATGTACTAAAAATTACCTGGAGGATTGTCGTTATGATTCGATTTAAAAATCGTGTTGATGCGGCGCGTAGGCTTGCTCAAGTGTTGACACGATATACCAATTCACCTAATACAGTTGTAGTTGGTTTGGCTCGTGGCGGTGTGGTGACAGCATCTGAGATAGCGAGAATATTAGCATTACCACTTGATGTCCTTGTGGTGCGAAAGATAGGGGCCCCCTATGAAGACGAACTTGCACTTGGTGCTGTTTCGGAACATGGCCTGATTGCTTATAACAAGCAGCTTGCTAAACAATTGAATGTTTCTGAAGATTTTATTAAATCATCGGCAACCAAGGAACAAGATGAGTGTAAAAAACGTGTTCAGTTATATCGATCACATTATCCTGCACATGCATTAAAAGATAAAATTGTTCTGCTTGTTGATGATGGTATTGCTACCGGATCGACCATGGAGGCTGCTATTAAAGATTTACGACAACAGGGTGCTAAAAAGGTCATTGCTGCTGTTCCGGTTATTCCTGCAGATACCGTTGCATTGCTTAAGAAATTGAGTGATGAAATTGTCTATTTAGCAGCTCCAGAGACGTTTTTAGCGGTGGGGGCGTTTTATGAGGATTTTACTCAGGTGAATCACGACGAGGTTATTGCACTGTTGCAACAACAACACTAAAAAGTGAAGTCAAAGAAAAAGGGGAGGGCTTAAAAAGCTCTCCCCTTTAAAATCTATTTAGCACTTACAACCTTTTTCATCACAAGGGCATTTTTTAGTGCATTTGCAACAGCCATCCTTTTTGCATTTGCAGTTGGGACAATTGCAGTGGCATTTGGATTGGCAGCAACATGAGCCGCATTTTTTTTCCATGTACGTCTCCTTTGTTTAATGATTATTATTTTTTCCATGCTATGTCATCGCGTGAATCGTAACGCATTATAGTATAAGGCTTTTCTTTTTTATAGCGTGGATACTTTGGTTTTTCCTTCCCACACGAGCTTATACACAATGTTATAATGAATAGTAATCCAATCATGTACGCATATTTCAAGAATTTCATAACATTCCCCCCTTTGCCCCTTGCCAACGTTATGATACTGCGGCACTTTGCTTTTGCAAGTACCATTAAAAATCTAGTTATTGAAAGAATATCTTGTTAAAGTTCTGTTATAAATTTGTTATCATCGTTTGAATTGCAACGTCATTTATTTTCTTTTCTTCCGTCGAAATTGGTTCAAAAAAACGTCGAATATCAAGATTCTGAAGTAAATTATCTTCGTTGCCTAGTCGTCCGGTTACATACACGTCTGGAAGGTTAAGATGTGGTTTATCAATAGCTAGAAATTCTCCCTGTGGTATGTAGATATTCTTTGGATTTGTAAGGATGACGAGGGTCAAAGGATTGACCTTTCTGTCAGTTGGAATAGGACTTTCCTTTACTTCCCAGTAATCAAGCTTCTTTTTATCTTTTTTAAGTTCGCATACATAAAGAGTAACTGGTTCGTCAGATTTGTATTCGCGGTGAGAAAATGTATTCCCCTTTATGTTGACGAGATTGATGTGAGCGGTTACCGCAATGTATATTTTGGGTGAAGCATGTCGCAGAGGAAAAGATATGAGCCCATCGATGTCTGAAATGTCTATATAACCGCCATAAATAGCAAAAAACCCGCTCAATGCTGGTAGCACGTTTGTGCGAAGTGAATTTTTAACTATTTTTTTGCTGATCGAAGCTGGTGTTTTTTCATCCATTTTAGCTATTTTAGTTGCCAGGCTTTGGCTTTTTGCTTCTTGTTCAACATCTGATACAACATTTGATGGGACATGTTTAAGGAACAAAATGATTCGATTATCTGCACCTAAATATAGGAAAAACAGGGAAAAAAATACACATTGTGCAATATAAACCCTAGCTTTCATAACCCATCCCCCTCATTTATAAAAAGAAAACTGCATTTCCTTTCAAAAATCTCTATACTTAGCTTATCAGAGCTTTGTGATTAAAATCTATTACTTGAAAATTGTTCAGGATGGGGTTGTTATGAAAATACGTCAAAAGCCACCGGAAAAGGTATGGGCTGAATTCCAAGAAGAGGTTCATCCTAGCAAAGAGCAGCTTGCGCAGTTTAAACGATATGCAGCATATCTGCTTGAATGTAATGAATTCTTTAATATAACAGCCATAACTGAGCTATCAGGTGTTGTTCGTCAGCATTTTCATGATTCACTGATGATGGCTTCGTTTATGGATATGTCATCTATCACAACAATTGCTGACATTGGGACCGGTGGGGGCTTTCCAGGTATTCCACTTAAAATTATGTATCCACATCTGAATGTTGTTTTGCTTGAGGTCAATAAAAAGAAACAGGCTTTTTTGGCTGATGTTATAAAAATTCTTGGTATGAACAATATTGAGATATGTGATCTTGATTGGCGTACTTTTTTGCGTACGACGACACATAAGATTGATGTTTTTGTAACACGTGCAGCACTAGATGATTTAGAGTTGATTCGAATGTTTAAACCTGCTTGTCCTTACAACAACGCAACATTAGTGTATTGGGCATCAAAAGAATGGGAACCGCATCAAAAAACAAAACCGTTTATTTCACGAATAGAAGGTTATAAACTAGGTCACAAAGATAGGCGTCTGGTGTTTATGCATATGCCCAAAACGTAATTTTTCTTTCTCAATATATAATGGCTTGATGGTATGGGCGGGGGAAATTTTTTGTGGGAGAGGAGGCGTCATGGTGATGAAGCGGGTTGTTGCTGTTATGGTAACAACCCTTTTTTCTTGCTCGTTGTTTGCTACAAGTGCTAACGAATGTAAATTACGGAGTCAATGCAAAAGGCTTGGTTTTGAGGCTGCTCAAGCAAAAATGTTGTGTAAAAAAATTAAGAAATATTTACAGGATGTGTTTGCTGGTAACAATGTTACCTTTCAATATGCTGTTAACTCAATAGTTCGGGTAATGGAAATAGAGTCTATTGGTTTACTATCCAATAAGGGTAAAAAAATAGTACGGCGGGAGGCGAGAAGGTTCTTTAACTCGTTGTGCTATGAGTATCGCTGTTCGTTATCATTGTTATTAGAAAAACAGTGGTCTGCGTGTTTACGAGAGATTGTTAATTTTGTATTTGGACTGTTGGCTCAGAAATTGGAAGAATGTGACCGGTTTAGTTTCGATTATGTAAATACATTCTTGCAGGAAGCGTTTCTTGAGCAATTGGCGACGACTAAAGGTTCTTTTTTTAAGTATGAAATAGCGCCAGATGAGGAAAACGATTCAAAAAGTGATCTTGAGCGGGAGGTTAATTATTTTTCAGCATTATCAATTAAATAAAACTGTAAAACGATGTTTTTGGTGGTTTTTTTAAAAAATGTATTAAAAAGATCTTTGTATTATGGGAGCTAAATTCTTTAATTCTTTATTTTGAAGCATTAAAGATGCTATATTACTAATAGGAATTTATAGCCTGGGGTAGTTGGTATGTATAAAGAAGGAGAAGTTATGAAGCTTTCATGGAAACTATTAGCCTTGCTCAGTGGACTTTGTGTGTTTTCATCGGTGATGGCCCAAGATGCGTATCAGTTATCAGCATGGCAGAAATTTAAGGCAGCATTAAAGATAGGAACGCACGGCATGGGTGCTGAAGAATATGCCGAATATGAACGAAGAAAAGAAGCGGCAAAGGCAACAATGACTGCAGAACAGTATGCTGCACAAAAGAAAGACCTTAAAGGTGGATTAATAGAACAAACGCATGGTTGGTATTCAGAAATCAAACAACAAAGAGAAGTTGAAAAAGCTAAAGTAAAGCAAGAAAAAGAAGCTGCAAAGGTTAAGGAGAAACAAGAAAAGGAAGCAGCTAAGGTTCGTGAAAAAACAGCAAAAGAACTAGAAAAGAAGTCTGAGAGTTTAGATAAGAAGATTAATGACTTGCAAAAGAAGTCCAAGACAGGACAATTAACCGCTGCAGAAAAGGCTACACTTTCTACTTCAATGCAAGAGCGTGCTCGAATACAAGATGCTCGCATTGAGGCTAATCCAGAAGAATTTAAAAAGATGCGAAATGTATTAACAGAAAAAATAGAAGCACTAAAAGCTGGAATTGCAACAATGGAAGAAAAAGGATTGAATGCTTCTCCAATGCTGGCAGAAAAACGAAAGAAACTTGAAGACCTAAAAGACCAAATAAATCAAACGATGACACTGCAACAAAAGAGAGAGGAAGCTTATAAAAATGCAGAAATGAGTACGCAAGATCGTATTAAAAATGAGATTGCTGCCGCTCAAAAACATGGAGAATCTCCTGCGCAAATTGCAAAAAGGAAAGAAGAACTTGCTGCGTATGAACAATTTCTGAAGAATCAGGCGGATAGTGTTTTTAAACAAAAATATGGAATAACGCAACTTCCCCCTACTCAGCAAGAGCAAGCGGCAGCCTTTATAAAAGAAAAACAAGCAACAGCTGGAGCGGGTACGGCTCGCCCTTCGTTAGAGGATATTGGACACAGGCCTGCTGAAGAGTATGTTACATTGCCCGCTGCACAGTCTTCTGCGCAAACAGAAACGCAACGGCCCACCTTAGCTGATATCGGACATAAGACCGCCGACGATTACATTCATTTGCCTACGAAGCAAGAATTGGAACAAAAGCAACAAACTGCTGAACAACCTTCTACGTGGAAGGCTTCTCAAAAACCGAGTGGCAAGCAAACAGATACTTTTATTGGGCAACAAAGAACAACCACTCCATCTACATGGAAGCCTGCCGAAAAACCGAGCAGCAAACCAGCGGGTACTTTTGTTGGGCAGCAAAGAGTAACGACGCCATATAAATCATTTGATGATCCTGGTGCTCGAGAAGCTGTTATAGCGGCACAGGAACGTGTTTCTAGAGGGGTTCAAGAGCAGGCAAAGTTTCAACGACCTGTTGCGGAGCCAGCAGCTCAACCGGCTGCACCTGTTGAACAAAGACCAGCCCAGTCGTTGGTTCCACCACCACAAATGGATGACCCGGGAGCTAGAGATATCCAATATCAGGAAAAATTACGTGAAATCCTGAGATCTAAATAAACACTTAAGAATTTAGTTTGATGGGGCAAGGATAACAATAATCCTTGCCCCCTTTTTAGTTGTGTTAAACATTATTGTTCAATTAATGCTTCGACAGGATTAAGCATTGATGCTTTTCGTGCCGGATAGTAACCAAAAAAGAGTCCAATCATGATTGATGAAGTCAATGAGATGACTATTGCTTTTTGAGAAATGAAAATTGGCCACCCAAGAATTAAGCCAACGATCTCTGATGTGCTTACTCCTAGTGCAACACCAACCAATCCACCAATGAGGCAGATAGTAATGGCTTCAAGAATAAATTGCGTCAAAATACTTTGTGTTGTAGCGCCCAATGCCATACGAATACCAATTTCTTTTGTGCGCTCGGTGACAGTGACAAGCATGATGTTCATAATGCCAATACCGCCAACAACCAGTGAGATTGATGCAATAATCAGCAAAAGAATGTTAAGAATTGCTGATGCGGCATCAGAAGCCTTTAAAGCATCATCTTGAGTAAAGATGGTAAAATCATCATCGTCGTCTTCAGCCAAACGATGTTTTTGTCGCAGAAGTGCTTTGATATGACGAGCTGTTGTAGCCATTTGATCACTTTGATACGTTGATATAACGAAAGCATTGTAATTGTTTTTGCCAATCAATTTGCGTTGTACGGTAGTGACAGGAAGAAAAATAATATCGTCCATATCACGACCATCGGGTGATTGCCCTTTTTCTTCAAGAACCCCAACGACCTTGAATGGTATTTTTTTTATACGGATGATGGCATCAACGGGATCCTTATCTCCAAATAGTTCTTTGACCACCTTTGGGCCCAGCAATGCTACTTTGTTTCCTGTGCGTATATCTTGTGCTGTGAAATTTTCACCTTTTGTTACTTTGATTTGTCGAATTTCTAAATAATCCTCGTTTACTCCAAACACGGTCGTGTGCCAGTTGGCTCCTTCTGTGACTGCCTTGCCTTGATATTGAATACCTGGTGAAAACAGATGAACTCCCTCACATTCATCCAAAATAGCTTGAGCATCAGCCGGTTTGAGGGTAAAAAAAGTTCCGCCTCTTTGGGTGACGGTTTTGGGGGATGCTGCAAGAACAACTACGAAATTAGTTCCGATTTTTTCGATTTCTTTGCGAACTTTGTATTTGGCTCCCTCACCAATCGACAAGACAGCAATAATAGCAATAACACCAATGATGATGCCCAATGTGGTTAACAAAGATCGCATTTTGTGATGCCGTAATGAACGAAGGGCGGAGCGCAATAATAATGTAAATGTCATTGTTGTACTCGATCCTTAGTAATTTTACCATCTATCAATTCAATAACACGTTTTGTTTTGGCAGCAACATCAGGTTCGTGAGTAACGATAATGATGGTAACCTTTTGTTGGTCATTAAGTTGTTTGAACAAATCAAGGATGACGTTACCTGTTTCAGTATCTAAATTACCGGTAGGCTCGTCAGCAAGAATGATGCGCGGATTGTTGACTAATGATCGAGCAATTGCCACGCGTTGCTGTTGTCCCCCAGAAAGTTGATAAGGGTAATGGTTTTTACGTTCACCAAGTTTAACAATATCCAAGAAGTGTGCTGCTTTCTCTCGTGCATCTGCTTCTTTTGCCCCAGCATAGAGCAAAGGTAATGCAACGTTATCAATAGCTTTCAGGTCGGCGAGCAGATGAAATTTTTGAAAGACAAAACCGATTTTTTGATTTCTGATACGAGCTAATTCATCTCTGCTTGCTTGTGCAGCATCGGTTCCATCCAAAAAATATGTTCCTGATGTTGGGGTATCCAGACAACCGAGCAGATGCATGAGTGTTGATTTACCTGAACCAGAAGATCCTGTAATTGCTACAAATTCTCCGGTGTCGATTTCGACGTTAACGCCTTTAAGAGCGGTAACTTCAGTTTCGCCCATTGTATAAATTTTAACTAAATTTTTTGCTTCTAGGAGCTTCATGAACAGCCTTTATTTACTGCCAATGCCACCAGGACGGCCAAAGGCACCTGTCAGCAATATATTTTCTTGTGCGTCGACATCAAGATCAACAATGATATTTGTTTGTGGGGAAATTCCGTTGCTTATTTGCGTATATTTACCATCGTTGATACCAAGTTTTACTTCGATTTGTTTGATTGTCTTTGGATCTTCCAAGACCCACAAATAATCTTTTGTCTTGAGTGCTTTTGATGATGAAGCTCCCGCTTTAGGGCCTGCCTGAAGTTTATAAACCCTTAACCCATACTTTTTAGCTGCTTCATCAATTTGGAAAGCACTGATACGGAAAGCTTTGTTTGATACACTTAGTGCTTGGTCAGCACTGGCGACTTTGATATCAACATTCGTTGTCATGCCGGGACGTAAGCGTAGCTCTGGGTTGGCAACATTAAGAACTGCCGCATAGGTGACGACATTATCAACAATTTTTGCTTGATATTGAATGCGTTTAACGGTGGCCGTAAATCGTTCTTTGGGAAATGCATCAACGGCAAAACTAGCTTCTTGTCCTTCTTTGACCATGCCAATGTCAGCTTCATCAACGTCGATGTGTGCTTCCATACAATGCAAGTCTTTTGCTATTTCAAATAATATGGTGGCATCGAACTGAGAGGTGACCATTTGGCCCAAGTTAACTTTTTTTGCGATAACAATACCGTCATCAGGCGATTTGATAAAAAGGTTGTTGTAGGTTTGAGTTTCTAGTTCTAAGTCTGCTTTGGTTTGAGCGACTTTTGATACAGCTACCTCATAGTCTTGTGTGTACTGTTCAAAAAGATTTTTAGAGAGTTGCCCCGATTTGTATAGTGCTGTTTGTCGTTTGTAAAATTGTTTTTGATATTTAAGCCTTTCGATATTTTCTGTCAAAAGAGCTTTTTGTTTTTTGATAGCTGTGTCACCTATCCCATTATCAATGATGGTTAAAATCTGATCCTTTTTTACAATATCATTATCTTCGGCAAGTATTTGTACTATTCTTCCAACAACGAGTGAGCCCACCGAGATTTGATCAAGAGCTTTGAGGTTGCCTGTTGCGGTGACAAATTGTACGAGCGGACGCGGTTGTGGGTTTTCTGTTTTGAAAGGACGTTGATGTTGACGTTTGCATGTTTGGTAATAGAAATAAAAAAGGGTTGAAGCACCTGCAAGGGCAAGCACAAGCCCCATGGCAAATTTGGAGTTTTTCATGATTATTTAAGATCCCCTCGACAACGTTTGATCATAAATATACGTCATAATATTCTAAAGTACCATTTTGATTTATCAAAAGCAATGCGTTGCGCAAACTTGCCAAGTATCTAATTTTTATAAATGATCGGTGAGAAAATAATTTTATGGTAAACTGGCCCACAAAAGAATATATGAGTAGTAACCAATGAAAGGAGATTCTTATGTATAATGGGCTTTGGATTGTCTTATTGGTGCTTCTTGGTGTAGGCGTTGGTGGGTTCCTGATGTCCCGTGCTTTTAGGGCTGTTGTGAATGCCGAGATAATAACATTGCCTGGGGTAAGGGAAGATGGGGCGATATCATTAGAAAAAGCAATAAAAATGAGGCGGTCGATACGTGACTATCAAATAGCCCCTTTGTCTTTGGCTGAGATTTCCCAGTTGTTATGGGCTGCTCAGGGGGTGACTGAAGATCATGATGGGTTGCGTACAGCACCATCGGCTGGAGCCTTATATCCTATTGAATTGTATGTTGTTGCTGGCAGTGTTGATGGACTTGATACGGGAGTTTACAAATATAAGAATACCCAGAAGGGGTTGTCAAAAATCGTTGGGGGTGATAAACGTCGCGAATTAAGTGATGCTTCGTTAGCACAATCATGGGTATTGCGAGCACCGGCAAACATTGTGATCTGTGGTGTGCATGAACGTGTTGAACGGAAATATGGCGAACGGGCACATCGTTTTGTGAGTATTGAGGCTGGTGCAGTTGCTCAAAACATATATTTGCAAGCAGCAGTATTAAAGTTGGGAACGGTACTAGTAGGAACGTTTGATGATGCCAAAGTTGCGACAATTATTGGTGCTGCTAAAGGTGAGGTTCCGTTGGCTATTTTGCCAGTAGGAAAAGTGTAGCTCTATACACATCCAACATTTATTCTTCCAGCGTTGTTACATCACCAATTGGGGTGCCTTCATACTGAGCTTTGATGACGCGACGCATAATTTTCCCCGATCGTGTCTTAGGCAGTGACGAGGCAAAAACAAGATCTTTTGGCGTAGCCAATGAGCCAGCATGTGAACGTATTGCATTGATAATTTCTTGTTTGAGCTTATCAGATTGATCAAATTCTTTTTTTAGCGTAACAAATACGATAATTGCTTGTCCTTTAATTTCATCCTTTGTTCCAAAGCAAGCAGCTTCGGCAACCGCATGATGCATTAAAGCAGCATGTTCAATCTCTGCTGTGCCAATTCGGTGTCCTGCTACATTCAGCGTGTCATCACTTCTTCCAAGAAATGTATAGTTACCATGTGCGTCTTTGATTGCAAAGTCCCCAGCGCAATAATATCCGGGAAACTTTGACCAATATTCGCGTTTTAGCTCCTTATCGGTATCGTTGTGAATGCCAATGAGCATACCTGGCCATGGATGTTTGATAACAATATATCCTTTTACCCCATGGCTGACTGAGCTTGATTGTTGATCGACGATATCGATGACAACTCCTGGCAGAGGTTTCATTGTATATGTATCTGTTATTTGAGACTGCTTGGCTTGGGGAGCAACCATGAATCCTCCTGTTTCTGTCTGCCACCACGTGTCAATAATTGGACAGTGCGAGTTCCCAATGACCTGGCTGTACCACTGTCGAACAGTGGGGGTTAATGGTTCTCCAACAGATCCAAGAACCTCAAGGCTTGTGAGGTTATTTTGTTTAATGAATGAATCACTCTGTTTCATGAAGAGGCGTATTGCTGTTGGTGCCGTATAAAGAATTGAAACTTTATATTTTTCGATAATATTTAACCATTGCGCCGTTGTTGGATAATCCGGGGCGCCTTCATACAATACGATACTCAATCCATGCATGAGGGGTGCATAGACACCGTAGGAATGTCCAGTAATCCACCCGATATCAGCGGTGCAAAAGTAGACCTGACTTTCTTTAGGGTTAAAAGCCCATTTCATGGTCCAATAGACATAGGTTAAATAACCACCAGTACTGTGAACGATTCCCTTGGGCTTTCCTGTCGTTCCCGATGTATACAGAATGAACAATGGGTGGTTAGATTCGACTGGTACCGGTGAAACTTTGCTTGTCGTAACGTTTTTTTTCAATGTCTTAAATGAAAGATCTCGATGTTCTTGCATAAAACATTGCGTGTCATCACGTTCAATAACGATTACTTTGTGTACCGATGGTGTATGTAATAATGCTTGATCAAGCACTTTTTTAAGTTCAATTTTTTTACCGCGCCTCAGCCCTATGTCTGCGGTTATAACGATGGAAGCATTAAGATCATTAATGCGATCTTGTAGCGCAGCGTCCCCTAGTCCAGAAAAAATGGCAGCATGCGTTGCCCCCAGTCGGGCCGTTGCCAACATGGCAAAAATTGCTTCAGGAATCATGGGAAGATAGATAGCAACGATGTGTCCCTTGCCTACCCCTAATGATTGCAGGATGGCTGCCATGGTAGTTACTTCATCGTACAGTTGTTGATAGGTGAAGGTTTTTTTGTTTCCCTGTTCATCAGTCCAATAAATGGCGACTTTGTTTTTTTTGTTACTTTGAAGATGTACATCCAAACATGCATGTGATGCGTTAATCGTTCCCCCAACAAACCAATGAGCGTATGGTTCCTGCCAATCCAATGTGCATTTCCACTGCGAGAACCATGGGAGTGTTTGTGCTTGTTGATCCCAGAATGCGGTTAGTTGTTCAAGCTCCTTATTTGGAGCGAAGTTTGGATGGCCCTGGGTGTTGTTGACTTTTGACATAGTTTGTTCCTTGTCATGAAAGACGGGGTGTATTTTTTTCGAAAGCTTAAGTTTGAGGGGATATTTTTGAAAATGCAAAGGGGTAGGGGATGGTTTGTTAGTTACCGCCACGATTGTGGCGGAGATGTTCTTGCGCCACCCTTGGTAAAACGATGATCAGGTTCAAGATCTACCAGCGCCTTGAGAGACGTTCTTGTTGGGATGGGGATATTGAATTTTTCTGCTACAGCTACAAGTACGTGCCGAGCTTCTGTATTGTTATTTTTTCGTGCAAGTTTCAATAATCTGTTAAGATTTTGAGAGAATGTTTCTAGTATGTCTTGAATGTTGATGCGGTGTTTAGATGTTATTAGCTCATGTAAAAATGTTAGCTTACATAAACGTATAAACGTATCGAGATTTATATTCGTTGTTACATTTCTAATGATGAGGCATAAGCATTGATGACCAACTGGGTTGTTTAATAAAAATGTATTGAATATCAATTTTTTCACTTCTTGTGCCATTAAAAGATTTTGACCCGTCCAAATATTGTTATTTCGTGCGGATTGATATTCTGCATAGTATAATGTTAATGCAATAACATCTTCAATATCTCTAGAATCCTTAAATTCTTTTCTCAATGTTGTAGTGACATAATCATCAATTGTTTTTTTACCATTTTCTTTCTTTGCTAATTCATACAACGGGGGGATTTTATCACTTATGCATATGTCAATGAACCTGCCTGCCCCAGTATTTAGCAAAAATTGCTCACATTCATATTTGGTTTTTAGGTTTCCAGTTTCTTTTTCTTTAAGCGAAAGTTTTTCTAATTGTTTTTTTAATGACTCTTGAAGCTTTTGCCCTAGGTTTTCATCGTCTTTCATGGCAAATAGTGTGGTTGAACTCAAGAGAATGGCAAACAGGATCCCTATGCGTATGATCTTCATCAAATCTTTCGGTATATAGAATGTTTGGTATTCAAAGGACCCCTGTTGTATATCATTCTACGAGAGGAGTCAAGTCTGATTATTGTTCAGTGAGCGCAATGACCGGATCAAGGCGAGATGCCTTGCGTGCTGGGTAGTAGCCAAAAATCAGACCAACGATGACGATAGCAACGGTTGCAATGAGCATTGATATGGGAGTGATGATGACAATCCATCCGGTCGCAAGACTTACGACGAAAGGAATACCACACCCAAGTATGACGCCAATTATTCCTCCCAGACTGCACAGAATGATTGATTCTAATAAAAATTGACGCATGATTGCTTTGTCTGGGGCTCCCAAGGCCATCCGAATGCCAATTTCCTGCGTTCGTTCTCCGACTGAGACTAACATGATGTTCATAACACCAATGCCGCCGACAAGAAGTGATATGGCAGCAATAATAAATAAAAGAAGGCTGAGGATGGTGGCTGATGCTTGTGCTGCCTTGAGCATAGATGCTTGATCCCACAGCGTAAAGTCGTCTGGCTGGCCAATCTCAATTCTTCGACGAGCGCGTAGAATCTTTTTGATTCCTCGTGTCGCCTGTGGAATAACGTTATTTGATTTGATTGACAATGCGATGCCATGAATTTGATTGCCAGGAGGTGCGAGTCTACATTTTTTGGCTGTTGTGATTGGAATAAACACATCGAGATTTGGATCAGAGAAGGTCTGTTGTGTTTCTAGCTTTTTAAGTATTCCAATGACCGTAAAGTTTATTTTTTTTAATTGAACAGATTTTCCTAACGGATCGGCGTTTTTAAAGAGGTTGAGCGCTGCTTGTGAGCCTAAAACGATGACGCGTGATCCTTTGTAAACATGTTCTGGGCTGAACAGTTGTCCTTTGGCGAGCCGACGACTTAAAACAGCAAACAAGTCTGCAGATCCCGATTTAATTTGGGTACTTATTGTTGAGCCATATGCAGTAATTTTATCGCTGCTATAACCCATTGGGCTTGCATTTTTAATAAATGAAACATTATTTCGTAGTAATTCAACGTCAGCGTAAACAAATGGAAGAATTCTTTTTTTTGATATGTTTTTTCCTTGTGTTACCGCAACGGTGTTGCCGGGATCTATATAAACAAAATTGTCGCCATATGCCATAATTTCTTGTTTAATTCGTTCTTCCGCCCCCCGCCCAATTGCCATTATGGCAATAATTGAGCCAATACCAATGATGATGCCGAGCATGGTTAGCAACGAACGGCCTTTGTGGTGCTTGAGTGATCGTAATGCGGTAAGTAATAAAGTTTTTGTATTCATGGTTTATAATGAACCTCTAAACCATTTCTTATAAATTTCGTCCATTTCGTTTGGTTCTTCAACATCAGAAATAATTTCTTGATTTTCTGCCAGCCCTTCTTTAATTTCGCTATACATATTATCAGTTAGACCAAGAGTTACTGCTTTTTGTATAAAAGCATTACCTTCTTTAATCCAGACAAACTTTACTATTTTGCTTACATCAGCTTTACGCAATTTTTTTTGTTCTTGTTCAGCGAGCGGTTTGTATTCAAAATTCATTATCTGAGCAGCCATTTGAATAAATGTTGGATTAATATAAAACGTTGGGTTGCTTATACTGATAACGTTTTTTGCTTTAGCAATACTGATGGTGGCATTGGCAATCATTCCTGGTCTGAATAGTCGGTTACTGTTATCAATGTCCACAATAGCTTTATATGATGGCGTTGTGTCTTGCGCTTGCGTAGTGAGTGTTGTGCTTAACTTAGGAACAAAACTGACTTCATTGATGTTGCTTTTGATTCGCATGTCAGGGAAGCTGTTTGGGACTAAGACTGTTTTTTGCTGTTGTTTAATATGCCCAATCTCGCTTTCATCAATGTCGAGCGTTGCTTTCATTTTTGTTATGTCCTGTGCAATTTCAAACAGAACGCTGTTGCTGACATCGCTGACCACTGCGCCTTTGGTTGCATGTACCGCAATGACAAGTCCGTCTTCTGGCGCTTTTATTTTTATAGATTCATAGAGAAGAATGTTTTTATCGAGTGTTGCCCGTTTTGTTTTAACATCTTCCAATGCTTTGCTGTAATCCCTGTATACTTTTTGATAGGTATCTTTGGCCAGTTGTCCACTTTGGTATAAAACTTTTTGTCGAGCGAAATACTTTTCTTGATACTCAAATTCTTTTTGAGCTTGCGCGAGGGTATGCCGCGCTTCTTTAACTTCAGTGTTGTTTTTACCGATATCAATGAATGCTAGGATCTGATTCCTTTTGACGGTCTGATTTTCTTTAACATAAATTTCTTTGACCGTACCAACTTGAAAGCTACCCACTTTCATAACGTCTTTGATTTCCAGTACCCCTGAAGTTGCAATAGTATGCTTAATGGTACGTCGCTGTACTTTTTCGATGGTAAAGAGTTGCTTGGTTGGTGTTTTTGTTTTTTGGTATAAAAAGTAGCCGCCTGTGGCCAGTACGCTTATCACGATGAGAATAACAATTGGTTTTTTCATGTTCATATGATTTTTTCCCTGAGGGATTTGCCGTTCGTATTCTCCCATTCAGCCCTTGGCAGAGCTTCCATCGGGACAAACGGTTTTTTGTTGTTCAAATGAATATTTTCCGCTTTTTGTCATGCTAGACTCATTTCAGCATCCATATTTATAAATGCAGCGAGTTCTGTGGATCCTGAAATAAACTCAGGATGGCAAAATGAGGAAATACATACGTTATTCTAGCGAAAAGATAGTTGTATGGAAAGAATATAAGAAAAAAGGCCCCTTATTCAAGGGGCCTACTGATTACTTTTCTTCTTTGAAGTCGGCATCGATAGGTCCGTTGCCACCTTTGTTGTCATCATCCTTGTCCTTGTGTTGCTGATCTTGGTTGTCAGATGATGGTTGTTTGCCCTGTTGATCTTTGTATAGAATTTCTGCGATTTTGTAAGAAGCTTGAATCAAATCATCGTGTGCTTTTTGGAGTGCATCCCCGTCATTTTCTTTTTCTTTGAGTGTTTTCTTTGCTTCCTCTATAGCTTTTTCGACAGTATTGACTTCGGCTATAGGAAGTTTTTCTTTGTTTTCAGTGATTGTTTTTTCGATTTGATTAATGGTGTTATCTAATGTGTTGCGCTTGTCGATGACTTCTCGGTGCTTTTTATCTTCTGATTCATGCAACTGTGCCTCTTTAACCATGCGATCAACTTCATCTTTAGATAATCCGGATGAATTGGTAATAGAGATGCGTTGCTCCTTGCCAGTTCCAAGGTCCTTGGCTGACACGTGAACAATACCATTGGCATCGATATCAAAGGCGACTTCAATTTGTGGAACACCACGTGGTGCTGCTGGGATTCCTTCGAGACGAAATTTGCCTAATGTTTTATTGTCATGAGCAAATTCACGTTCACCTTGGACGACGTGGATGTCAACGGCTGTCTGATTGTTTTCAGCTGTTGAAAATACTTGTGATTTTCGCGTTGGAATGGTTGTGTTGCGATCAATGATCTTGGCAACGACACTGCCCAATGTTTCAATACCCAATGACAATGGTGTCACGTCGAGTAAGAGAACGTTGGTTACCTCTCCTGCGAGCACACCACCTTGTATGGCGGCGCCTACAGAGACCACTTCGTCAGGGTTGACTGACCTATTTGGCTCTTTGCCAAAGAAATCTTTGACCATATTTTGTACTTTAGGAATACGGGTTGAGCCACCGACCAGAATGACTTCGTCAATTTTTGATACATCGACTCCGGCATCGGCAATTGCTTTTTTGCATGGTTCGAAGAGTCTTTTGAAGATATCTGCGCATAAATTTTCGAATTTTGATCGCGAAATTTTTGTAACTAAATGTTTAGGTCCGCTGGCATCGGCAGTGATGTATGGTAAATTGATTTCGGTCTCGGACATGGATGAAAGTTCAATTTTGGCTTTTTCTGCGGCTTCTTTTAAACGTTGAAGTGCCATTTTATCATTACGAAGGTCCATGCCATTTTCTTTTTTGAATTCATCGACTAAATATTGAATCAAATGTTCATCGATATTGTCACCACCCAGCATGGTATCCCCATTGGTGGATTTAACCTCGGTTACTCCATCACCAACTTCTAGTACGGAAATATCAAATGTACCACCACCGAAGTCAAATACCGCTATCGTTTCATTTTTCTTTTTATCAAGTCCATAGGCTAACGCTGCGGCAGTTGGCTCGTTAATGATTCGTTTGACATCCAGGCCGGCTATGCGGCCCGCATCCTTGGTTGCTTGACGTTGTGCATCATTGAAGTAAGCAGGTACGGTGATGACCGCTTCTGTTATTTTTTCGCCCAGGTAATCTTCGGCTGCTTGTTTTAATTTTTGTAAGACGGCTGCGGAGATTTCTTGTGGAGAAAGTTCCTTACCATTGATGTCAACGGCAGCGTCTCCATTTTTGCCGGCGATAACTTTGTAAGGTGCAAGCTTAAGCTCTTCAGCCTTGAGTTCTGCGTACTTTTTACCAATGAATCGTTTAATGGAAAATATGGTATTTGTTGGATTGGTAATTGCCTGACGTTTGGCTATGGAGCCGACCAAGCGTTGCCCGTCTTTAGTAAAGGCGACGACTGATGGGGTTGTATTTGCCCCTTCTTGGTTTGGAATCACCTTGGCGGTGCCTCCCTCCATGAATGACACAACTGAGTTGGTCGTACCTAAGTCTATTCCTATAATCTTTCCCATTGTATTTTCCCCTATGATTTTTGTCGTTTTTATCGATATTTCTTTAATTAAATCTACATTATTGCACTCAACTTTTATACTAATGATATTTTAGTGTTTTACCCCATATCTGTCAAGCCCTCTTTTTAAAGAATCTGAGTGTAGGCCGCTCAACTCCGTCTCAGCCCCCCAGCCTTTGCCTTGGGCTTGATTGCTCGGGGGTTTTTTCGGTGGGTTTTAGAGCAGGGTGCTCGGGGGTATGGCACGGGGGTGTTTGGGAATGGGGCTGGGGGGCCTCGACTCCGTTGGCTTAGGGGATAAGGAAGATACCTGATGTGAAAGAACCAATCGTACGGCTTGAGGGTTTTACCAGATGCTTGGTGCTAGTAGGTTGCTTAATGATTTAAGAGTTAAATGATTGATAATTAATAGATTGAATGATTGATGATTAATGCAATGACTAAGGAAATGATAATCCAGATTAAGAGGTACCAATAATTAGTTTTGAAGTTTAGTTTTACTTTCCATAGATAGAAGGCGTTAGTAGCAATGATGAAGAAGCTAATGATGCGGATAATAATCAGACCAATGAGTGTTGCAATGGGAGAGGTTATGGTGGAAGAAGTGATAAGTCCGTAGAAAATAACGAATTCGAGGAGTTTGAAAAAACAAAGTTTTTGAGCAGATTCTTCGATGATATAAAACTGTTCATAGAGAATAAAGAAGAACTCACTGAATGAGATAAGGAGATAGAGGAGTGCAAGTGATAACCCATACATAGTGATATTGTACTGCATGCCAAGATGCGCAATAGTTGTGATATTACCAACGACAAGAATGATGACTGGAGCTATGACAATAATAAGTTTTTGTGAAAGAACGGAGAAAGCTTCCTTTTTGGCGAGCTGCCCGCTTTCCTTGATGTTGGCAAGGAGAGCGTTTCCTGAATAATTGATGGAAGCTTTGACGATTGCCTGGATAGCACTGATACCCATACTTACCAGATAGAAGATACCGGCAGAACCAAGGTCGAATTTGAGGGCGAAGAGGGGGGTAAGGAAGTTACTGGTAAAGATATTCCTCCCTATGCGTAGGAGGTAATTAAAGAGTCTTGTAGAAATGAGTCTTTTAGCAAATGAAGGTGGAAAATGGGACATTGTATCACGGGGAAGTGTTTTGTAATAACGCCGAATGAAGATAATAAAGATGGTTACGCAGGCGATTGAGTCAATGACATGGGGAATAAAAATATGATTAGGGCTTAGATGTGGATGGAACGTAAAGTAAGGGATCCATATACTCGCTAAATATATTATGAATAATGACAGCTCGGTGATGACAATGCGCTTGGCATGAAATGTTGTGTATAAAAGCAAGCGCAGGAAACTACGTGTTGCCTCAAATAGTATTAATAAAAAAATAATCCACCAAAAAGGGGTTTGGGAAAAGCGCTGGGTGGCAAACAATGCAGTTGTTAATGCGCCTATAATAATAAATGGAAGGTGTGGAAGCAGCGAATATGTGATGAGAAACTGTTTGAAATTTTGTTTACTCTGCATGGCGAGGTGCAAAAAAGGTGGAATAGAGTTGGTAGCTCCCAGGTCGACTAGATACGTAGTGAGATACGAGAGAGAAAAAATACTACCAATGATACCATAGGTAGCGGTGGGAAGCAGTTTGAAAAGAAGTATGCAGTGAATGAACTTGAGAAGCTCGTAAAAAATACTCCCGGTGAGCGCCCACCGTAAGTTTCTGTGAAATTGTTTTTGTATGTGTGGATCAATGGCGGTTTGGATAATCGTTGTCATAATTGTGAAAGAACCTACATAAGGATTAGTCTTTTATCTTCAGTATACTATTCTTTCTGTAAAATTAAAGAAACGTAGGAGCAACTTTATTACTATAATGTAATAGAATTCGTCGTTTTACTAAAAAATACCACAAACACTTCCGAATCGCATTAATCATTGAGTACAATAAATACAGAAATTGACTACGTGGAAATGGGTTGAGGGGGAAAGGGATAGGCTTGCAGGCTATCAAGGGAAGACCCGAGGAGCATAGCTTGCAGGCCTGTTTCTTTTCTATCAAAAATATCCTTGTACAAAAGTGCTCCATAATGAGTGTTTTTTGCGATTGGTTGAGGTAGGGATCTATTTTTTGTAATATGGATGTACCTTGTGGTGTTATACTAGACGTAATTACATTTACGGGTGGGTTTTAAAGTAGGTGGTGCTCATGAACATTCGTGCACACATTCTTTTGTGCATGTTGGTGTTGGGGAATGATAGGGTGTGGTCACGCACGTCTGATTTTTTTCCGCCATATTCCAATTCTGATTATTCGTGTCGGTGTCTACCGAATTTTGACGGTGCTTTGTATCGAAGCATCTCATCAACGAATGAAGGGTTCGTTGTTCATCGACATATCTGTGAGCTTCAAACGTATCTTCGTTCTTTACAGCCACATATAACCTTTATAGCAGAACTTTTGGATGGCAATACTACTGATGTTGCTGATTGGTTCAATCGTCAAGCTAAGAGCATTCGCGATTCTGAGGAATCACGTGGTTTGATCGCCTGGCTTCGAGAAACTGCTGCTGTTTTATTGGGACAACAAGCGTCCCTTACTCATGATCTTCATGCTGAAATTTCAGCATTCCCCTTTGATGAAATGATCGAATGTGTTCACTCTAATGCTGTTAAACAAGCACTGGGGCTCTACAAGACTAATGGCACCTGCGAACCATTGAGAGTACAATGGCGATCCTTAATTGATTTTGCGTCGAATAATGATGCAACAGGATTAGATCAAAACTTTGCTGAAGATATACAAGCAGCCATTGCTACAGGTTTGAGCGAGATTGATGCTAAAGTACACAGCGCCTTTGTGGCAGCAAAAGATTATGCCAACCTATGTTATGTATTACATGTCTTCTTAGCACAACGGGGCATGGGGTATTGCGTGGGAGAATCAAAGGATGCCGCTTCATGGATTGCGAATACCCTTGGCATATCTCAACCTAATGCTGTTTTTAATCTTTATACAATCTACGACAAGGTAAGCTCATTACCACTTGAAAAAACACTTGCTTCAATCGCAAACTTTATTAAAAGTTTTAAAACTGCGCTCGAAAAGTTGCAAAAGGAGGCTGCAACGGGCTTTGTGGGGTGGCTTCAAAATAAATGGGTACTCATGCCAATTGCTATTGGCATAATTATGGTGAAGACCGTACAATTTTTCTTGAGTGATTCCAGTGGTAGTGTTCTATCATCAAATACATCATTGAATAGTACTTCTTCGGGTAATACGTCTTTACCGTTGTATGGGTCGGGTCGTTTATTAGATTACTCCCAGGCAGAGGATGGTTATGTTTAAAATAAAAGACCGTGTTATTTATCCTGGGCATGGGGTTGCCTTAGTTGAAAATGTAATCGAAAGGGCGGTATCGGGAACATCTATATCATTTCTTAAATTAACATTTGTATTTAAGGATATGACTATTTTGGTTCCACTGTACAATGTGGAGACTATAGGGATTCGTTATCCATGCAAGGAGGAGGAGGTTGAAAAAGTTTTTGGCGAGCTTGCAAAAAGACCAGAAAGGAAGCTGGAAAGCATTGATTTCACACCAAGCGGTTGGAATCGTCGGCATAAGGATTATCAAGCAAAGATTTTGAGCGGGAATATTGTTGAGATTGCCAAAATTTATCGTGACCTCATGCATATTGCACAACAAAAAGATCTTTCATTTGGTGAACGTGGGGTTCTTGCGACGACAGAAGAGTTAATTGCACAAGAAATTCAGATTGTTCAAAACAAAGAACGAGAGTTTGTTACCCAGATGCTCCGTAAGCCCTTCAAGCAATTTATCTTTCACGATCGATCATTTTTACAACCAGAAACACCTCCCTCAACATTATGATGCCACGTGCCATTATCATTACAGGACCAACAGCATCGGGTAAGACACACGTTGCCGAGATGCTTGCTATGCGTATTGGCGGTGAGATTATTAACGCTGATATGGGACAGATGTACACTCCTCTGACCATTGGTACCGCCAAACCTAATTGGCGTCAAGCGCCCGTTGCCTGTCATCTTTTTGATATTCTTCATGAACCGATTGAATTCAATGTGCAGCAGTATCGAGCTCGTATTCTTGAGCTTGTCAGCGAAATAATTACGCGCAAGCATGTGCCTATTATTGTTGGAGGCTCTCTGTTTTATCTTTCATCGCTCTTTTTTCCACCGAAAGAACAGACTATAACTACTACACATAAGGCAGTTGCTCACATTGATATGGATCAAGATACAGCTATATTATGGCAAGAACTTAAAACAATAGATCCAGAACGTGCCGCAGTACTTCACCCTAATGATCGGTATCGCATTGTAAGGGCGCTGACATTGTGGCAACAGACAGGGCACAAGCCATCAACCCTGCGGCCAGTTTTTCATGAGCCATTCAAGGCATTGGTTGTGGTTCTCGATCCGTTACGTAACGTTTTGTATGAACGTATTAACAAGCGAACAAATGACATGGTTTTGCAGGGATGGATTGATGAGGCACATGGGCTTCTTAATACGTCCTGGGAGCCCTTTGTTGCCAAAAAGGGGATTATTGGTTACGAGCAGCTCTTTGCGTGGATATGCGCTGGACGATTGCAAGATACTCGTGATGCAGTATTTGCGGATATTGCGCAAAGAACGCGGAATTATGCGCAGCGGCAGATAATATTTCTGAGGAAGTTTATAAGAGAATTAGGAGCGCATGGAGTATCGACATATGCCGTTTCTGATATGACCAATGATGGGGTGTTGTTGATGAAGAGAATTAATGAATTTTTGATGAGCTCGTGATTAAGAAAAGAGGCCAGGGTTCAGAAGAACCATGGCCTAGAAAAACTTAATAAATCGCCTTTTAGATTAAACGTATATAAACTTAATTGGCAATCCACCACGTCCATCTATCAGCATATTTTCGAAATTGAATCCTTTGTCCGTCCCTTTAAGTTTTAATGACATGATTACTTCTGTTATATAATTGAACCAACATTTAAGGGTTTGAAGATTTTGCGGGATTTTAAGTATTTTCAGATCGTCACAGCATTCGCAATTAAGGTCCTGAAGTGAATCTGGAAGCTTTTCTAATATAGTCAATTTCTTGCAGTTAAAGCAATCAAGGGCTACGATTTGGTGTCTTATAGAACATAAGATTGTTTGTAGTTGTCTGGTTGATATGGTGGTGTTGCTTACAGCTAAACGTATCCTGATTGGTTGTGAGCTAGGTGCAAAAAGCTTTTCTAATTTAAGAATTGTGGTTTTAAGAGCAAGGAAACTCTCTAGATTGTCTTCAGTTATATGCACGGTGTAATAAAACTCAACAATATCGATGCTTCTTTCGGTAAATAACGCTAACAATTGTTGTAGTTGCTCAACAGACATGTCCATAACGTCTATATCGAGTTTAACGTGTGCTATGAACGTATGATTTGTGAAATATTGTCTTTCTTCTGCCATTTTTTTCTGAAAAGTATTGTTATTAATGAGGTTTTGCTGTGTTACATAAACAGTGTGTATAAACTTCGGTTTCTTGGTGGGATCATCAATAAGATTGGCTTCTGTCGCGTTACGCTTTCCTTTTCTTGGTTGTTCGATGGCATTAAGTGAACAACAGGCAATAAGCGCTAATGCCGATATACTTGCTTTTAAAAGAGTAGTGAGCTTCATATAACCTCGTCTGAGTTTGGGACCAAGTAAAGCTGGCCCTGATTGTCATTGAACATATGTTATGTGATCTTTAAGGTGTGGACAATTTTTTAAGAGTTCTGCTTCAAGCTTCTTCTGTCCAAAATGTAATGTTGCTGTTGTTAACCCTGTACAACCATTACAGGAGAGCCATTTAAGGCTATTTGGAAGTTGCAGAGCTGTTAATCCAGTACAACCACTACAAAAGAGTTCGGTAAGCCTATCTGGAAGTTGTAGCGCTGTAAACCCAGTACACCCATTACAGGAGAACTGTGTAAGACTATTTGGAAGTTGTAGAGCTGTTAATCCAGTACAATCATTACATGAGAGTGTTGCAAGGCCATTTGGAAGTTGTAGTGATGTTAACCCTGTACAACCATTACATGAGAGTGTTGCAAGGCCATTTGGAAGTTGTAGTGATGTTAACCATGTACAACCACTACAAAGGAGTTCGGTAAGGCTATTTGGAAGTTGTAGAGCTGTTAATCCAGTACAACTATTACAGTAGAGTGTTGTAAGGCCATTTGGGAGGTGTAGTGATGTTAATCCAGTGCAACCATTACAGGAGAACATTGTAAGGCTATTTGGAAGTTGTAGTGATGTTAATCCTGTACAACCATCACAGGAGAGCCATGTGAGGCTATTTGGAAGGTGTAGAGCTGTTATTTTTGTAACATTATTACAACTAAGGGAGGTGATATTGTTACAACCGGTAGCGTTGAGAGATTTCATTGAGTTTTGTATTTGTGGTAACGCCAATAACCTTGCTAGCTGATTGTTAGTTATGTTCGTATTGCTGACATCGACATGTAGAGTTTTAATTTGGGGATTTTTTGCCAAGAAATTGGACAAGTCAATTAAAAATTTATCAAAAGACGTTAACGTTTTATTTGTTATTCTTATCGTTATTTTATTAACTGTTTGCCCAATTGTTTGTAAATATTTACATGCTCGTTTCATAGAAAGTAAATCGTAAATAGGGCTGTTGTTTATTTGTGTGGCTTTTATTGATGAAGACGATGATGTATTTGAAGATGAATCATTATTTTCATGAGTCTCTGTAGTAGATGACGTTTGGGCAACAAAATTGGCTATGAGCACTAAAATTTCTGGTGGCAATACATCGAGATCTCCGGCAGATAAGCAGTTTTTAATGTTTTGTTCCTGAGGGGGGTTGCATTGTATAGTAAAAGTTTCAATATCACTATTGCTTTGTTTGATGTTGTTTGTTTGCACGACTGTTGTTGATGAAGATGATGATGAACTTGAAGCTGGATGATTGTTTATATGAAGATTTGTAGCTTCCTGAAGTATTTCAATATCAGCAAATTCACCTCCCCGTGTTCTTTCAATTGTTAGAATTTGTTTGCAGAGGCTGTTAATATTGCTGCCTTCGTACTTATTCTTATTCATGGTTAAAAGATTTTTAATGTGTAGTGCTCGTTCATCGAGGTCTCTTATTTGCTCGTTCATATTCATTGCCCCTGCTTGCGGAATGCAGGCAGCAAGTATTATTACTGCTGTACCGATTTTTAAAATATGAGTGAGTTTCATAACTAAAAACCTCCGAATATGATCTAATTTACAATTTTTGCTGATTTGTAATGAAATTGAGTAATGGAATATTAAAATCCTATCACACTTCCCCTGATAAGTAAAATTATACATCTGTAAATAAACGACCCCGGTATTGATGTTTTCAGCTTGAAACAAATTGGCTAATATCGCGCAACGGCTTTATTCAGTATGAAACCATAAGTTTTGTTTTATTGGCAGCGTTATTTTCAAATAATCTCTCTCTATTTATTCCCAGATTGAAAATTTTATGATTTTTGACCGCCAGCGACTACTTTGAGCTCCCTAGTTCAAGCATTAACCCTGTGAAAAACATTCAATAAAATTGATTTTCGTTGGTGTCTTTTGTTTTGTCGATTAGGTCGATGTATTGACGATATTTTTCATTTTGAGACAGGTAATGGGAATAAATCTTAATGGAAAAAAAACATGTTATACGGTACAATGCATTGGTAATGAAATTTATTAAAAAGAGAGAAATCTCAAAACCTCCTGTAGAAAGGACTTTTCGTGATTTATATTTTTAGAAAAGAAATGAAAAAATGGCATACAGTGTTGTGGATTGTTTTTGCATCACTAGGCCTGAGCGGCGTTTCGTTCTTTATGTTCCGACAAAAACACTGGTCAGAAATGACCGTTGCAAAGGTCAATGGGTACCCCGTGTACTTCGATGAATATCGGCGTGTGTTGGTTGAAGTGCAAGAACGTGTTAATCAATTGCGCCCATTGGCACGTATGTATGGCATGTCAGAAGAAATGTTTTTGAGTGCATTTTTGGGTGTAACAAATCCAGAAGAACTTGCGCTTGAAACATGTATCAAAGATAAATTGTTTGATTATATTGAACACCCTTTTAATATAACACTCGATAAAAAGTGGTTCCAAAATGAATTAATCAAAGCAATGCCACAGCTGACTGATGAGAACGGTCGCATTAATATGGATATGTATCAGCATTATCTTGAGCGACTTTCTATGACGCCAGCAGAATATGAGAGACGTCGTAAAGCAGAATTTCAACGTGGTGTGATTAATCAATTTATCCAAGGATCAACCTATATTCCTGGGTTTATTACCAGGGAAGCATTCAATGAAGCACATGTGGCAAAAAGCTTTGCTGTTATTGAATTTCCATACCAACATTTTCTCAATCAGGTCAAAAAAGAAGCGGTTGATGATAAAACACTTGATGCATTCTATATCGGTCATAATGATGAATATAAAATACCAGAGCAACGCAAAGCTCGTTATTGGGAAATGACCCCAGAAATGTTTGGACAAAAAATTGATGTTGACGAAGCAACCATTAAAAATTTTTATGACAAGCATAAAACTAATCTCTACCGCATATCTCCTAAGATTAAAGTTCGTCATATCTTCATAAAGGCTTCAACACCCCAGGCGCGTGAAAAAATTCATACGTTGTATGATCAAGCTGTAAAAGCACCTAACAAATTTGCAGAGTTGGCCAAACAGCATTCCGAAGATACTGCGACAGCTAAATCTGGTGGAGTGATTGATTTTTTTAGTAAAGGAACCAAGGATACTGATTTTGAACGAGCAGCATTCAGACTTCATACCGAAAATGCTATTTCTCCTATCATCAAAACCAAACAGGGTTACGAGATTATTCAACTTGTGAGTCGTATTGCAGCCTCTGCTAAACCATTTGATTCGGTTAAAGATGATATTGCCAAAACGATTCGCGCCAAGCGTTCACTTACGGCCGTGCGCAGTGAGTTGGAAACCTTGACGCGATCAATGCGTGAAGATGCTAAGGCATTAGATCGTTTTGTAGAACGTTATCATGCCAAGACAAAGGAAACTGATTTAATGACAGAGCAAGATAGCAATCGTTCGGGAATTGAGGCGCAGTTGGCAAGACATCTGTTCTCTCCCCATAAACGACAAAGCACCTTTGGCTATTTTGTTGAAAAAGATGTCTATGTATTGTATCAATTGGCAGAAGTGAAAAAAAGTTACATCCCCGCCTTTAAAGATATCAAGGGCAAGGTGATGGATGATTTTTATGCTGCAAAGACTGAAGCATTGGCAAAGAACAGTTTGAAAGATGCTCGGGCTGCAATTCTTGCAAAAAAAATGACCTTGGAGCAATTTGCTGAACAGCAAGGACGTAAAGTCATCAAAACAACCAACGTCAGAAAAAATGATACAATTCCAGAACTTAAGATTAATCCTGCCATCAAAGAAAAAATGTTTATGCTTTCCGACCCTTCCCAAGTGCTTGAGTTCAAAGACAAAGATACCTTTTATTTGGCTCAGGTCCGCGATATGCAAGCCCCTAAGGATGCTATCTCTGATCAGGAACGTTCCAAAATAATTAAACAAGAGAAATATAAAGCGAATATGCAGCATTTATCAGCGTTTATTGCTTCTTTGTATAGAAATGCTACAATAGAAACCGATAAAGCAATACTTGAAAAACAACGTCAATCCATGAAAGATTAAATAGATGGAAGAACATAAAGTTAAGACATCATCTGAGCGAAGCAAAGCTCTTGAGGTTGCTTTAGCTCAAATTGACAAACAGTTTGGTAAAGGCTCTGTCATGCTCTTGGGGCAGAAGGCCGATTTGAAATATGAAAGTATATCAACTGGTTCGATTTTAATCGATCAAGCACTTGGTGTTGGTGGTTTTCCTCGAGGAAGAATAATCGAGGTTTATGGTCCAGAAGCTTCTGGCAAAACAACCGTAACACTTCATGTTATTGCTCAGGCACAAAAGACAGGCGGCATTTGTGCCTTTATAGATGCCGAACATGCTCTTGATCCAACCTATGCTTCAAGCATAGGAATTAATACTAATGATTTGATTATTTCTCAACCTGATTACGGTGAACAAGCTCTTGATATTGTTGAAATGCTTGTTCGTTCTGGTGCTGTTGATGTCATTGTCATCGATTCAGTCGCTGCACTTGTTCCCAAGGCTGAGCTTGAAGGGGATATGGGTGACGTGCACGTTGGATTGCAAGCGCGTCTTATGTCACAAGCGTTGCGTAAATTGACACCTGTTGTTCACAAATCAAAGACGGTCTTGATCTTTATTAATCAAGTTCGTAGCAAAATTAATGCAATGCCATTTGGCGATCACGAAACCACAACTGGTGGTAATGCTTTGAAATTTTATGCATCCATGCGTTTGGAAATCAGACGTATTGCGACATTGAAAAAGAATGACAAACCAATAGGAAACCGTGTTTTGGTAAAAGTTGCCAAGAACAAGGTTGCTCCACCATTCAAACGAGTAGAAATTGACTTGTTGTTTGGTGAAGGATTTAGCAAAGAGTTAGATTTGCTTGATGCAGCTAGTGCCTATGGAGTCATTCAACAAAGCGGAGCTTGGTTTACGTTCAATAATGATAAAGTTGCCCAAGGCCGTGATAATTGTTTGAAGAAATTAAAAGAGGACGAGAAGTTTTATAATAAAATATACGAGGCTGTGCAAAAGTCTTTGGATAAGCCTCTGAACCAGGGAATTGAGGGTGAATAATAATAATAATAAAAAGTTTAAAGAAAAAAATACTGACGCGTTGAAATATTTTGTTAACGAACAAATTCGTGCAGACCGTATCATGGTTGTTGATCAACATGGACAAAGCTTGGGTTTAATCCCGCGCTTTCAAGCTCTTATGAAAGCCGAAGAGGCGGGGCTTGATTTGGTCCAGGTTGGTGAAAAAGATGGTGCACCGGTTACTAAGCTCATGGACTTTGGCAAGTTTTTGTATGCCAAGAAAAAACAACTTGCCGATGCCAAAAAGAATCAAAAAGTTGTTGTTATTAAAGAGCTTAAGATGCGGCCTCAAATTGGTGAACAAGATTACATTACCAAGCTTAATCAGGCTGTACAATTCTTTAAAGATGGCAACAAGGTTAAGTTTACATTGCAATTTCGCGGTCGCGAAGCAACCATGATTGAAGATATTGGACCTAAACTTTTTGCTCGAATTATGAGGGACCTGGCTGCTAAAGAGGTTGGTTCTTTAGTTGAAGAAAAAGACGCTCGTAGCGGCTCATTTTGGTCTAAAATATTTTATGTTAAGGGCAAGTAGTTTTTAATACTTGCTTGTTTGTATTTTTAATAATTAATTGAATTGTGTGAGGAATAAAATGCCTAAAGTTAAAACACATTCTGCGTGCAAGAAACGATTCAAGAAGACGGCGCAAGGACACATTAAGCGTTCCGCTGCCTATAGGCGTCATCACGGATGGGGGAAGACCACCAAACAGATACGTCAATTGCGTAAAGGTAGATACATCAACGTTACACAAGAAAAGAAAATTGAATCGTTAATGCCTTATTAAACTTTATTATGTATTTGAATCAATCGATGTAAGGAATCATCATGAGTAGAATTAAACGTGGCGTTATTACTAAACATCGTCATAAACGCCTTTTAAAACGAACCAAAGGTTTTTGGGGACAACGTGGTAATGTTTTTAAGAGAGCAAAAGAAACATTGATGCGTGCAATGCGCTTTGCTTACATTGGTCGTCGTTTGAAAAAACGCGATTATCGTGCATTGTTTATCGCTCGCGTTAATGCTGGTTGCAGACTTAACGGTCTGAGCTATTCCAGCTTTATGCATGGCTTGAAAACATTAAACGTGACGTTGAATAGAAAAATGTTGAGTCAGCTTGCTATTTATGAGCCTGAAGCTTTTGCTCAATTAGCAAAAATGGCCGCAAAAAAATAGAACTATTGATTTTTATTCATCTCAATTGGTAACCTGCATGGTAGTGTAGGTTAATGGTTAAGATGATTGGGGAAAAGGAAAGAGAATGAGGTATTTGGAAGAGCTTGAACAGAAGGTTCTTCGCCTGATTGAAAAAGTTCAGGAACTGCAAAAAAAGCTGAGTACTGTAACGGCGGAAAACGAGACATTACGACAACAAATAAAACAGTACGAGGCGAGTCTGCTCAAAGAGGCACACGTTTCGCAGTCTCTTGAGCAAGAAAAGACAGCGATTGTTAATAGTATAGAAGAGTTGTTACAAAGTATTAATGCTCTCGAAAACAAAGCTGGCTGATGTAAGGAACATGCAAAAACATATAAAAATAACAATATTAGGCAAGCAGTATTCGGTTGCTACTGATGAACATGATGAAGACTTGCAAGCCGCGGCTCATATGGTCGACTCGCTCCTCCAAAAGGAATCGGAAAAAGTTGTACCAAGTGATATCGGCAAAGCAGCTCTCGCAGTAGCGCTTCAACTTGCAACTGATCTTGCTAAAAATAAGCGTATGCTCCAATCCTACGAACAACACGTAGAACATCTTTTGGGTTTACTGAACCACGAGGCATGAAGTTTGCAGACTTTCTGCTCGGGCATCGTTCGCATACCTCGTTTAGAAAAACACCATAACCTTGGATCGTTTTTCATTCTTTCTTTTTATAATCCCTATAAATTTTTTTGTTTTTAATGCGTCATAATCCAATGACGCTTTGTTGTATGTAATAAATGCGAAAGATCAACAATGTTTGATGTTATTTTAATAAGCATACTCATAGGACTGTGCCTTGGCGCCGGTCTTGTGTTTATGTTTTTTTATCTCCAAAAACGTCAGCTGCTATGGGCAAAAACTGAAGCGGTTCGCCAGTTGCGTATTACGCGTGAGGAAATTGAACGGGAACGACGCGAGGCAACCATTGAGCTTAAAAATGAACTTGGCAGGAGACGTAATGAGTTTGATATAGAGACCAAACGTATCAAAATTGAAATGCAACAGCTGCAAAATAAGTTCCAGAAAAAGCAGGATACGCTTGATCAAAGAGAAGTTTTATTAGATGACCTACGTAAGGAGCTGCAACAGAAAGAGCGCGATTTAGCCAAGAGATTGGATCAAGTCAATAATGATGAGGTTAAGCTCAAAAAGATTTACGAAGATTTTGTTATTAAATTAGAGCGTTTGAGCAATATGAAACAGGATGAAGCAAAGCGAATTTTGCTTGAATCGCTTGAAAAAGAAGTCCGCATGACTAATCAAAAGTGGATTTCCAAAGTAGAAGAAGAATCACGAGATACCGCCAAAGAAAAATCGATGGATATTTTATGTTCTGCGATGCAGCGGTATTTATCTGAAACCGTGACACTTCATTCATCCAGTATTGTCCATTTACCTAATGAGGAGATGAAGGGTCGTATCATTGGTAAAGAGGGTCGCAATATCAAGGCTCTTGAAATGGCTACCGGTATGGAATTTGTTATTGGGGATACGCCTGAAGTTATTACCATTTCTGGATTTAATCCTATTCGTCGCGAGGTTGCCAAGCGAGCCCTTGATAAATTGATTCAGGATGGTCGCATTAACCCTACCAGAATTGAGGAAATCGTTGCTAAATGCGAAACAGAGCTTGATCAAAGTATCCTTGAGATTGGCCAGCAAACGGTACTTGAATTCGGTTTTAGAGGTATGCATCCTGAAATTGTCAAAACATTGGGTAAACTTCATTTCCGCACCAGTTATACACAAAACAATCTTATTCACAGCAAAGAAGTTGCTTATTTTTCACGTATGATAGCGCAAGAACTTGGTCTTGATGGAATGATTGCAGCTCGCGCAGGCCTATTGCATGATATTGGTAAAGCAATTTCGGCTGATGTTGAAGGACCTCACGCCAAGATTGGTGCTGACTTTGCTAAGGAATATGGCGAAGATCCAATTGTTATTAATGCCATTGCAAGTCACCACGAGGAAGTAGCTCCTAACAGCGTGTACGGGTTTATTATTCACCTTGCTGATGCTCTTTCAGCGTCTCGTCCTGGTGCTCGTAAAGAAACTCTTTCAACGTATATTAAACGGCTTGAACAACTTGAAGAACTGGCCAATAGCTTTGATGGTGTTAAAAAAGCGTATGCTTTACAAGCTGGCCGTGAAATACGGGTTATTGTTGATGAAGATCGGCTTGATGATCAAAAAGCAGAGGCTCTTGCTCATGATTTGGCAAAACGTGTTGAAGAAGAGCTTGCGTTCCCTGGTGAAATTAAGGTCAATGTTATTCGCGAAAAGCGATTTATACAAGCGGCTCGTTAACCGGTGGAGTGAAGTATGAGCCAAACACTGCGGTTTCTTTTTATTGGTGATGTGATGGGCGCCCCTGGCATGACAATGTTTCAGCGATGGGTTCCTAAATTAAAAGAACAATACAAAATTGATGCTGTTATTGTTAATGGCGAGAATGCTAATAAAAATGGCAAGGGAATCTCTCTGAAAAATATTGAATTTTTCAAGCATAATGGAGCATCAATTATTACGACAGGCAATCATGTTTGGGAGCAGAGCGAAGTATATACGGCTCTTGATGAACGAACTGATATTGTTCGTCCTGCTAACTACCCCCCGGGTTGCCCTGGTAAAGGGTATGCTCTTTTTGAGGTTAATGGGTATACGGTTGCGGTCATTAACTTAATAGGAAGAGTGTTTTCCAGAGACTTGCTTGATTGTCCCTTCAGAACCATTGAATCATTGCTTACCTTTATCCAGACGAGAACTAATATTATTTTTGTTGATTTTCATGCTGATGCAACGTCAGAAAAAAGCGTTCTGGCCTATTTTGTTGATGGTAAAGTCTCAGGAGTTTTTGGGACTCATACACATGTGCAAACGGCTGATGAACAAATTTTGCCCGGTGGGACTAGTTTTATTACTGATATAGGTAGCTGCGGAGCTTTGTATTCGGGGATAGGCATGAAACATGACCAGCTGTTGCGACGTTTTTTATATCATCAACGAAGTGGTAAGTTGATTGTCGAAACCAAGGGTCCACTTGTACTTTCTGGTGTTTTGATTGAGGTTGATGCTCAAACGGGAAGATCATTGCATATAGAACGTATTCGCGTTATTGACGAAGAATTGCAAACAACAGGCGCTTTGGCTGAATAACGATATTAATTTTATGTTAATTTCCTATTTTCTAAGGTCTTTTATTTATTATGGGTGCTTGTTATTGGTGCTTCTTACTGGAATTTTTGCATCCTGTAATATCTTCATTCGCCTTCCGTTCATTCATGATGCAACAACGGTTCCTCTGCTTATGCTTACGATGGTTCCTCTTATGTTGCTCTTTGCGTTACCTCTTGCATCAAGTTTGGCTGTTGCTATTACCATGGTTCAGCACAAAGCTCACGATCAATTATTGTTTTTTTCATTTTTAAAAAATGCTCGAATGGCATTATCTAAAGCTGTTGTCCTTTTTTCATTAATAAGCTGTTGCTTATATGTCATTATTGTTTTTCAGTTAGCACCACAGAGTTATCACAAGGGTAAATCACTTTTGCTCAAAGCTGCGCAAGAACATTTACTTACATTGGAGCCCAATAAATTTCATACCCCTTTTTCATCGTTTACATTCTTTTTTAAGCAAAAAGAGGCACAACGAAAGAAAAGGGGGACATTGTTTACATCACTATTTCTTGTGTATGTTCCTAAAAAAAATAACGCTGAGCGGTATTTTTTTACCGCACAAAAAGGATTTTTTGATAACAACAAGCTCAGTTTGATCAATGGCTCAATTTATACAGTCAAAGATAGGCATTTTCATACCGCTACGTTCCGCCAAACCGATATTGATCTTAATACCTTTATGGATACAGAACATGAGGGTAAGCAATTGTCAGGTCTTAAGTTCTTTACGTGGAAGCGGCTTATTAGGTTGATACGTAAGGAACCTGATGCTTACATTGAACTTCATAAACGTATTGCTCAGACCGGATGGCAGTTTGCAATGCCGCTGTTGGCATATTGGTGGGTTACTATGCTTAATTATAAATCTTTACTTGCTGCTACGATGATATGTGGGTGGTGGTATTTAGCTTCTTATGTTCTTGTTGCTTTGGCTCAAGCATACTTTTCTCAAAGCATGATTGCTTTGGCTTTGTTTTATATTCCAATTATTGTATCATTGTTATTGAGCTTGTGTTTGTTTCGACGAAGACAATTATAAAAGGAAGAAAATGGTTTTGGTTGTTTTCTTGTATGCCTTGTTAGCATCAACCTTTATTTTTGCAAAAAAAGTTGTTGGATGCGCCAATCCTTGTTTCATCATTGGTTTTCGTATGATTTTGGCAGGAAGTATGCTCCTTGCTATGCAAATGTTTAGAAATTCTAAGAGGTTGAACATCCCGCGTAAGGATTGGTGGTTGTTCCTTAAAGTCGCCTTATTTCATATCTATATTGCATTTATTTTTGAATTTTGGGCATTGCAGTATGTTTCTGCACTCAAGACAACGCTGATTTATTCCTCGACCCCATTTATTGCGGCGTTGTTGTCGTATTTTTTACTTCATGAACGTTTATCAACGAAAAAATTCATAGGAATAGGAATAGGACTGTGTGGCCTTGTTCCTGTTATTTTAGCTGCTACACGGGGTCCTGAGGCTGCAATGGAATTCGGTCGAATTTCATTGCCAGAAATTGTTTTACTTTGTTCTGTTACTTCTGCTTCATATGCATGGTTTATTATTAAAGATCTTATGCAGCGAGGACATTCATTAATCGTTATTAATGGAACCGCCATGCTGGTTGGCGGGGTATTGAGTATGATAACATCGATACTTTTCGAAGGTTTGCAGCATCCCGTAAACAATTGGCCATACTTTTTGCTATGGGTTTTCTTGCTGATTTTCGTTTCCAATATTGTTTTTTATAACTTATATGGATGGTTGTTGAAGCGTTATTCAATTACGTTTTTGACCTTTTCCGGCTTTTTGTGTCCAGGTTTTGGTACCATTTATGAATGGTTGTTTATGGGTGGAGGGATTACGTGGCACTATCCAGCAAGTCTTCTGCTTGTGACCTTGGGATTATATGTGTTTTATCGTGGCGAAATATAAGATTTTTTGATTATGCTTGCTACATCAGCCACCGCCTTTTCCAGCGTTTCATTCATAACATGGTGATCAAAGAGTTTTTCATGCCGTTCTTCTTCCATTTCAGCTGATGCAATGGTAATCCTCCGTTGCAGGGTGGCCGATGCTTGTGTCTCTCGGTTACCCAATCGTTGGGCTACGGTGGCAGCATCTGGTACATCAATCCAAATAAGCACGGCCGAAGGTATAATCTTTTTTAATGTGCGTGCTCCGTTGCGGTCGGTGACAATAAGTAAAGATTTTCCTTGGGGTAGGTCGGTTACAATAGAAGCTGGTGAACCATACCAATGCCCATCATACAAATTTGTTTCAAGAAAAAATCCCTTGTTCTTTTTTGCTAAAAATTCGTCTTTTGATAAAAAATTGTAATCAATGCCGTCGCGTTCACCAGGGCGGGTAGGACGAGTGGTAGTGGTGACGATTCTGGTAATCGGGTGTTGTGCACCTATTCTATCCAGAACCATGCGTGCAACGGTTGTCTTACCAGCGCCAGAAGGGGCAGAAATCACAAATAGAATACCTGTCGTGGCCATTGAGCATCCTTTGGTAACTTTTTATAGTAAATTTCATTTTTGGGTTATTTTGTTGTATGTTTTCCTGCTATTATACCCATTATTGATCATTATAGGAGTTTTAGTCTCATGAATCGAATAGTAACATCATTTTTCACGATTTTTGCGTCTGCGCTTTGTTTGATGACGACGTCTTTAGATGCTAAACGCCAGCAGCTAAAAAAAGCAGAGCAACAGGTTGATGGTTTAATAAAAACAATTAAACACAGCCATAATCAAAAAGCAGAACAAAAATCGACGGAGTTAACAGCTCGTGCTGTTCCACGACATGCTATCGTTGTTTCCGAGCTTAATCTGTATAAACTTTTGTACGCAGCAAGTAAAAATATTGATGAGGTTGTTAAAGATTCTTTGGTTAAACAAGATGATTCGGGTGATCAATCGAAAGCTTTTTTGATTGCCCTTGATTTGGTCAATGAAGCAATGCAACTAATGGAGCAGGTTGTTGCTGCAATAAATAAACAGGCTTTTAGCTTTAATCCCGATATTGAATACCATTTCCTTAAGGTTTGCAATTATCCAAAAGATGTCGACATGGAGGATCTCGCTCCTCGTCACATACGTGATGTTCGCCAACGTGTTAAGAAGTTTAATCAATATGTAACCTTGTATTGCATTAATCATAAAAATTTTTTAGGAGAAGAGGATCTTGCGTTATTTAATAAAATTCTACGATTTAATCATATTTTATTGTTGTGTATATTGCGTGAGGATTACTTTGATATAAGCATACTAAGCCTGTTGATGGATACCATTGTTTTTCAACCGTGGGAATTTATTTGTAAACATCCATATCTTGTTATGACAGTTGTTGCAATTATTATTGCTGCTGTGATTTATTTTTATGTGTATCCACGATGGTTTAGCTTACGAAATCTTAATAAAGAATATGATGTGATGCAAGTGGAGGGGGCTCGCCAGAATGATGGCAGCAGTTGCGGTTATTATGGTCTTCTGCATGCTCTCATTAATCGCAATGCCAAAAACGAGGAAGAACGACAACAATTGTTAGAACGGATCAAAAATAATCCCGATGTTATAAAGCCATGGCGCGATCATATGGATGCCATACGAGCAGAGTTTATGGAAGTGGGGATTCCTAGCGATCGTAAAGATCCTTTTGAATCAATCAATTTATTGGATTCTTATCAGATAGCTGCAATTCGGGATGATCATGCTCTTGTTAATAAAGTTATGCAACCATTATTAGGTAGACCAGCTGATGTCTCAAATGTTGTTGTTGTTGATACATTTGCAGGTGATGAAGTGTACAATAAGAAAACAGAAAAGATGATGAATGTGCACAATAATCAAAAAGAACAAATAATACGTGATAGTGTACAAAATTTACAAGAGGAAAGCATTCCGCAACACGTTGTTCTTCGGATTCCTGGTCATTGGATAGCGGTGAGCGTCGAATCCGATGACAACAAAAAACATGGTATTCAGGCACGGATTATCAATTCCACACGAGGAAATGTAACAAATAATTCTAAGGTATCGCGTCTTTTGCAAGAGTATCAGCCTAAATAAGGATGAGCTTTTAAAATTCTCGCCTAAGAATTGTGAATGCGATATAGTAATGGCACTCCTGTAGGAATGGTTGAATTATTGAGTAACGAAAGAAAAAATATGAGTAAGCTCCCTGATATTAAAACTAATTTTGCCGAATGGTATCAAGAGGTTTTGGTTCAAGCAGAAATCGTTGATGCCAGTCCCACTCGTGGTTGTTTTGTTATACGGCCGTATGGTTATGCCATTTGGGAAAATATTCAACGGGAGCTTGATAAAAAAATAAAAGATCTTGGTGTTTCTAATGCATATTTTCCTCTTTTGATACCTGAATCATTTCTAAAAAAAGAGGCTAAACATGTTGAAGGATTTTCACCGGAGTTAGCGGTTGTGACTCATGGTGGTGGCAGCAAGCTTGAAGAACCATTGGTTGTACGACCAACGTCAGAAACTATTATTTATTACATGTTTTCCAAATGGATTACCTCGTGGCGTGATTTGCCTCTGAAAGTTAATCAATGGGCCAACGTCGTTCGTTGGGAGATGCGTACGCGTCCTTTCGTCCGAAGTTTAGAGTTTTTGTGGCAAGAGGGGCACACTGCGCACAAAACACATGAAGAAGCCGTAGCAATGGCACTTGATGCCTTGGCTATGTACAAAGATATTTATGAAAATTATTTAGCAATTCCTGCGCTTACCGGTATTAAAACAGAAAGTGAGCGGTTTGCGGGGGCAGAGCGTACCTATACTATTGAAGGGTTAATGCAAGACGGCAAGGCGCTCCAAATGTGTACAAGCCACGTTTTAGCGCACAGTTTTCCAGCATCATTTGATGTTCGTTATCAAGATGTTGATGGGAATGTACAGGTTCCTTATTGCTCAAGTTGGGGTTTATCAACCCGTGCTGTTGGAGCATTGCTTATGACACATGGTGATAATAATGGTCTTATTATGCCTCCCCGTATTGCTCCTATTCAAGTTGTTTTGATACCAATTTTTAAATCTGAAACAGAAAAAGCGCCTATTCTTGAAGCGCTCAGTGCTATTAAACAATCATTGGACAAACAGGGCATTCGCAGTGTCATTGATGCAAGCGAGACCTCAACGCCAGGAGCAAAATTTTTCTACTGGGAGCTTAAGGGCGTTCCAGTTCGTCTTGAAATAGGTCCTAAGGACATGGTGAACAAGCAGGTTGTGTTGGTTAATCGTTGTGAAAACGATAAAAACAAACGAAAAACATTTGCTTCATTCGATACAATCCCTCAAACATTGTCGACATTGCTTGATTCTATTCAAGCAAATCTTTTACAACAAACAACCAAGCGTGTGCAAGAACAATGGTATCAAGCGGACAAACTGGTTGAATTTGGTCCAAAGCTTGATGCAACCAATGGTTTGTACCAAACTGGGTGGTGTGGAGATGCACAATGCGAAGCAAAGGCGAAAGAATACAAGGGAACTATTCGATGTATTCGAGAAACACGTGAGCATAAACAATGTTTTGCTTGTGGAAAGTCCAGTGAGCATGAGGTCTTGGTAGCAAAGGCGTATTAAGCAGATGAATCTAACCAAAGTACTCATTATTTTCTTATTCGTGTGTCATGGTTCGCGGCTGTTGCCTGCTTCAGCATTCGAGGCTGTAGGTGTTCGGCAGGATGAACCTTCTACTCAACAGATAGGTTCTGTTGTAGCTGATATAGCAATTGTACTCGGATCATTGGTATTTCATGAATTTTCTCATGCGAGTGTAGCAACCTTGCTTGGGGATGATACACCACGGCGACAAGGTCGCTTGACACTTAATCCTTTGGTGCATTTGGATGTGATAGGAACGGCATGTATTCTTTTGACGGGAAGTGGATGGGCCAAACCTGTTGAATTTAATTCAAGAAATTTTAGTCATCAACACGTTGGAACGATATTAACAGCTCTGGCTGGTCCCTTGTCGAATGTTTTTCTTGCATATCTTGCAAGCGTAATAGCACAGGGGGTTAGCCCGTCATCTGCAGTGGCTACGATCCTTAAAAAAATAAAACAATTCAATCTTAGGTTTGCAGCATTCAATTTATTACCGATACCTCCACTTGATGGGAGTCATTTGTATGGTACATTTCTTCAAGAAAAGTACCCTGAAGTATACCGGTTCTTGTATAAATATGGCATCTATATATTGTTTGCCTTGTTAATGTTCCCTGAAACAAAAGAACACGTGGGAAAATTGCTTACAAAAATGGAAACATTATTGAGCAAGACAACTTTGACAATGCCTGAAGATACAGGTAAGAAGGAGCATGGTGCATGAAAGACATGGGGGAGGTAGTAACATATTTTCAGTCGTATCTGGTGACTGAAAAGCGGGTATCTAATAATACATTCTTGGCCTATAAGCGTGATATTGATCAATTGGAATCATTTTTGCAACGCGAAAAGCTTAAACTTGATTTTGTAACACGCAAAAATCTAACTAGTTTCCTTAAAAGCATGAAAGACCAAGGGGTTACAGCAAAAACGCTCTCGCGCAAGATTTCTTCGCTTAAGCTATTTTTTCGTTTTGCAGCAGAGCATTGTGGTATTCGTGATGCTGCGCAATCGTTGGTATTTCCTAAAATTGAAAAAACATTGCCCAACTATCTTTCAGAACCAGAAATAGAAAAGTTGTTGGCCGCTGCCAATCGTGATACTTCATACAAGGGTATTCGCAACAAAGTCATGTTGTATGTGATGTATGCCACGGGTATTCGGGTGTCGGAATTGGTTCATTTACGGATTGATCAAATCCACTTTGACACCGGATTTATTCGTATCATTGGCAAGGGAAACAAAGAACGGATGATTCCTGTGCCCAAAAATGTTTTGGAACTTCTGCATTATTACTTGGATCATATTTATCACAAATTGTTGCCTAAGAATATTGAAATAGGTTCCAAGGAGCGATATCTATTTGCAACGACCTATGATAATCAAATCAAACCGATCTCCCGCCAATCATTTTGGATTTCACTCAAAAAAATATTGAGCAAAGCTGCAATTTTTAAAAATGTCTCACCGCATAGCTTGCGGCATTCCTTGGCAACGCATTTGTTGCAGAAGGGTGCTGATTTGCGTTCTCTGCAAATGTTACTTGGCCACCAGAATCTTTCGACTGTACAGGTGTATACTCATATCGGTAATACGCAGTTACGTAAGATTTATGACGAAAAGCATCCACGGGCTTAGGGCTTTCTGCGTCATTTTCTATTTTTTCTTCCTCTCTGCGCTTTTTGCACGTTGTTTAAACTGTTTTTGTAATGTAGTGAGTGTGTTGAGCGTGGCTACCACTTTTTCTGATTTTAATGTTATCAATTGCATTGCTCTTGTTAGGCTATCTATTGATAACTGTTCGTGTGAAAAGTTGTTACTTTCCATAAGAAGCTTGAGCATCTCTTGGCTTTTTTCACAATCAATAGCACATGATAGTACCATATCTATTGCGCCATTTAATTTTAAACAATCTGAAAACGCTTTCTGTTTGAGCATGAATGCAACAAGGGGTGTATGACTACATTTAATGGCAAAACAAAGAAGCGAAAGACGAGACTTTGGGGCTATGGTTGAATCCAAGTCAGGATATTGCTCCAAAAGACATTCTATAATAGTGAGATGCCCAAGAATACAGGCTGCTGAGAGTGCTTGATAAAGATCATTGTCGGTGATCAACTTTTTTCGTTCTGGGTTATGCAAAAGAGCCGTAAGTTCATCTTCGGCACCAATCATGGCATTTGCTATAAAGGTTTTTCGTAATGCATCACTATCTAATGCTTGCGTCCCGTTGTCATTATCAACAAAGCTTAAAACCACTTGTTTGGGGAGGAAGTCTTCACTGAGACGTTTTATAAGATCTGAACAACCAACCCCTTTTGCTGCAAAAAGGCATTCGATAACTGATTCTATTGAAATTTTTGAAAACATCATTGATTGTTGTCGTGGGGTTGATGGTTTTGAGCTCATTAGTGGGGCTCTCGTACTACCATAGATAGAAGCATGAATAAGTATGATGGTTATGCACAAAAGATAACTTTTTTTGAATAGAGGCATTCGTAACATCCTTGTATTGAATGGTTGAAGTAAGATTGTTCATATTCATTTCGTTAGTTTTTTAATGATGCTAGGCAAAGAAGTCTTAATTTTTTTGCTTGGGGTTTGCTGAGCTATGAAACCGAGATTTGCGAGGAATACAATACCGCGATCATTGGCTTTTGCTTTGTCATATGCACTTTTAAAATGTTCAAATGTTAAAAGATCAAAGAATTGTTCATTATTAAGGAGGACATTGAGGACGGCAACCATATTTTCTTCATTAGAGATGGCAGAGATCAATGCCTTCTCTGCGCTTTCTTTAGTCATTTTATCAACGTTTTCTTTAAGTAACTGAGCAATTGTTTTGGCCGGGATGTTTTTGCAGTCAAGTATAAACACCGTAGTTATTGGGTCTCTCTGATTTGCTAACAAGATAGTACTGCTACGTGGTGAGGTCGGTGTATGACGCAGAGCTGCCATGGTAATGCCAATGGTTATAATCATTGAGGCCAAGAAAACACTAATTGTTTTGAAGATCATATTCATATTCCATACCGGGGTTGAACTGATGTATGTACCATGTCATTTGTTTTTATAATGCTCAATCGTATAAAATCAAAATTTTTACCCAGAAATATCATTGAACAAGCCTGCTTCTGTGGTATGCTAGAATAGTCTTTAAAAAAATAATGACAATATCTTACTTTGTAACGGTGTGTTATCATGAATTATGTTTTTACCACCTCGCAAAAGGAACTGGTTACACTTCTTAGCTCCATGCAACCAATCTGTAACAAACGAACAACCTTAGATGTTACCGAAACAATCTTGTTTCATGTTGCATCACGAGAATTGACTCTCAAGGCAACGGACCTTGAGATCAGTCTTCAGGCTACAACGGGCATTGAAAGCGATTTGACTGAAGGAAAGAGCTTTTTGATTTCCGGAAAACGCATCTTCGAAATGGTCAAGGAGCTTGATGGTGATATTTCATTCACTTTGCAAGAAGGGCAGTTGCGTTTGCAATCTGGCGCTGTTGATTTGGCGCTTAATATCAGAAATTCAGAGGATTTCCCTCCTTTTCCAGAACGTATTGAAAATCTTATGAACATGGAAGCCTCATTCCTTCTTGAATTACTCAATAAAGTTGCTTTTTTAATTCCACAAAACAATGCCAATGCCGGACTTAATGGCATGTTGTTTGAGATGAATGCCAATGAATTATCGGTTGTTGCTACTGATGGACATAGTCTTGCTCGTGTGACAACAACCAAATATACCTTACCAGAAGAAAAAAAATGGCTTATGCCAAAACGTGCTGTGCTTGAGCTGAAAAAATTGCTCGAAGCATATCCTAATGACAATGTGTTTTTGGGTGTTTGCGGTAATCAATTGGTTTTTTCTGGCAAAAACTTCAACTTTTTCACAAAGCTGATTGCTGATCCATTTCCTCAATATAAACCAGTGCTTGCCAAAGAAGGTTTTATGCCTGCACGCTTGAGCAGAGATTCATTCCTTAAAACACTTAAACGTACTTCTTGTTTGTTGGCTGGACAGTTTATTTCAACCCAATTTGCCTTCCAAGCAGGAAAGTTGCGTGTTAGCATGCAAAATAAGGAAGTTGGTGTTTTGGAAGAAGAGCTTTCCTTGGAAGAGTTTTCAGGTGATGGTGTAGAGAGCCGTTTCTATGCTCCGTATCTCTTAAATGGCTTACAGGTATTTCCCGAAAGTTCAGTGAATTTTTTTATTAAAAGCAGCGCCAAACCAATTATTTTTGAATCATCAACTGAAACCTATCATATGACCTACTTGGTGATGCCGGTTTCAATGACACAAGCCGAATAAGAAACCGAGTAGAGTAAGAGAGTGGTTATTCAGGAATTAACGCTTCATCAGTTTCGTTGCTTTGAAAAGCGCGTTATCCCGTTTGATGGGCGCGTCGTTGTTATTCAGGGACCGAATGGTTCTGGCAAGAGTAGTCTCTTAGAGGCGCTTCATTATTGCTGTTATCTTCGGTCCTTTCGTACGCATCTTAATCGTGAATTAATTACATTGGGTAATGAGTATTTTTTTGTTCAAATCAAAGCGCAGCAGGAATCAACGGGACTTGTAGACACGATTCATATTGGTTTTTCTCAAGCTGATGGAAAAATTGTTAAATGGAATGACAAGGCCGTGCAGTCCTACAAAGAAATTATTGATCAGTTTAAGGTTATAACATTAGTTGCTCAGGATGTTGAACTTGTGCAAGGTGAACCTGAGTTACGGCGAGATTTTTTGAATTATGCATTATTGTTGAATAATCCAGCATTAATGACAATGTTTAAACAATACCGTCATGTATTGACGAGTCGCAATAACCTTCTTAATCAACAGGCCGGACTTGATGATACTTTGTATGTATGGACGCAACAATTGTGGGAATTAACCAAGGAGCTTCAACATCAGAGAGTGCTTTATTTGCGACAGATAGAAACAATTGTTAATGCATTACTGACAACGTATTTTTCGGGTCAGGAGGCGGCGTTAACGGTGTCGTTTGACTATAAAGCCAAGCATCATGCCATAGATACTTCATTTGATGATTTTTGGCAGCATTATCAACAGACGTATGCATTGACTGAACGTGAGTGGCGGCGAAGTTTGTTTGGGGCTCATTTAGATGATTTTTCAATAACTTTTCAAGATAAGAAGGCGCGAGTATATGCATCACGAGGGCAACAAAAGTTAATAGCCTTTTTATTAAAAATTGCGCAAATGCATCAATTATCAGAAAGTGGGGGAGAGCGGGGGATTTTGCTTCTTGATGATTTTATGACCGACTTTGATTATGATCGTTTAGGGAAGTGCATGGCTGCCCTTAAAGATTTAAAATTTCAACTATTTCTCAGTTGTCCTATAGATCCACAGGTCTTTTTGTCCCATTTTAACACTAAAGACGTGTGTTCAGTTTATTTGTAAAAAATAATAAAGATCTTGATTTTCAGCTAAAATAGAGTATATTTTCAATCCCTTTTGAAGTACTTGAAATACCCTGAGTTTTTAAAATTACATCCAGAAATTTTTAATATAAAAAGTGGATTTTTTAGCGATTTTGACACGTTTGCTTGATTTTCTTATAGAATCTTTTATAGTGAGTTTATAAGAAAGATTATCCTTAAGAATTTGAGAGAAGACTTCATTACTACTCTCCTTTCTCCTTTTTCCGCCATGCAGTCCTTGCATGGCGGTTTTATTTTGTATCAATAAATAAGGCAGGGCTATTGAGCCCTGCCTTATTTATTCTTAATTTTATGTAAATAATTAACTTATAAAATAGAACATCCCCATCCCCACTGCCCTGGTGGATTTAAAAAGTTATTGATAAGAGCAGTTCTTCTTGCAAGGTCCCCATTTATAAATGTATTTATTGCGCCTCGATGGGTAGTCAAATGATCGATAAATGTTTGATGTTGATTTTGTGGTAACACATCTTGCATAGTTTGTAAGACGTGAGTTACTTGTGTAGTTTTTGCTGTCAAGTCAGCATTAAAAGCAGTGATAATGGCAGCTCTTGCTAGTGCATTAGCATTTAAGAATGTTCTGACTTGTCCCTGATCAGTTAAATAATCGCAGAATATCAGGTGTTGATTTTGTTGGATTTGCTGTTGTATGCCATTTATTATTAGTTGTTGAACATGATCTTTTATGAGTATTTCGCGTTGGGAGTCGTTATTTGTTTGGAGAAGTTGTTGTGCAAAATTGTTATCGTTACGTATGATTGGTGGTAATTCATGTAAGGTCCACTGTGCTATCTGAACTTGTGTTGGAGTTGGATTGTTTGTTGTGTAGATAAGCATTCTAGGGCGGAAATATCCTGATCTGCCCCAGGTGAGCAATTCATTAAAGATTGCATGGCCGTTTGAAATAGTTGCATCATTACATAGAAACCATGAATTCCCATATCTTACAAGCGCTGTATAATGGCCGCCATTATACAGGAGTATTGATCGTAAGGTATATGTTTTTTGTTGGGCATTAACGAAATTAAATTGCAGTTGTTCGCGGGGTTGTATTTTTTGTTGCCCTGGACATTCTATCATGAGAACAGGCGCATAACGAGATTCTATCAGGCGCTGTTTTTGTACGTTATGCTGCACAAACTGAGCAACTTGCTGCTGCGTTGCTACAAGCATGGCGCTCACTGAGCCACAGAGTTGTTGGTCGATCATGTCTCTGATTGCATCATCCCCTTGATCATAATCAGCTTTAAATATAGTTGAAAAAAGAATATTACTGAAACAAGTACAATTATGTTGTGCGCAGCGCTGAAAGAAGCGTCGAATGAATTGTGCGCTATCATCATATTGGCCTGGTATTTGTAGTTCTTGGGCGGTGGCATTTATAAAATTTCGAGCGTCATAAGCATTATCTCCGTGTTGTGCTATCTGTTGCGTGGCGTTCCATAATTGATTATGCATATTGAGATTACACGTACAATGAGGGCTGTGTAATGTGTTTTGCACACAGGCTATCCCCTGAAGCGCTGCATTGGCAAAGCAATAGTTGGCGTTGTTCATAAGTCCGACAAATGGAGTTATCCCGGCAAAAGGCGCTACGATTCTTTGTTTTTTAGTGGGGGCGTTGTTAAGTGCGGATTGCTTTGATGCGGCTAGTGTTGTTGTTTGTGCGGTGGGTGATGTTGACCGTTGACGTTTAGCATTCCTTTTTCTTGTGAAAGGAACGGCAGTTGTCGTTGTGTTTGTCGTCGATGAAGATGATGAGCTGCTTGTTTGAGCATTGAAGTTTCTAGCAAACGTAACTATTTGACGATCGGTTAATTGCTTTTTTTGAGTAGCTTCTTTTTTAAGAATTGCATCGACAATAGGCAAAACTGGTTTTGAAACATCAAGCTTGGCGCTTTGCTGAATGGTATTTTGGATTGCAATAGCGCGGGCTCCAACGGCATTTGCAATTCGCCGTTGTGTGGTTCCGTTATGTTTAAAATATATGGAGCGACCATTTACATCAGTTTGTTCAATATACATAGCTGAAAGAGACGAAAGCATGAATATTGAGACACAACTCAATAATAAAGAAAATATAAGTTTTTTAGCTGAAAACATAAGAATAACCCCCAAAAAATGACTAATTTGATCAAATTCGTTTATTTAATTAATTCTAATAGAAAAAACAATATTCGTCAAATGGGTATTGGACATAAACACTAAACAAGAGTATGGTTTGGGTATTCTAAAAAAAATGAACTTTTTTTAATGTTTTAAGTTTCATATTTATTTTTAAGAGCTTTGAGGAGTTTCTATGAAAAAATACTTAGTTATGACCTTTTTAGTCTTTGGAACAAGTTTGTTTATATCCAATGTTCAAGCAATGGATAAAGAAGAAAAAGAATTATCACAAAAAATAAAAGATAAAATCACAATGTTTCAAGAAGGTGCAAGGAGCTTACTTAAGCAGAACAACAAACAAGTTATGAAAAAGAGACAAGATTTATCAAAAGAAGAAAAAAAAGCAGAAAGGCTTAAGGAAGGAGCTGCCGCTTTTCTTAAACTTGACGAAGATGATCAGGATATGTTGATAACAAATCCAAATATGTTTTTGACAATGAAATGTATCGTTAAAAGGGATAAACTAACTACGTCAAATAAAAATAGACCCCAAACAAAGAAAAAAGAACAAAGATGGCAAAAAGCTGAAACTGCATTCAATCAACTTAACGATAAAGAAAAGCAAGAACTTCGGGTCATGTTGAGATACTATCCAGAAATGTTTAAGGCGATGAAGTTTGTGCATAAATGGTCAAAAAGATTAAATTAAGATTCTAATTCATAAAAAAGTATGTATGGGGTAAGCGTATTGCCTCCTTTTATCAGTTTACGTGCTTGGAGTAATACATCCTGCCCTGCCCTACACTGTTTTATGGTTTTATCATTACATAGAAACCAATCATTATCGTTGTTGACTAAAGCGACAAAATGTCCTTTTTCTAAGTGGTTTCCTCTGTGCAACACGATACTTTTAAGTTCATACGTTTTTCCCTGTATTGAAAGATGTTTTTGAACATCGATTGGTACCATGTTTTTACGTTCATATGCGTCAATGCGTTGTAAAACTAAAGTAAGTATGGGTGGTAACGGTTGGATAAAATGCCATGTTTCATATTTGGTTGCCAGCGTTGTTGCAAGACAATCACACACAGAAATTCTGTTTGCTTGTGATGGAATAAAAAGGCGCATGATCGGCATAGTGTTTGTGCATGTTGTATGACAATACCAATTGAGTTTCTTGATGTGAATAGTAAAGAGGTGTTGCAATGTCCGTGATAACGTGGTGAATAACAGAGTAAAAAACTCATGTGCATCATGATTTTGCTGACGCATTTCATGAAATAAATAATTCCGTGCCCATGCTTTGAACAATGCGGGATCATATGCTCTAGATGTCGAATGCATGGTTGCTAACGTATTCATAAATAAGGTTGTACCATCGAAGCAGTTGTTATTGACAATGGTTTGGTAGACCGCGGGGTGCTTGCCGGACTTGGCTAATGCACCCATGAGTTGAGATGTTTTTTGGATGGATATACGAACTTTTTGAGGGGGTTTTTGGTCGATGGCATAATTCATAACAGGATTGAGATTTGCCAAACATTGCAAGACGCAGTTCATGTAGCATTCCGCACCATTATTAATGAGGCCACAGGGCAAATTAATACATGTTTTCTGTTGCCCATTCATAAAGCCTATGCAACCGATTAATCCAAAGAAAAATGGACGTAGAATTTTCATGATTGGAGTTCCTTAAAGCTCTAAATTTGGTTCCCAAAGCTTAATATATGTCTTCTTAGTGGTAATTGCATAGTATTCATTTTTATTGATTAAATTTTAACATAATATTCATTATCAGACACATTGATTATGGCTTGGGGGCATTACTCTATTTTGTGCGTATCGAACCCCTTAGTTTTATTCTTCTTCCCAAAATCGTGGTTTTTGATATAATCCTTTCCCTTTTCTTCGAATTTGGCGCATTTCCGGCTTAATTTGGATCTTTTTGATAAATTGTTTATTATTAAATAATTAAGCGCTTCGGGGGTTTCTCTTAAGTTATTAATAGAAAATAAATACTTGGTTAGGAATTTTATGAAATTTCGCATTATAATTGCAATGGTTGCATCGATGCAACTTGGCTTAATCTCCCTCTGCCTGCCAGCTGTGTCTTCCTTTAGTTCTGAACATTATAATAGCACCGAATATCTCAAGCGCGTAAAAAGTGAACCGGTGCAATACCCTGAACTCACAGAAGATAACGCTATTATTCAATGGCTTAACGGTACGATTACAATTAAGTGGAAATCAGATCAGCTTAAAATTGTTTGGATAAAATTTAAAAACAGCATAGACGAACAGAGAAACAGAGCCTTTTTTCTCTATAATTTTGCTGATTATCTAAAGAAGCTTGTTCAAACGTATCAAGATACCATTGAATGCCCACTTAATGACTACATGTGCTTAACCCGTGAATTATTTGAAAAATTTAAACATCAAGGAACTGACAGAAATTTAACGCCTCAATTATTTGAAAAGCTTAAGCAACAAAATCAAGATCTTTCAGAGTCCGTAGACATGTACCAACAATGCATAACTAGTGTACTCACCTATTTAAGCGTCAAGGAGTATGGCTTTTTTCGCAGTACTTCGAGTTGTAATCCACAGCCAATAATCATGAGCGGACTTGTCAATCAACCGTTTCCAATCATCTACGATGCCGCTGCAAGGTTGGCACAAGAACTCTTAGAATGCATCTATAATCACAAACATTTTTCAATCATAAACAA
>CAYUQI010000007.1:0-54035 GCA_964446935.1 uncultured Pseudomonadota bacterium
CCTGAGCCAATGCGTGTAAAGATGCGATCAAGGATTGGTAGATCTGCTGCTGTTGCAGGAACAAAACTACCACATTGAGCCATGATGCATACAAGCGCCACTTGGCGTAAATATGTTGATTTGCCACCCATGTTGGGGCCGGTAATGATCCATGTTGATGCTGTATCGACGAGGTGACAATCATTAGGTGTAAATCCTGTTGGTAGTGATTGCTCAACGACGGGGTGTCTGCCGGCGGTAATGATGATGTTATGCTGATCATTGAACTGCGGTGCGGTATAACGATAATTGTAAGCTGCCAGTGTAAATCCGACTAATGCATCAAGATAGGCAATGCTGTAGGCGCAATGACGCAGGTGAGGGACGTATGTTTCTACTTCATTTTTAACTTGTTCAAAAACAGAGTTTTCAATTGATTCAAGTTCGTTTTGAGCCTTATTCAAATCTCGTTCTAGATCAAGTAGTGCTTGTGTAATAAATCGTTTACGGTTAGCGAGTGTTTGTTGATGGCGATAATCCTCAGGTACCTTATCTAGATTAGGATTGGTGACTTCAATGTAATATCCAGAGATTTGGTTGAAGCCGATTTTGAGGCTTGTTATGCCGGTGCGTTCAATTTCTTGTTGCTCAAGTTTGATAATCTCTTGTTGTCCTCCCTTAAGCAAATCGCGCAAATGGTCAAGTTGGTGATCATAACCTTTTTTGACTTTGTAGGTAGTTGTCTGATCATCGTTGATGCTGCATGCAAGGAGCTCTGTGAGCGCTGTGAAATCTGCAATTTTTTGTTGCAATGTTGTTGCCAGAGAGGTGGCTAGTTTGTCGGTGAGCAGCTGTTTGAGCGCTGGGATTGTAAGCAATGAATCTTTAAGTGCGAGATAATCATTGATGGTGGCGCGTTTAAGGGCAATGCGGCCAATAATTCGTTCGATGTCTGCGATGCTTTTTAGCTGCGTTTGAATGGTTTGCAATATTTCAAGATTTGATAGGAGTGACGCGATTACTTCCTGTCGTTGTAGAATTGATGTTTTTTGCACTAATGGTCGTTGAAGCCATTTTTTAATAGTTCGAGAACCCATTGCTGTTTGTGCTTGGTCAAGGATTGCGAAGAGTGTATTCTTGCGACCATCGTCTTGTTTATTGGTAATAATTTCAAGACTTTTTTGTGTAGCAGCATCGAGAATGAGGTATTCATCAGGTTCATAGTAATGAACATTGGTAAATTGGGTAAGCGCTTTTTCCTGATTTTTTTTCAGGTACCAATAGAGTAGTTCAAGGTTGCTTGAAAGGGTAGGGTGCTTGTGTATGGTGTTTTGGGTTGCTGTATTTAATTGTTGTTTCATCCATGCTGCAGGAATATCGGGACCCGCTATATCTGTGGGGCCAACCATGGTTGTGTAATAACCCATTTTTTTAAAAAACAAGTCAAAGGCCATGCCTTCTTTGGTATTGGGTAAAAGAATTTCATCAGGAATAAATCGAATAAGCTCGGCTTCGACCATACGGAATGAATTGATGGGAATGGCGGTAGCAAATAGTTGTGCTGTCATAAGCTCCCCAAACAACAGACTCCATTCGTTGTTACAGGGAAAGAACGATAAAAGATACGATGCTGATTTTTCATCAAGCATGGTGCTTTCGGTGAGTGTTGCTGGGGTAAAAACGCGTGAAATGCCACGTTGGACAACTGTTCCCGGTTGTGGCTTGGATAATTGGTCACATACGGCAACGCGAAAACCACCTTTGATCAATTTAGTTAAGTAATGATTGAGTGCATGGACTGGAATGCCGCACAAAGGTACGTCTTCACCTTTGTTTTTCCCGCGTTTGGTGAGCGCAATGGCAAGATAAGACGATGCCTTTTTGGCGTCATCAAAAAAAAGTTCATAAAAATCGCCAACTTGAAACAGTACCAAGGTATCAGGGAATTGTTCCTTGATATCGAGGTATTGTTGCATGAGTGGGGTATTTTTATCGTGATTGAGTTCCATGGGCCAATGATTGCAATGATAATGATATTTTTACAGCGGTTGTAAGTGTAGCAAGAGATGCATGAGTATGCTACTGCCATCAAAATGATGAAATCTTTACAAGGGTTATATTTTGTGCCTATCTTAATCTAATTTAATTCTGAAAAAAGGAGAGTCTTATGAATAAGCATATCGTTCTTGTGTTGATTATAGCAACGATGGTTGTTGCATATCGTTCTTCACTCCATGCTAATACCTATGATACAACATCCGGTCCTGACCTAGATAAAGCAATTACCGTCACATGGAAAAATATTTTTCATACTGATGAATATGCCAAAGGTTTTGTTAAATTTCCTTATGGCTTTATTGTGAGAGGACAGAGTATTCATATTGATGTTACGGAGCCAATTGATGGTGATATTTTTTTTGATAATGTAAGTTTGGGTTATGATCCTTCTCTTGACATAGATTACAAGCTTATTCTTGGCAAAGGTGCAACATTGAGTGGTCAAGGTTCTATGGGCGCCGGTATTTTTCTAGGGTTCGAACATCCATCGCCTTACAATATTGTGCTTACTGATGATTTGCATATTACGGGAACAATCCAAACACTTTATACATCAATTCTTAAGGGGAATGGAAATCATATCTATGTTGACAAAAACGCAATTTGGACGACATGGGTTTTTATGGGGATTCAAAGTTGGATGACCATTGAAGATACGACGTTACATGATGTTTCATCGAAGAACTTTTGGCCTTGGGGAGCTCGGATAACGCTTCGTGATACAACATTTCTTGTAGAAGATAGATTAGAACTTATTACAGAGGATCTTTGGTTTGAGAATAAAAACGTCATAAGCGGTAAGCCTGGTGCCGAATTTAAAATAGCAGTCAATTCTCACATAGATAGAAATAGTTCATTGATGATTGACGAAGGTATTATATGGGATGTGAGTGCTTTCGGCTTGGGAATGTATTCGACAACAACGTTTTGTTTTGTCGATAAAACATCAAAGCTTATTTTAAATAATTGTACCTTACGTCTTGGTAGTTCTCAGGATGGGCATACAGATTTTCTTTTTGGTGCATATGGTAATCCACATGAATATCTCCAAAAGACATACACCTTCTCAAATGGAACGGTTGTTGTTAATGGTTTAGTAAGCGCCTATTCACCACGATATGGAATAGTGTATGTACCAAGCGGCAGCATTGTCCTGGATGGGTTTGCCCTTGAATTGGGCGCTCAGGGTGTTGGAGGTTCGCTTGATCTCGTGTTTAATCCCAATGCCAGGTTGCGATGTGGTGACCACCTCGTTGTCAATGTGCGAGCGTAGTCAATGAGTGTTTGCTTAAGGGGAAGGATATCGTCCTTCCCCTTGTTTTTCTGGATATTGCAACATGTTGTGATATGCTTGGTGCCCCTGTTTTGTATTGTTACGTGTTATGTGTGAAAGAAACAGTATGAAAAAACTATGGTTGTTATTGATGGCGGTTATGGTTACTTGGAACTGTTGGTGCGCACAGAGCCCTCGTCGCGCACTGCCGGACTACATGAAAATTTTGGGCATATCTGGGGATGAAATTCCTGAAGCAAGTGATTTGAAAGTGTTTTATCAAAAGCGAATCAAAGAGATTAATGAGTCACAAGCTTCTGATAAAGAAAAAAAGGCTAAAATTAAAAAGCTTACTGAAGCTTATAATGCCATCAATCGGTTTCTAGGGCTAATCAAGAGCTACTAAAATTCTTGGCATTACGGGGCATTCAATCCTTTGATAGCTGCATAATTAATTGAACTCCATTGTGCGTCATTAATGATGCTTTGTAGCGATGTGATCTTAGTGTGTACATCTCCTTGGGCCATTGTTTGTGCTACCGCATTAACAAAGCGTTGTGCAATTGGAAGATTTTCAAACGCAATGTTTTGATACGCTGCTGCCGAGTTTATATATCCACCAAATCCAACATATTGAACAGAAAGCGGTGATGGATCATTATAAACCAAGAATTGATTTTGGCCTGCCGTGGTACCCGTTCCCATCAAAATATGCCCATTGTTTACCATAACCCAGTAGTCAACGAATTTGGTACCATCAAGCTTTTGCGCGGCTGTCAAATTGAAAAACGCTACATTATCGCTGTCGGCAGCTGAAAGTTTTCTGCGAATGACGGCTTTACTGTTGCTATATCCAATACCAACCAAATAAAGATTGCCAGTGGTTGCTGTTGATGGTGCAACAACAATACTAAAATCACTTGATGCTTTTACTTGAAATTTAACAACCCCCTGACCTGCGATTGGGAGTTTCCATGTTGTTGCTGCAAATTCAATACCAATGCTTGTTGAATTTTGAGGGTAGGTGTACGAAGTTCCGCCTGCTGGGGTTGTGGTTATTGCTGGTACGAAGGCACTGGCTATTTGCCGCGCCTGGTCTGGAGTCATAATCATTATGCGTTCCCATACGCCAGCTCCGGCTCCGGCGTTAAGTGCATATGATGTCCAGACACGATTTTTTGCCCAATCTGTTCCGGTACTATCTGGCAATGCCATGTAAGTGCCGCATGCATGATTTTGAAGCATAATAAAGCCATCGGCGTTGACTGGTACAACGCGCCAGTGTTCGCTGGTATGAGAAACATCACTAAAATTTTGATTCTCAAAGCGAACGGTATATGCGGGATCAGCACCGCTTGCTGATGCGATTGATTGGAGGTTATTATTATTTGCGGTTGCTGATTTAAAGCCAATCCACCAACGACGTGCATATGTTTCATCGTGTCTGAGATTTAAAAGGCTGAATTGACATGCTGCATCATCCGGGTTGGTGCCTGTTGGGCTCAGATATTTGCCATCGGTTACTTTCAGAAGTTTGGGTGTGGCCATGTCCTTATAAAAAACAAGGACTACTTTTTTGCCAGGAACAAGGAGGGGGGTTCGTGTACGTTTAAAATAAACAGCTCCGCTGGTGGTAATAACCCATACTTCTCCATCGCGACCTGCAATTACTTGTTTAGCCCCAGAAATTCCCGAAGCCTCAACCCATGTTTTATTGTCGCCATAGCCGCTTGAGGCCGATGCCCAATCGTGCGCCCAATAATAGACCTTGCCTGATCGACCAACACCCCAGACCGACTCATCAAATCCAACCGAAATGTGCGCAAATAATTCAGGAGTTGCGACAGCTTGCCATCCTGATCCTTTGCGTGCATTGGGTGTTATGCTTGTTCGTGTCCATGCTTGACCACTGGTGTTTACTCCCCATAAAGCATCGTTAGCGCCTGATGAAATTTGTGTAAGTGCACCATCAATAGCGGTCCATACTGTACCCATTGGATTAGACGCACTTATACCTTCTCTGAAAAAAATGGTTCCAGTATTGTTAACACCCCACACTTGTCCCGAAGAACCTACGGCAATATCTGTTAAGCCGCCACCGACTCTTGTCCAGTTCCCGCTGGTATCTCTGAATGAAACATTTGATCCGCCCGCTACGGAATCATTATTCAAAATCCACATGCCAAAAGGGCCGATTACAATTCTTTTTGCAGAACCTGAAATTTGAGTCCATCCGGATCCCTGTTGTTTTTCAGCTGTTACACCTACTGCTTGAAAAAGAGCAAAGCTTGGGGTGCTGTAATTATAAGCACCAATATGAACGACTTCTCCATTTGGGCCTACTGCCAATCCGCAGTAGGAGGCTGTTGCGCCTATCCCATTCCAGCCTTCTGCTCGCGGAAGTATTGTGGTTGCTGCTGAAGTAAAATTTGTTATAGATGCAAGAAAAAGCTGTGTAGCAAGTGTTGGCAGGATAAAGAGAAAAGCTTTTTTTATACGAGGAACCATGATCATATCCTAAGGAATCCTGTGTTGTCTTTTTTCTTGTGATACCGGTCTTTGTCTTTTTTCGGTAGAGCGTATTGCAGGTGTTGGTGGTGTTGGTTTTTTGAGGATAGTGACAGCAGGGATTTCTTTTTTTGCTTTAGCTTTCGTGTCTGTTGTTGCGGCTTGTTGATCTGTTGTTGAAGTTGGTTGCTGAGTCTCTGCTGCAATTGGTCGTGCTGGTGATATGGCAATTGAATCAAAGGTAACATTGCCAGGTTGGCCTCCACAACTAAAGCCAACATATAAAAGATTTTTAATCAGGGGGTCGGTTAATGTTAATGATGGGGCATTCGGTGTTGTACCCTTGCTTAATGTTATGGTGCTACCATCGATTTTTAAGCAATATGTTTTACCTGATTCCAGTGATTCGAATGCAAGCGCTTTGTCGCTGCCTGTAAGGTCTGTTCTAAAAAAAGTGGCAACGTTTCCATAACCACCAATGCAGAGAGCAACCGATTTATTTTTTTGGTATTGCGTAGTAGGAGAACAAATAATCCATACTTCTTGAGTGCCGTTGATGGTGATTGTAATAATGGCATTATTTTTTTCCGGGAACTTCCACGCGGCATCGAAGATCGCATTTTGTTCAGCTGTTGCTGACGCATTACCAAGGATGGTTAATTTTGTTCCCCCTGGTGGTGTTGATGCATCATATGCAGCGTAGGTAATGGAAGATATGAACAGCGAAGTAATAAGCAGCGTGATAATAGGGTATTTCATGAAAGAGATCCTTTCGATAACTTTTTGTATCGTTTAAACATCAAAAATACCATAGTACCAAGCGTGTTCGAAGTTCAAGAAAAAAGAAAAAGATCATTAATTATTATAGCTGTATTCGAGGTTAATGAAGGTTGACAAAGTATGTGGTATGCGTTAGGTTGCGCCCAGCGGTTTATGATGATTTTAATGAGGTTTGGTATATGAAAAAAATAATTATAATTGGTGGATTGGTGCTGATTACGGCTGTCGGAACTCGTGGTTTTGCGATGGATGACTTTGATACGGGAGGTAGGCACGCTAGACTTCTGCAAAGCTTAAAAATTCTCGGTTTAAAGGCCACCATTAAAGAAGCTATTGATAGTCTTACTGCCGGAGAACTCAAGGCGCAATATGAAAGCAAAAAAGAAGAAATGAAAAAATGGTCAGACGGGCAATTTGTTGATTTCAAAATTAAAAATTTACAACGGTTGAAGTGCGACACAACACAGTGGTCTTTGATTTCTAAAAAATTAGTTGAGAAACAACCGTTGACCGATGGTGAAAACACGATGCTTAAACAATGTAAGACCGATTTGTCTCAACAATTAGAAAGTGCTTGCGATATTGTAACCCGTGCTTTGCAGGGAGATTTTGAATAAATACAATGATTGTTTCTAGTGAGGTTTTGTCTATGAAAAAAATGGTGATGATTTTGAGCGTGGTGTTTGTGCTTTGTGTTGGACATAATTGTTTGTTTGCTGCAGAAAAGGCTATTGATAAGGACAAGGAGCGTGTATTATCTAGTTTAGAAATTTTGGGTATTGAGGAAAGCGCTTTGAGCAATCTTACGCAAACAGATCTTCATGATATTTATAACGAAACGTTAGAAATATTGAAAAAATGGTCGCATGAGCAGTTTATTGATTTCAAAATTAAAAATTTAGCTAAGCAAAGAGAATCTGATAAAGAAGATGATGCTATAAAAATGTGGCGTGAGATCCGTAATAAATTATTGTCTAAATCTCCTTTAACTCAAGAAGAAAAAAGCAAGGTTAATTTGTTGGTGAATCAGTATAAAAAGTTGTTGCCGCAACAGATAAAAGGAGCTTACGAATCTCTCAGTAGGGCAATAGAGATTAAATAGAGTTGATCATGATTATAACAATTGATGGACCGGTTGCGAGTGGAAAAAGTAGTGTTGCCAAACGTTTGGCACAAAAGCTTGGTTTTTATTATCTAAACACTGGGTTGTTGTATCGTGCGATTGCCTATGTGTTGAGTAACCGTGGAATAACAGCCGATTCGGCCCAATCTCTTACCACGGATGATCTTTTTTTTGTTTCTGATCTTGTCTATCGATATGAACATGATACCCCTTCAGTCATATATCATGGTGAAAATATTACACAATGTCTTTATGCTGACTCTATCGGCCAATTAGCGTCTATTTTTTCAGCCCAAAAGATTGTTCGTGATGCATTACTTGCATTACAACGCTCAGTAGGCAAGCAGCATGATGTTGTTGTTGATGGACGTGACTGTGGCAGTATTGTTTTTCCTCGTGCAACTGTTAAATTCTTTTTAACTGCAGATGTTGATATAAGGGCGCAACGCCTTTTTAATGATGCCACAAGAAAACGAGGACAAACATTAGAAGAAGCAAAGGCGCACATACGTGAGCGTGACCTGCGTGATCAAACACGCGCGGTTGCGCCACTTGTTATTCCACATGATGCCATTTTGGTTGATAATACCGATATGGATCTTGAACAGACAGTGGAATTTTTCCTAAGACATGTTCCTATTTCGCTTTAGCAATATCCTTATTTAATGCTGGAATAGTAGTCTTCGTAATAGCCTTCTTTTGAGTACTGGTAAGCAGAGAACTTTTTGCGACATTTTGCAGCACTGTTAAGAATGCTTGTAATTGCTTCTTGGTTGCTTTTGTTCTGTTTTTAAAAATGGTATTTAATGCGGCAGCGCATTTGTCATAAACGCTCTTGTCATATGTTTTGCCTGTTGCTCCAGTTATTATCTTTGCAAATGCAGTAACTTGTTTATCGAAAGTTTTTTGTTTAACGGCGGCATCAATTGCTTTTATGGTGTTTTTAACGAGCGTGGCGTCCACTTTGGCTGTAGTGGTTGTTGCGGAAGCTTTTGCAATGTCACTTGTGAGTGTTGAAATAAAGCTTGCAAGGAAGACCGCTTTTTGAGAGCTATCCAAAAGAGAGCTTGCAACACCTGCATTCAAAAGATCAAGAATCTTTTGGAGCTGTACCTTGTCTGTAGTTTTCCTGCCTTGAAACAACGTATTAAGAGCGTTGGCAAACTTTTGGTACACCTCTATGGTGAAGGTTTTGCCGGCTGCATTTGTTACGATGAGTGCAAGCGCAGTTATTTGTTCATCAGCAGTTGCTTTTTTGAGTGCTGCATCAATAGCAGCAAGTGTGTCTGAGATAAGTGTTGTAGATGGTGCTGCTCCTGCTGTGGAAGCGATTTCGGCGGTCACCTTTGTTATAAGGTTTGTTGTTATAAAAGTCTTTTGTGCATCGGCCAAAAGGGTGCTGGCAATACTAGCATTCAAAAGAGTAAGAAGCTTTTGGAGTTGCGCATTATTAGTGGTTGTTCTACTTTGAAAAAGTAGGCTTAAGGCTTCGGCGAATTTATTGTATATTTCATTGATATATGTTTTGCCAGTTGCATTCGTGATAATTTCATTGAATGCCGTTACCTTTTCATCGAATGTTGTTTTTTGCATTGCCGCTTCAATTGCCTGCTTTGCTGCAGTTTGAATCTGTAGGTCATTTTTAATTGTTGTTTGATAACCATTGGTGGTTGTTTTGTCTGCTGGCGCAAGGAGGTTTGTTTCGAGCGCTGCTGCCATGAGTAATGAAAGTTCGTTTAATGATGCACTATCTTGAAGCTCAGCTCGTTGGTTGTAGTACGCTGTTATTTGCGTAAAAAGCTCGTTGGTTTCTGTTTGAGAAAATACTGGGATGGCGATTAATAATGATAACGAATACGTTATAAATAGAATATGTTTCATGGTAATACTACTCCTTTGTTAACTGTTATTATCGGGTAAACCTTGTTCCTCTGTGCTCTCTTGTCGTAGTTGTTGTTTCTGGCTTTTTTCTTGTTTTAGTTGTAACAGTAGTTGTTTCTTTAACTATTGGTTTTTTTGTAGTTGTGAGTGTTGCTTTCTCGAGTTTATTAATCTCTCTTGTAAGTGGTTGTATCATTTGATCAAGAATGCGTTCTTTTTGTTGTGTGGTAAGCAATGTGCTTTGATAAGCCTGTTGCAAAAATGATTGCAGCTTTTTCAGTACCGCTATTTCTCCTCGAGATCTGTCGCGATATATAGTTTCAAGAGCCGCTTTGAATTTGGTGTGTACCGTAGCGTTAAATAATTTATCGGTTGATTCACTTACAATGTTATTAAGTGCGGCAAGCTTCGCATTATACGTTGACTGACCGAGTGCTTTGGCTAAGGCTTCGATGGTTTGGGTATTGATTGTTGTTTCAACAGTAGTGGGGGTTATTGGCGGAGTTGTTGTAATTTGGGTAATAACAATATTACTCAATTCAACAGGATTATTCTCATAACAACCAAAACCAACATAGCGAGGCTTGGTAACAATAGCGTTTGTCCATGTTGCAATTTGGTTTTGCCCTGGCGTTGCACCTCTTCCGTATGATATGGTTTTTCCTTGACGTTGTATCCAATAATCATAAACGTTTGTTTCATCTGAAAGATGGTCCACTGTTCTAACTTTGTTATCTCCATAAATGTCTGTTTTAATATAGCTACTTCCACTTTCACCAAGAGCCTCAATAAAAGCCTGCCCGCGTTCTGCCCCAAGACACAGAACAACCCCGGTATTTGGAGTATAGCTCAACTTTGGTGACAAAATGATCCAGAGTTCTTTAGTAATTACGTTTGGTACATAAGCTTTGAAAGTAAGTGAAAAATCGCCAGCTCCCAATGCCCAATTTTTATGGAAGGTTGTGTTTTTATCGATGGTGTTGGCTGCTTTGCCGAGTAGCTTAAAGGTGGATCCACCAGGTGGGGTTGCGGTGTCGTAGACGTTTGTAGAAGAAGGGAGCTCTGTTGTTGGTGTTGAGGGTTGGGTAATTGTGATATTAGATAATGTCACAGGAATTGCTTGATAACCACCAAATCCAAAATAGAGTTGCGAATTGACCAAAACATCGGTCCATTCTAGGAGTTTGTTTTGACCTTGCGTTGCGCTTTTGCCGTAGGAAATGGTTCCGTTCTCAAGTTTGATCCAGTAAGCGTCTCCTGCTGTGATTTTGTCTGCGACACTAACTTTATTTGCTCCGTAAATATCAGTTCTAAAATAGGTTTGAGCATTATTGTTGCCACCAATGCCGAGCGCAATTGATTTACCCACCTCGTATTTTGCAGATGGCCCAAAGATAACCCATGCATCTTGTGCTGCTGTTATTTTAAATTGTAGGATTCCTTTACCAGCGGATGTAAGTTTCCAGTTTGTATGAAAAGTTGTATTTTGATCAATGGTGTTGCCTGCAAGCCCTGTGACTTTGAACGTTGATCCGCCGGGTGGAGTGCTTGCATCGTAGATGGTTGTTATTGGCAATGCTTCGATTGTAATGTTTTTGTATTCTACAGAAGAGCTGCCATACCCTCCCAAACCAATATATTGAGCTGCTAATGGGGAAGGGTCTGTGTAGGTCATAAATTGATTTTGTCCGACAATCGTTCCGGTTCCCATAGACATGGTACCGCCATCAATTTTGAGCCAATATGGTCGATCTTCAGCTGCATTAAGTTGAGCAGCTGTTCCAGCAATATTAGCTGATGTTTTGTTGTACGTACCATCGGCAGTAAGTATTCTACGGATGTAGCCAATGCTACAATTGCTGTAGCCTAACCCAAAGTAATAAATGTCGCCACTGCTTGCTTTGCTTGGGGCCAGCGCAACAGCAAGATTATTAGCCCCTTTGGCGGTGAATTTAATAATACCTTTTCCTATGGCTGGAAGTTTCCATGCATCAGCAAACGATATTGAAAACCCTGTTTGATTTCCTGGATAGGTATAGGATGAACCGCCCGGTTGGGTTGCAGCAGCTACAGTTGTTGTGGATGCATACCAAATGGTGTTGTCTGTTGCCAATGCCCACACCTGTCCATTGTGACCTCCTTCAACAATCATGAGTGCTTTAGGCGTGTTAACTGTAACCCACGTATTGTTTTGTCGTGCATAAAGGTTGCCGGTGGTACTTACCGCCCACACGGAGCCGTCGTGCCCAATTGAAACATGAATAAACGTTTCCGGAGTATTGCCCCATCCGTAACTTGTTCCTTTTGGGGTTGCCGTTGTTATCCCATTTACCCAATAGGTAATATTATCGTTACCAATTCCCCATACGGCACCGTCCTTGCCAACAGAAATTTGTTTTAGCAAACCGCCATAGGCAGATGATGTTATGCTGAACCATGTATTATTTTCCCAAAAATAAACAGAGCCATTGGTTTTTATTGCCCATACGTTTCCATTGGAGCCTACGCCAACATCTTTAAAATCAGATCCAAGTGTTGTCCAGTTTGCGCCTGTATCTGTTGAGCGAAAAATATTTCCAACATTATTGACGCCCCATAGGACCCCGTCTTTACCGATTGCAATCTTTGAGAGTCCTCCATTCAGTTGTGTCCAGTTTATTGCTTTGTAATTTGATGCGGTTATCCCATTGCCCCACCAAATGCCTTGTGTGCTGCTATTAGTATGAATTACTTGTCCACTTGGGCCAACAGCAATGTCTGTTCCACCGCCTTGAACTTGTTCCCATGCGAGGGTTATTGTTGTTGGTACTGTTAGCTCTGTTTGGCGAGCCACTGTAGCTGAAGTAACATCAATAATCGATGAAGGGGCTGCAGCTGCAGACTCTGCGGTCTCAGCGGCTATCGGTGAAGGGGCTGTGGCAACTGCTTGAATTTGGTTTGGACATAAAACTGCTACACAGGGTATGAGCATTAAATAAAAATATTGTGTTTTAAGGCATCGCATGTAACGAATCCTTTCCCTTTGCATTATTAAAATACTGAGGACGTTTAATTCAAGAAAAATTTTTTATTTTTATTAAACGCCTTAAAACCCCTTTCATGTGATAATTATTTAATAAGTGCTTCTTTTTTTAAATATTTTTTTTGTGCAACCGGTTTTTTACTGGCTTTTTCATGAGTGACAGTTGCTTGATAACCAGCGGAGGACTTTGGTTTTGTTTGCATGAGTGCTGGGATGTATTTTGTTTTGATGATATTTCTTTGATCTTTATTGAGTAAAGAACTTTGCATGATTGATTTAAAGAAGATCCTGAGCTTATCAAGTTTTGCTGATGTCAGTGATGCTCGTGCGTTGTAAAGTGTTGTAATTGCTTGTGCAAAAGCAGTGTTGACATCGTTGCTGAATGTTTTTCCTGTTGATTTTTGCTGTATAGCAGAAAGAGCTGCAAATTTTTGGGCATATGGTTTAGTGATTGCTTCATTAATTTCGGTGATGAGGATTTGTTCGGATGTGAGTACCGGGGTGATTGATGCTGCCGTTGTTGGCGTCGTAGTGTCAGGTATGGTAGTTGATGGAGTTGTTGTTGTAGTGTCAGGGGTGGTGGTTGTTGGAGTTGTTGTTACTGAAGGGGCGGTTATTGTTGCAAAAGTGATGTTTGCAAATTCTGCTTTGATATTTTGGTAGCATCCAAATCCTACATACAGGAGTGATGGGATAATTGATTGGTTGGTCAATTCCATAAGCTTGTTTTGTCCAGGTGTTGAACCTTTGCCATAAGAAATTTTTCCATCTTGCACTTCTATCCAGTAGCTGTCCCATGTGGCACTGTTTCCCTCTTGTCCTTGTTGTATTGTATCAATGCAATAAGCAAGGTCATCACCGTCGACTATATTTGTTCGAAAAAATGATACAGCATTGCCGTAACCACCGATACAAACACCTATAGACTTGTCTTTTTCGTATGCAGCTTTAGGTGATAACACAATCCATGCTGATTGTTGTGTATTGACTTTAAATGTGACAATACCCTTGCCGATTGTTGGCAATTTCCATGCTGCATTAAAAGTGAGGTTTTGTATGTTGGTATTTGTTGCTTTGCCAAGGACGATAAACGATGAACCACCTGGAGGTGTTGATGTATCATAGGGGACGATGAGTGATGCTCGTTGTTGGTTGACAATGGTTTGATAGGTAGTAATGGCCGTGCGTTCATCTGAACTCAAAAGGTCTCTGGAAAGTACTGTGGTAAAAAGTGATGAGAGATCATCAAGTGTTTCGGCTGTTTTTTGATTGTAAAGTGTATTGAGTGCATCATAAATGACATTGGTTTGGGGGAATGCTGTAAAAAAGCAAAACAGTATACAAAAAAATATCATAGGTAGCTTGGATATGGCCTTCATAACGTCTCCTCTAAAAGTGTCTGTAGGCTTTCGCATCCCGAATAATGAAGATTGCCAAATACTTATGCAGCAGGAGTAGCTTTTTTACCAGTGAGATGTTCATAGGTAAAATTTAAGGTACCGCCAAGCAACGTTCTTAATTCTGATACGGTTTTGTTTTTGATGCTATCAACAAACGTCTGTGCGTCAGCATGTTTGGTAAATGTAGTGAGTAAACTGGTAAGGGTAGTATTGTTTTTGAGGTAACTTGTTTTAGCAGCGTTATCAAAAAGCGTTTTGATTTGTCCGAGAACGGTTGATCCCTTATTAAAATTATTGGTGACGAGTGTTTGAATTTTTGTTACAAGGGACGTTACGTTCACTGTTGTTTGATTGATAAATGATTGATTTGTTAATACAGCATTAATTTGACTTAATGCTGTGTTGAAGTTAGTTGTTGGATCGGGGATTGCTTCTACTGCTGTTTGAAATTGCGCAACAATTAATGCTGATAAATTTTCAATAGTAATGTTTTTGTATTCTACGGATGAACCAAAATAACCGCCAAAACCAATATATTGAACAGCTAACGGGGAAGCGTCTGTATAGGCCATGATTTGATTTTGTCCGACAACAGTGCCGGTACCCATAGCCATTGCGCCTCCATCAATTTTGATCCAATAAGGGCGATCTTCAGCGGTATTAAGTTGAGCAGCTGTTCCGGCAATAGTGGCGGATGTTGTGTTGTAAGTACCATCGTCAGTAAGTATTCTACGGATATAGCCAACACTACAATTGTCGTATCCTAATCCAAAATAGTAAAGGTTGCCACGGCTTGCCTTGCTTGGGGCAAGAGTAACAGCAAGGTTATTAGCTCCTTTAGCAGTAAATTTGATAATACCTTTTCCTGTGACTGGAAGTTTCCATGCATCGGCAAAAGACATAGAAAAGGCAGATGCATCTCCTGGATAGGTGAAGGTTGTACCACCTGGTATGAATGATTCAGGAACACTTTCAAATGAAATATTTTGATATGCTGCTGGCGATTGCTCATAACCACCAAAACCAACATATTGGACCGTTGCCAATGGTGATGGATCGTTATACACCAGAAATTGGTTTTTTCCGGCAACCGTACCGGTACCCATAGTAACACGACCATTGTTGATCCTGATCCAATAATTGACGTATTGATTGGCGTTAAGTTTTTGCGCATCCGTTAAATTAAATTCTGCGACATTGTCTGTTGTGGCAGATGAAAGCTTTCTACGAATGACTGCTTTGGTATTGGTGTAACCGATACCCACAAAATAGAGATCCCCTGTGGTTGCTGCGGAAGGAGCTATGACAAGACCGAAGTCACTGGCTGCGCGTACTTGAAATTTAATAACCCCATATCCGACCTTTGGTAGTTTCCATGTTGTTGAGGCAAATTCAATGCCAATGGTTCCTGTTGCTGCTTCTTTAGGATAAACATACGTTACGCCTCCTGGTTGCATTCTTCCATAATAAATGTTTCTGTTTGTTCCTATTGCCCAGACTTGGCCATTATGGCTTCCTTTAACAACTTTGAGTGCCACCGGAATATTTACATTTACCCACGTCGTATTGTTTTGCCAAAAATAAAGTTTTCCCGAAGTGCCAATAGCCCATACGCATCCATCGTGACCTGCTGATATATAATTAAAGGGTTCGGGACTGCCGGGATTTATGTGCGTCCAAGAACTTCCCTCGCCAGGGGTTCCAACGCGTATGTAGGCCTGTCCATTTGCATTCACTCCAACAACCATATCATTTTTGCCTACTGAAATTTGCTTTAACGCTCCATCGATTTGATACCACCCATATCCTGATTTATTGATAAAAATGTTTCCACTACTTTGAACGCCCCACACATTTCCATTTGGACCAACGGCAACATCAACAAGGGTTCCACCAACCTTTGTCCAGGCTGCTCCATAGGTTGTTGTGTACCAAATTTCACTTGCTGAATTGACGCCCCAGATAATACCGTTCAAACCAATAGAAGCTTCACTAAGTCCTCCATTCAGTTGCGTCCACCCTATTGGTTTGTAATTAGTTGCGCTAATTCCATTTCCCCAAAAAATACCCTGAGATTCAGCATTAACATGTATAACTTGTCCACTTGGTCCGACGGCGACGTTATCCCCATAGCCAGATATTGATTCCCACTTGATGGACATGGTGCGTGCAGACTGAAAAACAAGAGACAGAAGACAGGGTACGATTAATGAACGTAACTTCTTTATGTGAATGGTTACCATAATGATATCCTTTACTCCAAAAAATAAACTTATTGCTTTCATGATACCTGGGTGCTGTGTCCAAAAGCAAATAACAATTGATTTAAGAGATTTTGTGTGGGTAAGAATAAAAGAGGGCGCTGAATTTCAGCGCCCAGAATATTTAAAATTGGATACTTTTTATTAGGCCCCAGGGGTTGCAATGGCTTTTTTACCTTTGAGACTATCAAGTGTGACGTTGGTAGTTGCACTAAGGAGGGCTCTTACCCCTTTAATTTTATCAATAAGTGTTGGTTTAGAATTCTCAACGGCAAGTTTATCAACAAAATCTTGCGCATTATAGTCATTATTGACGGCTGCAAGGAGTGTATTGAGTTCACCCTTGGCTGTCGCATCAAGATAGGTAATTTTTGCATCGACCGCATTGGTAAGGAGTGTTTTTAATTGATTAAGAACGACCGTGCTTTTTCCGGCCCGATTATTAGCAATGTTTTTGATTTTGGTAGCAAGCGTAGCGCCATCGGCTGAGCCTGTTAAATTTGCTTGATTTTGGAACGCCGTATTTCCCAGCAAGGTAGTTACTTCTGTCATTGCTGTGGTAAAGCCGGCAGCTGTTGCAGGGTCTGCCGTCAGTGCTGCAATTGCGGTTTTAAATTGCGTTCCGATTTGAGCTGTTGCAAGCTCATTATCTACGGTCGTTTTATAGCCAGTCAATGTTGTCTGTTGCGTAGCATCAAAAAGAACTTTTTTTGCTTCTGTAAGAGCATCGGAAAGCAAACCAGAAAGTTCAGTAAGGTTAGCTACTTCTGTTCCTCTGCCGCTATACAGCGTTGTAATTTGATCAAATAGTGCATTGTCAGTTGGGAGTGTTGCTGGAGCGGTTGCTTCTACAGCCATAATTGAGGTCCCATAACCAATTATTGCCAAGAATACTAAAAATTTTGCACGCAATGCGCTAGACATAAAAATCCTTCCCTTTTTGGAATTGTTTATTTTTTCTATTATTAAATTAACACACTGGGGTTTCTCAAATCAATAAAATCAAAGAGAAAATAAAGAATAACACTATTTTTTATCAAAAAAGGTTCATTTTTGAGATAAAAAATAGTGTTTGTGCTTCTTGGGAGGCGTGGGTTACAACACCTCTGCTGCCAGTTTTGCCAGTTCACTTCGTTCACTTGTTTCTAAAAATACCGATCCGAAGAGTGGGGATTCTTTTAATTTTTCAGTTGTTACGGTTAATCCATTACTACTAAAGTCCAGATATGGGGAATCGATTTGATAAGGATCGCCTGCTAAAATAACCTTTGTGCCTTCACCGGCGCGACTGACAATTGTTTTTACTTCGTGAGGTGTAAGGTTCTGTACTTCATCAATAAAAACGAATTGAAATGGAATTGATCGGCCACGCATGTAGGTGATGGCCTCAAGGCTGATAATGCCCTGTTGCTGAAGCCGTTCTACAATATGTGTCTCGCCACGATGCATGCGTTGTTGCTGTTGTTCAATCTCTTCCATTTGTTGTTGATGATGTCTTCCTCGTTTTTCTCTCTTTTTTCCAAAGCCAAGATATTCTTCAGTGCCCCGAAGCATTTGGCTTGAAATGAATTCAAGATTATCGTGGACCGGCTGCATCCAATAATGAAGTTTTTCCTGAATATCGCCCGGTAAGTATCCAATGTCAGCACCAAGCGCGACCACTGGGCGTGCGACGAGTAATTTGCGATATGTATGTTCGTACGCAACCTTATAGAGACCTGCAAGTAATGCTAGAAACGTTTTACCGGTACCAGCTGGTCCAACAAGGGAGATAAGTTTGACATTATCATCCATTAAAAGATCGAGCGACATAAGTTGTTGCGGATTTTTTGCGCCAAAGATGTGCAGGAGGGTGATTGGTTCAACTTCTTTAAAGTGGCCATCCCTCAAATGCCGGAACAAGCGAAAACCTTGTTGCTTATTTTCACTTTCAAGTAATAGGAATTGATTAGGCCATAAACGTTTGTCTTTGAGCATTGCTGGAATTTTGTCCGGTGTTGTTGAGAATAAGTCTCGTGAGGGGAGTTGCAATCGAACCCACCCCTTGTAAAAACTATCATAGAGTACGGTACCTTTAAGATAGTCTTCGGCTTCAAGCCCAAGGGCATCTGCTTTGATGCGAACGTTGATATCTTTGGTAACCAGCGTAACTTTGTTGCCTTCTTTCATTAAGTTATCAACGGTTTGTAAAATGACATTATCTTTAACATCATGAATGCTACGGCTTAAAAGTGAGGGAAGGGTGATTTCGGGTGGGGTTCTGTACACTTTGAGAATTGAGCCTTCAGTATCATGTTCAAGAGGAACGCCGTCTGCTAAGTGTCCCTTTCTTCGTAATGCATCAAGATGACGAATTGCTTCGCGAACATTGTGTCCCTTTTCGCCGCCCTCCTTTTTAAACGTATCAAGTTCCTCAAGGACAATGAAGGGGATTCCGATAACAACCCCTTTAAATGAAAAAAGGGAATTTACGTCGTGAATTAAGACGTTGGTGTCAAGAATGAAAATACGATTGGCTCGGAACCCTACATTTTTTGGTTGCTCTTGGTTTTTTGATTCTTCCATTGCTCCTCCTTGTACTTGTATCATTATGTGTATAAGGGGTATGCCTTTTTGTCATCCTGAATTTATTTCAGGATCCATTCTTACAGTTTGTCGAAACGTGGATGCTGAAACGAGTTCAGCATGACAAAAAGTTGAACCCTACCTTCTCATGCTTTATTTGTCGGTTCATAGCCTATCATTTCGTATCTTGTGTGTGCAAGAAATATGAGCTTTTGTTGATAAATTTATTGGGTCGGTTGATTAGTTGCCTGCTTTTGTTATAGTGTCCTTATGTTTGTTGTATTTACTCAAAGGAGCCTGACATGGCCTATGGCAATCATGCCTATATAATTCAAAATTGTTCTCTCTTTCAGAACTCCTTGATCAATCGAACTACAACGGCCGGCAAGGCCTTGTAATCATATTTATTTCTAAAAAATATCTTTTTTGTTTTGTTAGTAATGTAAAAAAATTGTATAACAGCATGCTTGTACATTGATTTGTTTTTGAAAGGATTAGCATGGCAGCTAAAGAGCCTGTTGCACACGATAACCATCTGCATAATCTCCGACATTCTGCCGCGCATCTTCTTGCGCAGGCGGTACTTGAGTTACATCCTGACACTATTATTACCATTGGGCCAGTAACCGAGGCTGGTTTCTTTTATGATTTTTTACCAACAAAAAATTTCAAAGAAGAAGATTTAGGAATTATTGAAGCGAAGATGCATGAAATTGCAAAACGTAATGATAAAATTATTCATAAAACTGCAACAAAAGCAGAAGCGCTTGAAATGTACAAAGACAATCGTTTTAAGCGAGAAATTATAGAAGATCAGATTAAGGACGATACGGTTAGCTTGTTCTGCCAAGGTAACTTTTGCGATTTGTGCAAAGGTGGTCACGTTGCTTCAACCGGTGAGATTAAATACTTTAAGCTTACCAACATTTCTGGGGCTTATTGGCGTGCAGATCGCCAGGGGACAGCATTACAACGTATTAGTGGTGTATGTTTTGCAACCCAAAAAGAACTTGATGCGCATCTTCAATTTCTTGAAGATGTACAAAAATATGACCACCGAAAATTGGGCAAACAATTGGATCTCTTTTCATTTAATGATGTTGCTGCTGGTTTTCCTTTTTTTCACTCAAAAGGGTTGGTTATTTATAATAAATTAATTGAATATGCTCGTCATATTTTGAAAGATGATTATAAAGAAATAAAAACTCCTATTATTATGCATGAGTCTTTATGGAAAACATCAGGTCATTATGATCACTACAAAGAAAATATGTATTTTACGAAAATTGACGAACAAGAGTATTGTATTAAGCCGATGAATTGTCCTGGCGGCGTTTTAATGTATAAAGAGAAGCCTCGTTCATATAGGGAGCTCCCACTGAGGTTGTCTGAATTTGGGCTTGTTCACAGACATGAATTGTCTGGTGTTTTGCACGGTCTTTTTAGAGTTCGTGCTTTTACTCAGGATGATGCACATGTTTATTGTACTCCCGAGCAATTGGAATCAGAGATTTTAAAGCTTATTAATTTGGCCCAAGCGGTGTACAAAAAGTTTGATTTTGAAAAAGTTAAAATGTTTGTTGCAACAAAGCCAGAAAAAGCTATGGGGGATGATGCTTTATGGCAAAAGGCAACACAAGCGCTTGAAAATGCATTAAAACAGCAAGGTATCCCCTACGATATTGATCAAGGTGGTGGCGCTTTCTATGGTCCTAAAATTGACATGAAGATTGAAGACAATATGGGGCGAGAATGGCAGTGTGGTACCGTTCAAGTTGATTTCTTCTTGCCACAGAATTTTGAGTTGAAATATATTGCTTCAGATCAATCTAAACAAACACCAATTATGTTACACAGAGTTCTTTATGGATCAATGGAGAGATTTATTGGAATTCTTACCGAACATTATAAGGGGAAGTTTCCGTTCTGGATTGCTCCCGTACAAGTGAGAGTTTTGACCATAACTGATTCAGAAAAAGAATATGCTCTAAATGTTTATCAAAAATTATTGGCACATAATATACGCATTGAATTTGATGAATCGGGCGATCAAATTTCAGCAAAGATTCGTAAGGCTCAAACTGATAAAATTCCGTGGATGATAGTAATTGGGCAAAAAGAGGTTGCTCAAAATACCGTTACCCTACGTCACGCCGATGGCAAGCAAGAATTTGGTGTTAGCCTTGATGCGTTGGTCAACCGTGCAGAAGAATTGAATAAGTTCTAAATACCCAATTTGTTGAGAGGGGATTCCGACCCCTCTCATAATTCATAATTTTTTTACCATCTTTGCATAATTGTGTACACTTTCCCTAGTTTGTACGTGATTTATAGTTGACAGCAGGATAAACGTTTTTTATAGGGGAGTTATCTATGATGAAGTTTGGTGGAATTGTCCTGGGGAGTGTGGGGGTGTTTATACACGTTGCCTCGCTGTGTGGTATGAAAAGTACCACCGGCCTTGATGATTACAATGGCGATGTTGTTATACAGATGCAGCAGTTATCATACGATTCCTATATTAAGCAAGAAACGCATACATTAGATTTATCAGTCAAGCCATTAAGCCTTGATGAAATTAAACAAACGAGTGCTTTGTTGATTGAAGCAATCAATGCCAACGATATTAAGTGTTTAAAAATAGCTCCAAACATTTCTGAACAAGATGAAATAGTTGCTTTTCAGTGGCTTGGCGAGGTCTTGCGTATAGGATGTGGGTGCAAATCAACCTTGAAGGAAATACTTATCATACCAGGAGGGCACAATACAAAGGGTTGGATGAATGACTTGTTTTCTTACGTGTGGACAAACTTTTCTACATTGTTTGAAAAAGTGCAGAACGATGGTGGTGTTGATGAACAACTTTTAAAATATTTTGAAGGGGCGAAAACGGTTAAGATTGGTGGTAATTCACATGTGCTTGTTCCTATGACGAAAACAGAGATACAGACACAAACATCAAAAAAATGGACCGTGATATCATCGATTATTACAGGCGTAGTTTCAATTGGTTTGACTATTGCGGGCGAATGTTTGGTTGCATATATTAAATCTTTATGAAGTGATTAACGATGAAGCACTATGTATTGATTTTTTTTCTTCTTGTTACGAGTTTGCGTATTCTTGTGGCTGCGGAGCCACATAATGATATAGGGGGTGATCCCTCTCCTCATTCAATATGGGAGGATGATTCATCTTTATTAAACTACCACGGAATGTGCACAGATTTAAAAGAAGGTGAAACGCCACTTCATAGGGCAGCCGAAAAGGGAGATCTTATTCTCTTACGAATTGCACTTTATTATAATAAGCTTGCTATTAATCAGAAAGACGCAGATGGCAATACCCCATTGCATAAAGCTGTTTTTCATCAACATTGGGATTGTGCCAATGAATTATTACGGAATGGAGCATTGGTTAATGAAAAAGGTAATTTTGGTTATACGGCATTGCACCTTGTAGCAATTTATGGTGAAGCAGTAGGGGCTGCGTTATTGTTGTTTTACAATGCTAATAAACATATAAAAGATGACGACCAATATGAACCGCGCGAGTATGTTCTCTCCATCCATAAGGATATCCTTTCTTTTTTTGATGGTGGACTTCCTACAGACGTTGTACAAGAACTAAAAAAACGATTTTTGTAAGTTCTCAACGTTTGTTATTTGTTTTGATACAAAAGAAAAGAGCCAGGTGTTTCAACCTGGCTCTTTTTGCGATTATGTGTTTTTTGTACTATGTATGATTTATTAATTGTTGTTAGCCAATCGGCTTTGCTGCGTTTCATGAAAACAGGCGTGAATACAGATGTCGGTGCTTGGATCAACAATAAAGACGTAAGCCCCTAAGTGACGCCATTTTTCTGGCGTATTTTGATACAATTGTATCAGAGGTTGATTGTTGGCAAGTTTATATCCAATAAATTTATTGTTAGGTATTAATGTTGCAGGGATAATGAGCGCGTATTGGTCTTTGATTAGATACAATTGATGTTCAAAATTATGATGAACGCCTGCAGTTGTGGCAATAGTTTTGCCGCACACAAAATACCCGAAACTTAAGAATCTTTTTATATGAGTAGATATCTTGTGAAATTTATCTTGTTTGTAAGAAGGGCCGTTTATTTTTTGCGTGATACTTGAAGTGTCATATAATGATTGAGTTGGGGATGTTTTTGCTCGATATATGACAACGGTCACGCTGTCATTTTTAAATGCACAAGGGTCAAGCGTTTGCTTGATGATGGCATAGTTATCATCCTCGCTAACAATCTCATCAAAGTTAAAATAGTTGTAGAGATTGTTGATGGCGCTGGTTATTTCTTGATTATTTTCATCAAATTTTTCTTGCGTAGTTTCGTTGGCGCTATAGCGGGGAGGTGTTGATGATGAGCCTGCATCTGATTTTTTTTCTTTTCTTGGTGCTTCAACAGACTTTTGTTGTTTCTCTTTTTTGGGCGCATCAATAGGTTTCTGTTTTTTTTGTGGTTGCTTGTGTTTGGGTGTGTAGGGCTTTAGTAGTTTTTTGCAATAATCGCTCCAATCATCGTGTGCTTGAGGTGTTGCAGATTCCTTTGCTTGCTGAAGTTCGTTTATCCGTGTTTGGACCATGGAGGCATAATGTTCAATGAGGCTTAAAAGACGACTGGTTGGGAGTGGTAGAATGAATCCATCCTTTTGAATCTGCGAAACAGTTCCAGGGTTACTGAGTGATGGTTCATTGGACTCAAATTTAGCCCTCCGATTAAAGTATTCCCATATATCTAAAGAAAGTATTGATGTAAGTTCAGCGTCATCTTCAATGGTGTGGCTGAGTGCTACATGCGCAGCATTAGTTTCTTGCATTTGATTCAATGTTGGAACAATCCAACAGCTGAATTCATGCATTTGCGTGTAAAATTTTTTAAAAGAGAGATGATACGTACATATATCACTGAGTTTTTGTAGTGTCGTAAGATTTTTTGATGATGTGAGCATTCGATGGATGATAAAAATATCATGTGGCAGCTTTTGGTTTGCATCTTCGGTTAGTTGAGGCAGTGTGACTGTTGTTTGTTGATATATTTTGCAGAGCTTATTGTATGTTGAAGCATAAAGGTTTTTAATGACGTGAGCTTTAATATAAGCCCTTACTAAAGATGAGCCAAAACAATCAAGTGTAAGATTGTTTACTTGGTAGAGGTTTTTCCATGCTTGTTTGATTAAAGCAAATGAATAAACCATGGTATTAATGATAGGAAACAATATTGGGTGACCATTTAATAGAGCTATTGATGAATATGGTGTTTTTGCACAAATTTTTGATGAAGTTTGATCACTGGTAGACATATGTTTTTTATGCCATATCGTTGATAATATTTCGTTTGAGCATACTTCAAGTGGTTGTATTAAATTTTGTTTAAAAAGATCACCAGACGATTGCGCTTCCTGTGGTGTCATTATTTTTGTAAAAATTGATGTTTCTAATGATGTTTGCTTTTTTTGCGCATTTGCTACTAGGTTTGCTCTATTGATGATAGTTTGGATTGTTTGTATTAAATACGTGAATGATAGATGCGTTGAGGTTGTTGCGACGCCTTTTTTCTTATGTTTTTTTTGCGGCTTTTGAGTTTGAATATTCTGGGGGAGTGGATGGGCAAGTGCTTTTTCAATATCTTGTTTATGTTCTTGCAGGTAGGTTTGTAATTCTTTAAGCTGATCACCGACAATAGAAATTGTATCATAAAAAGCAATGGTAACGTCTTTTAGCTCTCTACGTGTTTTCAGGAAAAGTTGATAGTTGTTAAAGGTGAATAGAGAATGTTTGCTAATGGTGGTATCTAGTTCATTAAGATAGTGTTGGGCTTGTTGGCTCAGGTGGTCATATATGCGATTGTGAACATCAAAAAGATGTATAATTGGTTGATCCCATTCGATTGAATCGTTTTCCGTTTGTTCTCCTAAAATTTCACCAAAAAATCCTTCAAATAGTTGTTCGCGTACATAGATTATCTTCATTATTTGTCCAATATCTTCTATAGAAAGCATTATTGATGATGAGAGAGCATTTGAGGAATTGGTTGTTTGGTTGGGTGATACGGCAAGAAGAGTAGTTGTTGGGGCTGAGCTTGGCAGCGAGATTGATGTGGGGGATTGTGGTGGACTTGATAGTGTAGGTGCAGACAGATTGCTTGGTTCCAATGGTGATGTAGCAGATGATGATGTTGGATCGGATGTTTCTGTTGCATCTGATTGCATTGCTACGAGTGTGAAAAGGTGTGATAACAAAATGAAGATGAGATACAGTTTTTTAAAATGAAATTTCATAATAAAATCTCCACGAGGTAAATCATTATAAGCTTAAGGATTAATTGGACTAAATACTCTTTATTTTATTATATATTTGTAATTTTGCAAAAAGGGGCTTAAAAGCGCGGAGATCGATAATTTTTTGTAAAAAAGAGGAGAAAATGATTAAAACAAAAGAAAAGAGCCAGGTGTTAACACCTGGCTCTTTTCTTTGACTAGTAAGTTTGATTAGCGATTGAAGCGATCGTCACGGCCGCCAAATCTGCTGCCGCCATTACCGCCACGAGGGCCACCAAAACCACCACGGCTACCGCCGCCTGGACGACGATTAAAACCGCCTGTGCGTTCTTGTGGTGGACGAGCTTCGCTGACACGTAATTTTTGTCCGCCAAAATCGGCACCATTCAAGGCATCGATAGAAGCTTGTGCTCCTGCATCTTCCATTTCAACAAAACCAAAGCCACGTGATTGACCTGTGAACTTGTCTTTGATGATGCGTGCAGATGTGACGGCACCATATGAAGCGAAAAGATCATTTAATTCTTGTTCGGTTGTTTGTGCGGCAAGATTGCCAACATATATTTTCATTCAAAAATCCTTATATCAAAATATCTATCTATATACACTATACTTTTGCTTAATAGTTAAGCACATAACGAATTGTTTGGGTTTTGTTACATACGCACACTCACTGGCTTTGGAACCGACTGACACACACGAAATTTTTTAATGAAAAACATGAGAATAATAAACTTTTCAAAATTTGAAATGGTACTGAATTTATCACATAAACTTAATAAGCTAAGATTATCAAGCATTACGACTTTATGCAACTCCTGAGCCTAAAAAGGTCAAATATGCATAATATTACTATTTTTTCATAAAAGCCTGCAATCCGGGTAGCTCGCTCCATGGGTTGTTGGTACCCAAATATGCTAAAGTAGCGCCTCCCCCTGTTGATACAAAGCTAAATGTAGTAAGCAATCCGAGCTGCTCAGCTGCTGCGCTGCTATCACCGCCACCAAGCACAGAGTAACCCTTGCAATCGGCTGCAGCTTGGAAGATTCTTTTAGTTCCCTCTTGGTAGCCAGGATATTCAAAAATGCCCATGGTACCATTAATAAAGATGGTGCGTGCCTGGGTAATAATGTGCTGAAAGGCCGTTATGGTTGCAGGGCCTATGTCGACACATTGCATGTTGGCTGGTATCTGTGTGCTTGAACAGTACTGGGGTGCAGAGCCCAAAGGGCCTTCAATAATGGCAAAATCGGTGGGCAACACAAGTGTAACATTATATTGTTGCGCCATCTGAATGATGCTTTTTGCTTGAGTAATTGTTTCAGATGCTATCGTTGTTGAACCGATTGATAGTCCTTGGGCTTTGAGAAAAGCAAGGGCCAAAGCTCCCCCTAATAAGATGGCTGATGGTCTTTGCGATAGGGGTTTTTGGAGAAAATTGGTTATAAGGGGAATTTTATCTACTAGTTTGGCACCGCCAAAAATCATAACAAAAGGTTGGGTTGCGGTGGTTTTTAATTGTTCTAGTTCGGTTATTTCTTTTTCAACCAGAAGACCTATGTATCTGTTGTTTGAGGCAAAAAGGGAAGGAAGCAGGGCGATGGATGTGTCGTTGCGGTGGAGGGTTCCGAAGGCATCATTTACATATATATCGGCTAAGGATGCAAGTTGCTTGGCAAACAAAATATCTGCTTTTTTTTCACCCTTATAACAACGGAGATTTTCCAACAGATGGATTGACCCCTTATTGTATTGGGCTATTGGTTGTGTGACGTCCGGGTGGAACCTTACATCAAAGCCATGTTGTTTGAACCATGCCAGAAGTTGTTGTGTGGAGTCGGCGGGCGTGCAATGGTCGGGGGTTGGCGAACCAAGGTGTGTGCCGATGATAATGGTTGCTGAGGTAGCTTGCAAATACAATAGTGTTGGCATCAATGCCTTGAGTCGCACATCGCTCGTGATTGTTCCCTGATCAAGCGGTACGTTAAGGTCGGCGCGAACAAATATACGTTTGTTCGCGAGCGAATGTTTCTCTATGAATCGAACGGAGGGGAGTTGCATGGCTATTCCTTTATACATAGAAATCTCTGCGTTGGCCTTTGTGTTAAAAATAGCAAAAATTATGATTTTTACACCTACTATATATGATTACACCCGAGTGGTCGTTTGACAAATTGTCAATCATTGCTTAGTATTATTGATATGAAAATCCCCAAAGATTTTTTTAATAAAAGAGTTTGTTTTTGGTTGTAAGGGGTACCGGAAACCATAAGGAGGTTATATCATGGAACTTTTCAAAAAATTTTTATTGGTCGCAGCTTTTGCGGCTGTTTCTGCAGGTAATGCTGACGCCATGAATCGTCGTCACGCACCAAAAGGTGCTACTAAAACAAAAGTCGCTGTTATGGAAATTACAAATATTAACAACGTTGTTGGGGATGTTTGCTTTGATGACGAGTCTGGTCTTTATGTGGATAATGCAGGCAACATAGTTGCTCGTTATGTAGCTGAACAGTGGCTTAAGCGACATGAAAATGATTATTTGCAGAATGACGGTCTAGATGACGATCTAGACATAGAGCCAGATCCTGTTGTAGCGCCAGCTCCCCAAAACAAAAAATGTTGTGCTTCTTTGAGAAACTTTTTCAAGGCACATCCTTGTGTTTGTATTGGCTTTTTAACATCGGTTGGGTTTTTGGCTGATGGACTGACATCTGATTTTAATGGCTACTCTTTTACTGAAATGGTAACAGCTATAGTTGGTATGATTGCATCAGTCTATGGTTACAGAAGATCAACACACTAAGTTTATTGTTCAATAAATACGTGTTTTTGAAAACGGATATAAACGGACCTGCAAATAGCAGGTCCGTTTCTTATTTCTACTCCTGTATGTGGAAGGATCTGTGGTATTTACGTCGTTTGGGGTTCCTACCAAAATAGTTAATGTATTAGCCAATGCTCAACTGAACTGATTTTTGGAAAAGATAATCGCTGTGCAAACTCTTAAGTTATTGGATAAATGTTTCTCGATGAATCGAAGGAGGGGGTTTTGTGCGAGTGTCTGTTTTCACATAGAAATTTTATTAGATTCTCTTTGTTAAAAACCAATAAAATATGATTAATATGCCATTTATTTCGATATCGCCAGCCGCCTTTTGACAATCTAGAAATTAGTTTTTATAATGAGCAATGTGAAATTGGTAAAAGCGTTTTTTATAAATAATGAACTCTTTGAAGATTTCTTTTCGTATACAAAGGTGAAATAGTTTTGTTCGTGAAGTCATATGTGTATGTTCCACTAAAACCATAAGGAGGTTATAACATGGAACTTTTCAAGAAACTCGTATTAGTCGCTACTCTTGCCGTTGTTGCCGGTAATGCTTCTGCAATGCAACCAGAATATACAGTTGGTCCTAAAGGCGGAATTAAACATTTGGGTAAATATGTTAACCCAAATAACCAAGCTGCAATGGCTGCTTTTAATGCTTGGCAGAATGCACAACACCAACCTCAACCAAGCAAAAAGTGTGGCGCTTCTTTGAAAACTAAACTTGTTGCTGCTAAGAATTTTGTTGCAGGTAGAGCAGTTGCTACTGCAGTTGCTGCTAAGGACCTTGTTGTTCGCAAGGCCGTTGCCGCTAAGAACGCTGTCGGTAACATGCTTCCAAGCAAACAAGCTGTTAAGAATTTCTTTACATCACCTCGTATGATCAAAGCTTATAAGCTTGCCGGTTTGACGGTAGCAGAAATAGCTTCTTTGGCTGCTTTTTTTGATGGCATCACAAGTGACATTGATGGCGCAGCTCTTACAGAAGTATTAGGTGGTATAGCTGGTACAGCTGCATCAACCTATGGTATCTATCAAACAGTAACTCACTAAGCTTATTTCAGACAAACAATCGTTTGTTTGAAACAGATAAAAACAGGCTTGCGAGAAATCGTAGGCCTGTTTTTTATTGATATAACCTAAAAACGACGTATACCGTAATTTTAGCGAAAATCGATATAAATTAATTCAAAATTGTAAAAAATGGTGCAAAACGGCTTATTTTATTATGTTTTGACAAGTTTTTATTATTTTCTATGCTTATAAATAGGATAACATTGTATGTTTTATAAACCTATTAATGGGGGATAGAATCCATGGCAAAAAGAATATTAGCTTTAACACTTGTCGGTCTTTGCTCTTATGCCTGTGCTAATGATGCTCAATCAGTTACAACACAGCCAGCAACCGAGCAGCCAGCAGTAGCGCAACAAGCTGAAAAACCAGCAGTTGAGCCAAAGCAAGAACAAACACCAGCACCTCAAGCAGCAGAATCAAAACCTGCTCAAGAACAAGCAGAACCAAAACACGAAGAAGAAATGAGCAAAGAAGATCAAAAGGAAATGGAAGACTTTTTAAAGCAACTTGAAGAACAAATGAAAGAGCAACAAGCTCAACAACCAGAAGCTAAGTAAGCTTTAATTGTTATTTAATTTATTATAAAAACCGTAGATTCGCTCAGTAGATGGACGAACTGCGGTTTTTATTTTTTGGGGGTTCTTATGGTGAATTATATTAAAAAATTGTTGTTAGTTTCTGCCGTTATTGCAGGCATGGGCACTGCGGTAGCTATGGAGCAGCGTCCACTATTTAGAGAAACAAATGATATTGTTTTCAAGCTTATAAATGGGCATTATAAACGTGCAAATAAGGCTGAAATGGCTGAGTATGCAGCTTGGCCCGTTGTTCAACAAAATCCACAAAAAAAGGACGGCAAAAGCGTGTGTTCCGGTCTATGGAGCAAGGTAAAAGCAGCTTCAGGCGCACCACTGGCAAAGATAAAAAAAATTCTTAAATGGAGCGGCATTGTTATTGCTTCTGGATGCTTGCTTGACTGGTTGGTACTAGACCCTGTTATTCCTCCTGTCATTACAGTGCCGGTTATGGTAGGCGGCGGGGTTTGCTATCTCGTTCTATATCACTGTTAATACCATCCGTGGATTGTAATCAATAAGTGAAGAGGGCAGCCGAACAGCTGCCCACTTTTAATTTGTAAATCAATTAAAAGTGGTTGACTCAAAACAACAAACTGTAAATAATTTTTTTAAAAACGAGGCCTTTGAGCGATCTGGAGGGGGCTTTTTACAATGAGATCAAAGATTGCTACAGTAATAAGGTATTTTTAGGGATATTTCGTTTAGGGAAGATCAAAAGTTATTGGGGGATTTCTCATGAACACAAAAAAAATTCTTTTAATAGTTGCATGCAGCATGGGATTGATTTCATTTGTTGCGGCTCAGACTCCTGTTCAGAAGGAAGCTGTTATTAATGCTATGAAAGAAGCATTGTCATCAGATGAATTTAAAGAAAAATTACAAGCAATGATAAGTGGCTCATCACAGACAGAACAAGAGCTCTACAAAAAATTGATGCGCCAAAACATGATGCAGCTTGCAATGGTAAGTAATGCTGGCATTACCAAGTATCTTACTGATCTTAATAAGCCGGAAGAAAAGAAGCCTTTGATGCGAAAAATATCTGATGCGACGAAAAAAGCATTGGAAGAAAGTGCTACGTATTATGTTCCTCAAATAGTATCAACCAGCGTTGTAGCCATCATAGGTTATAGCATTGTTTCACGACTTCCTCTTGTTGGCCCATTTATTCGTTTTGTTGTTCGTTCTGTGCTTGATACAGTAGTAAAAGGTTCGTAAGAACAGTTCTTTGGGGAGGTTCTCATGAAACGCGCTATAGTAACAACAATAATAGCTTTTGTTGTTGCGTGTACATTCAATGTGGTATGCGCAGCGCCTAGCAATCAAAGTAGCAACATTTCTCTTGATCATAATCTTGCTCAACAACTACTCAAGGCACTTAATCATGACGGTAAAGGAGCGGCTGAACATACCGATGAAAGCGCAAGCGATAATGCTTCTTTTCAGCAACAAAATATGGTTTTATCGAATCTTCTTATGGCTCAATTATTAAAAAAAATGTATGAAAAGAAAAATGATGAGGCATCTGCAAGATCGACCGGTTCTATTTGGAACAAAATTAGCACAGATTTGAAAAAAGAATTGTATGAAAAAACGCGGTGGATGATGAGCAAGGGATTGGTGTATGGAGGTGTTGCTATAATTGTATATGCTTTTGCTAAAAAAATTCCTGGTTTATCGTGGATTGTGTCTCAAGCAGAAAAAAGCTTGGATGATTTTCTTAATCCGCCCTCACGCTTGCCAATGCCATTTTTCTCTGGTGCATGGTGGTTACGCGGTAGATGGTTTTCGGTTAACTAGATTATTCTTGTCTCAATACCTGAGCAATAACGATACGTGAAGTCTGTCGTGTCGGTAACCACGTTGCTAAAAATCCAAGTAAAAGTGTCGCAAGAAACACAACAATAAAGATTTCCGCATCCAGCCGAGCCGGTAGATACGAAATATAATAAACATCTGGCAACTGAATAATCGGATACTTTTCAATCAATTTCCCCGCTATTGCTGCTAGTGCAAGTCCGCATAACGAAGCGGTGATGGTGATACTTAACCCCATTCGTAAAAAAATAGATCTAATGTGTCGGTCAGCAAGCCCCATTGCTTTGAAGATAGCAATGTCGCGACGTTTGTGTTGAATTTGCATAAACAAAAGCGAAATCATATTCATGCATGCAACGAGTGTGATGAGTGCCAGTATAAAAAACATGACGTATTTTTCTAACTTAAGTGAGGCAACTAATGCTGGGTACATTTCTTTCCAGGATTTAACGACCAGATGGGGAAACCGTTTGTGCAATTGATTGATTGTTTTGGTTTCATACGATTCATCAAAACTTGCTAATTTGAACGTTATTTGGTCGACGCCTTGTTCATCAAACAGTTCATTGAGTGATTGCATATCGATAAATGCTAAATTGTTATCATATTCTTCTAATCCAACTTTAAAAATACCTGCAATCATAAAGGTATGTTTTTGAAGCTTAAGATGTTTTTTACTTCGTGGTTCTGGAACAAGCACCGTGAGTTGTTGTCCTACGGTTACACGATATTCTTGAGCCATTTTATAACCGATTACAATGGTATTTGGTTTGAGGATTGTTGATAAAAGATTTGTTTGTGGCGTTTGGGTGGTGGGGAATGGGCGGATAATTTTTTCAGCTAACGTAGTAACCGATGACTCATTGCGTGGATCGATCCCTTTGAGATATACAACTGATTGTTGATTGTTATGATCAACAATGACGTGTTGAAAATTATTACACCCAATTCCTTTGACGCTATCCTTGAACTCAGTAGCAATTGTTTGCGAAATCTTTTCATAATCAAGTTTATTGCCTGAACTGTACATAACCACTTGTGCGTTAATACCGCGCATCTTCTCATGGATAACCTTTTCAAACCCATTTGTGATAATGAGGGTAAGCATGAGGGCGAAAGTGCCAATCATGATTCCTGCAAAACAGATTTTGATCATGGTGGCGATACTTGAATCTTTTTCTCGGTGAAGAAGGTATCGTAATGAGACAAGGTTTGCTACTTGATTTATCATACTAAGCCGTTCTTTTTGTGTTCATGGTTCAAGCTCGTTATTACATTGCCTTCCCCCATGAACGGAACATTTTGTTTCTATTTCTCTCTTCGATCTTTAATGTAGGTACTTCCGGTAGCGCCAACCGGCTTGATCTTAACATAATGCTTTAGTTCTGCAGCAATTTGAGCAACCTGTGGAACGGAAGTAAGGTCTCGTTTTTCATTGGTGACAATAGCAATTGAGATTGCGATCAAAGGAAATTCGCGCATTTGGCCTTGCCGATCATACGAGGTTATTTTTTTATGTTTGCGATCTTCCATGTTATAAAAATCGGCAATACCTTTATCAAAGGTTGCGCAAATGTTTTGAGCCATCTTTTCAGCTTTGTCTGGTGTTGAGATGATAATGTAATCATCCCCACCAACGTGACCTAAAAAATCAGATGGATTGCCATATTTTTTGACTCCAATGCCAAGTACATCTGCGGTATACAAAAGTACCTTATCACCTAATTCAAAACCATACTTATCATTATATGCTTTGAAATTATCAAGGTCAGCGTAAAGCACAGCCAGTGGGGTTGTAAGGCGGCTGTTGATAGTACGATTGATTGTGGTATTGCCTGGTAATTTGGTTAAGGGATTTGAGTTTTGATCTCGTTCTGCGCGGCGCAGGTTCATGGCAACACGGGCTTTCAGTTCCACAGGGTCAAAAGGTTTTCTGATGTAGTCATCGGCACCCATCTGGACGGCTTTAAGCATGTCATCGATTGATAGTTGACTGGTTAAGATAATGATGGGGAGATGATAGGTGGCAAAATTTGCCTTTAGAATTGCGGTAGTTTTAAAACCATCCAGATGTGGCATGGTTAGGTCCATGATGATGCAGAGTAGGTCTGGATGTTGCGCTACGTATTCTAAGACCTGCAAACCGTTTTCTGCTTCGATGATAATGTAATCATTATGGAGTGCCTCATAGATAGCACGTCGCATGACAGCTGTATCATCGGCGATAAGAATTTTACCTTTATTTTGATTCAGACTCATATGGTATCACTTCAAATAATTTTTCAATGTGAATAATTGCACCAAGCTTACCATTCCCATATTCAAAGTGTCCAGCATAAAGTGGGGTTTCGCCTGTTGTTGGTGGATGCGTAAAAATCTCTTCCTGACCGGCAATACGATCAACGATGAGGGCAATGGTCCTGTTTTTATGGAAAACCACCAGAATATTTTGTTCGGTTGGTTGTGCGGATGAAGTGTTTGATGGTTTGTTAATGATATCTTTCAAAAAATAGGTATCTATTGTTTTATTGCGCCATTGATAGGTGTAGTGATTTTTCTTTGCCATGAGCTTGTTTTTTTCAAAAAGAATAATGTCAACAATGCACGAGAAAAGGAGTGCATAATGATGTTCACCAATGATGATGTGAATATAACGAGAGGTTGTTTGTTGTTCCGAGTTTTGTTGTAGGATTTGATTTGAATTTGTTGTTGATTGGCCGATGTGTTGTATTGTTTTATGCTCATTAGGACCATCTGAGAGCGTGGTAAGGCTTCCAGGAAATTGAAAAACTGCGGAGATATTTTCAAGCGATTGTTTGCTTGAAAATAAGAACGCGAATGCATAATCATATGTAGGCATTGATGATTGAATGGGAACAACCGTAATGAAAGTACCATGCTGTTGTATGGAATTGATGATTGTTGTGACATGGTGTTCAAGGTGTTCCGTTGGAAGATGAACTCGGTAGCTCGTTATTGTGCGACAGGTATGCCATAGATCCAGAAGTAAGTTTTTTTCCTGCTCTGATAGTTCTTCCACTTCCTGGTCACCCAACCCAATTTTTTTTAGATCGGGCATGACTAATGGTTGAGTTTGTTGTGTTTCGTGTGAAAAATATTGTTCAAGTTTTTTTTGTGTTTTTTTAAGCAAGGGAGGCGATGTTTTCATTTGTTGCGCGCATGTATCTACTAATCTTATCGCGGTTATCATGGCTTTGCTCAATGGAGGGCTCCATGCCAACAGCCCGTGGTTTAGTTTGTTGATAATAGTTTCGAGGGTATAAAGCAATGAACCAAGATCTTCAAGCTCGGTTATATGAACAATTTCTCGCATGGATTGAAGTGCACGGAGAATGTGACCGGTGAGTGAAAGATCAAAAGCAATAGGTTCTTTTGTTTTTTTGCCAAGACTCTCCAGTTCGAGAGCCAGTCCTTGGGCAAGCGTAGAAAGGTCAGAAAACGCTGTTGTTTTAGGCATGGACATAGTTCCTTGTCTTTTTTTGCCAAACTCTGTTATATACTGATACATTAGTATGAAGTGCACATCAGTTGCAATAGTAAAGAAATGAATGAGGAAGATATGCGTCTAAACATAAAATTCTTGATGATGATCGTACTTGTCGTTGCCCCTGGATGTATCAAATACTACGATTTAGCTAAATCTGAGTTTCCGCAGGGTGAGAAACAACCTGATCAGCGAGAAGTTGCGCAACGCTATCGTCGTGTAGCCAGGGTCTATGATGAGTTTGAAACAAAAGCGATCTTTTATGGCTTATGGCTCTCGGATGAGGTGAGAAAATCATATGTTGATGTATATAGTTCTAAGCGTGGGTTGAGTGATGAGGCTCGCGAAGAGATGCTCAAGCGTCAGCTTGAAGAGAATAAGCATTGGATATCGTTCTATGTCTTGGCTGATGTTCGAGATAAAACATACACTGCCCTTAATGATAAGAATGCCGCGTGGACGCTGTATGCTGATGTTGATGGCAAAAAGATTGTGCCAGACAAAGATGGTATCAGGGTGCTCGATTATCTCGAACCGGAATTACAGCTGTTTTTTGGGAAAGCCGTGTTTGATCTTTTTAAAACAGGTTATTTAATTAAATTCCCTGTTGATCCATCACTTGCCGACCAGTTAACTAAAGGTAGCGTTAAACAGGTTAAAATCGATATACACTCAACAACGAAAAATTGTGCTTTGGTGTGGCAAAAAGAAGAATTAGAATCTAAACGAAAAGTGACAAGCGATGAAGATTTCTATTGGGGCTGATCACAGAGGATTAAGCCTTAAAACAAATATCATGGAGCATCTGGATGAACATGAATGGCTTGATGTTGGAACGTACTCCGAACAACGGACCCATTATCCCATCTTTGCCAAGCGAGTGTGCCAGGATATCATTGATGGTGTTGCACAATGCGGAATTCTCATCTGTGCTTCTGGTATTGGTATGAGTGTTGCAGCCAATCGTTGCAAAGGTATTTATGCTGCATTGTGTTGGAATGTAGAAGTTGCTCGGTTGGCCAAGGAAGATGACGGAACCAATGTCCTTGTGCTTCCTTCGGATTTTGTTTCCGCCGAGACTGCATTGTCTATTATTGATGTTTGGTTACACGCAGAATTTAAAGAGGGTGTGTACCGGCGTCGGCTTGAAATGATTGATGAGGATTAGTTAAACATCATTGGATGTGTTTTCGCGAAGTGCTAGATATTCTCGGTGATTTTGCTCGGCAAATAATCCTGTATAGAGAACGGTAGCTACGATTTTTTCTGAGAGAAGTGTTCTTCCTGCCGTTGCATTGCTTGCTTCTTTATAAAACGCCGTAGCCTTTTTATCAAGCCATCTCAGTGTTGTACGGTGAACATAAAAATTCATTCCGGTGAGTTTGCGTGATGAGAGGTTGTTGTTGATAGCGATAAAATGATAGGCAGCCAAGTATGCATTCCTGGTAGCGACATCAACCAATTCTTCTAATTCTTGATTTTCTGGCAAGAGCCATTCAATAGATGCAAGTTCTTGTAGATATGAGGTAGTTTGTAGGATTTGTTGAAAATCTGTGAAAAATTGACGTGTAAGGTCAATGGCTTGTTGCGCTGTGTCGAGCATTAATTTGATTTCTTCTTTTTGAAATATGTGTCGAGTTTTTCGTTGGGCTTTCTTCAAAAATAGGCAAGCATCTTCTATCAATGATTGTATGTGATTAATAAGTTCTTTTTTTGCCGGTGAGAATATGAGGCGTTTTGTTAGTTTTTTTATTGCTTTACACAGCTGCTGTGCGTTTTGGGTGTAAGCCTCAACCTTCTCTGCTGGATATTTCATAGTCGGTAGCTGTAGTGTAATGTTCACATTGAGATCGTCTAACTGCTTTTGGATGGTTTGATGGAGGACATTTAATTGCTTTTGGCGAACTCTTGTTTGTCCAATTGATATCCCTGTACAGAATGCATTGATAACAAACACTACGATTATTGAATGTGTTACATATGGGTGCATAAATTGCCCCTTATCAGGTATTAGTTGGATTGGTCTGTCTTGGGAAACATTTTCAAAAATAACGATGTAGCGTCGTCGGTAGCTTTCTGAGCACCTTGAAGAATTGTTTGAATTTGATTGATTTGATTGAGGTTGGCTTCTTGTGCTATATCGATGGCTGCTTGATAAAAACCCTCAATGGCATTCTTGGCTATTTGTACTGTTTTAAGAAAGTCTTTCTTGTTGAATTCTGACCGATTGTCATAATAAAATTTAATTCGGTCGCGATATTCATGAATATTTTTTATTGCGGTAAAAAACTCTGCAGGAGCCTCTTTCATGAGTTGTTCTTGACCATAGAACGGTTCTACCAAAGATGCATTGACGGCGAAGACTATGACCAGTGTACGTATGATAAGAGATTTCATGAGCTCTTCCTCCCTGTGTAACGCTCATTTGTAATATATCTGAATCATAGCAGAGTTATAAAAAAACCGAAAAAAGAGTTTTTGGTGAGCTTTTGATGCGTCTATGGTAAACTTTGACTTTATGTGCCAAACCATAGATGTTCTTGTAAACAAAGGACCTGTCGTATGTCAGCCGAACAAAAACAGCAAAAAAATCCGTTTCAAGATACGCTCAATCTGCCACGAACTGATTTTTCTATTCGTGCAAATGCCCAGACCAAAGAACCTGAACTATTGGAGCGCTGGGAGCGAGATGATCTTGCACAGAAGGCTACCGAAAAAAATGATGGTAACAAAAAGTTTATTCTTCATGATGGACCCCCTTTTGCCAATGGAAACCTCCATATGGGGCATGCTTTGACCTATATCCTTAAAGATATTGTGTGTAAAGCAAAACGTATGGATGGGTACTATGCTCCACTGGTGCCGGGGTGGGACTGCCATGGGCTACCTATTGAAGTTAAGGTGTTGACCGAAAAGGGGCTTGAAAAAGACCAGAACAAGGTTGATCGAGCAACATTTAAAAAATATTGCAGAGAATTTGCTAATCATTGGATTAAGGTTCAGGAACAAGAGCTTAAAGGGTTTGGTAAACTTGCTGATTATAAACATGCATATTTGACGATGAGCCCTGGTTATGAAGCATCTATTCTACGTGCATTGGCTGATTTCGCTGAAAAAGGTTTTATTGAGCGCAGGCTCAAGTCTGTACCATGGTGCGCCAATTGCCAAACCGTTTTGGCCATTGCTGAAATTGAATACAAGGATCGTTCTGATCCATCATTGTATGTTGCCTTTGCGCTGCAGGATCAAACAGCGCGAACCATCTTCCCTATGCTGTTTGAAAAGCATCCTGACATACAGCTGAGCTTTGCGGTTTGGACAACAACGCCATGGACATTGCCTCTTAATCGTGCCGTTGTGCTTAATCCTACTGCTACCTATGTTGTAATACAGGGCAAATATCCTCAACAGGCACTCATCCTTGCCAAAGAACGGGCTGAAATTGTGTGTAAAGAAATGGGAATTGAGTACCATGAGTTGGCAGAGTGCGATGCAGATGTGTTTGAAGGCAAGCGTGCGCAACATCCTTTCATTGCTGGTTTTATGGTGCCTATTCTTTTGGACGCGATGGTTGTACTTGGTGATGGCACAGCCTGCTTGCATTGTGCTCCCGGATGTGGGCCAGAGGACTATGGTTTGGCTTTACGCAAAGGACTTGAGGTTTATTCTCCGCTCTCAGCTGACGGTCGTTATACCAAGGGCATTGCTCCAGTAGAATTAGAGGGAATGACTATTTTTGCAGGACAAAAGCGTGTTGTTGAATTGCTTGAAGGCAATGGAACATTACTGCATGTTGGCGCTATAGAGCACTCATATCCTCATTGTTGGCGTTGCCGTAAGGGACTTATGTTCCGTGCAACAGAGCAATGGTTTTGCGACTTGGCCAAAAATGATCTACTGAAGAATGCATTGACGGAAATCGAAAAAATAAAATTTATTCCAGAACGCGGTCGGGCACGTTTATCTTCATTTGTTGCCAATCGAGCAGAATGGTGTATTTCGCGTCAAAAACAGTGGGGCGTTCCAATTCCTGCTATCCTGTGCACGGAGTGTAAAGCCGGTATTCTTGATGCGACGATTGTGCGTGCAGTTGCAGAACGTGTTGTTACCGAAGGTATTGAATTTTGGGATCGCATGAGTGTTCCGCAGCTGATGGCTGAAAAAATATTGCCAAAAGATTTTGCTTGTCCTGAATGTGGTAACAAAGATATTCAAAAATTAGTTCTTGAGCGCGATATTCTTGATGTGTGGCTTGAGTCTGGTACCAGTAGCTATGCGGTGCTTGCGCCCAATAAAAAGCTTGGTGTTCCCGCTGATATGTATTTTGAAGGATCGGATCAGCATCGTGGATGGTTCCAGAGTTCATTGTTGTGTGGCATGGTGCTTTATGGGCATACGCCAACAAAGACGATTGTTTCGCATGGGTACATTCTTGATGAACAACGTAGAAAAATGTCGAAATCATTAGGCAATGTTATTGCCCCAAGTGATATTATTAAAAAATTAAGTCGCGATATTTTGCGGCTGTGGGCGGCAAGTGTTGATTTTGAAGATGATATGGTGATGTCAGAAAAATTTTTAAGTAATGTCACCGAAGTGTATCGCAAAATTCGCAACACCTTTCGTTATATGGTTGCTAATCTTTATGATTTTGACATTACCAAAGATGCGATTGAGGTTGAGCGCATGTGGGCACTGGATCAGTATGCGTTGGCAACGCTCCATGAACTTGATACCAAGGTACGCGATGCATATGATAACTGCCGCTTTGCGGTTGCCAGCCAGTTGCTTAACACCTATTGCACTGAAACATTGAGTGCCGTCTATTTTGATATTTTAAAAGATCGTTTATATGTAGAAAAGCCCGATAGTCTCGCTCGCCGTTCAGCGCAAACAGTGCTCTATCATCTACTTGATGTGCTTACCAAACTTTCAGCGCCAATTCTGTCATTTTTATCGGAAGAAGTGTCTGATTTTTATCAAAAAAACAAGCAACAGTCGATTCATTTACAAGATTTTACTCCGGTCCTGGATGTATGGGCTCATTTGTCCACGAAGCTTGTTGCAGCGTATCCCAAAGCCTATTTGAGCGGTTTACAGCTCAAGTCTTCAATTGATTATGTAGTACACAAGCAAGGGTTATGGACGGCATTGACGATGTTGCGCGATGCAGTGCTCAAGGCAATTGAAGTGCAGCGTGAGCAGGGTGTCATTAAGCATCCATATGAAACGAGTGTAACATTGTTTATTGACCCAACCTCTGATCAATACGCATTGATCAATACCTTTATTGAAGAGTTGAAAGAAAAAGGTGAAGATGTTGATCGATTCTTTAATGATTGGTTTATTGTTTCGCAAATTACCATTGTTTCAGACAAAAATGGTTTAGAACAATCATTGGTTCCGTGGACATGGGTGTCTGCAGTGCATGCGCAGGGAGTTAAGTGCCCTCGTTGTTGGCGATGGGATATTGTTAAGCATCATCAAGACCTCTGTCGTCGTTGCCAGGATGTGCTGAAGTAATTCTTATGACGTGTTTTTATACCTATATAGATTATCCTGCCGGAAGAATGCTCGTGCGTTCTGATGGCGTTGTTTTAACGGGGTTGTCTTTTGTCGGGCAAAAACATGCTCCTACAGTACAACTCGGATGGATAAACAATCCAGCGTTAGATATTTTTTCAGTTGTATCAAACCAATTGTATGAATATTGGCAGGGGAGTAGACATCTTTTTACCGTGCCGTATCGATTTACAGAAGGAACAGTCTTTCAGCGCAATGTTTGGCAGGCTCTGGCAAACATTCCTTATGGCCAGACATGCAGTTATTCGACGGTGGCTGAATCAATAGGCAGGCCAACCGGGGTTCGTGCTGTTGCTGTGGCTATTGCGCATAATCCACTTGCGATCATTGTTCCGTGTCACAGAGTGGTTGGAAAAATGGGGGATCTGAGAGGGTATGCAGGTGGCATACCTCGGAAAAAAGATTTGCTACTTCTTGAACGTGATCACCACAAAGGTCTTGATCTTACAAATAACAAAACAATATCTTAAGCGCCAGATTCTTGCTTTTTCCCGTTTCATAACGCTAAAGTTTTCATGGTTAATTATGCATCCTTGGGGATTCTTACAATGTTTCATGCTAAACATGTGGGCGCATTGTGGCGCGGGAGTGTTGATCGATGAAGAATCAGGTATCATGTATGGCAATGCTTATTGTATGTGTGTCTTTACAAGCAATGTTGATAAGTAGCCTTACCGCGCGTGCGTGTATCCGTTTTGCCAATGAGGAACAGTTGCTTGTTGCGAACGATAAATCTCTTTTAGTGTGGAACGTTGTCGAAAATAAATATTATGACGATACACTTCCATCTGTCAGTTGTAATCTCCTTTATGATTATTCTACTTGTATGATTTCTATTATTGATAATAACCATTACCAGGAGCTTTGGCGGTTGGATTGGAATGAGGAGCCTGTGATCTGGAAAAAAATTAATTTGTGTGAAGTAAAAAGTGAGGAAATATCGCGGGAAAAGTGGAATAAAGAAATCGCGATGTATGCCTCCCCCAATGGATGCCATGTTGTTAGGCTTGGCACCTATGAAGAAACTGAATCTGATTGTACGAGGAAGCACCGAGATCGTTATCAAGATTGTTCAAAAAAGGGGATTGTTTATACAAGTGCTGATAGTAAGTTTGTTGAAACGCCCGATGCTGTTGAATGGGACTTCGTTTCCCGGATTTATCTATCAAACGATGGGCAGGTTGTGTTTGTGAATATTTTTAGTGGTTACAATGGAAGCGTGCTATTGCATGGCAAAAATGATACTAATTTTGAGTGGTGCCCTCGGATACCATCTGCATCGGGATGGTTTTCTTGTTCGGCGCTTTCATCCGACGGCCGCTTCGCTCTTATACGTGCCTCAGATGTACTTGGGCTTTTTAACATGCGCACAAAACAGTATGTTGCCTTGATGTGTTGTGATGAACAAAAAAAGGCGTTATCGATATGTTCGAAAGCTGAAAAAGATGAGCCAATTGACCTTGTTAGTGCAGAGTTTTCTGAAGATGGCAATCGCTTATTATTGCTTACGCATAACAACGATGACAACATTTGTATGCAGGTCTTTGATATAAAATCTCAAGCGTTTATTTTTGAAGCTCCCGTTAAAGAGGATGATGCTCGTGTTGCAACGATCTCTCCTTTGGGAAATCGTATAGCCACAATATCAAAACAGGGAGTGTTGGCCTGCTTTCCTGTATGTGATGACGTTAAACAGCTTATCTCTCAGATGTGTACCTTGTCTCTTGATTAAAAATGTGTTGATTTATGGTCGTCGATGCCGTGAGCGAAGTACTGGTTGCGAGACCGGTACTGATGCAACGGTGACAGGTGCGATTTTTTCTGCGCGTTGTCTTGATTGCTCAAGTGCGACACTAATGTTTGCAGGCATTATAGGAAATCCAATTTTTTGTAATAGTGTTTTGACGGTTATTGTATGTTGAATCGGTGGTTTGATGAAATATTCTGGGTAAAGGAGCTTGAGGCGTTGATGGTATGCATCCATCAAATTTTCAAGTGCCTTGATAGGGATGAATTGTTGATTATTGTGGATGATAATAAAATTATTAAGTTCTTGGCGGGTGAGCGCAAGGTCTTCTTGAAGTTCCGCGTAGCTTCGGGGCAGGTTGAAGGTGATCACTATATTTTGCATGTAATTTTCAACCTGGGTTAATGCCTGAAAAGGTGAGAGCAAGGAGGATGCTACTTCAGTTCCATCTGTGGCTCTTATGGATCTGCTGAGGCACAAGCATACAAAAATAACCAGACCAATTGTAACGTTTTTCATGGTTTATCTTATATTTTAATCATTCGAGCCAATGAGACAATACACGAGATAACTGTGATCAAAAACAGTATTTTGACCACCATCACCTGGATAAAGGCCTTGTTTTCTGGTTTCATTACGACTCCCTCATTCTCTTTAAGCATGACTTTTTGTAGGTTTTTACAGTCTAATAACCTATTTATAGCATAAATAAATCATATTCTGATTGTCAATAAAGCAGAAAACGCGAAAGATAAGCAGAATAATATGCTTTTTGTGGCAAAAGAGTTTCAGGTTTTGTCTGAAAAATCAGAAATCAAGGAAGGGTATGTTTAATTATTGCCTCCAGCACCAACAGCTGCTTTTCTTATTACACCAGCTCCTACGGGAACAGGTACCTTTGCAGCTGCCTTGCGTGTTTGTAAGCCTTTGGCTGTTTGTATATCGTCTTGGATTTTTTTTAACTGCTTCGTTAAAACAGTTGGCGGGATTGGAAACTGTTCGATGAGATTGTCAATGCGAGTTTCGATGTTTTCAAGCTGTGCTGCAAGAGCTGCCCCATCAGCGCCTCTTGTTTGCAGTGCTGTTTTGTTTTGAGTGTATTCCTGTTCTATTATTCCCCATAAAACATTAGCTCGATCATTAACGATTTGTTCATTAACGTACTTTCTCATGTGCTCCGATAGTAATATTGATTGAGCTTCTGGTTGTAATGATGTCATTCTCTTGCCGTGTAAACCCTCGTCCTTTTGCAATGTTGCTGCCAACAACAAATGTTTAAACGCACCACCTAAAAGAGTTTCGATTTTTTTAAATTCTTTGGATAAAAGGTCTCCGTGTTGTTGATCAATATTTTTTAAAGCATCCTCGCTTGGCAACATTGCTTTTAGCGTTTCATATGTTGAGCTAAGTGCGTCTAATTGTCCTGATATGCCTGTTAAGCTTTTGCGGTGTAAAAGTTCTTTTGCAGCGTCTAGATCTTTTTTGTCGTCAAGTCCACCCAGTGCTGCTTGAAGTTTATTAGCTACTTGTTTGGCTATGCCGGCAGTTTTGTTATAGGTAGAAAAAATCCCCTTTTCTTGATCTCCGGCAATAGTCTTTCCACCTCGTCTATTTTTTCCCTCGTCTGTGGTTATTTTATCACCTGATTTGCCGGATAAAGTTGTATCTTGCTTGAGCTCTTCTGGCGTTGTTAGTTTTGATGGGGCTTCTCCCGTCCATGAAGGCGTATCGCTTGATGGTGTCCAGCCACGGTCTCCACGTGAACTACGATCCCAGGCGTCGCCGCCCCATCTTGATGGGCTATAGGAAGGACCATACGAAGATGTTGATGGGCGCCAGTGGCTTGCTCTTTCCAGTCGTGCCTTGCGTTGTTGTTCTGCTCTTTTTTCAATTTCATCTCTTTTCTTTTTCTTTTCATCACGAATTTTTTGCGCTTCTGGTGATTTAGTAAAAGCGCTCAGCTCTTGTGCTACTGATTTGAGTTCTTGCATAGTGGCAAGAATATCTTGTTCAAGTTTTTGTTGCGGTGTTGCTGACATTGGCTGAGCAATCGGATCTGCTGGAATTTTTGTTGTCAGTGATGTTTCAGATGGCCTTGGTACCGATGGCTTAGCGATGACCGGAGCTCCTGGTTCTTCAATAGTTTCTTCGTCAGATGAAATATCGGCAGCTGTGCATGGAACTAAAAGAATGATACTAAAGACTAACGATAGTAATTTTTTGATACTATTATTTTTCATCGAACATCCTTACGTTTGAGGGGGTAACATTTTTAAGGAGTGTTTCATTGAAGTCTTCAGATATGTCAGGTGGTGTAAATGGTGCTGCTTCTGGTTGTAGTGGCATCATGGTTGATGGTATCGGCTCCTCTTCTGTCATTAATTCTGCTATGTCAAAGGATGGTTGCAACTCTTCAGTTTTAGACGCGGATTGTTCTTGGTGTGATGGTTTTGCTAACGGTTGCAGAGGTTGTTTGCTGATGTTGAGCTGGGGTTGTTTGGTTGCGAATGTGCGTAAAACGTCTTCTGACTCTTCAGTTTCTTCCATTTCTGGTGTTATGACAACGTCGTCATCGAAGGCTTTTAATTTTTTTGTAAGATTTACTATCTTTTTTCGAAGGTCTTTGAGCTTGGGTACAAGTATCTTGTTATCTGTTGGCGGTGTTAGGAAGAGTGATTCATATGCTTTTTTACTTCCGATCGTTTCAAGAACAATCTCAATGTCGTTACTTATGGCTGTACCCTGTGTCATGAAGGTGTCAACAAAGGCAGGCGAGAATGGGGTCGTTGTACTTACTGCCTTGTTCTGCAAGGAATCAAGCGTTTTACTGAGGCGCTTGGAAATTTTTTTGTATGCCGCAATTGATCGCCTGGTTGGTTCGATGGTTGTAATCGATCGCCCATCCTTTTTCTTGGTGACTTTTTGCGTTGCTGGTTCAATAAAGAGCGATTCCGGATCAAGTTTTACTGGTTGTTGATCGGGTGTTATAGCTTCTGTTGTTTCCTTTTCAATTGTTTGTCCTGCGTTTGGTGTTGGCATTGAAGGCGTTGTTGGAGTTTGTGGTTCCTTTTGTTTTTCCTCGGCTTCAATTTTAGTGAGTTCTTTTTCGAGTTCTTTGAAGAATTCTTCCATGTCAAAAGGAGGAGTTTCTTGAGCTGCGAGTTCTCCCTGTGTTACCAATGGACACGTAATAAGAATTAATACCGATAGGTTTCGTAACCAAGAAAACGGTAGTATGTTCATAATTGTATCCTTTCTAAAATTTGCTTGTTTCTATTAGAAATTTTAATTAATGATGATTATAAAAGTCAACTAACCGTATGATTATGAAAGGAAAGAGAATGCTACAACGTCAAGGCTTTTTAATAATTGAGTTTGTTGTTGCTTTGGTAGTGCTGGGAATTGTGGCAGTAGTTGTGTTGCGTCTTGTATCGCAGGTAACCATGATGCATTATGATATTGTTGATAAAACAGACATCGTGAATGCTTTGTGTTCTGCTGCTGAAGGTGGTTCGAGGCGCATGATGCATGATGCTCGATTTGATATTTCTGAGGAAAAAGTGAAGTTGTTGCCTTTGCAGACAACCCCATTGGTAGCTCATATGGTTGAATTAAAACGCATGTGCGCGCGGAGTACTACGAAGAAAGTTGCTCAACCTTTGACGTTGACGGTTGCGAGCGTATGAAAATAACGAAAGCCTTTACGCTTGTTGAACTCATGGTGTATACAACCTTGCTCGTATTTTTAGCATTATTAATTGGTGGATTTGCGCGTGTCGTGTTTATTCCATTAGCTCAAAGTGGAAGTCATATGATGTCAACAATTAAAGTTGCAATAGCGCTTGATGTGATGTGTAGGGACCTGCGTTCAGCATCAATGAATGTGGCACGGTGGGATGTGGACCATGCAGTGTTTTGTAAAGAATATTTGAATGCACAAGGGGCACCGTGTTCAGTCTGCGTGAGCTGGGAGGTTTGTGCATTGAAGGGTGATAAGCAAGGGTTACGGCGCAGCGAGGGTACCTATAATTTTGCCACGCATCAATGGAGTGCAAAAACGGTTAGTGTTATTGCGTGTCCGCTTACCTCGTTACATATGCAACTTATCATGGATAAACATCGAATGTATGTTGAGCACGTGTGTGTGACATATGTTGTTCGTAACGATCCGATGGCCCATTCAATTGTCATTGCGCCACGAGCGCGGGTGTTGCAATGATGGAAAAACATGACGGCGCAGCGCTGCTGCTTGTTTTGTCTATTGTGCCGTTTGTTAGTGCTTTTATGTTACATCTTTGGTTTGTGGGATGCTTTTATTATGATCTGGCAGTTGAACGTGAGGCATGCTATAAAACGTTGTATGTTACTGATACACTATTGAAGATTGGCCTTTTGATGGTGTGTGATCGTTTTGATCATTATCAGCGTACTATCATCAAAAGAAACGATGTCAGTACCATAGATTACTCATCATTGGTTGCTCTGTGCGGAGGCAAGAAAGAATGGAATTCATGGATACACGTGTTTCGTTGTTCTGAGAAACGAAGTTCATCATCACTGTGTGTGCATGCAACATTATTTGATCAACACCATTGTCTCTGCCAATTGCGTTGTTTACTTACTCGAGTAGCGCAGCGTCACGATGGGAAAGGAACGGTGCAATATGTTGTTTCTCATTATACTATCGGCACTCCTGTTTGATGCGGCATTCTTTTTTTCAGATGTATGCGGTTTTCTCATTTTGTTTGTTCCGATTCCTTTATTTATATGGTTATGCAATCGACCGTATTCAATCTTTGATGGTGTACGTGCTGGATTGCTCTGGGGAGTTCTTGTCTTTGGTGCGCATTTTACATGGCTTTGGTGTCTTATGGTACAGCATAGCGCTGCTCAATGGTGGTTGTGTGGTCTGGTGTATGGTGCGGTTGTCGGATATTTTTCGTTGTGGAGTTGCGTGTGGTTAGGGGCATGTGTGGTGGTAACGAAGGTGTTCACGGTTCGAGACGGCTACAAATATGGGGAGGAACTTCGCCGTAGCCCAACAGAGCGAAGGCGGGGGACTCGAACCATGAACACCATTTTTTCCATTATCTTCTTCTCCCTAATAACCCTCGTGTTTACGTACAGCCTCGAGCACTGGTCTCTCAAACCGTTGGGCATAGATATTAGTTATCCTTTCATTAATCCGCGCATTCCCTTAGCACCATATCAATGGTTTGTACCTATAAACCAAAAAAAAAGTCCTCCGTCATCGTTTGCCTATGTTCCTCCGGTGGCCAATCGTATTAAGAATGTTCATGCATCGTGGCGGTGTAACCCGGAAGGGGTAGGGCAGAAGATTTTTCATATGATTACCGATGTAGTATCAGAGCATCAAATGGCATCATTGTTTCTTGCACCAGAAAGTTTTTTTAGTTTTCCACTCAATGAGTGTCCACACCTTGTCACGCTGTGGACAACCGCTTTGCCACCGAATGCACTTTTTTTGCTTGGGAGTATTTTGCATGATGAGAAAGGGTATTACCAAGCAGCGTTCTGTTTGCGAGAGGGTCTGATAATAAATTTTTATGTCAAAAAAATACTAGCCCCCTTCACTGAAAAAGTTCCTTTATTATGGAATAATGTTAGCTCAGTAAGAGAAGCTTTTTTAGGCGCTGGTAGTGTTGAATTTCTTGATCACTCAACGCGTGGTGCTGTTGAATATTTTGATATAGGCCAATCACTTCGTGCGATACCACGGGTATGCTTGGAATTCTTTTTTATGACACGGCAGGAGTGCGAGCGGTATCAAACATCGCAACGCAAAATTATGGTTGCTTGGTTTGTCAACGATAGTTGGTTTAATGAACCGTTTCGGCAGATCATGCACAATCTAGCGCGACTCAAGACATATGAACTTGGCTTCCCAGTGCTTATGATAGGGCATTTTGGAATGATGCTGAGATATCAAGAAGAGTCTGTGCTGCCTTCATAAGGTTATGCTCGGCAGCATATTGTAACGAAATCATGATAGTTGCTCGTACAAGCATTGCCTTTTCTTTCGCAAGCAAAAGAAGTATTGTTGTCTGCTCATTTTTAACAGCAGCAAAAAATGCAAGATTAATAGTCCTACTGGGTAGATATATTTTGATTGCTTGTGTGTTTAAAAAAGCTTTAACGATGCTATCGGTGCCATCGCAGGCGGCCTTAACAAAGATGTTTTTTATTAGTTGGGTCAACTGAGCTTGTTGTTCTTGTAGTACATTCAGTTGTGTTGCGGTGTCATTGTTGCGCGCAGCGGTAATGGATTTGGGTAATGCTATTTTTAATTCATCTAAAGCCTTTATCAGAGCATTGTTTTGTTTTCCCAACGCAATAATGGTTTGTGTCTGAGAACGTAACACTCTTTTTGTTGGTTCTGGATGTATGTGTTGGATCGGCTTTGGTTTGCTTCTTCTGCTCATGGCATTTATAGAAACGTTGAACAGGCAGCAAGTAATTAATGTTATTTTGAGTATTTTGAGAAAAATATGCATTGAAAATCCTTATAATGCATCTATTTTATTTTTTTAGTCTCACAATATTGCGTATAAATACCATCTGTGTCAATAACTATTGTGCGTAAAGCTTGCCTGAATTCATCATTATCATTGTTTGATTTATACCAAATCAACGTAACATCAAGGCCGCTTTCTTTAATAAAGCTTTGTAGTTCGTTGAGGGCATTGCTTACCCAGACGAGAGGATTGTTAAAAACACCACATCCAACAAGTGTGAGAAAAACCCTTTTTTTATCATAAGCAAAAGCTGTTCGCAGTGTTCCTTCGTAGGCAGCCTTGATTATCATTTGTCCCCATTGTTGAGCATTCTGATTGTTACGCCATTGGCTATTGGTGTTGCCAAAATCAATAGCGGCTGTAAATACCTGATTAATGAGTTGTTCTGGATCGGTGCAACGTATGTGATACTCTTCATCTATTTTACGACCGTAGGTTACTTGAATATTTTGATGGAGGCCTATTTTGATGTTTGTGTAATCTTCATTGGTTGGTTGATGTGTAAGCGTTGTATGATCTAAAACAACATAGCCAGCGGGGGTGACTGTTATGTGGGGAAGTTTATCCAGAAAATTGATAGAGTGTGCTTGGGTTTGTTGCCATTCCTGGGGCAATAAATTTTGATCAAAAAAAGCGAAATAGCGTCGCAACAAAAGTCCTGGTGCTGCTGATAAAGAAGCACATGGGCCTTGAGTTTTATCGTGGATGTATTCCCCGAGCAATTGTGTGTCGATATTTTGTTCTGCAAAAGTTGTTTCTAGTCCATTAAAATTTGAAGCTATTTGAAAAACTGCATCTTTGTTATCTGGATGTGCTTGCAAGGCGCCTATATCAACCTGAGCAAGAAATGTGCTTTGGTTAGAGGTGTTTACACCTTCTATCACATTAAAATGCCCATTGCCAAGTTTGTTTTTCTCGTTGCAACGTTGTTGTAATTGCCCAATGGTGAGTGTGCCGAATTGACCGCAATTGTATTTTTTATGTGCTGTTTCCACACTAAGATTACCAGCAACGTCATGCTTTATTGATAGCGTACTTGGCAATGTAGATTTATGCAGCGCTGCTTTGAATGTCTGTTCAGGCATTTCCACGAGTTCATTGATACAATGTGCGCGTTTTATCTTCATATCCACCGCCGTAGCAGAAACAGTAAGAAGACCGTAGATGATAAGTGTTGTGCCAAGAATTTGTTTAATAGAATTCATAAATTTCCCCAGAATGGTATTGTTTTCTGCTTTAATCATAGCGTTAAATATATCATGTCTTATCAAAAAAGCAGAAGCATGGTTTAATTACGATCTGAAAATTTTAGCATTGCCGTTGCTTAAAAAGTAAGGCTGTCCATCTTCTGTTTTTTGTTTATACTAAAACGAATGTTTTGAGCCAAAAAAATAACGATTATGACGTGAGGGATGAGCCATGAAAGTATACATGATTAAGGACGTTGAACGGGTTGGGATAGCTGGGCAAATTATTAATGTATCTGACGGCTACGCAAACAACTTTCTTATTCCGCGCAAGTTGGCCGTTGAGGTTACCACAGATAATCAAAAATTTTACGAACAAAAAAAGCAAAAAGAAACGGTAGCCGTAGAGGTTTTGAATAGCAAAGTTGCCATGCTTGCTGAACGTATCAAATCATTGCATATTACGATCAGAGAACGCGTGCATGATGATGGCAAACTTTATGGTGCGATTAGTGCCGATGAGATTGTTGATTTGCTCAAGGCCAAAGAGGTATCTATCAATCGCAAGCAAGTCGAATTTGATAAATCAATTAAAGCGGTTGGTGAACATAAAGTAACCATTAAATTATCGTCAAAGTTGAGGCCACAATTGACTGTCAAAGTTGAAGCAAACAATATATCAAACAATATCAAGTAATTAACGGTCAATAACGATGTCCGATCAACCGGGCGGCGCTTTTGGGCGTCGTAATCAATCTCAATCACCCGAAAGTATCTTAGGTAAAAGTCTCCCAACGAGTATTGAGGCTGAAAAGGCGGTTCTGTCTGCTATTTTGCTCGACGATCAAAACATGACGCTTGTTAGTGATGTTTTGAGGCCGAATGATTTTTATGGCAAGCGCCATCAAGTACTCTATCAAGCAATGATTGATCTTGGCTCTGCCAACAAAAAAATCGATGTATTGGTGCTCCAAGATCATTTGCAAGCACAGCAATTGCTTGAAGAGGCTGGGGGTATTGATTACATTATGGAATTGCAAGAGGATATTCCTGCGCTTGGTTTGATTGGACAGCATGCTCATATCGTTAAAGACAAGGCAATACTTCGTGAGCTGATTCATTCAGCCGCTGCGATCATAACGTCGTGTTATGATCGAAATGCCGAGGAGATAGATGCTGTCCTTGATACGGCAGAACAAAAAATTTTTCAAATATCACACAAATTGGCTGCGCCATCATTTGTCAAACTTGATGATTTATTAAAAAAGACCTTTCAGCAACTTGCCTTAGTCAAGACATCTCATGAAGGAGTTACGGGGATTCCGAGTGGTTTTAGTGCTTTTGATCGCATGACATCCGGAATGCAGCGAGGTGATTTGCTTATTCTTGCTGCACGGCCATCAATGGGTAAAACAGCCATGGCGCTTAATATGGCTCTTTCGGCGTGGCATGCCAATTATCCTGTGGGCATATTTTCACTCGAAATGTCGGCCGAGCAGCTTGTGTTACGTATGTTGTCAGCCGAATCACAGATTCCTCACCAAAAGATTCGTAACGCATTGGTGAGCTCGGATGAGTGGATTATTTTGACCAATACGGCAGCGCATCTTGCCGAAGCAAAAATTTTTATTGATGATTCACCATCGCTTAATATTATGGAACTACGAGCTAAGGCGCGAAAGCTTAAGGCTCAAGAAAATATTCAGTTGTTGGTGATTGATTATTTGCAGCTCATTAATTCTCATCAGCGTCACGAAAATAGAACGCAAGAAATCTCGGCTATTTCGCGTGCACTCAAAGCTTTGGCTAAAGAGTTGGATATTCCTATTCTGGCCTTATCACAATTATCACGATCACTTGAAAGTCGCATGGATAAACGGCCTATGCTTTCTGATCTTCGTGAATCGGGAGCAATAGAACAAGACGGTGATGTGATCTTTTTTATCTATCGGGAAGCGGTGTACAATCCTGAAACCGAACACCCTGACATGGCAGAAGTTATTATTGGCAAGCAGCGTAATGGACCGGTGGGAGCTTTTAATGTACGCTTTGCTGGAGAAGTGACGCGCTTTGAGGATCTTGGCGATCAGTATGGTTCATAAGATTGCTTTATATGTTGCAATTGCCCAAGTGGCTACGGTGGCTTGCGATGGCCTGGAACTTTTTCCAGGCTTCATGATACAATCATAAAGTTGACCCTGAAATAAATTCAGGGTGACAAAATGGTAGTACGAATAAAGAAAAACACGGCGAGGCGAGTATGAGCGAAAAAAAGGTTATTCTGGGAGTTGATCCAGGCTTTCACGTTACCGGGTATGCCATCATTGAACATTCGACTCGTGTGCTGTTGCACGATTGTGGATATTTAAAACTAAGTCCACAACACGCATTGCCTCAACGAGTAGGGCAATTCTATTCATTTTTTATAGAAAAAATTAAAATTCATGGAATTACACACATAGCTCTGGAAACATCATTTTTAGGCAAAAATGCACAGACTTTTTTAAAGTTGGGGTATTTACGAGGGATTTTGTATTTGCTGGCTGATCAACATCATATGATGCTTACTGAATTTGCACCGCGTGAAATTAAAATGGCTGTGACGGGCTTTGGTGGCGCGAGTAAGGATCAAGTAGCAGCCATGATGGTGCGCCTGTTTCCTCGCTTAACTGAATTTGGGTCGATAGAGCGTAACGATGTTACTGATGCACTTGCCGTTTGTTTGTGTGGAGTATGGCAACAGTCGCCGCTTGCTCAGTATGTGCGATGAGGTACGCAATTGCTTTTGAGTTATTGCTCTGCGGATACATGAAAAAAGCCTGGCGACTTCAACATCGCCAGGCTTTTTTATTAGATGATATCAAAATTATTGATTCAAAAAATTGTTGTTGTCGAATTTATATTCTTTAAATGTTGGATCAAACCAAAAAATATTTTCCAAAAGGGTTGTTGCAAGTGCTGCAGCTTTATCTTGTATATGATTACCTTGAACGTCGATTCCGACGAGGAAGGCTTTTTTCAGAACAACAAGCCAAGGGGAATCGCCTGTTATATCCGTTAATGACAAAGTGTTTGTGCTCCTTTTAGCACAGCCAACAAGAAAGCATACAAGCTCACCGAATCCACTTATAAAATCTGGACAAATTTGTTGATTACCCATACAGCTTTCTATGGCGAGCCAGAATTTTTTGCTGCGTTGTTGTTCCGATGTTTGATCCATCCATTGATTAATCTTTTTGTTTTTAAGATCGCAATAAACCGGGTTTTTTGCGCAAAAAGCAGCAAAGCTCACTCCGGATATGTTGCTCTTGTTTTTATAGGCATATTTAACGTTGTCTGCAAAAATTCTGATCTTTGTTTGGTAATCCATAGCGTATGAATTAGCGCCGAATGTTATTGCTGTGATTGAAACAAGTAATGCTCGAATGAGTGGTTTCATAAAGGGTCCTTTGAAAAAAACAGATGGTATTTTATGTATTTTAAAACCTATTTGTTTGCTGTTGTATAATAACAATCTTGCTTGCAAAATCAAGCGCCTTACGCATAAAAAAATCTGGGGACTAATGCATTAGTCCCCAGATTGAATTGAAAATTAATGTATGTTCTTTTTTATTTGAACGTTGGATCATCTTTGAAGATGAACGATAAGAAAAGTTTTGCCTGTTGAGCAAACATTTCTATGTCTGATATTTGTATGCTTGATAATGGCAATATAAAAACTTTTTTAACAGACAACATCCAATTGTTATCACTATAGTCAGAGTGTAAAAAGGTCCATTCTTTATGCAACGCAGATTCAAAGGCAAGCGTATGTTTTTGTGCATAGTCGCCATATACTTTGTCAATTAATTTTTCTAAAACGCCTTGATCTGCTTCTTCATCGCCTTGATTTGCAAATTCGTCAAGCTTCGCTTTCTTTAGTTTAGGTGAATCGGAAGCAGCCTCGTGAGCTGCTTCTTGAAGACTGCGTATTTCTATATATCTATTTATCCGTGTCTGTAGAAAAATAATAAGCTCTA
>CAYUQI010000008.1:0-27320 GCA_964446935.1 uncultured Pseudomonadota bacterium
TCTTTGTCAAGATTGCGGACGATTGGTTGTGAACTCATGCAAGAGAAGCTTGCATTCAGCATCAAAATTTTGATGCTGAATGCTACTTCAATGTTATCGATAGAAAAATTTTGAAAAAATTTATCCGATCTCAGAAGGTTGATTTTTGAAATAACAGGGACAATCATAGGCATGTTGATTACAAAAAACAAATGAAAAGCTGGTTTTTGGGTTATTTTCTCAGAAAAGATGCTTTTTTTTAGCCAAGGACTGAATGCTCCATTTGTAATTTTTATTGTTTTGTCTTATAATAAGGCACTTGTTTTTAAATTCTGTTTGAATAAGAAGCGACGAAATAAGTGGAGATTATTATGATTAAAAAGTTACTCGCATTAGCCCTGTTAGGCGCTATGTCATTGACATCCCTTGGTGCCATGAAAAGAAATAATGGTGCAATGCCTCTATGCAAAAAAAGACTTAAGTTTGGAGACGATTCGAGCACACAACCAGCATCTTTAACGGATCTGGCTCCAGTTCAATCATTAGTTACTGCAGGCACAACAGCAGCTGTATCATCAACTTCATCAGTTTCAACGTCAACTACAAATGTCTCAAATACATCAACAACTAATCATACTGTAACGAGCATGCATGATACTGACAATGATGCTCCTGCCTCATCTGGTCAATCTAGCTCCTCATCGACCTTAATATCCACCGCTCCTAAATTGCTTGGTGAAAAACGTCCTGATGTTGTTCAAGCCGCTATTGATAAAATATTTGAGATTGTTACAAAAAAAGTTACACCTCTAACATGGGGATTTAATGGTCAGCATGGTGCTTATGGGTTATTTGGGCTCAAAGATGAAATGGTCCTACAAAGCCTTGCTAGCAAAGATGCACAGGATATTTACATCCTTGATGTTGGATGTGCTCGGGGAACGTGGGGCGCCTTTGCAATGAATGTTTTAGCTAACGATAAAGAATGTCAGAAATCAGGTAAGCGTTTTCATATTATTAGTATTACAGGCGGAAATGAAATTAGTACTAATGAAGTTGAGCGAAAAGGCAATGTTACGCATTATCGTTTCAAGCAGTTTAAAATTGAAAATATTGAAGAAGAATTACTTAAAAAAGGCTTTAACTTGAAAGAAAAGGTTCATCTTATGGTCTCACATTGGACGATGCGTCACCTTGTTGATCCGTTTGGAACACTTGTAAGGATGTATCGACTTCTTTCTCCAGATGGTGGGATGTTATTATCCAATGGTTTCTTTTTTACATTTGCGGATAACGAAGAGGTCCAAACGTTTCCAACGAAAAATTGGAATCTTCTTGCTTACTCAAACGCTATCACTTTATTTCGTCAAGTTGCTAAAACTCCTGACCAATCTTTGGACGAAGAGACCGGGGAGTTTGTTTTAATGAAAACTGATCATCAAGAGCTAACAATTCCGCTTACCTATGTGAATGTACAAATGCTGCCATCTAGCAGCTCCTATCATTTTTATAGTCATATGTTAACGGTCTTTAAAAAGAATGATGTTGAACAGGCAGAAGCTTTATGTTTGAATAGCCAATCTAAGCATCCTATTTATTGTGATAAGAAGAATAAAACTAGTGAACAATTATATACATGGTTGAAAAACAATAAATTCTTCTTGGGCGATTAACATCTTTTTCAATTTTCCAAACGAGCTTATCATTTCTGTATGAGGTTTGTACGAGTTATTCTTAACAGTAGGGATTTTTCGTGAATAAAAACATCAAGCTGCAAGCATATGGTAACCTTTGTAGCATTTTTTATGACATAACAAAAAAATATGCACCAGAACGTGAAGTTGCTTTTTATGCCTCATTCATGTCACTTGGGCATGGAAGAGTATTGGAAGCGATGTCCGGATCTGGGCGGTTGCAAATTCCGCTTCTACACCGTGGATATGTTGTTGATGGAGTTGATAGCTCCTCTGTTATGCTTGAGCGTTGTAAGCAGCGATGTGCCCATTTACAATTGGCACCGGAGTTGTATCTCCAATCGCTTGAAAATCTTACACTTCCACACAAATATACAACTGTTACCATTGCCGTAGGATCATTTCAACTGATTACCGATCGTTCGATTGCCTTGCAAGCACTTAAAAATATACATGCCCATATGCATAAAAATGGCGACCTGCTTATTGATATCTTTGTTCCTGATCCTACCATTCCGGCGCGATCGACGTGCACGGCTCGTATCGATGATCATACGGTAATTCGACTTACAACACGGCATGTTTTTGATGAGCAGGAAAAACGTGCTGATGCATTTTGCTTGTATGAACTCATTGCAGATGGGGTAGTACAACAACAAGAAAATGAGCTTATTCAGGTTGTCTGGTATACGAATGATGAATTTGTTCTATTGCTTAAACAAGCTGGCTTTGATGTTATTACAATATACGAAGAATCATTTCGTCAATCTGGCCCTTCACATATTGTCCATGCACGTTCGGCGTAAAATCGTCGAATGTTCAAGCCAAATCTTTGTACGTTCAGTTCGATACGATTAAGTTTATATTTTTACGTTTTTGCAGCATTTTAACGCATATTTCCTGTATTTATATCAAGTTTTTAAAGGAATTGCCAGTTTTGTATTGTCGATTAGTAATTTATGTGTTTGACAAGGATGTTAACTGGGTTCATAATATTAATTGCACCATGACAAACTGAAATTAATAAATCTTGATAAATTTTTATAATATAGGATTGCTCATGAAACATACTTTTGCTACAACCATCCTTTCAATTGTAACAATCTTAGTCATTTCAAAGGTCTCTATTTTTGCTGCTGAACCTTCCTACCACTCAACATTTCAACCAACAGCTTCAGCCGAATTTGTTCTACAAACTGGGAAAATTCTTGCTCACGGAGAATCTCCAAAACAGATGATGGAGCGTGTTGTTCATACCCTGTTTTCAATCGAAACAAAATTTAAGACATCTCCCTCTGAAATAAAGAGACTAGAATGTGCATTTGGATCGCTGCTCGATGATGGATATTGTGTTATGAGTACCCCTATTTTGACTAATGCAGGCAGATACAACGACAAACCTTTCTCTGCTTGCACAGTTCCTCCAATTGATTTGAGAAAAGATATGGCAAAAATTAAGACAATTGTTGATCATTTGCATCAAGATGGTATGGGTACTGGATTTAACCTCGATGATCTTGACGATCCTGTAACTGTATTAAAAAAACTCAACACTATCGCCGTGGATGGCGCAAAGAGCGGGAAAGAAGATCGTCCCGTTGGTAATATAGCCATACTTTCAGTATACCATCCTAAAATTCGCGAATTTATTAATGTAAAAAATCTAGTTGATCAGCATGGTGAGAAATGGATATTTAACATATCGGTTAACATAGATGATGCTTTTATGAAGGCTTTTTTGAACAATGAAACATATCAATTAAAAGATGGCAAAAAAGTATCAGCACAAACACTTTTGCAGGAAATAGCCAAAAGTGTGTACCTGTGTGGCGACCCAGGACTTCTTTTTATGAGCCGTCTCAATGAAGGGAATTCTACGCCTGGCGTCGGTGATTATGTTGCTGTTGCACCGTGCGGAGAAGTTGGCCTAGCGGCTGGAGAAAGCTGTCAATTTGGTTATATCAACGTGGGGAAATTTTTCATGGAAGGCCCCAAACAGTCTCTCGTTGTTGATTTTAAAAAATTAGAACAAGCGACGCGATTAATGGTAAGAGCGCTCGACAATGCCTTAGAAATAAGCATTAGCAGATATGCCTATGAAGAACAAAGGGCTATCATGAAGGCAAAACGCAAAATTGGTATTGGTATATGCGGCCTTGCGGATCTTTTCATGCAATGTAACCTCGCATATAGCGACGCACAAGCGAGAGACATTGGCAAAGATATAATTGCTTTTATCAATTACGTTTCAAAGTCAGAATCCCATGAGCTTGCAAAAGTTAGAGGCTCGTTTGAGGCAATGGCGCTTTCAAAGGGTTGCCGATACAACGATAATCCTGGATTTATTGAACAGCGATTCGGCAAAGTTTCTACTCCGCATGTGACTGCCAAGATGTGGCATGAATTAGCGCAAAAAATCAGAAACACGAGACTCTTACGAAATGCCTCCACTATTGCATTACCACCAACAGGCAGAAGCTCATTGGTTATCAATGCTTCCCAGGGAATAGAACCACAATTCTCCTTGGTTGAAGTGCATGGAAAAACGAAACAACTCAACCCTTTTTTACAAAAAGCACTTTCCAACGCTGGAATAGTTGATAAAACTTTAATGGAAAAAATTGTGACATTAGGATGTATTGGTAGCTTGCCAGAAATCCCTGCCAATATTCGCCATGTCTTCTTAACAGCGTCGGAAATCTCACCTCAGGGGCATCTAGCAATGATGGAATCTTTGCAATCAGTAGTAGATGAATCCATCTCAAAGACAGTTAACGTTATATCAACTATTACTGAACAGGAAATTGTTAATATTTTTCATCAAGCCTATGTAAGAAACCTTAAAGGGATAACAATCTATAGAGATAACAGTAGAAAAGAACAACCTAAAAATCTTGCTATCAATTAGTCCTAAGGTGTTTTGCTCGGCTACAGCGCTTTTAATCATCATCTCCAGCTTGTGCTGCTACTGCTTCATTGTATATTTTGCGACAAAGGCCTGAAACGCGAACTTTAAAGACTTGCCATGAACCGCGAACTTTTAAAGATATTTCTACCATGTCATTTTTATAAAAATATATATTTGGGATTGCTTCTTGAATGATTGGAGCTTCGACATATGTCTGAATTCCTCGTATATTTGACATTTCGCAACCGAGAAAAAGTGCGTTGTTGACAATGGTTCCCTCTGTGCAAGTATCTACAAGCATACAATCAACAAATTTGTCGTCTGTACAATTTGTATCTTTTAAGTCAGCGCCTCTAAAATCACAAGAAATAAATGCTTTCCCTTCTAAGTTTTTATTCTTTAATGGGGCTGCACGAAGATCCAAGCCTTTAAGACACATGCGTTTGGGGTTTAATGCTAATTTCAAATCAAATTGCTTGTATGCTTGCGCAAGTGTGACGAAACTAACGGCTACAAGAAATAAAATTTTTTTCATGGTTATTCCCTTTCTTGAACAGTGTTGGAGTTTTACTGTTCACACTTTAATCATGAGGTTTTGTTTGGTCAAGACAAAAAAACGTTTGTGCGCCATATTCATAGTTTTATCTTTATAAAACAATTACAATGGCTGATCAAATGTTTGGTCTCTTCCGAATATTATCAAGAGAAATCTTGTTCATGTGCCTGCCAACAAGAGGATTTTTGACATGTCCATTTTCATAGACAGGATCTTGCGGTCGTGTTTGGCTCGCTGTAGGCTCTATATTAAACACTGTTTGATTTACTGGCTTGTATTTATCGGAGTATTCATTGGATTCTAATACTACTGTTCGAGCAATAGAAATCACAGAAGCATTTTTTGCATGTTTTTTTACCAAAGAGTGTTCTTTGGGCGTGCTAGAAGTCAGTTGGATACGTGGTTGTTGCTTTATTGGCGCATCTTCTTTACCGTACAGACACCAAACGAAAAGGCTTGTAATGCCAAAAAATATTTTTGTTGGTTTGTATTTCACAAAAAACCCTTTTCTTTATAACTAATTCAGGCTTGAATAGCCTACAATTTCATCGTACTGTATCATAATCATTATGTTTTTCTACTGTGAGAGAAAATTTCGTATAAGGAATGTCTATGAGTGAAAAAATACTATTTGATTTTCTTGATGCTCACAACATTGCATACAAACTTTTTAAACATCAGCCGGTGTTTACGGTTGAAGACAAACCGGTTCTAATTGATAGCGACGTTGATACCATACCCGGTCTTCAGTCAAAAAGCCTTTTTTTAAAAGATAAAAAAGATGGCTCTTTGTTTCTTGTGAGTGTGACGGAGGATAAACGTGTTGATTTGAAAGCCTTCGGTGATGTAGTGGGTGGACGGCGGTTTAGCTTTGCTAAGCCGGAAGAATTGCTCGAGGTTCTCAAGTTGCAACCTGGATCGGTAACTCCGTTTGGTCTTATCTTTGATCAACACAACAAAGTGTCATTTGTACTTGATGAAGATTTTTTAACAACAACATTCGTTAATTTCCATCCACTGAGGAATGATATGACGATAGGCCTTACGCCACAAGTTTTTGTAACTGCTATGGAAAAATTGGGGCATTCTCCATTGGTTATTAGAATTCCTGTGCGGGAGATGTGAGACGTGTTTTGCATTCAATTAAAAAAAAGATATATCCTCGCAATGTTCATGCTCATTGGTATGACATGTATGATCGTTAAACGTGCTCGAACGTGCGGCGTGGGGATTTCGCCAGAGTTATTGCCTGAACGAATTCAGCCCATTGATGAATATTGCCAAGTACAATCGGTATTTGATTCATGCAATGAACGTACCGTGGTAACCTTTGATGTTGATAATACGCTTATTACCGCAAATGATGTTTTTGCGAGAAATTTTGAGTTTCCATTGTGGTTTAAAATATGTCTTATCGCAAAATATTGTACGGTTCTCTGGAATACCCAAGCCAGAGAAAAAACGATTGATGATTTTCTTGGTATCTTGTTTCAGCAAGCGCATCGCTTTGTTTTTGATAAAGATATCGTGCGAATGATTAAACAATTGCACTGGCAGAAGTGTATTGTTGTTGGGCTTACTGCTATGGGCAGTGGTTCTGCTGGCGTCATACAAAATCTGCCGGAATGGCGAGCAACCATGCTTAAAGATTTTGACATTGACTTGAGCGGAGATTTTAATGATGTTTCCTTTAAAACATTTCCAGTGAGCCACAACAATTATCCATGTTTGTATAAGGGAATTCTTTGCGCGAATTATGCTGAGAAGGGTGCCGTGTTGGGTGCTTTTCTTGATTACTATCACGTAAAACCAGAACGAGTTATTTCATTTGATGATCGCTACAGTGATCTTACATCCATCGACAATGAATGTGCGCAACGAGGAATTCCCTTCGCAGGTTATCAAATGCTTGGCACAAAAAAGCTTCCTGGAGAGTGGAATACTGATCGATCGCTCTTACAATTTGATTATGCTTTGGAACATAAGCGTTGGTTGAGCGACAACGAGGCAGATGCGATTCTTGCAGGAGAGATAATACCTACTCATCAGGGAGGTACATATGAACAAAGTTAAATATACCTATCATCATATGGGAATTCCGACCAAAGAAATGCGGGCAGGTGAGCGATATAGTGCTACATTTAAAATGTATACATCCGATGGCGAAGACAAAAATTTTAGGATACAGTGGCATCGTTATGAAGAAGGTTGCCCTTTGCATCCACTTCTGCAAACCATTCCACATGTTGCATTTAAAGTAGACAGCATTGATACAGCAATCGAAAACAAAAAAATTCTTTTGGCCCCATACAATCCCTTTAAGGGTTTTAGGGTTGCAGTCATTGAGGTAGATGGGGCTCCGGTTGAATTAATAGAGACACGTCTTAATGAGCACGAGATTTGGGACGATAAGCATGAAAATTCGGTTATTTATCCAGAATTTTCCAAATAGCTGATTGTTTAGTGCTCTGCAAAAGTGATGTCTTATTTCTTCTTAGAGTGTGTCTTAATTACTTTACCATCAACGGTAAAAACACCGTTACCACAATGGTGGATCGTCAACGGCCTTTTTTTAGATGGTGTAATCCATGCCTTAAGAGCTTCTAAAATAAAAATGTTATATTTTGTTGCCATTTTCATATCAACGACTTTGCATTCCAAGTTTGCATAACACTCGCCAATCATCGGTGCTGTAACATTTGAAGATGCCAGTGGTGTGAGGTGAAATTTCTTAAATTTATCGGTCTTTGTGCCTGTGGTGTTGCCAATACCGACAACTGTTGCGATTAAATCTACGGTAGGAATGTTGATGACGCATTCTTTTGTTTCTTGCAAGATCTTGAACGAATAATTTTTATTACTTATGACGCATCCTATTAGTGGTGGTTCAAATTCGATCATCATATGCCAGGACATTGTCATAATATTGTCTTTTCCTTTATGTGATGTTGAAACCATTACGACAGGTCCTGGTTCAAGCAATTGATAGGCTTTGGCTAAGGGAAAAACTTTTTTCTTCATACCGAAACTCCTCTTTTTTGAGATCCTTTTTTAGATGATAATGAAAAGATAGGAAATAATTATAGGTAAGGCAAGAAGAGTGTGGCGTAGTATTCATATGGAGGCGATTGAAACTTATAATTTTTTATATACAATGCTCCTCATAATTGAAAAATGAGTGTTATCAAATGGGAGCTTTCTTATGCTGATTACTGTACTTTCTCTTCGTCGATGTTTTCTCCTTATTGTTATTTGTGGTTTTATGACACGGTGCACATGCAGCACTACCCAGCCGCTTATTATTGATCATGATGCTGGGGTTGATGATTTTATCTCAAGTACATTGCAGCTCCTATATGCTCCCGCACGGATCAAGGCTATTACAATTGTTCCCGCTGACAGTTTTGCAGAACCAGCAGTCGTGGTTATGAAGCAACTGAAAAATCTTTTACATTCTGGCGCAACCATTCCTCTTGGCGTGAGTAGCAATGAAGGTATTAATAAATTTCCAAGTGTTTGGAGGGAAGATTCGTGGAAGCTTACCCGTTTGCCGGTGTGGGATGAGGAGACAAGGTGTGCAGATCAACTCGTTTCATCAGCGGTTGATGTGCTTATTGATGTGTTACGTACAACAACTGAGCCTGTGGATTTATTAGAAACAGGACCATGTACAAATATTGCCGAAGTACTACGTATTCATCCTGAATTAAGCCAAAAAATACATCGTATGTATATGATGGGTGGGGCTGTGTACGTTAATGGCAATGTTCAAGAACAGGGGCATGATGGCAGTGCTGAATGGAATATTTATAATAATCCAGAGGCCTTTAAAACACTTTTATCAAGCGGAGTTCCTCTGACACTTGTTTCATTAGATGCAACTCAATATACCCCTATCAGGCACGAATTTATGGCAGCGTTGCAACAACGATGTGCTGAGAAACAGTTTGAGTTTGTGTATGAAAGTCTGAGGGTAATCCAACCATTAATAGATAATGGTCAGTATATGTTTTGGGACACATTAACCAGTGCTGTTGTTATTAATCCAAACATTATAAAAACAAAAAAAGTAAAAATTAACGTTGTTCTTACTGGCCCATCAATGGGTAAAACATTTGAAGATGAAAAAAATGGATTTGAAATAGACCTAGCAATATGGGCTGATCAAAAATTGTTTGAAAAGACCGTGTTGGAAGTGTTGTCAAAGTCACCGGGGAATGTGTCATTCCTAAAATAAGTTCAGGATGGGTTCTGAACGTTCAGTGTGATAATTGCTGCCCTTTGTTATCCTGCCCGCCAGCCGAAGCGTCTGGCTGCCTTCGTCTAGGTGGCTACGGCGGTCTGTGAAGGCTTGGAACTTGTTTCACAACTGTTCGAAATGCTTTCTTTCACACCTGGCCCACGTTTTTTACTAAAAATTTGCGTATTATGCATACGTCGTACCGGCGAAAGCCGGTATCCAGAAATACCTCTGACCATATATTCACAAAATCAATCAACTGGCCTACCGGTCGTAGTTTTCTTGTCCGATGTAGCTTTACGAGAAGAAGAAAGCGAAGACTGGATACCGGCTTTCGCCGGTACGACATGTGAAATTGATCAATCTTATTGGTACGACATGCGAGTTTAGGGAATCTTATGGGATTAACTTATTTATGGGGATTGCAAGGGAAGCATTATCAGTCGGCTCTCAACTAATAATTTTCAACTGCATTTCTTCTGTATATAATCTACCACGAACGTTGCCCCTTGCTCTGGAGTATTTACTGTTGTGTTAATGGTCAGATCATAGGCAAAATGTGGATAAATGTGATAGATTGTGTCTTTAGGACAAGCCTGCAAGACAGCTTGTTGTGTTTCTGGTAAAAGCCGTAGGTGCTTTTTCTTGTAATGGGGTTGTGCATATTCTGTAATGATGCTGTGCACATTTGTGCCACTTACATACTCTAATGGATGTTTGCCATGATTGTCAGGAGAAAATTCAAAGTAGGGGACATAATTGCCCAAAACCCAATCAAGTTCGCGACGATTCTTTTTGTTTGAAGACGAATTTCGTTTTTTTATTCTGTCGATTAAGTCATTCCATGGACAGTACGCCAGAACATAAGTGATATTTGTTCCTTTGAATTCTTCGAGACATTGCAAAAAATCTATCCCACCCCAGAGATATATTGGCGACTCGACAACAACATCATGTCCCTGCTGCGCAGCTTTTTTTACTTCTTGATACATATGTATTGTTGGTTCATCGGCTAAGCCTTCTTTAATATCTTTATAAAATTTTTTTTGGAAAGCATATTTTCTTTTGTCGCTTAAAAAATCAATAAAAGAAAAGAAATTACGCATGACCAATCCACTGATGAAAAATGCCAAAAACTTTCCATAATGTTTGGTAATAAATTTTTTAAGTACCACCGGCATAACATAATCATCGTAGGTGAATGATTTTGCATTAAGTTTTTGCGCAATGATTTTTGCCATTGAGGTTTTACCGGATGAGCATGAACCGGTTACAAAAATAATTTGTCCTGGCTTCGGGGTGAGTGATTCTAATCCTGTGTTCGTGTTAATAAATAAATTTTTTTTGTTTTCCTGAGGATTGCATGAATGAAATGATAAGCTTACACATATAAACAAGGAGATTGCTGAGAAAATTTGAATCATATCAACTCCCCCCCAATAAAAATTTGGATACAACCAATCTTGCTATAAAATATGCAACTTCATGCCTTCAGGTCAATATTTCATGTGTTTTTATCGTTGGAATTTGTTTTACAGAACCAAATATGTACATGCAAGCCGTGGAAAGTGTAAAAAACGAGTATAAATCTATCTATATTGTTTTTCCGTTTCTAATAGAAATAAAATTTGTTGACTTGGCTACAGGGACTAGATTAAGCTAAAAATACGTAGGGTATAGTACAAATCCTAAGGGAAAAGGAGCTTTTTATGAAAAAGATTCTCACGTTGTGCGCCATTTGTGCCTTGGCGTCATCACCAGTGCAAGCAACGCTTGAAGAAGAAATAGATGTCCCAGAATTGGGTGCCCCAGACATGAAGCCCCCACAGCCAGGGGATAAGGGAATGAAAAATAAGCCAATGTCGGCTGAAATGAAACAAAAGATGGAAGAAATGCGCAAGAAAGTTGAAGCTGCCAAAGAGGCGCTGAACAAGAAAATGGAAGAAATTAATGCTGCAGCTGCAAAAGTTGGTAATGATGATACCGGAAAAACTGTTAAATTAATTGCTGAATATCTTAAGATGAAACATGACATGTGGCAAAAAGTTGGGGACAAAGGTCGCGATATGATGAATAGAAGATTGGGTAAGGGCCCTGAAAAAAAGGTAAAATAAGATAATAACGTGGATCGTTTCTTATGAACATAAAGCCCCAAAGTTCTTTGGGGCTTTATGTATTGTTTATTCTTAAATATCTCGATCTAAAATTTGCAAGTGTTTTTAATTATTTTATGTTAATGAGTATTGAGATAATCTAACAAAGGTAAATCCTCGTTTTTGTAATTCCTTAAGTGCCTCAATTGCCCCCTCCGCGCATTCTTTTTCTGGGTGATTCATGTGAAGAATAATTATAGATCCTGGCTTTGTTTCTAAAAGAGCTTTTTTTACCTGCCCTTTATTCCACGTTGTTCCAGCATCACCTAACACGGTAAAACCTATTACTTGGTACCCTAAATCGTTTGCAACGTGTGTTGCTATTTCATCATAATAGGCGGTTCCTGATCGATAAAATTTAGGCTTCTTACCTGTGTGTTCTTGAATAATGTGTGCATTGTTTTCAATTTCTGCAATCAATTCGGTGATGTTTTGAGTGCCTTGGATACCATAGATAGACTTACCATTTACGGAACAAGGTTTATGATGTAATCCATGATTCTCAATATCAAATAAAGGATTTTTGATTAGTTTTTTAAAATCATCAGGGTGTCGCATGATCCATCGATTTGATACAAAAATGGTTGCTGGAATTTTTTCTTCTTCCAAAAAATGTATATATCTGTAATCACACCCATCGGTAGCAGATCCGCAGGCATCCAACGTGAGCGCTATTACTTTTTCTGTTGTAGATAAACGAGTTTTAACACCATGGACATTTTCTCCCCATTCCTTCGGTGTTTGTGCTTGATATTTTTCTATAATGTTAGTGGTGCTAACTTGTGCAAAAATGTTGCATGCCGAGGCTATTATCGCTAACGCTGCTAAAAATTGTTTCACAAAACTCCTTTCATTACTTGTATTTATTTGTGATAAAAATGCGGTGAGTAGTGTCAATTGAGATTTTCTGTTGGGGCTCTTTCGAAGTTGCAGTGATAATTATCAATTACTCCGGTTACAGGATTTCGGTGCATCTCCCAATCTCTGCCGCATATATAACAGAATTGATGGTGACATTCACTGCATGTCATATGGTTACAGCCACCATCTCTTTCGATCAAAGTTCCGCATTTACATTTTTTTGCAAATTTTTTTAAAATTTGAGCATTCTCACGTCCCCCAACAGTTGTATCGTTAATTGGACAAAGAGTTCCGCTGGGATGATTGGTCAAGCAATTTCCGCAGTAGCTTTGATGACAATCGGGGCACTGTACGTTTCCTTGGTGACCATTATCAAAAAGAAAGGCTCCTTTGCAGTCAGGGGTAGGGCAGTGACGGAGATTTGCTTGTGCTGAAATGCACCATTGTTTAAAAGCTGCTTCATTGTAATTGGTAAGTACGCTTGTATCGCTATCAACGATATTGTTTATTTCTTCTAAACTGGTTATCAGATGATTACATCCTGGCTTAGGGCAACTGAGTTTAGTAAAATCTGTTGTTTTGTCGGTAAGTTTCACATTGAGATATTGTGTTAAACAGTTTTTGCAATAAACGTGTCCACATTGCAATTCTCTGAAATCATTATGACTTTCATCTTTCTCAAAATCGGCAATTGTATCTCCGCAAATGCTACATGCCTGATCATATGCTATAGGGCCGCGGTTCCATCTGCGTGGAAGGTGATCATAATAGCCTTTTGTTTCGGCAATAAGCCATACAATGTTAACCACTAAGAGCCCAAGAATTACTTTTCTATATGGTGAATCTGCATCAAGCGCTGTGTATTCATCGAGTAATCGAGCAAGCGAATGAGACGCTGTTGCTACAAAACGAGCATGTTCTCCTGAAAATGAATGGGATTCGTCTTGTGTCCACGCTACAAGGAAGGATGTTAATCCTTTAAGGAGAGGGAGTACTCCAACCTGCCATGCTAGGGATGTTTTTGATATTTCTTTTGTTTGCGCGGCTTGCTGCTCTTCGTTTGATTGATTGTTCTGAGCTGGATTAGTATTAAATTTTTCTAAAAATTGAGCGAATTGTTCATCGTTGAATAGTGACAGGTCGGTGGGAAGAAATGGATCATCCTTTGACGTCGAACTCTCTTTGATTGATTGTATTATTTGGGTGATATCGCGAATAGCAAAGATACCATGAACGATGCGATCCCGTCTCCAGCTGTTTGGGGTTGTTTGAACGTCCGTGTTGTTATAAAAAAAGAACAATTTATTAAGAAGATTGATGACGGCAGTTGCACAGTGTAGTGGCGCGGCTGCTTGTTTGCCATGTTCGAGTGTGTAATAGTGGGCTGCCATATCAACAGGAATATTGGCAAGTGCGAGCCCCATTTCAATGTAGTTGCTTGTTGTTGTAGCGTGTATCTGTGGAGATGTGCTTATTAATGCAAGACAAATCAAAAGGACGCAAGCGATAGGGTTGATGGATGAATTTGTGTATGAATGTTTCATATAATAATCTCTACAAAATATAGTTTTGTTGATCAATTACCCGCCAAAGTCTTGCATATATACCATGAATCGATAAAAAAGACAAAAAAACGGGTTATTGGCTCATTGAAATTATTTGCGTGCTCATAAAAAAGGCTGGCTGGTTGCACTCAACCAGCCAGCCTTTTTTATATACTTAAATGATTGTTATTGATTTTGTTGGTCTTCCGAAGGTTGAGGGCCTTTGCGGCCTCTTCGCCCACTTCTACCATCGCCTTTTTTGCCACGGCGTCCTTTTTCACCGCGTCCTTTACGCCATTGTTCCATCTTGGCGCGGCGAGCTTCTTTAAACTCAATTTTTTTATCAGAAAGAGCAATAAGGCTATTGAAAGCTTTTTTTGTTGCAGGGTCGGTTACTGCTGCTGCATCCGTTTTGAATGTATTATAGAGTGCTGTTAGTTCTGCGCGCTCTTTTTCTCTTTTTTGCCTCCACTCTTCCCCTTTTTTTCTCCATTCTTCTTTGCTCATTTTGCCTTGTGGGCCTTGTCCCTCTGCGGGAACTTGACCCGAGAGTGCTACAAAAGAACATAACGTGCATAATGCAAGCATTTTCTTCATAGTTCTTTCTCCTTTATAAAATTAAGAATATGGGCAATGCATCGATACGTTGTTATGTATGATATTCACAACGTTGCCAAAAAGGCAAGAAGGTTTAATTCTATGAAATTAATTAACGTTATTTTGATGTGTTTTATGATGATCAGCATCAATAACGAGTTTGAGGAGCGCTGCGGCAATATCTGTTGAAGAATGTTTTTCTCCAAGATGTTTTTTCATGAGATGCAGATAATCCGTTAGTTGGTCTCTGTTTAGATTTTGTTTGATGTGTCCAAGAATTTTGTTTGCCTGCTGTTCGAGCCGATCATTGATGTTGTTTGTCGTGTTCATGGCATGCATAGTGTTCATAGTAGGCATAGTGCTCGTAGTAGGCATAGTCTTCGTAGCATGTGCTACGACGGGTACTGAACTTTTAACCTGCTCGAATGTTGGGATATATTGCTGATTGATGGTTGCTTTGGTGTATCGTTTGATATCGCGTAGTTGTCCCATTTCTCTTCCCGATACCAAGCTGAGCGCCTTTCCTGTTTTACCGGCGCGTCCTGTTCGGCCAATTCTGTGGATATATGATTCAACATCCTGAGGAATCTCATAGTTAAATACTATTTCCACGTTAGCAACATCAATTCCTCGTGCGGCAACGTCTGTTGCAACTAAAATATTAATTTTGTCATTACGAAATCGTGTCATAATGCTGTCACGTTTTGATTGTCGTATATCACCATGAATTCCTGCGGCTTGATATCCTCTATCGCGAAGAATTCGTGAAACATTGTCAACTTTTCTTTTGGTATTACAAAACACAATAGCAAGTCTTGGATTGTGTATATCAAGCAATTGTATAAGCGCTTGTGTTTTCTTTGATTGTTCAACATCAAAATAAATTTGTTCGACTGGAGGGATACTGAGTTTTTCTGGTGCAACCTTAATCATCTTGGGATTATTTTGATAACGTTTCGTTAATTGCAGAATCTCAGATGACATTGTTGCTGAAAAAAGAACGGTTTGGCGGTTGCGCGGGATGGTACGTAGAATCTGTTCAATATCAGGTCTGAATCCCATGTCTAACATTTTGTCAGCTTCATCAAGAATAACCATGGACACGTTGTCTAAACGTAACGTTCCGCGATCAAGATGATCGAGTATTCGTCCAGGGGTACCGATGACGATTTGTGGGCCTCTTCTAAGACCAGCAAATTGTCGTTCAATTGGTTGTCCGCCATACACCGGTAACGCCGAGATGGCTCGTTTATATTTTAAAAGTTTCGTGATTTCACCAGAAACTTGTATAGCAAGTTCTCGTGTTGGGCACAAGGCAAGTATTTGTACTGCTTTATGTTGTGGATCAATTTTTTCGATTGCTGGGATGCCAAATGCGGCGGTTTTACCTGTTCCCGTTGATGCTTGTCCTATTACGTCATGTCCTGCAATGATTTCCGGAATAGCTTGTGCTTGAATGGGTGTCGTTTGACTGAATCCCATATCTAAAACTGCTTTTAATACGTCGTTGGATAGATTTAATGCTTCGAATTTTATTGTATTCATAATGATATAACCTTTGGTTTCGGGTAGATTTCACTCTACCGTGGTAAATAAGTAAATAACTGTCTTCGTGTGTTTTTCCTGTGAGCTAACGCCATGTAATGGTCAGATCTAACAGTGATCTTATGGTGAACAAAACACATTAAGAAGAGCAGCAGTACTTCTTACCAAACCGCCGGATTATAGTAGGAAACTATGGTTTCTACAAAGATTTTTGATCTTTAAAAGAAAGCCCCAAGGCGATTCTCTTTTTGTTCAGTGGCGTTGTAAATCTCTGATGGTATAAAGAGATTTTCTCATATAAACACTGATAAGCATTTAACAAAAGGAATTCACAAAACTATGAAAAATTTCATTGAAGAATAAAATTAATAGAGCGAATTGTGATGCTAAATACTTAGCTTTCTCAGCTTAACAGATTGTTTCTATTTGTCTAATGCAACGAAGAAATAGATGATTTATCCTTATAATTTTCAAAAATACTCATGTTTTAGCCTTGTTTGTTCGGTTCTAATGGTTGCATATTATTCTTGAACAAAGCATCTAAGGAGCGGCTATGCCATGTTGCAGATGCGTTCAACCTTTTTAATTTCGTAATTCAGCTTATTGATTGTTTGTTCAATGAGGGTTAATGAGTCTTTGATGTTGGTTGTGGTGTCATTCTTTTGTGCCAGAAGGCGACTGAAGGTAAGTTTAAGGAGGGTATATACAATGATGGTTCCGACTAGTAAGAACGGAAGTCCAATAAGTGCTGCATTTCGCCCAGCCGTAGTGCCTAAAATCTCCCAAACATTGTTTAATCCTGCCGAGTTGATAACGATAGCCACGATACATCCGCCACCGATAGTCAGCGCGCCAAGAATATAAAGAGCTTCTTTCAATACATTATTCATGGACGATTGTAATAAAGGATCTTGTGTATTGCGGATAGCGACAAGCATTTTGAGTGAACTTTTCAGTTCATCTTTAATGAGTGAAAGAGCTTCGCGGTCTAGTTCATTGGCAGTACTTGTAAGGGGTACTATTCCAAAGCTGGAATCTTGGGCGTTGAGACTGGTTGCAAACAATGTTACAAGTGCTACATTACGCAAAAATGATGAAATATTCATAATAAAAATCCTCATAAAAAAACGTAGTTTGCATATCGTTGGCCTGTTGTACCACATTAAGAATTGTTGGTCAAGCTGCTGCCAGAAGTTTTTCTGATGTTTTGATATGATTAACAGTTATGACGTTAGCGTGATTGTTCCCAAATTTATTATTATCAAAAAGGAGTTGTGCTATGAAAAAAAATATTGTTTTGAGTATAGCCTTGCTGAGTACCTTATTTTTTGTGGCTATTTATGCTAATACAGTATTGACAAGTAGTGAACGTAAACGGTTATTAATTATATGTGAAAATATTGTTTCTGCAGATGAATCAAAGGTATTGGGAGGCGTGGAGAAAGTTTTTAACGAGGTAACGAAGGGGTTACTTGTCAGGGGGTATGAGGTAGGTTTCATGGATGTTCCTTTAGATACCTTTCATGTGCCATTTACTGCAGATTTAACCTCTGTCTACCCTTGTGGCATTCAACCAAAGATTGCTCAAAAAATTGAACAATTCCGTCCAGATTATATTGTAATCACACTTCATGGAATTATGTCGTACAAAGCAAGTTCATATTGTTATGCACATAACATTCCCTTTACAGCCTTTTATCCAGGGCGACTTCCGGAAATTGGGCAGGCTATGTTTGGGGTTCCGCTGTTTATGTCTCGTTATTTTGTTCACCGTTTTCTCAATCGAGCATCAGCGACATTAGTGCCGGCACGGTCATTGATGGAAGAGTTACGAGAACAGGGGATAGAGCATGTTGATGTATGGCCGCATGGGGTTGATCTAGAAAAATTTACCCTGCCTACCTTAGAAGAGAAAGAAAAGGCAACGTACGCATGTGGTTTGCATGATCGCAAACGGCCGTTTTATTTATACGTAGCGCGTCTTTCTCAAGAGAAAAATATTGACGAATTCCTGCAATGTCCTGTTGAAGGGACCAAGATTCTGGTAGGGCCAGAAGATTCCGGGTACAGCATTACCCAGCTGCGGGAACGTTATCCTGATATTGTTATTGCAGGGCCTCAGCGTGGTAAGGACCTTATCAATTATTACCACTGTGCCGATGCGTTTCTTTTTACAAGCACGAACGATTCATTTGGTCTTGTGCTGCTTGAAGCACTAGCGGTTGGCTTGCCTATTGTTGGTTTTGATACCTATGGACCTGGGGATGTTGTGCCACCAGGCTGCGGGGTAAGTTACCTTGCTCGTAGCATGGAAGGCCTGGCGGCTTGTGCTATCAAGGCGTGGCAGGATCTACAGGCCGGCGTGGTAACTCCTCAGCAATGTCGTACGTATGTTACTACCCATTTTTCATGGGACAAAACGATTGATCTGCTGATAGCAAATCTGCATCAGATTCCAGCTGCAGCGCTTGATCAATGCCACGAGGAAGGTAGTGGCTGTTGTGGGTGTGGTTCATAAAAATAAAGATACAAAAAGCCCCGGATGGTTCCATCCGGGGCTTTTTTATTACATGAATAAGGTAATTTTTTTAATCAACTAAGACTTCTGCGCGACGGTTTAATGCAAGTTCTTTGATTAAAGTTGAACGGCTCTTGGCATCTGACCAAACGACTGGACGTTCATAGCCAAGTCCGATTGTTTTGATTTTGTTTTGATCAAGACCGCGTTGTGCCATTTGTTTTTTTACAGCTTCTGCACGACGTTGTGAGAGAGCTAAGTTGTATGTTGCTGAACCGATTTGATCGCAGTGTCCCTCAATAACAACCTTTTTGCCTTGTTTGACGGCTTCTTGTGCTCTTTCTATGTCAGAATTGACTGCGGTTTGTTGGTCTTTGCGGATATTGTTTTTGTTAAAATCAAAATAGACGGTCTTGAAAGCGCTTGCTTTAGGAGCAACGGCTTCATCTTCAGGGAGTGTAGAATCTTCGTCGACTTCAAACTCGTCTTCGTCAACAAGTGCTACCAACTTATCATCAGCTTTTTTCTCATTTGCAGCGGTTTGTTTCTTATCTTCAACCATAGGAATAGTTTCATCGTCAACAAAAGCAAAATTGGCAATATCCTTGTCATCGAGCAAATTTTCTGAATTTTCGCCAAGGTCGGCACTTGCTATCTTTTTGGTCGATTCCTTTGAGGATTCCTTTTTCTTACCACAGCCACCAACAGCAAAGAGGGTTACCACAAGACACGCCAAACCAAGCTTATTTAAGCTTTTCATAGATTTTTCTCCTCATATTTGGGCAGGTTAAAACATTTCTTTATGTCAAAATAACGTCATTTATAAGCACTTTGCCTTGTTTTTCCCAAATGTTCTACTCATTGAGGCAAAGATTTATTATACTAATATCAATAACATTTACATATTACTTAATTTTTTTTAAAAATCCACTCAAAAGTCATATAAAAAAAATTTGTATGATTTGTGTGTTAGGAGGATGAGATATTTCGTGAAAAGAATTTTAATCAACAAGGACTCATGGCAAACACGCGTTGCCGTTCTCAACAACGATCGTTTACAAGATATTTATTTTGATACACATAATAAAGAAGATCTTGATCGTTGCTTTTTTAAAGGCCGCGTTTCTAAAGTATTGCCTGGCATACAAACAGCCTTTGTCGACATTGGCCGCCAGAAGGCTGGGTTTCTCCATATCTCTGAGATAGATCGTACGTTGGCAGCAGAACGCATCTCGGAGTATCTGCAATCTGATGATACACCTGAAGAATTTACCGCACGTGAAATCAAAGGGTCCATGGATGTGGGCAAAATATTTAATGAGGGCGAAGATATTCTGGTTCAGGTTATTAAAGAGCCTATTTATGAAAAAGGCGCAAAGCTCTCTACGTGCTTTACGCTTCCAGGTAAATTTGTTGTTCTTATGCCCAATGTGCCACATCTTGGGGTATCAAAAAAAATAGAGTCTCGTGAAGAACGGGCGCGACTACGTGAGTTGTTGCAAAAAAATCTTCCCAACGGTATGGGCGCTATTGTACGTACAACGGCGGAAGAACGAAGTGCGAAGGACATTCAACGAGATCTTTCATTTCTTATTACGACTTGGCATGCTATTCAAAAAAGATTTAAAAAAGCAAAACCAGGCGAATTAGTTCATGAAGATCTTTCCCTTTCTTTGCGCGCAGTTCGTGATCATTTGGATGAAGATGTTGATGCTGTTATTAGTGATAATCAAGACGAGCTCAAGGCTATTCATAAGTTTGTTCAACATCGTACCCCAGAATTGATACACAAACTTCGTTTTTATAGTGGTCCTCCGCCATTATTTGAACGTTTTAAAGTAGACGAACAAATTGAAAAAGCGCTTCAGAAAAAAGTGATTCTACGTTCTGGTGGTTCTCTTGTGATTGAAGCAACAGAAGCAATGACTGTTATTGACGTTAATACCGGTAAATTTACCAGCGGTGGTTCCTTGGAAGATACAATTCTTAGGACCAACCTTGAAGCAGCCGATGAGATCGTTACGCAGTTGCGTTTGCGTAACATTGGCGGATTGATCGTTATTGACTTTATTGATATGGCAAACCTTTCCAATAGACACAAGCTTTCGCGCTTTTTGGAAAAGACACTCAAAGAAAAAGATAAATATCAATCGGTTACGCTTCGCATTTCGGAATTTGGTCTTGTGCAAATGACACGTAAGCGTTCGGGTAAAACATTGTTGCAGCAACTGACCAATGTATGTTCATTGTGTGAAGGCTGTGGCTTTGTTAAATCGATTCCAAGTCTCAGCTTTCAGGTCTTGCGACATCTTAAAGACGAAGTGAGCCGTAAAAATTTAAGCGGTTCGATTATTGTAGCTGTCTCGAGCAAGGTCTTTGAGTATCTTATTCATAATGAATATCAATCAATCCTACAACTTGAAAAGCAGCTTGGCTGCAAAGTGATTCTTGAATGCAACGAACAGTTTGAGGATTCTCAGTTTACCGTTAAAAAAATGTAAGATATGTATCGTGTAAAAAGGGGCTCCTGCCCCTTTTTACTGGTATCAGCTTGAACAAAACTGGAAATGCGGTACCATGGGTACCATCTATTGTAATCCATGAGTATCAATCATCCGAAAGAGATGCTATGTCACACGAGACAAAAACGGTTTTGGATAAATATCCTGCCTACCAAGCGACAATTGGCATTGAAGTGCACATTCAGCTTAAAACTAATTCAAAAGTTTTCTGTTCGTGTCCGAACCAGTTCGGATCTGCGCCTAATACCAACATTTGTCCTATTTGTGCCGGGCATCCTGGTGTACTACCTGCTTTGAACAAAAAGGTTGTTGATGATGCTATTTTGGCTGGTCTTGCAACGCATTGCTCTATTACTCGTCAATGTAATTTTGCACGTAAACATTATATGTATCCTGATTTGCCTAAAAATTATCAAATAACGCAATCAGACCTTCCCATTTGTACTGAAGGGTACATTTCTATCGAAGATGCTGATGGCAAAGAAAAGCATGTACGTTTAGTGCGTATTCACATGGAAGAGGATGCTGGTAAAAATATTCATGGCACCGGTGGGACCAGCTGGGTGGACCTCAATCGCGCGGGGACTCCGTTGCTTGAGGTTGTTAGTTACCCAGATATGGATAATTCAATAGAAGCAAAAGCATATTTGCAACGATTGCATACCACCGTTCGCTATCTTGGCATTAGTGAAGCCAACATGGAAGAAGGTTCTTTCCGTGCTGATATCAATATTTCAATACGTCCAAAGGGGCAGAAGGAACTTGGTACCAAGGTTGAACTGAAGAATATTAATTCATTCCGCTTTATTGTGCATGCTATTGAGTATGAAGTTGAACGTCAGATTCAGATGGTTGAATCGGGTCAAAAAATACTGCAAGAAACGCGAACCTGGGATAATAAGCAGCAAAAGACATTGTTCATGCGCTCCAAGGAAGAGGCTCAAGATTATCGCTATTTCACCGAGCCTGATTTGCCTATGCTTGTAATTGATGATGCATGGGTTGAACGTGTCAAGAAGTCTATTCCTGAATTGCCGCATGATAAGATCAAGCGTTTTGTAACATCTTTTGGTATCACAGCTTATGATGCAGGCATTCTTGCTGAAGAACGTGCAGTTGCTGATTTTTTTGAGACTGCAGCGAAAGAAAGCTCCAACCCACGCTCCGTTGCCAATTGGATCATGCGTGATTTGTTGGCGTATCTTAAAGAACAAAAGCTGGAACTTGCGCAGACCAAGATTACGCCACGAGGTGTTGCTGATTTGGTGAATGCCTTGGAAAATGGCGTTATCAATAGCAAAGTAGCACAAGAGATCTTTGTTGATATGATTCAAACCGGTAAAACCGCCTCTATTATCATTGAAGAAAAGGGTCTTAAGCAAATTGGCTCATCTGAAGAATTAGAGAAGATTGTGCTCAAGGTTATAGCAGACAATCCTGATAATGTTGCAAAATACAAGGGTGGAAATGAACGCCTCTTTATGTTCTTTGTTGGTCAAGCAATGAAAGAAACTAAGGGTAAGGGCAACCCGACGATTATTCAGGAGTTGATCAAGAAACATTTAGGATAAAATAATACCTTAAAATTTGATCAAAAAAGCCACTTTTTAAGCTGTGAAAAATGCTTAAAAAGTGGCTTTTTTCTATGATTTTTTCAAAAGAATACTTTTTATTACTTTTTTAACAAAAGTTGCCAAGCGCTTACTTCTGATGTATTATCAAATAGTAATTAATCAATGATAAAAACCTTAGATAAAGAATACAGCCAGAAATGTTTAAAAAGAGTAAGTGGGGGTAAAAATGATAAAAATACGATTTTTTCAACTAAAAATATTCAAAAAATTAGCAATTCTGGTTCTTAGCTTTTTTGCATCTCCTTTGTTTGCTGATTTGAGTAAACAATTAGAGGATACACTCAATGTTTCTACGCCGGGTACTCTTTCTCAAGAAGCATTGAAAGGTGCTTATGCTTCGTCAAAGGTAATTCAGCTGCTTTATACAAACAATGTATCTCAAAAGACTGTAGAAGATAAAAAACGTGTTATTGAAACCTTTTGTGATGGTTTTGAAACATCGTTAGTTCTTAATAAAGAAACGTTTAAACGTGTTTATAGCATTAAGTTATTGCAATTGAATGGCAATGATCCAATAAGTAAGTTTTTTACATTTGTTATAAATACAGAAACATTCAATGGACAAAACCCTAACACGGCAATCAGCGACTGTGTTGATAAATGTATAGAAAAATTGAACCTTGTATTAACGAATGGTAAATGTGTCATAGGCCAACAAATACCTGCACCCGCTATTCAGCAACAACAAAGTAAGATTCTCAAATTTATTAAAGAGCATAAAAAGTTACTTATTGCAGGCGGTGTTCTATTGATAGCTGGTTTAATAGCAGGTTCTTATGTCTTACTGAGTTACACAAGCTCTGGATTGGCTTATTCAACGGTAGCTGAAACTTCCAATATTGCAACATTGCTTCCCTCAGCATCTAATGCTGTAATGATTCAATCATCTGCTTCAACAGCACTAGTCGCTGTGAAAGCCCCGGTACTTCCTACATGTGTAACAACAGCGCAGGCCGTGGTTAAAGACGTCTTGATGCCAGCCGCTGAATCTCACGGATTCTTTGGTTATAGTCTCTTTACACCTGGAAGATGGGTTGTACGTCAAATAAGTAATATTGTAAGTAATTTATTATAAATAAAAAAATAGGGGTTATTATGAAATTGTTTAAAAAATTAGTTTTATCAGTTCTTGTATCAGCAAGTGCAATGAGTTTTTCAGTATATGCTATGCCTGGACGTCAAATGTATCTTACTTTTGGCGGTCAGAGAGTTGGCGTAGAAACGGTTTCTCCCGATAGACAGTCACGAATAAGTGGGCCACATATTGTTGGACAATTTGAAAAGCCAACAACAATGGTTAGTAAATCTATTAACTGGAAACGTCTTATAGAGGCTTCCAAGCGTGCGGTTCAAGCTCCTGTTGTTGGGGTAGGGTATTTGTACAGACATCTTCACAATGAAAATAATGTTGTTGATGAAGATATGGAAGGTCCTGAAATTTGGGTTGATGATTATAATGAGCATCAAGCAAACCTGCAAGCTGGTAAAAAATGTTTAACAAGATTAGTAGTGTATGGTGGGTTGCTACATTTGATCTATTACTTAGGTGCATCTGCCTATTTTGAATTATCTGACCCTATGTGCGAAACAACAACCGGACATAGCCTTGTTACGATCGAACTTGGACTTCTGACTGCAACAGCGGCATGTAGCTTAAAACTTGGATCAGTTGCAGTGGCAAGAAAAGCATTGAATAGCGCCAAATCTCTTTATTCAAAAGTAAAAGGTTTGATCTGGGGATAAATGATAAGTTAAAAAAACCGGGATCCAATTGGATCCCGGTTTTTTTTGAAATCATGTTTATGTTCAAGTGTTCGAACTTGAGCTTTGGGATGTTTTTTGATGAAGTTTACTGAGTTGCAGCATTGCTTTTCTTGCCTTAATATATAAAGCTCTATCTATTATTGATGTAGGTTGTTGCTGTGCTTGCTTTATTACCGCTTGTACATCTTGAGGTAGTGTAACTATCTCTTGAGCTGGTAACTTTTTTTCTTCTTCCGTTAAAATTTGTACTCTGAGTATGTTTATTAAAGCTTCTCTTATGTCCCCAAAATGGAGATCACTTTTAAACTGTTTGTTAAATGCTTGGGTGATTGCATTTTGTATACGAGAACTGAGGGCTTTTTTTGTTAAATTGGTGAATTTTTCATATATGCTTGTTATAACTTTTCCCTGTACTTCTGCTTCCATAAATTTGTTGATATTTGTATAAGTTGTAAATCGTTGTGGATCATAAAAAGAGTGAGCATATGAACTTTTTTCATTATTTATAAATAAATCCTCAGGCGTTTCGTCATTATTATTTTTAATATCCCAGCGAACTTGTTTTGAGTTTTGAAGATCTAATATGGTACTCATGTGTTTTGCCATTATTGCATAGTGAAGTGGCGTATTGTGCAATGCATCTTGCTTGTTGACGTACGTGTTAATGTCAAGATTTAGGTCTTGTGCTTTTTTAATTAATATATTTACAGGTGTTCTCCTGATCGGAGTGTTATCAACCATAGGATAAAACCAAAAGGTAACAGGTTTTTTGTTACACAGATTTATATCATAAAGGTTATCTATTGATACATAGCCTTCTTGCCACTCTTGTCGCCTCCCTCCTGCCGCAAAATGCAATAAATTTCTTCCATTTCCATCTGTGTACATAAGGAAATCAATGTTTTTATTGGTTAAATCAATACCGGCCAAATTTTCAGAGAGACAAGCGCTTTTGATTGCTTCCCATTGTAATGGTTTTGATGATGATGAGCTTGTAGTCGTTGGTTGGGTCTGTTTATAGTGTTCTGAAAGAGATTCCATTGTTTTAAGATACGAATCGCGATCTATGTATATGTTTGGGTCTTTGTAAATGTTTATAATTATGTTTTTTATTTCTAAGAGTAGCGGTGTTAGAATATCTTTTGCTTTTTTGCCGGTTGATTGCATAGTAGTTCGTACAATTCCTTTGATCGTTTGTTTCCTTAGGGCATTTCTTAGAGACACTGCAATGCCGGTGAATGAACCGACTGGTTCAAATTTGTTTTCACGAGCTTGAATAATTGCTTGTTGTGTCTGTTGAGAAAGCATTTTTATAGTTTCAGGAGATAATTTATCGGCTAATTTTTTTATGATGGTTTCCTGAATATTCTTATCGCTCAACTGATTGATGGCAATAGTAGAGAGCGGTATGCTTGGATCATAAAAGGATTCAGAATCAGGATTTGTTTCGTTATCGATGATTAAACCGCTTGGTGATTTTCCTTCTTTATTTTTAGCATCCCAGCCAATAGAGACTTTTTCTGCAGAAGCTATTCCTTCAAAATCGGAGATTGTATCAAACGATTTTGCCATGATTGCATAGTGAAGTGGCGTGTTGCCGAAGGCATCTTGTTGGTCAACATATCCACTGAGATCAATACCGAGTTCTTTTGCTTTTTCAGTTAATACAGATACAGGAGTTTCTACTAAACTGGAACCGCAAATTGGCCAGTAGGAAGTCCAATTTGAGAGTTCCAGATTATAAAGCTGATCTGATTTTTTATGTCCCCATCCTGCTGCAAAGTGCAATAAATTACGGTTTTTTTCATCAACATGAAGTAGTGTTGCTTTCAGCTGCGTCGCATCTCCCTTCTTAAGCTCTTGTTTTAAGGGTTCTAAATCGAAAGGATCTTTTTTGCTTGAATAGTATAAGCATAGGTTTTTAAATGATTCCCACTTTGCAGGTTTTTTTCGTGCCAATTGTAGATATTCCGCTTTTGTCTTTTCTAGTCTTGCTGACGCTTTGTTGAGTTGAACCCGATATTCATTTTGTCTTCTTGTTAAATAGTCCTTTGCTGCTGTCGGCATTTCATCTGCTTTCGAATATTCAGCAATAGTGTTTATTTTGTCTTTCCAAAGATTGACTGTATGTTCGTCTCTTTCCATCTCAATTTGTTTTAATACCTTTGTAACTTCAGCAGATACTCGAATATTATGTTTTTCAGCATTCGCCTTTTCTTGTTCGGCTTGTTGTTGAGCAGCCTCGGCATCGGTTGCTCGCTTTTCAGCGGTGACCTTATCGGCTAAGGTCTGTTGTTTTGCCGCTGTTTCTGCAGCTAATTGTTGTTGAAGTTGTTGAGCTTGCTGTTCAGCGGCAGCTTTCGCATCTAAAGCTTGTTGCTTGGCAGCTGCTTCTGCTGCTAATTGTTGTTGCGTTGGGCGAGCGTCCAATTGCTGTTGTAAAGCGGCGATTTGTTGATTAGCTTGTGTGAGATTTTGTTGCTCAGCTGCGATATTAGTTACTGTTGCTCCAAGCGCTGCTATTTGTCCTTGTAGTCCTGAACTGGTAGCTTGTGCATTTGCTAGATCAGCTAATGCGCTATCGCGTGCGGCTTGAGCATCAGTTTTTTCTTGATCCGCGGCAGCCTTGGCAGCTTCAGCGGTGGCCTTATCAGCTAAAGCCTGTTGTTTTGCCGCTGTTTCTGTAGTTAATTGTTGTTGTACTTGATCGAAAGCTTGTTGTGTTGGGCGAGCGTCACGATCTGCTGTAACTGTATTTAATTGTTGTTGTAATTGATCGAGAGCTTGTTGCGTTGGACGGGCATC
>CAYUQI010000008.1:27420-29487 GCA_964446935.1 uncultured Pseudomonadota bacterium
CTGTATTTAATTGTTGTTGTAATTGATCGAGAGCTTGTTGCGTTGGACGGGCATCGCGTTCTTGCTCAGCCTGTTGTTTTGCCGCTGTTTCTGTAGTTAATTGTTGTTGTACTTGATCGAAAGCTTGTTGTGTTGGGCGAGCGTCACGATCTGCTGTAACTGTATTTAATTGTTGTTGTAATTGATCGAGAGCTTGTTGCGTTGGACGGGCATCACGTTCTTGTTCAGCTTGTTGTTTTGCCGCTGTTTCTGCAGCTAATTGTTGCTGTGTTGGGCGGGCATCACGTTCTGCCGTAACAGTATTTAATTGTTGTTGTAATTGATCGAAAGCTTGTTGCGTTGGACGGGCATCACGTTCTTGTTCAGCTTGTTGTTTTGCCGCTGTTTCTGCAGCTAATTGTTGCTGTGTTGGGCGGGCATCACGTTCTGCCGTAACAGTATTTAATTGTTGTTGTATTTGATCGAGAGCTTGTTGCGTTGGACGGGCATCGCGTTCTTGTTCAGCCTGTTGTTTTGCAGCTGTTTCTGCAGCTAATTGTTGCTGTGTTGGGCGGGCATCACGTTCTGTTGTAACTATCGTTAATTGTTGTTGCAGATTGGCAATTTGTTGATGAGCTTGTGTGAGATTTTGTTGGTGAGTATTTCGTTCAGTTGTAATATTAGTTACCGTTGCTCCAAGCGTTGCTATTTGTCCTAGGAGCCCATTATTGTTAGTTTGCGCAGCAGCCAGATCTCTTTGCGCATTATCACGATCTGTTCTGGCTGCGTCTCGTTCAATTGTTCGTGTTGCTAAATCTGTTGTTCGTGCTGCTAAGTCTGCTCTTGCGGTATTTCGTTCTGCCGTAAGTGCTGCAATTGCCGGTGCCGTGAGATTGGCAATTCGTGCTCGTCGAGGACGCAAAAAGGTATTTACGTCCGTATTCCTTTCTGCAACGCTCAACGTTGTTTGTGCAGTGGAAAGCAGTTGATAGTAAGCATCTTGAAGCGCAATGTTACCTGGATTGGCATCAATTAAGCCCGCTATATTATCAAACGCTGTGTTGAATCCGCCTTGTACTTGAGCAACCTCGTTATAGGCGGTTCTTGCTGCGTTTTCAGCGATTGTTTTTACTGCTGGTTGAACGGTTGCAGCATCATTTGTTTGGCCTACTGCTGTTTGAAGCTTATCAAGCCATTGCGTTGCGGGAAATGCTTGATAGTGTAAAAATGTTAGGTAACAACAGAGCATTAACCATCTTTGTAAAAATGTTGGCATGTGAAAATCCTTCATAAACAGATCTTTGTTTTATTGTTTGTTATCTAGAAGGTAAAACTACCATTGGCCCACAGTGCATAGTTGGATAAGGCACTATTTTTTTGTGCCCATTCGTATGAACCACCAACTGCTATAAGAAGTGGACGTTTCCAGTGTGTTTGAAAACCAAGAGTCGCGTACATTTTGTGAGTTATTTGGGAAGGTGTTTGTGCGGCTGAAATATTGATATTTTGTTCTTGAATGGTGTGTTGGCCAATAATGTTTTGATCAATGTCGTTAATATCGATGTTTCCGGCATTAGTATACAAAAATGATTTAACCGGACTAGTGTCATAGTCGATGGTTGCTATTGCATAGGTATCATTAAGCCATGCTTTTTTAAGAGAGACTCCTTCCTTGCGCATACAAAAGAAATTATAACCAACGTCAAAAACGATGCGGTCAAGTGTATGTGAGAGGTTAATAAGAGCCTCGAACTTTGTTTTTGGTTCAACCGTCATATCTTGTGTTGCAATGTTTGCGAATGGAAAGAGTTGGCGAACCCCTTTTTGTCCAATGAGGTAGTAGTGTCCAAAAGCGACGGGAGTTCCATCATCTTTCTGTATTCCAATCGTGCGACGGTCTGTTGCTCGAAGTCCATAGCTTAATTTGAGTGTAGAAAATAAAACGCCGTTATATTTATTATTACTTATCCACATTGGGAAATTGATATCAGAGCCAACACCTATAAAATAGTGACTACCATTACCGCACAATGGTTCGAAGAGATATTCGCCTGTTGCTGCATTGCCTGCGGGGATATCGCAATAGGC
>CAYUQI010000008.1:29587-46732 GCA_964446935.1 uncultured Pseudomonadota bacterium
GTTCGAAGAGATATTCGCCTGTTGCTGCATTGCCTGCGGGGATATCGCAATAGGCATTGAGGCTTAACATAAATCTACGACTGTTAAAGATGCAATAGCCAAGTTTGGTTCCAATGTCTGCAAGTCCTGTTCGATGTTTCTCCCCGGCTATTTTAGTGTTTTCCAAGCGATCTTGAAGCGTTTGCACTCCCCCGGTGCGAGTGTCAAAAACATTCCCGCTCAAAAAGTCGAAAAGTGTTTTTCCATATGCTGGATGTCCTGCAAGTGTTATGGGGGTTTGTTGGCCGATAGAGGCAAGGTTCATGGTTTGTTTAACTTCAACAATGGGCAGTGATAGCTCAAAAAAGAATCCATCAGCGATGTTGTCCATGCTCTGGTAGATGTCAATTTGTGCCCCAATGACTTCTTGTCGTGGTTTAAACTGTATTTTCCCCGAAAAGTTGTTGTTTGGTTGGTTGATATCGTGTACGAGGTATGACGCCCATACGGCATCGCCAACTGCAGCAAAATTGTTGGCATTGACGACGTCAATGTAATCACGAATATGCCCTTCGTGTGGAGCGAAGTATCCGAAGTATTGACCTGGTTTGCTGCTGTCGGTTGAGTGTTGGTACAAGGGTGTTATTTGCAGCGATGTCCCATAGGGCGTTGCTACTGTTTTATCAAGTTGATGGTGCCATGAAGCATACCGCAGCGCCATGTTGTCTATTACAGGACGCGGGGTTATAAATGTTTTGTTTGTGTAGGTGGTGGCACTGATAGATAAAGGAATATGTGTCAACAAGAGGAATATACATATAAAAATGCCGATCATACTCATCCTTCTCCTTGTATATTGTATGTTTTTATTTTCTTATTGTTAAAGGTATGCCTAAGGTATGGCCCAAAGCAAGAAAAATAACGATCAGATCAAAGATATTGCCAAAATATAATGAATACATGGCTAGGGTAGTTGCATTTCTCTTGTTCTATGCTATTCTGCATCCGCCAATTGGTGAAAAATGAAGAGTATAAGGGATAAATAGAAGGTTGGTCCCTCAAACCATTGAACCAGAAAGTGTTGCTCATGAATATGAAGATACTTGTAGCATGGATAGGAGTAGTAATGAGCACAGCAGCTGTACAAGCAATGGACCCAGCAGTAGATGAGAATAATATTGTTGAAGAGTCTTTGGATCAAACGGATAACGATTTTGATAATCTAGCCGTTGTCGGCCCTGCCCTTATTGAAGTGGTGGTTGATAGTGAGGGAACGATTTTTGAGGTAACGGATATTCACTCGTTGGATTGCGATCAATTACAGCAGTTAGCAAAAAAGGTTAAAGCGGAGCAGCCATTGTCTTTTAGTACTGCATCGGTTAGCTTTTTAAAAAATCTTGGCAAGGCGACGTATCATTTGGCTGTTATTGTTTATTTAGGTGCCCAATCTGTCGCTCCCTTTCTTATTGATTATGGTTATAAAGCTGGAAGCTACATCAAAACATTAACAGTGGATGCTTGGAACATGGTCAAAGAAAAGAAGCATCATCGGACTACTAAAAGATCTAAGAGTAAACGTTCATCTTGAGTTGCTAGATAGCTAAAAAACTATACAATGTGAGGAAGGAGAGTCCTTATATTGTTCTTGAATGGATCGCGATCGTAGAATGAATTCTTCAAATCATGTTCTTGTTTTTGTTGCATTCTTAAGTCTTATAACAAACGCATTGTGCGTTGATCCTTTATCAAAAATTGTTATCACCAGCACCAACGCGACGTGTGCCAAAGATTCTACCAATAAAGGTTTTTTTGTATTCAATTATAATGATAATGTACGTGTAGAGTTTGCTGACAAGAGTACGGTAACGGCAGATAGCCTTGAAGTTGTTATTGATGCTTCTCGCGTTGACAAATCTCATGACACAAAAAGGGTGAAAGAACAAACACAAAAGAAACCTGCCCTTGAAAGTTTTAAGCATATTACCTTTAAAAATCATGTATGTGTTATGAGTGCTCAGCGTAAGGCAACAGCTGATGTTGCTCATTTTTACCTACAAGATCAGCGTTGTTTATTAGAGGGAAATGTTAACATTTGGCAACAAAAACAAAAGACAAACGATATTCCATTGACCATTCAAAGTCAAAAGGCTGAATTAAACCTTAGAACTGGACAAGCTCGTTTTGTGGGAACATCTATCCAACCTGTTAGTACGACTATTGTGTTGGAAGGGTATCCAGCTCTTCAGCATAAAAAGAAGATAAAAAAGAAACATCATCATGGCAAAAATAAAAGTTCTTCCAGCTCACGAGGCTCTTAAAATCGCTGCCGGAGAGGTTATTGAGCGTCCAGCACACATTTTAAAAGAACTCGTTGAAAATTCATTGGATGCCGGGGCTCTTCATATTTCTGTGTATATCGATAATGTTGGCAAAGACCTTATTCGTGTGGTTGATGATGGTTGTGGCATGACAGCAGATGATGCCAAGTTGTGCTTTCTGTCTCATGCGACGAGCAAAATTTCTGGGCTTGATGATCTTGAGCATATAGTGACCTTTGGTTTTCGAGGTGAGGCATTAGCCAGTGTTGCCGCTATCAGTAATGTTATTCTTATCACCAAACCACGCGAAAGTGCCAGTGATGATCTTGGGGTTCGCCTTGAATGCAGTCAGGGCGTTATAGCAGCAGAATCACCATGTGCCTGTCCGGTCGGGACCGATATTCAGGTGCGCGACCTTTTTTTTAATACTCCTGTCCGAAAAAAATTTCTCAAACGTGATGAAACAGAGTGGAATGCCATTGTCGGGGTTGTCCATGCCTTCTGTTTCACCTACCCCCATGTACATTTTAAATTATATACTCATGACAAATGTGTGCTTAATGTTCCACCTGTTACTACAGCCAAAGAAAGAGCTTTGCAATTGTGGGAACATGAAGTTGCCAACAGCTTAATGCCTTTACGTACACAGGACGCACAGCAATCATCAGTTGCCATTCACGGCTTTATATCGCATCATAACTTTTGGCGGTATGGGAGAAATTATCTTTATTTTTTTGTAAATAATCGTTGGATCAAGAATGCTGATATTGGAAAAGCAGTTTTAAAGGGGTATTTAAATGTCTTGCCTCCGGGGCGATTTCCAGCCGCTTTGGTTTTTATTTCAGTAGCATCTACTGATGTTGACGTCAACATACATCCAAAGAAGGAAGAGGTTAAATTTATAAAGCCAGGAGTTGTAGCCAACGAACTTACTACATTAGTTAAGCAGACCCTTGAGGCGCATCTTTCATCTGTGTTGCAGCGTTCGCACCCTGCAGATGTTTTGTCTTCGGCGCTGCCGGAGCCTGTTTTGTCGTCCCCACGGCCAGATTCATTTTATGGTCATCAAGAATTTACTGTTCCAGCGCGTCAATTTTCTACCACTCCTGTGTGGCAAGAGACTATTGCAACCCCGCTTGCCTCTTCAGTGCCACAACAGCATGTAGCGGCTATTCCAGAACCATCAGCAACAATTCTTGGTCAGTTATTTAAGACCTACATTATCATAGAAAAAGATGACAGTGTTGTCTTTGTTGATCAGCATGCTGCACATGAACGAATTTTGTATGAACAGTTTAAACAACGTTTTGAGCAGCAACATGGTTCGCGACTTTTATTTCCTGAAATCATCAAACTGTTACCAGACGATTTGACCCATCTTTTGTCCATAAAAGAAAGTTTTGCTGTGCAGGGTGTTGAGCTTGACCAAATGGGCTCTGGTGAATTGGTTATTAGAAGTGCTCCGCCAGGTTTGAAACATACCTCTCTACGAGAATTGATTATGGAGGTTGTGCACTATATGCATGAAAACGATGATCAGTCGGTTGATGCGTTTACAAGAAATGTTAATGAATATATTCATGCACAAATGGCGTGCAAGCGAGCTGTTAAAGCAGGCGATGCACTTACCATAGACCAAATGCGCAAGCTTATTGCTGATCTTGATTCAGTCGAGAATCGATTCATTTGTGTGCACGGCCGCCCTACGACATGGAGTGTAGCTAAGAGTGAGATGGAGAAACGTTTTAAAAGAATATGATTTAAAGATTTTTTAATCCCCAATATATTCAAAACCACCACCAGCACGTGCCAATTTGTCAGCAATAAGCGATAATTCTGTTGCCGTCAAAATTTGTTTTATAGGGATAGGTAGTGGGTACCCTGGTTGTGATACTGTCTTGATAAACTCTTTATACAGCTGTTCATGCCCTTTGTCTTGACGTTTGACGTGTTGATTAAATGATCGGGCAAGGCCATATCCCTTAAGATCAATAAAATCGCTCATAATAATTGTTTTACCGTCAAAGAAAATTTCCATGTGCTCTTTGCCTGCGGCTGAGTTACCAGTTGCGGTGTAAATGAGGGTACAACATGATCCATCGCTCATGGTGACGATAGCTGAAATGTTATCGGTAAGTGGCATGTCTTGCGTATTTGGATTAACTGGACTGACAGCAATGGACGTTGGCTTGGCATTGGTAAGGGAACAGAAAAGATCGAATACGTGGCATACTTCACCGACAATACGTCCACGGTTTTCATCTGATTGGATCCAGTGGTTTTGTGGTAAATATCCAACATTCATACGATACGTAATCATCAGTGGATTGGTACGGTGGTCAACGACCGATTTGATGCTTTTGATGAATGGTGCGTATGATCGGTTGAAGTCAACGCAAAACAGTGCGTTTTTATTTGATTCGAGAAATGATGTAAGTTTTTTGTATTGCTCAAATGATATTGCAGCAGGTTTTTCGACAAATACCGCCTTGCCTGCTGATAAGCAATCCATCGCTTGTTCGGCATGAAAGGCATGAGGGGTTGCGATGATGGCAACGTTGATATCGTCGTCACCCAAGATTTTGTGATAATCATTACTAATACGTTGCGCTTTGTACATACGTGCAAGAGTTAATGCATTAGATGTGTCCGTATCGATAATTGAGTGAATATGGACCCCTTTGATTGAAAAAAACGATGGAATGATTTTAATCTTTGCAAAGCCACCAGCCCCTACAATTGCTGTATTGATAGTTCCTCGTGGGTAGGTGTATGGTTTGAATATTCCATCATAATAATGCTTTGAAAGTGATGGATGTGTATAAGGGTTCCATGCTGTTTGTTGTTGTGATTCATTATACGATATGATAACGCCTAAAGCTTTTTCTTTTTGGAATGTTTGGTACGCCTGTGCTGCTTTTTGAATTGAAAATTCATGCGAAATAAGTGGTGCAATAGTAATCGCTTGTTTCTCAAGAAGCTCGATAAAATATGCCATGTTACGATTTTCGGTCCAGCGAACATAGGCATAAGGGTAATCAAGATTTTGTTCCTCATAACGTTGATCATAACGGCCTGGACCGTATGAGCAAGAAATGAGCAAGTCGATTTCTTTTGAATAGAAAGGATCACGGTCAAAGTCAATTTTAATATCACCGACCAAAACCACGCGACCTTTACGACGAGTAATGGTCATTGCTTGTTGCAACAGTTCGCCTGTTTGTGCTGATGCAGCAAGAATGGTGGTGTCTACACCATAATGGTTCGTTGCATATTCAAGTTCTTTAACAATATCGGTTGATAAAGGATTAAGACAAGTATCAGTGCCAAGTTTGCTGGCAAGATCAAGCCGCTGTTGCTGAATATCAATGCCTATGACACGACAGCCTGCATGTTTAGCGAGCTGTGCAATGAGTTGGCCAATAAGTCCCATTCCCACGATACATACTGTTTCACCAAGCTGAAGTTTCGCGCGTCTGATTGCTTGCAAAGCGATAGAGCCAATAGCAGTCAAGCTGGCATATTTTAGAAGCTCTGGATTTTTAACCTTTGTTGCAAGGTTTTGTGGCACGCTGACAATATCGGCGTGATTGGCATAGAGAGATCCTGCACATGCAACATAATCCCCAACACAAAATTTAGTTACTTTAGAACCAACCCACACAATTTGGCCGGCACATGAATAACCAAGCGGCATCAATTTGCCCATTTTCTCTTTGGCCAACGCTATGGTGCTTGCAAACCCATGCTCTTTGAGCGCGCCAAATACCTTGAAGGTGTGGGCAGATGCACTATGTACGTAACGCTCTATGAGCGATTTACCTGATGCATCAATTGTTGCTTTCTCGGTACCAGAGCTGATAAATGAATATGAAATTTGAACGAGAATATGATGATCATTGACCAAAGGAGGGTCAACTTCTTCGATGCGTATTTTGCCTTTTTGTAAGAAAACCTGTCGCATAGTATTCTCTTTATTCCCAGAGGTTTGCATGAGTTTTCAATGCTCCTTCTAATGCAGCTTGTGAGTGTTTAATATGAATATCATGGAGTAGCCCGCACGTATCAATGAGAATTTTATTATCAAAGGTATCGTCGCGCATTAAAATAAATTCTTTGTGTTTAACCAGAACAAGTATAATGTCGGCCCATTCGATTCCTTGCCATACATCGCTGATTAAATCAAGCCCCTGTTGAAGGATGATTTCCTTATTAACATTATGATCGTATGTTTTAAGTTCTAAGAGATTTGACTTAGTATTGAGTGCTGTTGCAATTGCCAAGGCTGGAGATTCACGGATGTCATCAACATCTGGTTTGAACGATAAACCAAGAGCAAGAACCTTAGGTTTGGCGATACCGATATTCCTCAGATCTTCAACCTTGCGTACAACGCGCTCAATCACGCGGAGTGGCTTTGTATCATTGATCTTGCGTGCAGCACGTAGCAGATCAGAATCGTTAGGGAATGTTTCTATCAAAAACCATGGATCAACAGCAATGCAATGTCCGCCAACACCGCACATCGGTGTTAATATTTTGACGCGCGGATGTTTATTTGCCAACTCGATAACCTGGTAAGGATCAAGTCCAACGTTGTAACACATCGCTGCAACTTGGTTGGCAAAAGCAATTTGCACATCTCTGTTGGTGTTTTCTATAAGCTTTACCATTTCTGCTGTTTTATCGTCGGTGATATAAATGAATCCCTTGACGAATTTTGAATAAAATTGATGAGCAAGGTCACTTGACCGTTGACATATGCCACCAATGATACGATCATTTTCAACGAGCTCTTTAAATATTTTGCCGGGAAGAACACGTTCTGGGCAATACGCAACAAAGAAATCTATCCCTAACTTGAGTCCAGAATTATCTTCCAGGAAAACAGCAAGTTTTTCAGTTGTCCCCAGCGGGACAGTCGATTCGAGAATGACAATGTTGCCCGGCATGAGACGTTTGGCAATGGTTTCAGCGGCATTAAATACATGCCGTACATCGGCTGTTTTATTTTCCTTGAATGGAGTTGGAACAGCAATAATAAAATAGTCGGCATATTGGAGTTCGGTAAACGCCTTAAGGCTTCCGTTTTTAAGAGTTTTCCACAATCGATCAGAAAGTTCTGGTTCAAAAATAACAGGATCTCCATTGTTGACACGTTTAACTTTTTCGTGATCAATATCAAACCCGAAAACATTGTATCCGCTCTGCGCGGCTTGAATAGCGGTTGGAAGCCCTATATATCCTAATCCAAGAATTGATACACGTTTCATGAACCAGCTCCTTCTTTCATATCGCCCATGTGTAGTGGTTGTATATCATTATAATTTTTAAACAGAGGAATTGATGCAGATATGGACTGCTCTACGGTTGCTATGATCTGATGTAGATCTATAATTTTCTGTACAATACGCTGTGCGGCTGTGCCATCGCCATAGATAAATTGTTGGTTGGTTGTATCTGGATGAGTGAGCCACTCCTGTATTGTTGCAATAATTGTATTTGTATCTGTTCCAACAAGCTTGCTTGCACCTGTCCATAATGCTTCGACACGTTCAGTGTGCTCACGTAAAACAAGTACCTTCTTACCCAGGCTCAGTGCTTCTTCCTGAAGCCCACCAGAATCAGTGACAACAAACTGGCATGACTGTAAGAGATAAATCAGATCTCCATAACCGAGAGGAGGGCAGCAATGAACATTCGCCATGGTGCTGATGGATGATTGGGCAACGAGAGCTTGGACCTTTGGGTTAGGGTGCACCGGAAAGCAGATAAAAAGATCCTGGAACCTTTGTGCACATTCGGAAATGGCATTGAGTATGTGTGCAATGCCGGTTTCGAACGATTCCCTGCGATGGGTAGTGAATAAAATTAATTTTTTATGTGATTTTTTAGCTATATCAACAAGTGTGACAATGCCTTGATCAACGACAATTTGCTGATCTTTCAATAACTGTTGAATTGACGAAAGTGCATCAACTACGGTGTTGCCGACGCAAAAAACTGAGTTTGCAGGGACGCCTTCATTCAGAAGATTTAAAACATTAAGCGGTGTTGGTGCAAAGTGAAGCGTGCTTAAACGGGTAATAAATATTCTATTCATTTCTTCGGGGAATGGTGAACGTATATTGCCAGTGCGCAGGCCGGCTTCAACATGTGCAACAGGAATATTAAGATAATAGGCGGCGAGTGCAGCTCCAAAGGAGCTTGTGGTGTCTCCTTGGACAATAACTAATTGAGGTTTTGCTGAAAGAAATAAATCGAAGCATTTTTGAACAACAGTTGCTGTTAGATATCCAAGATGTTGATTCTCTTTCATGATGTTGAGTTCAATATCAGGTGTGATTTTGAAGAGGGTGAAGACTTGATCAAGAAGCTCTCGATGTTGGTTCGTAGCGCAGAGAAGCGTAGATACCCGGCGTCTTAAAAGTTCTTGATAGACCGGGATAAGTTTAATCGCATCAGGCCTCGTGCCTACAACAATGATAACTGGTTTTTCCATCACTCTCTCTTGAGCTAAGCAGTAGTGTTATTATTACTTACCTCACCAATGAAAGATATCAGAGTGAGAGGGGAATGCAAATGTTGTTTAAAGTTTAGGAAACAGATCAAATAAAATACGTACGCGTGTTATTACTGATGAGCCGTTATTTTTTGAATAGATTCTTATATTTTGTTAATGCGGTTTTATAAGAATCGTTTGGATGTTTTTTTATGTATTCTTGGCACCACGTTAGTTCACGGACCCTGCACTCAAGTTCATAATACTCTTCGAGCCATTGCGCTCCTTGATGTTCCTGTACGTCTATAATGTTTTTTTCACCTTTTAATGCGAAAAGGGTATCCCTTACTGATTTCATCTCATCAATAATAAACTGCATATACCCGTTATTTGTTATCAGTTTATCGGGTTCGTATTCAACGTTTGTGAGTTTCTCCTTGAGGAGACAAATGTTGTCTGTGGGTTTTGTATGCCGCTCAAAAAGTTCTTGAAGTGAACAATCATTGTCTGATGTTTTGTCTGAATTAGTATCTGTATCATTAATTTTTATGCCTAAAGATTCGAAACTTACGTACGTTGGAGAGCCATCTTTTGATTGTTTGTCCATGGCTAAAGTAGGTGTGGCATATAATGAACTTAACGCTATTGTCATGAAAAACATTTTTTTCATGATTTCTCCTTAATTTTATCCAACATTAAGAATCGTTGGGCGGAATGGATTTTGATTTAAAAGAGTTTGTTGGTGGTGATATTTTTTATCATTTTCACTGCTTTGATGCCAACGATCATTATTACGTTCCCAAGAATCATGAGCAAGGGTACTATGGTGTAAACTTGCCTCATGTTGCCGTTGACGTTCTGCTTCCATGTGTTTTTCGTACAGTTTTACTTGGCTGTCATATTTTTTATTCTTAGTTATTGTAACAAGGTATTGTTCAATTGTTGCTGCATAAGCAGCGATTTTGTCATTGAGTTGTGTGCATTGATTACAGAGTGCGGCATATGTCGCTACCTCTTGTGCTTCATTATACGCTTTGGTAAGAAGTTCTTGTGCAATAGAGAGCGATGTACTCATTGACATCAGATGTTCTCTTGCGTGTACTAACGGCCAACTGCTTCCAAATCGTGCGGTGACGTGAGCTTCGAGTTCTTGAGTATCCATACCTAGTGACGCTAATCTGTCAGCCCCAATGTGTTGGATGATGAGCTGTGCAGCGGCGACACGGCCGGGAGGAGTTAATGAATGAAGCCATTGGTATACAAAATACCAGGTTAATCCGCCAACAGCTGCTCCTGTAAGTGCTGAAACGCCAAGGCGAACCATTTGATTACTCGTTCGATCAAATCCCTTGAGGTATATTGCAGCCCCTGTGATAGCACCAACGGCAATGCCGCTAACAGCAGAGCCGACGTGAGCCGTTGTTTCGCTGATAGGTTTTATAGGAATTGATAAGCAAAAAGTTAGAAGACTAGCGCAAAGTGTTTTTTTTACACGACTACCTGCCATAAAAATCTCCTTATTAAAAAACCAATGATATTTTTGGCAGGTTTAAATCTAAAGAAGGCTAATGATTTGTCAAGGTAGTTAGGCCCTGAAGATCAGGGCCTGAATGATCTATAATGAATCTCAAAAATAATTAATCAAAGTACGTGAGAGCTGCTTTTTCTTTGAGCTCTTTTTCAAAGACAGCAAGACATTCATCTTTGCGTTCTTGTTGCAGCTGGAATTCAATTTTTCTGTAACGTTCATCAAGCGTTTTAAGTCGGCGTTCTTGTTTATCTAACACTTTCACAATTTGGCTTGTTGTGTCATCTGTTTTGATTGGTTCAGATGTTTCGCCTTTTTGCATAGAAAGAACAACCGTGAATTTTTTTCCTATATCATCCTTGGTAACCCATCCAAGGTCTTCCCAGGTCAGTTTACCTTTTTTAAGAAGAGTATCTTTTTTTGATAATTGGTCAGTAGGAATTGAACACACCTGAAGATGATATTTTTCTTTTGTGTACTTTGGGTTGTTGTTGTAATAGTTTTCAACTTCTTGTGTGGTAACTACAATTTTTTCACTAATTTCTGCACGTCTGACGTTTTCAACAGCAATCATTTTGCCCAGCTGAAGCTTGTACGATTTCAATGTGAACCCATTACGTTTGAGTTCGTCTTCAAATTGTCGGTCAGACATATTGACGAAATTATTTTGCATTTTGAATGCAACCAAGTGCCGCTCAATTTCTGTTGTGCTAGGAAGCATGTGCATTTCGGCAGCTCGTTGATACAAAATTTCATAAACTATTGCCTCATCCAAGGAAAAAGGTTTTCCCTCTCTGGTTATTTGAGGCTGTTCAAGGTCTGATTGCAAAATATTAACGCCATTAACGCGAACGACAATTTTATCAATGGTCATACGTCCAAAAGCTTCAGTCAATTCTTGCGTTTCATCGGTTTGTTTTGTTGTTTTTGTATCTGAGGATTCCTGTGCTTGTTGTTTTTCGACTGTCTGCTTATCGGCAATCGATGGAGTGTCCGCTTGCTGTATATCTTCATTGGTTGCTTGGACATTAGTTGCCTGAGCGATCATTGGAAGTGTTAGAGTTACCAGTACGAAAACTATCTTTTTCATGCATTCCCTTTAGTAAAAAAAGGGACGAGGAAATCTCGCCCCTTTTTTGGAATTTATTTATTAAGCACTAGGCGGCAGTTGCAGCTTTTGGTTCTGCTTGTTCAGCAGAAGCTTCTTTGCCGTCTTCTTTTGCTGCGTCTTTGAAGTAGTCTTCATTGGTGACAACTTTAAATTCTTGTTTTAATTTTTTGACGTTTTCATCAATGACATCTTTGAACTTGTTGCTCTTGAGCATTGCTTCAATATGGGATTTGACGTCGCTGAGTTCAAACAAAACGGTGTCTTTCTTATCCCATGCTTTAACAACCCAGAATTCTTTACCAACTTTAATCTTTTCAAGTCCTGGAAGTTTGGTCATAGAAAGAACAGATTCTTTGATTGGACCAGGAACAACTTCGAATTGGAAACCACGAGGTTGTTCTTTGCCAACGCGACCAAAGTCACGGAATTTGGCACTCTTTTCATCTTTTGCCATCTTTTCAAAGTTGTCAGGGTTGATCTTTGCTTTATTCATGAAGGCAGTTGCAAGGGCATCGGTTTCAAAGCGAGCACCCATGGCAAGCACGCCACCAGCAACTTTGACAAAGCGATCTTTGTTTTCGTTGTAATGTTTGGTGATATCAGCTTCAGAAACTTCGATACCATCGAACAGTTTCTTCTCATAGAACTGAACCATCAAATGACGTTTGACGAGTTTTTTGGTTTCGTTGTATGCCTTGATAAATTCAGCATCTTTTTCGACGTTATTTTTAATAGCTTGTTTTTCGATTAATGATTGTGTAACAAGTTGCTCAAAGAATTTATGTTGAATATCTTTAGGCAATGATTCAGCAGTAGCACCTCTGAAATAAGGGTTTGATTGAATCATTTGATTGAGATTGTTAACAAAATCGCCTTCAGTTATTGTAATATCGCCATTAATGGTACATAGGGCGGCGCCAGCAACTTTTGAATCTGCTTTTGGTTCAACAACTTCTTTTTTTCTAAAAAAATCGCAACCAGAAAAGGTTAAAACGACAAGAAGGGCGGCACATCCCTTAATATAGCCTTGTGTTAGATATTTCATAGGTCAAAAATCCTCTACAGTAATGAGTTAAACTGCTATTTCCCTTTTTCGGTGTTTCTATTAGCAATTATTTCAAATGACTTACACCTGTTGTATTAAATGTACCGTCCATGCTACCATAGCTGGGTAATTTTTCAAGAATCTTAAAATTCTGTATACTTCCTCATTATCATACAAGGTTAGTGCACAAATTTTTGTGGTCTTTATATTTTTTTTGAAAGGATTGCACGTGGCAGGAGAAGGAAAAATTTCTTTTTGGGCAGCGGTTTTGATCAGTATCAATATTATTGTTGGTGCTGGTATATTCACGGCCCCTCAGCTTATGACCAGATATGCAGGAAGCATGAGCTTCCTCACCTGGCCGCTTCTTGGCCTTCTTATGTTCCCGGTCATTTGGGGCATTGCCCAGGCTAGCCGTCTTTTCCCCGGTGAAGGAGGCTTTTATAATTATTCCTCCAAGGGGATTCACCCAACAGTTGGATTAATTGCTCAATGGTGCTATTTAATTGGTTATATGGGTACAGCGGCAACGATTATTACCTTCTTGCGTATAGCATTGGTCGACAGAATCGGATGGTTTTTTGTGGCCGATTTTCCATTGCTGACTAATTTAGTAATTATATTGTTTTTTACACTTTTAAATCTTTTATCCATCAATGTGATCAGCAAAATTCAAAGTATGGTTACCTTGATCAAACTACTTCCACTCTTTTTTGTCATCGCCATTTGTGCATGGTATTGGAACCCATCGATTCAATACAATATTGCTGATTTAGCTGGACTTGGTTTTACTATACCAGCAGCAATCTTTGCGTATTGGGGATTTGAAACTTGTTGCAGTTTAGGACATATGATAGAAGGTGGGACTAAGCAGGTTGGCAAGGTAATTTTGACAGCCTTCTTTATTGCTGCCGGTATTTATATGCTTTTCCACTTTGGGCTCATTCAGATTATGGGCGTTGAAGCTCTTGCTGCTTATGGTGTTTTGGCATTTCCTCTTTATATGGGGCTATCACCTCAGATGGCATCCTTTGTATCAATTGTCATTGTCGGCTCAATCCTTCTGAGCTTTTGCAACACTATTTTCGGTGTATCCTTGACCAATATTACCAATATTTTTGTTTTTGCTCGTCAGAAACTCGTTGCTGGTGATCGTTTACTGGTTAAAACCAACAGATGGCAACGCCCAACGTTTGTTGCGTTTGTTCACGCGGCGGCGTTATGGATATTCCTCTGGTTGGTTACCAATTCAGCAATCTTGACATCATTAACAGGTATGGGCGTGACATTGGCTTTTGTCTTTACTCTTGTTGCAGTATTCCTTGCGTATCGTCGTAAAAAAGATCGTATGAAGGCATGTTTTGCTTTCTTGGGATTACTATCTTGTGCCATATTGCTTTATTTCTGCTGGATGGGTGCTGGTCAAGATACTATGGCGCGCGCGCTTAATTTATCGGTACTTGTTGCTGGCGTATTCATTGGCTATCTCTTGTATATAATCAGACGGGTACGAAGTGGAGCCCGTTAATATTAAAATACCCTTTTGGGTTGCAGTTCTCATTAATGCCAACATAGTTATTGGCAGTGCGTTTTTTTTAGGTGCCGGTAAGATCTCTGCCACCAGTGGTGTGCTGGCACCTTTTGCCTGGCTCATTTGTGGCCTCATGTTATTTCCGCTTGTTGCAGTGTTAGCAAGACTTTCTATTCATTTTCCGCTTGCTGGCGGTATTTACGTCTACAGCAAACACTGCTTGGGATCCATGTGGGGCTTTATTAGTGGTTGGGGGTACTTTATTGGTACCGTGGCCGGTAATGCAGTTGTTATGCATGCATTTAGCAAACAATTACAAAAAATAGATGCAGTTGCCTACGGTTTGAATGTTATTGGTTTGTCAGGGGTACGCTGTGATATTCTGTTGGTTCTTATATTTACCTTCCTCAATCTTTTGAATGTTGCATTCTTGGAACGAGCTCAAATTTTGTTTGCATTGCTCAAAGCAATTCCACTGCTTATTATCCTTGTTTCGGTACCATTTCTTTTTGATAGCAGCCATTTTGTAACGACGAAATTGAATTGGATGGGATTTTTTGAAACCATCCCTTTAGTATTGTTTGCGTATGTTGGTATTGAGGCATGTTGTGCGGTTGCCGATAAAATTGAAAATGGGCATCGTAATGCTGCTCGTGTTATTTTTATTTCATTCTTATTAATCACCATTATTTACACTGTTTTGCAACTTGCCTTGCTGTGTGTGTTTGGCGGCAAAAAGGCTGATGCGTTTTTGTCGATTGTACCGAGTCTGACTTCCAATCCTTTCTTAATTGAGTGGGGCAATCGCTTAATCTATAGCGGGTTATTGTCATCATTTTTGGCTGGCTTTTATGGTATGTTTTATTACAACAATTGGAATTTATACGCTATTGGACGTGAAAAGAGCATTGTGGGTTGGAATTATCTGACCAAGCTCAATAACAATCAAACACCATGGGTGTGTGTTTTTGTGCAATCTGCGCTGGTAATTTTGTTTTTGCTTCTGTTTACCAAGAGTCGTTATTTAGTAACGATGGGTGATTTTGCAACAACAACAGCCTATATATTGAGTGTGATATCATTCTTAACATTGCGAAAATCATTTTTGGGCATACTGGCGCTGATGAGTAGCCTTGTGTTGTTTGGAATTATTACCAAAGGTTTGTTCTCGGCTGGGATCTATTATGTTGTGCCATTCCTATTTATTCTTGGTCTTGGCATCATTGCTCATGTGCTGAGTGCTTATAAAGAACATTAGGATAATTCGATTAATGTTTGTGCCTTCTGCTCAGTTGATTTTTTCAAATCATCTGCTTTTTTACGTATATCTTTGTCATGCTTGGCAAAGAGCGCAGTGTATTTGAACTGAGCCACCCATCCATTAAAGACAGGTTCAAATTGTTCTTTTTTATCTTTAGATTTTTTCAACATTCTTTGTAACTGTTTATCTAATTCTTTTGCTACTTTTTCAAACCACGATTGTGGAACAATGAAGCCTGCATTTGAAATAGCAAAGGTTGTGTATTTCTGGCCTGTGATATCCTGAAGATTGGTTATTAATGTTTGATAGGTTCGCATCATGTTGATTCGTATGGTTGCTAGCAGATCAAGCAATGATCGTTGATCTCTTTTTACAGACAAACCAAGGTATCCTTTGAGCTTTTTCTCGATATTATTAACAATGCCAATGCCTGTTGTTTGAATGCGTCCACCATATGTTTCCATACTTCTTAATTGGCCGATATGGGCGAGTCCTGAGTATTGATCAAAGATTGAGTTAGCGGTTTCTTCGATTGCCGGTGCCAAGCGTACCCGTACTCCTTTTTCCCATGATTCTTTTATATTCATAAAATGATACGAAAGAATATCATTCAAAGAGTCTTGAAAATTATTTAAGGCATTTGTAACTGCTGCATCAGGGCTTATTGATGCAGGACGAGATGTTGATTTTTGAAACAACGTTCCCTTACCAATCAATGCTGAAAAGCAGAGTGGTACAAAAACTAACGAGAGAATAGTGCTCCTTTTCATCGCTCTCCTTTCTTGGTATTACAAACAGAAAAAGATCAAGTATGAGCATTAAGCGTTTTGTTGTTTTTTGCAAGAGATTGGAAAAAAAGAATGCTTGAAGCTATGCTTTATTCATGGGGCTTCAAAAATAAGTTTAAACCTTGTACATCGTTATTTTTAGTTATATCCGTTATCTCTTCTTAAATTTTCAATCTCCGTCATGCGGAATTTCTTGTTGTCTACTTATGAACGACATTTTGGAAAGGACATTCGTATGAAATTTTTTATGGTATCGAGTGTGAAGCTGTATTGTTTGTTGTTGCTTGCATGGTCAACCGTGTGTGGGGCAATTGTTTTAGATGATCAGCATTGCGCTGCCCATGGTGATATATGCCAAGTGTGTCAGGCTGGGTTCCCATGCAGAAAAGATTTTTTTATTAATGATTATGCCGGTGTTATAACCCCTGAGTATGTAACGAAGATACGTGAAGTAGCGGAACGGTTCTATGCTAGGAAGGGTGCTGTCATAGCAATTCTGACGATCAATTCTTTGAATGATTATCCAAAGATGGGTTGTACAACCATAGAATCATTTGCGCAAGCAGTCGTTAAAAAATGGGATATTCAGAAAAACGGTTTATATGAAAGTTATTTAATTGTTGTTGCCGTTAAAGATAAACGTGTTCGTATTCAAAAACGCAATGTGTGTACGAATCATCGTAGATGTTCCTGTGGGAGTCTTCAATGTGCTATTGATTATTTTATGGTCCCTTCTTTTAAAAAGGGTTTATATGGTAATGGCATTTATGAAGGTGCATTGTGGTTAGTGGAGCAAGAGTGTCTAGGAAACTTTTTTGGTGAATTACTATTTCTTCTTTGGGGGTGCTTTATTTTATGGCGGTTTTTCAGATGGCTTTACAAATACAAATACGGTGAAGTTTCTATAGCTGTTATCTGTTTAATGTTTTTCATTGGCTTGTGTGTGTTTGGAGTGTGTGTTTTTTTAACTCCAATTTTATTGGGTGGTTTGTACAATTTTTTCTATGGTCGATGGGTTGGTCGAGGCGGTGGCGGAGGCGGTGGCGCCGGGGGTGGCGGAGGTGGTGGCTGTTCCGGTGGGG
>CAYUQI010000008.1:46832-51347 GCA_964446935.1 uncultured Pseudomonadota bacterium
GGTGGCGGAGGCGGTGGCGCCGGGGGTGGCGGAGGTGGTGGCTGTTCCGGTGGGGCCTCTGGCGGATGGTAATAAATCAAAAAGGGCTCTGGGTATCCAGAGCCCTTTACGTTTGAATGTTTTGAATTCATCGCCAGAAGTGGTTGATTATCGTTATTGCCAGCGTTAGATAGACAACCGGTTTGGTGTATCTGAATCCCCATAGTACGTAGGCGATGTTAGCAATCGAAAGCGCTATGAGTGCTGGGTAACACAGAATGGCAAACGGTTCTACCACGTGGGCAATACCGGCAAAATTAAGATTAGCCATTGCAAACACTGCCGTTACGGTAAGTAAAAGTGCGTAGCGGTAATTGATGCGTCCCAAGAAAATTTCGTGTGTCAGATAATCAGCGAATACTGCCGTTAGTGCAATTGCTGTCGTTAGACAAGCGACTGCAACTACCGCATTAGCGAGCATGCTTCCATAGTGACCAAGAACGAGCGTCGCCAACGCGCTCAAGAGTTGTTCTTTAGGTATTGCTACAACAGAAACACTGTATTTAGCAGCGAGGATGCAAAAACCGGTATACACAAGACCGAGCAACAATCCACCAATGACACCGCTGCTCAACCCGATATACATTATTTTTTTTGCACTGAGTTGTTCCTTCTTTTCACTGTACGCTTTAATTGATGCAATAACGAGTCCAGAAAAGAAGATGGTGGCGAGCAGGTCAAGCGTCCAATATCCTTCGCGAATTCCTTTGAAAAAACTTTCTGATGGTGAAAACGATGATATTGGGGGTGTTGAGACGGCTATAAAACCAAGAACAACAATGGTTAACAAAAGGAATAATTTGATTGGTCCCAAAAACCGTCCGAGCAAAGCAACGACATGGCGTCGTTTGATGGTTGCTAAGAAAATAATGCAGGAGACAATGAAGGTGAAGGCGAACAATGAAAGATTTGGAACGTGCCATTTGATAGCAGCGTATGCCAGAGTGACACAGCGAGGTGTTGCCCCAAATGGTCCGATAAGCAGCATGCATATCATGGCAATAAGTGCGCCGGGTATTTCACCCATCATGCCAAGGAATTTTTTGTAATCACCTTCAAACAGAGCGGCTGATATTAATCCAAGAACTGGAACAAGGATGCCGGTGAGTGCCAAGCCTGCAACGGCAAACAAGACATTTGATCCGACATCACGACCAAGACCCAGAGGGAATACAACGTTGCCAGCGCCAAAGAGCATGGCAAAGATCGCTAATCCTATTGAAAATATACGAAGAAAATTCATGCTAGTATCCTTATATGGAGTGTCCAAATAACCCATACCCACCTATCGATTTTATTTTACACTATTAGAAAAATCAATCAATGAACGGCAGCCAAACGGGGGGTTGGACGCAAAAAAGAAACAAAGTAAGAGCTTTTCTTTGCCATCACAAGCAGATTTGGCTCATTTTGTCATGCTGAACTTGTTTCAGCATCCATGCTATTAATGATAAGATAGGGTGGATCCTGAAATAAATTCAGGATGACAAAAAATGAAAACATCTAAAATAGACCCTGTTTTTTTTACCGATAATGGGATATTACAGCACCTGCATTTTTTGGTGCAATACCCGCCAGTTCACTGATCCGGCTTATCTATTCAGCTAAAAAATGCTTTAATTTTTCTGTAAAGAAATCTTAGTGTATCACTATAAAATATGAGTTGATTTTTTTTTCTTATATCATATACTAAGACCTGCTTAAAACAAGGTAAAAGTACTTGTAATGTAAAGATGTAAGTATTACCTACTTCGGAGGATAGATCATGACCGCGACAATTAAGCCTTTGTATGATCGTGTTCTTATAAAGAGGCTCGAGAACGAGCAAATGACTGCTGGTGGCATTATTATTCCTGACACCGCTCAAGAAAAGACCCAAATTGGAGCTGTTATTGCTACCGGTGAAGGCAAGCTTATGAATGATGGCTCACTCAGAGCTCTTAAGGTTAAAAAAGGGGACAAAATTATTTTTGGTAAATACTCAGGCACTGAAGTCAAATTGGGTAATGACGATTTCCTGATCTTGCGTGAAGAAGAGTTGCTTGGTGTTGTTGAAAAGTAATTGAATATCACAGATAAAGAGGTTAACCATGGCAAAACAGATTATATTCGGCGAAGAAGCCCGTAATAAAATTCTCAAAGGTGTGAGTCAACTGGCCAGCGCTGTCAAAATAACTCTTGGACCTAAAGGTCGTAACGTTGCTATCGAAAAATCATTTGGTGCTCCATCCATCACCAAAGACGGTGTTTCGGTTGCTAAAGAAATTGAATTTAAAGATAAATTTGAAAACATGGGTGCACAAATGGTGCGCGAAGTTGCTTCCAAAACATCAGACGTTGCTGGTGATGGAACAACAACCGCAACCGTTTTGGCCGAAGCTATTTTCCGCGAAGGCATGAAAAACGTTGTTGCCGGTGCCAACCCAATGGAATTGAAGCGTGGTATTGATAAAGCTGTTGCTACCGTTGTTGCTGAGCTTGGCAAGATGGCAAAGCCTATCAAAGACAAATCAGAAATTGCACAAGTTGCCACTATTTCTGCTAACAATGATCAATCAATCGGTGATCTGATTGCTGAAGCAATGGATAAAGTTGGTAAGCATGGCGTTATCACCGTCGAAGAAGCTCGTGGCATTGCCGACGAACTTGATATTGTTGAAGGTATGCAATTTGATCGTGGCTATGTATCACCATACTTCATTACTGATACTGAAAAAATGGAAGTGGTTCTTGAAAACCCTCGTATTTTGATCTGCGACAAAAAGATTAGCGTCATGAAGGATTTGTTGCCAATTCTTGAACAAGTCGCCAAACAAGGTATCCCATTGCTCATCATCGCTGAAGATATTGAAGGCGAAGCATTGGCAACCTTAGTTGTTAACAAAATGCGTGGTACTATCAATGTTGCAGCGGTCAAAGCTCCCGGCTTTGGAGATCGTCGCAAAGCAATGTTGCAAGATATTGCGGCATTAATCGGCGGCCGTGTTGTTGCCGAAGAGCTTGGTATCAAGCTTGAAAATATTACCTTGAGTGATCTTGGTTCTGCACGTACCGTTCGCATTAACAAAGACAACACAACTGTTGTTGATGGTAAAGGAACCAAAAAAGACATCGATGCTCGCATTGCTCAGATCAAAGCAGAAATACAACTTTCAACGTCAGACTATGACAAAGAAAAGCTTCAAGAACGTTTGGCAAAATTGTCCGGTGGCGTTGCTGTTATCAAAATTGGTGCTGCAACTGAAACCGAAATGAAAGAAAAGAAAGATCGTGTTGACGATGCCTTGCATGCAACTCGTGCTGCTGTAGAAGAAGGCATTGTTCCTGGCGGAGGCGTTGCACTGCTCCGTTCCCAAAAGGTTCTTGAAAAGACCAAACTTGAAGATGAGCAACTTATTGGTGCAAATATTGTTCGCCGTGCGCTGGAAGAACCAGCTCGTGTTATTGCTTCAAATGCAGGCTTTGATGCTGCTGTTGTGATTGAAAAAATCAAATCATCATCAGAAATAAACATCGGTTTTGATGCACGTAACGAAGAATATGTTGATATGATTAAGTCTGGTATTGTTGATCCTACCAAGGTGACGCGTTTTGCATTGCAAAATGCTGCTTCGATTGCCAGCTTGCTCTTAACAACTGAAACAATGATTGCTGAAATACCAGAAGAAAAACCTGCTGCACCTGCTGGCCATGCTCATGGCGGTATGGGTGGCATGGGTGGTATGGGCGGCATGTACTAAACCGTACATACATTTATAAGCTATAAAGAAGGGACGGCTGTTGAGGCCGTCCCTTCTTTATTTTATCAAACTACTGCTCTGTCATTCCCGCGGAAGCGCATTACTGTCTGGGAATTTTGAAATAGCTGCTCAGGTTGCGACGTCATCCCCTCGAAAGCGGGAATCCAGATAAAGCTTTCTATCAAGATGGTTTGAACCGTTTTAATAATTTTTGTATTTCAGGAGTAACATACCAACACGTATTGAGTTTTCTGATGTCCTCTTGTGTGAATATGTTATCGAAAAGCTCAGGTTGTTCATCAAGGGCGGTAGAGATCATGTCATATATGCCCTTACAGTTGAATAATTCAGTAATAACATAATAAAATTTTTTCTCACCAGAACCCTTGAGTGCGTCTTTGATTGAGTTCCTGATAATCGTGATAGTAAGCGATTCGATAACGTCCTGCTTTTCTAATAATGCTCGGAGAACATGTGAGCATCCACGACAAAGGACTTTGGGAAACACTTTTCTGATGGCCATTGTGATCTCTTGGCTCAGAGGGTGAGCAAATGTTATTTTTCTTACCATTTCGGCATTGGGCTTTCTGAGAGTCACCAAATGTAGAATTTTTATGGCAAATTCAGGATTATTCAAATTATGTAACAAGGAATCGATAGGCTTATCATGATCAAAATCGTAGCTGTATCTTTCAAGAAGTTTTTTTATAAGCTCGGTCATTGCTGACGGCGTTAA
>CAYUQI010000009.1:0-30397 GCA_964446935.1 uncultured Pseudomonadota bacterium
CCAGCCTCTTTTGTGTTATGTCTGTGCTAATTCCTGATAATTTACATGCCCTATGAGTTGGGCTGGGGACAGTTTTTGCTTGGCTTCTTGATCAAATTGCTTGGTGATGCGTCCCTGTTCGATGACCCACAGTTTGTTACCAAGAGCGATTGCAATATGTGGGTCGTGGGTAATAAGCATGGCTGTAATGCTGTGCGCTTTTATAAGTTTTTTGGCATAGACGAGCAGTTTTGTTGCTGCTACGGGGTCAAGAGCTGCCGATGGTTCATCAAGTAGAAGAATACGTGGTGGAACGATGGTTGCCATAAGCAGGGCAACCAGTTGTCGTTGTCCTCCAGACAATGATCCCATCGGCTGATTGAGTAATTTTTCTAGATCAATATCAAGTACTTGAGCAGCATGCGCAACAAGGAGTGAAGGGAATTTGGCAAGTCCGTTGCGTAATTGCGAGCGTCGTCCCCTTTGCATTGCCAGTGCTAGATTTTCTTTAACACTTAACGAAGAGACTGAGCTCAATGATATATTTTGGAAAAGTCTGCCGATCAAAGATGCTCGTTGCAGCTCGTTCATTGTGGTGACATCGTTTTTGTCAAATAAAATTTGTCCTTGCAATGGTAAAATTTTGCCGGCAATTGTGTTAAATAAAGTACTTTTGCCAGATCCATTTACTCCAACGATTGTTATAAAATCGCCTTTGTTTACGGAGCATGAAAGAGTATCCAATATTGTTTTATTGTTTAACGTGACGGTAATGTTTTTTAATTCAATCATAGGTAAATCCTTTAGTGATCACGGCGCTGTAACATGAGTAATAGAATCATAATGCACGCTGTTATAAGTTTGTTCCATACAGGGTCCATATTGAGTCCAATGGTTATCGCAAAAATTGATTGATATACGATTGACCCAATGAGTAAACCAACCCCCAAGCCTTTTTTGATGATTTCACCAAGCATGAGGCCTGCGAGTGCAATAATAAATGTTCCGATGCTTCCCGTGATGGAAAAAAATCCGGTGTATTGAACAAAAAGCGATCCTGCTAATGCTGTTAATGCATTTGCAACCGCAAGTCCTATGATTTTATAGGTATGAATGTTTTTACCAAGGTTAGTAAGCATCTGTTGATTACAGCCAACAGCCTTCAATAAAAATCCAATCTCTGTTTGCAAAAACCACTTGAGTAGCATCAGAAACATAAAGCACAAAGGGACTATAGCAATGCTCGTCCCTAGTGTTCCAACGTGTGTATTTAATGATGAAAAAAGAGTTGGAGTTGCGGCAAATGAGACGTTAGATCCTGCCGTTTTCAGATTTATTGAAAACATAGCTGTAGTGACAATGAGCCCACTGACTAAGTTGTTGATGCCCAATGTGGTATGTAAAGCTCCTGTTCCCAAGCCTACGCAACCACCTATGATTAAACAGATGGGAATTGTCAGAAGTGGCGGCAGATGGTTGGTGAGGCAGAGGGCGGTTATCGCACCGCCCGTTGCAAAACTTCCTTCCACCGTTAGGTCATCGAAGTGTATAACGCGTGATGTTAGGTATACGGCCATAACAACCAGTGCATAAATGAGCCCTAGTTCTATGGTGTTTTGTGCTATTTCTAATAGTTCTATCATGATGAGCATTCCTTTGATCTTAACCAATCAATGTAACATTTTCTTTTAATGCATCAGGAATTGTCAGATGTAATGTTTGTAGTGTTGATCTGTTAACAATAAGTTGATGCGTGTGAGGGTTCTGGATTCCTACTTCTTGAGGTGTTTTGCCATTGATGATGTCAAGCGTTATGACAGCGGTCTGAATGCCAGCATCGGTATAGTCGATTCCACGTGACGCAAGTGCGCCGCGTGTTACCGATGGATTGTCGGTTGCAATCACTGGCTTGTTATATTTGAGTGCAATCGCAACGACCTGAGGCATTGCTGCGACAATTAAATTGTCTGTAGGTGCGATAATCAGATCTGCTCTTTGTGCGGCATTGCTGATGGCATAGGTTATTTCTGCATCACTATGAACACCAATTTTTATTGGTTCCATGTGTGCCTTTGTTAGTTCAACAAGTAATGCTTGCACCATGGCAACTGAATTAGCTTCTGCAGGGTTGTAGACAATGGCAACTGTGTGAGCGTGCGGTAATATGTATTTGATTACCTCGATTTCTTTTCCAAGGTCAACCTTGTCTGTGGTGCCACAGACGTTTTTGTTTTCCTTGAGGAGCCCCGCTGCAGAAGGATCGGTAACTGCGGCAATATAAATTGGTTTTATTTTTTCAATTCCCGCAATAGCCTGTGCTGCCGGTGTTCCTATTGCCAGAATTCCTTTGATTGAGCTATTGGCATGGTAGCTTTTAGCAATGCTATAGGCATTGGCGGCTGACCCATCTGCATTTTGATAAATGAAATTAATTGACGACCCCAGTTTTTGTTTAAGATGGGTAGTATATCCTTCTCGTACTTGATCGAGTGCAGGATGTGATATTGTTTGAATAATGCCGATGGTGGGGTTACATGATTGGTTTGGATCTCGCCCAGCCCATGCAATCCAAAGTACGGCAAGAATTGTTGTTGTTGTGGCAATAATAAGATGTACGGTGTTTTTGTTATTATTATTCATAACATATTCTTTCTAAATTATTTGTTTTATTAATTTCTATGACATGAGACATTGAATTTGTTGATGAGCGTCTAAACAAATAATCGCCTTCACCGCTGAACATGAAAAAATAAAGATTTTTATTCTTGAGCTGTGGTTTTGGGTGATTAGATCCATGTGATGTTTTCATGTTCGAGCTCCTTTGGTACGCTAAGATTTAAATGTTGTAAACATGCTTTATTGATGAATATGGTGTTTTGAGTTTGTTTGCGCGTGGCTAGTATTTCTGGCTTTTTGCCATGAATAAGAACATCGATGGCCTGCTCTGCCGCTTGTTTGCCGCAGTCTCTAAAATCAATGCCTCGTGCTGCCAGAGCACCTTCTTTGACCAAAAGATTGTCACTGACAATCAATGGTTTTTTGTGGTTACGAGCAATTGCTGATACTGTTTTGATAGCTGTTGCAATAAGATTGTCGGTAGGCGCCCAAAGGGCATCCGCTTTGTGGCATGCAATGGTTACAGCTTGAGCAATCTCACTTTCTGTTGTTATGCCAACATCGATTGGTTCTAAGCCGTTGTTTTTGAGTTCATGTCTCATTCGTTGTACTAAAATTTGTGAGTTTGCTTCTGCTGGATTAAAGAGGATGGCGACTGTTTTTGCTTGAGAAATAAGTTGCTTAAGCAATGTTACAAGTCCAGGCACATCTATCATGTCTGACGAACCACATACATTATGGTTGGTTTTAAAAAGATCTAAGGAATCAGGATCTGTAACCACGGAGAATATGACCGGTTTTTCTTTTTCGATGGCTGCAGCTGCTTGTGTTGCAGGGGTGGCTATGGTGAGTATGGCGGCGACGGTTTTATTCGTGTGAAAATTTTGGGCAATCAGGTGTGCATTGACAATTGACCCATCAGCATTTTGTCGCAAAAAATTGATCCGATCTCCAAGTTTTTGGCGTAACAGTTCTTCAAAGCCTTGCCGCGCTAAATCAAGGGCAGGGTGATGAGCTGTTTGCAAAATACCTATGGTTAAGCCATTGTTTGTTGAGTGTTGTTGTATGTGTTGGATGGCAATAAAAGCTATGCCGAGTGCGAATGTTACGATGCCTAATCTGATAATGGTTTTCATTGTTAAATCCTTTACAATTAAATTCTTTAAAAAAGTTAAGCCCCAGATTTTTCTCTGGGGCTGCTTTTGTGTTTGTAGACGTTAGTTTTATAAACGCATCAATAGCAGCCTCCAGCGCTGTAATAAAAGTAAAAGTAAGCAAAAAAATAATTAATTTGTGTAAAGGTTATAAATATTTTTTTCATGGTTTTTCCAATTTTTCCTCACAATAAAAAACCCCCCAACCAATCAGGTCGGGGGGTTGCTTTTTAATGCTTCTAACAAATAGTTAGCATGCCCCGACCTTTTCACTAAAATAAAAGTAAAAAAGAGTAGAGACTGCATCTTGGGCAATCGAAACTGAATGTTCAAAAACTATTTGTTTGGTTATCATTAATTTTTACCACAATGTTTTGTGAGTTTTTAATTATATTTTTTGATTTTAACATAAAATTTACAAACAACAATAAATGCTTAAAAAACAGGCTTTTGTTACTTTTTTAATGTTGTTATCCAGCTGTTGTTGTACTTGGCATAGCTGGCGCTGTTTGCTGCTGAGTAGCTGGCGCGGTTGGCATGACAGGTGCTGTTGATGTTGTTGGCATTGCTGGAGCGGCTGGTTGTGCTGGAGCTTGTGAAGTTGTTGATGGTGCCTGCGTTGGCATCCCTGTTGGCGCAGCTGTTGTTTGAGTACCCATGATGGCATCTTTGATTGATAGATAGGTTGTATAGATAACTCTCATGGCACCGGTTACCAGGTCTGCAATGCGATTAAACAAATAATGGATAAACGTTGCTTCTGGTTGTCGTTCACGTTCTGTAGTTGGTTGTTCAGTTGCAAAAAGCCATGAGCGGAATCGTTGCTTGGGTTCGGTGCTTGGAGCGGGAACAGCTTGCTCTTCTTTTGCTACCTGAATACTGACTCCTTTGCTTTTTAGCTGATTGACGAGTGTTTCGAGATTTTTAATCTCATTACGAATGGTTGTAAATGATGTTTGAACATTTGCTACTGATGTTTGAAATGTTTGTTGAGCGGTGATAAGTGATTGTAACTGTTGGTCTACTTCTTGGGCAATTGCTTTGGCTGCGGCTTCATCGGCTTGTTGCAAAATTTCTATCCCGCGTTTGCGGGCAGCAAGTAGTTTACTCTGTGATTCTTCTATTGTGCTATCCAACGTTGCCAGTTGTTGTTTAAGGGTATTTTTTTGTTGATTAAGTGTTTCTAGGTTATCGTTAAGCTGTTTCAGTTCCTTTTGAGGCAGATCGGGTGATGGGGCTTGTTGTTGCGCCGCGTTTACTGTGAAGGAAAATCCAAAGAGAACGGCAAGACAAAAGACTTGTATATGATGATAGTTCATAAACGATTCCTTGCGTTGAGAGGATTATTTTTCAACTGGTTCAAATGATTGTTGAACAGTTCCAGTACTGGTACTTATTGATTGATGAAAAGCATCAAGTTGTGAGTCTAAGTCAAAATATTCTTTATAAAGTTCTTCTCTTTTTTTTATGAGTTCGTTGATGATTTCTTTCATTTTGGTCAGTGATGCTTCTGTTTGTTTGAAGATGGAAAGAATGGCAGGGTTGCTTGTTTGGGCAAGATCCTTTTGTTGTTCATCAAGTTCAGCGGTATCTGGCCAGGTGAATTGTTCAACTTTTACCTCTGCTCCTGGAGCTGGGGCCGGAGCCATTGAAGCATCTGGAGTTGGCATTGTTGATGCAGCGTTTGATGGCGCTTGAGCTTCTGGCATGGCAGTTGGCGGCGTTTCTGGCATAGCAGCTGGGGGCTGTTCTGTTGACGGTGGTATTGCTGTTTCTTCCTCGGGGGCGGTTGGAATTTCTGCCTGCCCAAGTGATGGTTGAGTAATGACAATGAGCATGCTTATGCTCATGATGGTAATGATATGCTTCATAACTATCCTCTTCATCCTTATTGATACGAATTTATAGGCGCCTACCAGCATCCTATCACGAGAGATGAAAGGAAATCAATTGGTGATACGATTGGGCAAAAGGAACATGAGTAAAGCCAACCCTCATAATATAAGGGTTGGCTTTTGTGTAATTTTTAGCATTTTATGGATTGGTTGGGGCTGCGGTAGTTTGAGGTGCTGATATCGGTAATTGCGGTGTTGGCTGTGGCGTGGTTGGTTGAGTTTGAGGCTGCGCTGCTGGTGCTTCTGATGTCGGCGCTGGTGGCGTTGTGATAGGTGCGGGTGGTTGAGGCGATGGTGTTACTGGCGTGATGGTTGTTGGGAGTGATGGCTGAGGCGTTGATGCTTTTCCTGAGATCCATTGTGTAAGTGATGACCATGCATTCAATACTGCGCCAATAAATTTTGTAATAATGAGTTTCGTTTTAGCATACAATGTTTCACGCCATGTTTGAGGAGGTTTTTGTTTTTCAGGTACAGACGGTTGCTTTGCGGCTTCTTCTGCTGCTTCTTTACCCAATTGAATCTCTTTGAGTTTGAGTTCTTTGACGCGACGTGCACGATCTCGGACGAAAATCCCCTCTTCTTCAAGCTTCTTGGTATCGTCTTGCGTTTTGGCAATTTGTTGTTTTATTGTTTCTGAGACAGCGTCAAAGTCGTTAAGGAGGTCTTCTTTGAGATATTGTTGAATACTTTTGATTTTTTCTAAGATGTTATTTTTAAGTTCATAATAGATGGTGCGTGCTTTGTGATGATCGATAATGTCCCATAATTCATTGACTTGATTTTGAGCTTTTGTGACATCTTCTTGAATAACATTTACCTGTTCGTCAACACGTTTAAGACGTTCTGCAAGTGATTTGTCTAAATCTTCGACTGATTTCATATCAAGTTTAAGTTGTTCAAGCTTTTGTTTTGAAAGTTTGGCGGCCTCTTCTAAAACATCAATCTTAGCTTGTAATTCTGGGTCTTTTTGTTCACCTTCTTTTGGAATTAAGGTTGCCAAATCTTTTTTTCTTTTTTTGTCTAAGTAGCGAAGAATGCCGTCAAAAAGTTCTTGCACCTTACCTTGATCAAGTCCGAGCTGTTTGTAATAAGCATCCAATGCTGCGTCGATAGCATTGTTTTTTTCCATAAATAATTTACGCGTTGGTTCTGTTTGATTGGCAACTTCTATAATCTCATTTAGAACATCGTTGGCTTTTATGAGCCATTCACGTTTTTTGAGCCAATTACCCTGATAACCAATTTTTTCTGACGAGTCAATCGTTTCAGGGCCTTCGGTAGACACTGGGGCTGGGATGACGACTGGTGCTGGTGAGGTTGATGCTGGTGCCGGTGCTTGTGTTGGCATTGATGCTGGCGCTGGCATGACAGCTGGTTGTGGCGCCGTTTGTTGTGACGGAGTACCGGCTACTGGCATTTGAGGCATGGCATTAAGCATGCCTATTGATGTTATGAATACAATGCATTGTGCATAATATACAACTAGCTTCATTCCTCACCCTTGCTCGTTTACGTTGCCCAGCATTTAATATGATTATAATGTTTTTGCAAGATCCCGAAGTTCTTTGTAAAGGCTTTTAAGAAGTTCTTCTGCCTCAGCTGAAGTATAGCTCCATAAAACGCCTTGTTCCACTTTTGATAAAATAGACCGATCAGACTTTATGTCAATAATGTCGATACGGACAACATTCATTAGAGGGTGGACGGAAGATGGGGCTCGAACAACACCTGCGCGACCTAATATGCTATACGCGATGTTGTTTTCGCCAATAAAACAGATCATAACCTTTTTTTGCCATACCATGTTGTTGTAACCGGTATGTTCTTTGTTGATACTCATCAACAAACTTTCTTGCCCTTTAGGATAGATGCATTGAATAGGTGTTGTATTAGGAATTCCCTTGTCTGAAAAAGTAGCAAGAATACCAAGACAACGTTCTGTTTTTAAAAACTCGATTAAATCCTCAGGCAATTTTACCCCAACATGCTTTGCCATATGCGTCTGCTTCCTTACGTGTTAAAGGTGAAACTTATAAACTTTGTTGTTTGATAGAACCACTTATAACCTCCAGGTTTACACTCCTGGTCACACCTGTTTTGGTGTTATGAGGTATATGATAACTTCATTTTCTAGGGCCATTCCCTTGATGGTAAGCCGTATTGTGTTTTCATGTTGTTCAATGAAGCCTTCGTGGATACATTCAGTGAGCCTTTGTTCAAAACCGTGCGAACGATCACTATGTACAAAGTATATCATATGATGCAAGTCGACCCCCTTTTTTTGTCTCAAACCAAGCATCAGGAGCTCTAAAAGCTCCTGTTCTTTGTCTATGGTTTCGCAGGTGCTAGGAGGTGTCGTTGGAATACTTTGTGTGTGCGTTAGGTAGGTTGAAAGATTGTTGGTATTGGTGGACCTTTGGTGTCCATCAAATGAAGAGGCGCCTATCCCAAATCCCTTATAGGACTTGCGATCCCAATAAGCTGTATTGTGTAATGAGGCGAATCCTGGCTTGGCAAAATTTGAAATTTCGTATTGTTGTAAGCCATATTTTTCAAGCAATTCAACCGTTTGCTCATACAATGAAACGAGCGCTTCATCATGGAGTATGTGCATCGTTCCCTGTTTGAGCTTAAAATACAAGGGGGTTTTTTCATGGACAGTCAAAAAGTAGACCGATACATGTTTAATGGGCCACTGTACAACCTGTCTCAAAGTATCAAACCACTGTTTTTCGGTAATTTCAGGGAGCCCTAGGATAAGGTCTATTGAAATATTGTCAATGTATCTAGGTGCTCTATCGAGTGCATGATAGACATCGTTAATGGTTTGGTGTCGATTAAGCTTCCGTAACACATCATCATTAAGGCATTGAACGCCTATGCTGAGGCGGTTAATACCTATCGATTGCCAGGTGGTAAGACAGGAATCGGTAATGTCCGTTGGGTTTGCTTCGATGGTGACTTCTTGGAGTTTAGAACAATCGTAGTGGTGTCGGAGGGTATCGAACAGTTGTTCAAGAAGGGGTAATGGATAAAGGCTTGGTGTACCGCCACCTAAAAAAATGGTTGAGATTGAATGCTTGCTCGGGTATTGCTGGGCAAACGTTATTATTTCATTACACAACGCTTGGTGATAAGTGTCTTGAAACTCTGTATGGTTTTGAAAGGCAACAAAATCGCAATAATGACATTTGCTGTGGCAGAAGGGCCAATGAATATAAAGATGATGTAACCGGTTCATGAATTCTTGTGTGGCTTGGTTTGTTCGATCATTGTTTTAACGTTGAGCCAATCACTTTCGGCTTGCGTTTTAAGGGCATCCATATTGGCAAATTTAATCCATGTTGCCCCTTCAGCTATTTTCTTAAGAATGCCGATAATATCTTTATTAAATGATTGTTCTTCTAAAAAGATAATGAGTTCGGTGTCTGTTTTATATGCAGTGTCCCATGCATAACGTTGGGCAAGATACTGTTTGGTTAAGGCAGTGAGTTCAAAATAAAAGAGTTTGTAATCATGTTGTGTAACGCATCGAGATGGCGACAGCTTTTGCAATTGTCCAAGAGCATAATCCCACGGGGTTAATGGTTTCTTACGAAAATACATATACATAATAATTGCTGTAGCTATCAAGCAGAGTACCAGAATAATTGTACTGGCGATAAACCATGATGTTTGCCAGAAAGGACGTGAATAGTAATCGAATATTTCATCGTAAAATTGATTGGCCATCATAATTAGATTTGCCTCCTTATGCGTCGATGAAAAAAACTAATAAGTGGATTGATAAAAGGTTGCGCAACGATAAGTTCGAGCATATCAATGCGATATTTATCAAATATATGTTTTTGTTCAATAAGACGAGCTTGAAGAGCATGACTCATTGTATGTCCGTGACTATTTTTGCGTCGTGTATCGACCAGTATTGTTTGATTATTTTCACAATCATGGAATTCTAAAAAACCTATATCTGGAATCGTATGCTCGCAGGGATCGGTAACGCGGACTGCTACAAAATCATACTGACAACGAACAAGACGTAATAATGTGCTGAATTGAGACGATTGGTTAATCCAATCGGAAATCATAAAAACAATAGCATTCTTTTTTTTCAGTTGAATGAGAAACTTGAGCGCCTGGGCAATGTCTGTTGATTGATTGCGTGGCTTGATGGTAAAAATTGTTTCAATAATTTTACCGAGGTGAACATTGCCTTTGCTGGGAGGAATCCATTGTTCAACACTGTCAGAAAAAAACAGTGCGCCGACTTTATCTTTGTTTTCACTTGCAATGAAAGCAAGCGTGCCGGCCAGTTGTGCAATGGTTTCTTTACGCAGTTCTTGTTGCGATGAATAGTTGTTTGAGCCTGAGACATCGATAGCAAGAATAATCGTTCGGTCTCGCTCTTCGATGAATTGTTTGATCATGATTTTGTTCATCTTTGCCGAGCTGTTCCAATCAATGGCGCGAACATCATCACCCATGTAATAATCACGGATTTGATTGAATTCAAGACCTGAGCCTTTGAACGCTGATAGGTAATCACCAGCCAATGTGGACGTCATGATGCGCTTCGTGTGTATTTTAATTTTTTTTATTTTGTTCTGTATGATTGGATCAATCATGGTTTGTTCCTTTTATTTTTTTTCTTATCTAACAAACCTTGATTTGTCACCCTGAACTCGTTTCAGGGTCCACGCGTTAATGTGCATACAAAAAATGGATCCTGAAATAAATTCAGGATGACAAAAGGATGCTTTCGAATGAAAAACCGGTGAAATTAATATTACATCTACCACAAAGCATCCATTTCATCTTGCAAAACTTTAGGTAGTTTAATACTTCCATCTGCTTGTTGATAGTTTTCCATTAATGCAACCATAAGGCGTGGTAATGCTAACGAAGAAGCATTAAGAGTATGCACTAAGGTTGGTTTGCCCTCTGTGCCCTTACGATATCTAATGTGTGCCCGACGTGCTTGAAAGTCGGTGCAATTACTACATGATGAAACTTCATAATAGCGATTTTGACCGGGGAGCCATACTTCGATATCAAATGTTTTAGCTGAGGAGAATGAGCAGTCTTGCATAGCGAGCAAACTAATTTGATAATGAAGGCCAAGCTGTTGCAAAATAGTTTCGGCGCACGTAACCATGTATGTAAGTTCATCGTATGATTTTTCCGGTTCACAGATGGAATAAATCTCAGCTTTTTCGAATTGGTGAATACGAATGAGTCCTCGCTCGGTTGAGCCATAGGTGCCTGCTTCACGTCGAAAGCAGCTCGTCCATGATGTCATTCGTAGCGGTAGTTGTTCCTGTGAAAGTATTTTATTGGCATGAATGTTGGTGAGACTTACTTCTGCTGTAGGAATGAGACAGAGATTTTCATCGGCAACTTTATAATAATCACCAGCAAATTTGGGGAGGTTGCCTGAATTGTAGAGCCCTTTTTCGTTAATCATATAAGGCGGGAGCATTGGTTGAAAACCATGCTTGGCATTGTTTTTGAGCATGAGCCTGGTGAGTGCATAAATAACTTTTGTTCCTCGTGGTGTGTACAAAACAAAACCTGAACCGGACATAGTTGCTGCTGTTTCAAGATCAAACCACTGTGTTTTTTCATTAAGTTCTAAATGGTTCTTGAAAGGGAAGTTAAATTCAGTTTTCTTGCCAACGGTTTTGACGGCCTTGTTAGCCTCTTTGTTACCGAGCGGAAGTTCAGGGTTTGGAATGTTTGGGCATGAAAGCCACAAGGTGGAAAGTTCTTTTTCGGCGGTAGCTAAATCGGATTCTTTTTGCTTAAGGTTTTTGCCTATTTGAATAGATTTTTCTCTGTTTTCAGGAGTGTTACCTTTTGGCCCCAGTGCAGCGAGGTTATTTTTCTCTTTGCGTAGATTTTCAACATCAATACGCAAAGTGCGTGTCGTGGTATCAAGCTCAATGAGTGCGTCAATGGGGAAATTTGGTTCTTTTTGTAATATACGTTGTTTAATGTTTTGTGTTTGTTCTCGTAATAATGCTAAATCGATCATGATTAGCTCCGTTTTTTTATTTTAAATTTCTTGTTAGTAATATAAGCAATAGTGCTTCGGTTGGGGCTTTTGAAGCTGCTTTCTAAATATCGTATAATGAATTATCGATAATACATCAGTATCTCAAGAAATTCTAGAGAGTTCAAATTACCCCTTTTGTCGCCGTTATTAAAAAGCATTGTGACCTTTTAACAGCCGGTAAAAAATGGACGGCGAAGCAGGTCTTAAAGTGTGTGGGGGCACACAGCAAAAAGGGAAGAGGGTAGTAGTGAAGGCGCATAATTATATGTTTTAGGGAGTTTCTTGTGTGATAAAACGATTGATTTTAGGTGGTGTGTTAATTTGTTGGTTGATAAATTTAGCAAAATGTACCATAAAATTGCCTGATAATTACCAAGTAAATAATGCATGAGCTGATGCTTTGAAAGGATATTTGGCAGTGCTTGAAAAAGCTAATCCTGAGGTCTATGAGCAGGTTAAAAATAAATTAGAGCGAACTGTGCAACAATGTTTAGATATTAAAAAAGAAAATCGTCATGGTGCCTATAAATGATGATTAAGGTTGTTTCTAATTGTTGGGATATTACTAAAATGGTTGCAAAAACAATTGCTTGGGTATCTATTTATTCAGTATGGTTTGTGCGGTTACGGTTGCAATTCTCTTATGCAATCTGCGTAGCTTCTGTTAGTCTATTTTTGTTTGTTATGAGTACGTGGCTTGCTAATGTTTGCGTAAAGGGGCTTTCATAAATAAAAATTTCTTGATCGAAAAAAGCAAGGGCCACATCTGCATTGTGGCCCTTGCTTTTTTCGATATAAAGCTAAAGTCTTTTTAGAATAATTTTTTTGTAGAGAGCAGACTTATCTAAAAAAATAGCGATATTGAATTTAGTCTTCCAATGGATTTGTATTAAAAACATCGACTTTTCGTTTAAAATCACTTTTTTTGAGGTTAATTTTTATTAAATTATTTACGATTTGTCTATCTTTTTGCTATGCTTAGATTAGAAGAATATTGAGATTATAAGGGGTACTGTTTCATTTTTAAGAAACATTAGGAAGGTTAATATTTATGATAAAAATGATGTTCAATAAACCAATACAGAGTCTTTTCTTGATTGTTCAATTGTTCTTTTTAGGTAAGAGCAATAATATTTTTGCAATGGAGATGGAGGCGCACGCTGATATACCATCAAAAGTTCCAACGTTGCTTAATTTATCTGCCGCGGTAATTGCTAAAAAACTTATACAAGAAAATCCAGCTATTACAGCTATTACAGAGGAAGATTTTTATGCACGATATCGCACACGGATATCGGATATTTTTATTGGAGAAATATATGATAAGTTACAAACTGTTAGCGTAAAAATAATAAATAATACAGATTTTGCTGTTATAAAAGCTGACTTACTGAGTTTTGAAAAAATGCCTTCACCGAGAAAGCTTGAATTGGATAGCTTTCTTTTTCCCTTGAATTTTAACTCTTGCGCTCGCATTATTAACCCCCATGAGTTGGTCTTGCTTCAAGAAAATCGTAGAATAGTCTTTCTGCGAATAACTTATTGTGCGTTAAGTCACCGCAATGTTTTAGTACCAATTGGAGAACTTAAATACCAAATAAGAGGCTTTAATGTACCTGTGGTTGTTGAAGGAGCACGGGGGGGTCCTAAAACATCCATGAGGCCATATATAAAATGGCCAATAAAGCTACAAAATAGATTTCCTTTTGATATTCGAGTTCGTATTCAGCCATTTCCAACTGAACAACCTCCATATTATCTTACAATCAATAATCAAAAGGTCGTAACAATTAAGGGTAACGAAGTGCTTGATTCATTTATATATATACCATTGATCACGTATGATCCTGTAGCGTCAGTTCAAGCTTGGTATTGGCCGCATAACGTTGAATGGACTGGGGCTAAATTGGAAATATTTATCGGCGAACAAAATCATGCGCTGCCGCTTGACGTTCCGAAGATATTGGATGGCTTTCGTACAACAACCTATATGATTAATGGTGTATTTGAGGGATCGCCAGAAAAACCAATCATAAAAAGTATATCCGCTGATTTGCAAAAGTAATATGTATTAATGAAATCAGAGGCCAACGACAAATATCGTTGGCCTCTGAACTTTTTAAGGCATATTTTCTTGCTGCGCCACGATAACATTATTGGCGCGGCAGAGGGGACAGGTGTTCTGGTATCCGAGCCATTGATTAATACAGGTATTATGAAATGCATGCCCGCAGGAGAGAATCCCCACTCGTTGATTGTGGGTGTAGTTATCAAGGCAAATCGAGCAGGTTTCATTTTTAAACGTAACTTTGTCGACGACTGATTGAAGTTCTTCAAGCAGTGTTGTTTCTATCTCATCTTTCCATACATAATTACGTCCAGCAGCTGTCATTTTGTCGTGTAGGCGGTGTATCGAGCGTTGTATTTTATCACTGTATTCTGCTACCGCACGAGCGGGGATATTGTTGGCATCAATGTTATGAGAATACAACACTTGTTGTGCTGTTGTCAGGATAACCGGTTCAAGATCTTGACGCATGATTTGGTTTGGATCAGTGGCTACTGGTATGATTGGTGTTGCAATTGGGATAGCTGTAGCAACCGGTATTTGTGTTGCTACAGGAATTTGTGTTGCAATAGGGTGCGTGTATTCATAATTGATTTGTGTTGTTACTACAGGATTAGCAAAAAAGCTGTCCCACCAATTGTAGAATGTGTTAATAGCAACGTTGCGCATGCGCGAAGCAAAAACATCAAGACTGTCTTTGATGGCTTTTTGTATTTCATAGGTGCGAACATAGTTTCGATTGTCTCGATACATTATAGTATTTAAGTCGTTGATGATAGCTTGACATCGATTGTTATATTCAACAGCATTACTTCCGGTTAGCGTATATGGGTTAATATTACGTGCTAGCATAAAAGATTGAACAGCTGCATCAAGTTCAGATGTAAGTTGATTATCGTAAATAACGGTTTTTAAATTATCAGTAAACGAACGTAAGATTGGAATAACTACGTCTTTAATGTCGTAATAATCAAGGTATTTATTGTAGCGATGACTGAGTTTATTGAGCAATGTTCGTCGTGCATCATATAATTTTTGTTCCAAATCAACGCGGAGACGATCGGGGATGTGATAGATGCATAATCCTTGTGAAGATAGATATTCATCGGCGGCCTGTTTTATGGAGGCGTCAAGATTATCACGATAAATATACAGTGTTGGTGGTGCGAAGTCGTAGGTGATGCTGCCGCACATTAATGAGGCGAGAAAAATCTTTTTGAGAGAATCAAATGTTTTTTTCATGAGGGCCTTTCGTTTTTTAATAGGTACTATTAAACCTTTTTAAGTTCGCGTTCACCATAGCAAAAGTAAGACAATAAAAAAAGGGCTCTTGTTACAGAGCCCTTCCTTGCGGTGTAACTATTGATTGCCAAAATACCGCATTGATTAAACATAATTTGAGATGAAAATGTTTCCCTAAAAAAGGGAGTGATCACAGTAGCAAGAAGTAACCAAAGTTGCAAGATGTTTTTATTGATAAAAACAAAGGCCCTTGCTTATTTCGTAAGGGCCTTTGTTTTCGTTGTTATGCTTCTTAATGAACTTATTGTTGCTGCTGATTTAAGATTGAATAAGCATCTTGTAAAATTGATCCGCCAAAGCCTGCATTTTGCAAAAGTTGCAATGCAATCTTTTGATCAGAAATACCATCTTCAAGTATATATTTTGGTGTGATTGAACCATCTGGATGAATATCAACACTTACTTTGCAATTCTTATAAGCGCCATTGGTTGCAGTATCAAGTTCAGTAAGTTTTTTAAAATGTGTTGCAATAATGCACATGTTTTGTTTATGTTGCGCCAAGTTCTTGGCAACTCCATAAGCACCGGCAACACCTTCTTCTGGGTTGGTTCCGGTAAAAACCTCGTCAAGAATGGCAAAATTAAATTCACCAGGTCTTAATGAATTGATGGTATTAAGCAGTTCTTGGGCACGACGCATTTCTGCTTGGAAGAGCGATTCACGACCTTCGGTATCTACAATATTTAAATAGGTAGTAATTTTGGCAAATGGGGTGATTGTCATAGCTTTGGCTGGTGCGATACCACAGGTTTGTGCCATGATGACTGCCAATGTGATGGCTTTGAGCGCCGTCGATTTACCGCCTGCGTTTGGACCTGTCAAAATTACATTGCCGGCATTTCCTGCATTACCAAGTTCAATAGTGTTCGTAACGACTGTGTTGGGATTGAGTGATGGATGCCAGAATGCGTCAAGTTTGAGATACGGCTTGCTCTGTTGTTCTTTGTAATCAACGAAGCAGAAGGTAGCATTGGCATTCTGCTTGTGCTTTTTATACAATTTTGCAATGGAAAGATAGGCATCAAGTGTGCCAGCTGCTTGTAGTGAACTAATAACAGTATCTTTTGATGTTTGCATCATCTTGAATGCAGCTAAAACAGCGCCTTTTTTGGAGAAGAAAGACGCCTCTCCTTTAAAGGTGTTGGATTCAAGCATTTTGAATAAGGTATTTGCTTCGTTAGATTCTGTTTGGTTGAGCTCAATTAGTGCTTTGAATTCAGGGAGTGCTTGTTGTAGTGTTTTGTCAGTGGCAATAATTTTACCAAGCATTTTTAATGAATTGGTGTAGGTAGCAACGTTGATCATTTTACTTTGGATCATGTTGCTGATGGTATTGCATTGGTGGGCTTCTCTGATGGCGCTGCTGAGCTCTCTGTAAAACGTCCAAATAACAAGCGCACTTGCTCCAACGGTGAGTAACCGCAGGTAAGCAGGTGCGTTATGGTATTCCCCTAAGCCCAATGGAATCCTGAAGGCCCCGTCTTTTATAACCCTCCACGTGGTCTCTAGGGTTTGTCTATAATCATGCATGAAGGAATCGCGGTTACCAAATCCATCCATTCGTACAATCCATCGTCGGAACATAACCCCTAATGCGATGCCAATAAAAGGTTCGGTTATTACAAGTGATGGAACCATGACGGTTGTCCATAATGCAGATAGTTCAAGAGCAGCAACGTTTTTGTTGTATCCAGAAAAATCTATAAAAAACTTTTTACCAAAATATACTTGGCTGAAAAATTGCTCAGTTGCTTCGTCAATTTGTTTCCAGAACCAGACCAACTCATTTTCTGTTGACTTAATGTGTTGGAGGTAGGTTTCAATAATGTTGGCCAATTTTTCATTTTCAACTAATGTTTTAATTGCTTCTTGCCGTGCTTGTAGATTACGAACACTGGTAAGTGGTTGTGCGAGTAGCCGTTGCAATTCAATTTTACCCATGGTTGTTTGCGTTTCATCCACATACTTGAAAATGTGGTGAGTTAAGTTTGCTTGAGGACCTGAAAAAAACTCGAGATCGTGGACAACATTTTCATGAAGAATATTCGATGGAGCTACAAATTGATTGGCAGCACTTACTATGTTGTAAAAAAGTTTGAGCTTTTCAACCTCGCCAATGGGAGGAACAACGATCTCGTTTAACTTTTTATCTTTTAATTTTTCAGCATTTTGTTTTTGAAATTGTTGTTGTTTGATTTCTTCGTCAGATGCTAGATTAGCTAGTGAAGGCATATGATACTCTGCTAGCTTTTCATAAATACAGGCAGGTCGTTGGTTGCTTGCTTGATTAGCGGCTACCAGAGGCTGATAACTGGTTGTAATATACATGGCAATAAATGCTATGCATGCAAACGTTTGTTTGAACCGTATTTTCATGAAAACCTTTCTATCCATAAAAGTAATAAAAATATTATTTGGAGATGTGATTGAAAAGGTAACAAGAATCGATAAAAAGGCAAGTCTATTGCTGTAAAAGCAAGTTTGGATAAAGAAGGAATAAGATATTGAACGGTTATCCAAGAAAACGCTTGAAAAAGCCTGAAATTCCGCCTTGATTATTGCTGCTGTTACCTAATTTTTCAGCGTATGCCATGAGTGCTGCTCGCGTTTCATCGGTAAGTTTGGTTGGAATATCACAATTAGTAATAACAACAAGATTGCCATGGCCTGAACTGCGTAACCGTGCAAAGCCCTTACCAGTAACAATAATTTCTTTGCCGACAGGGCACCCTTTAGGTATTTTGATTGATTCTTTTGTGCCTTCGATATTTTCAATTTCAATATGGCATCCAAGAACAAGCTGTGGATAGGTTAAAGCGAGGGTGGTGACAAGATCGTTGTCTCGTCGAGCAAAATGTTTATCGGGGAGAACCTCAATACCGAGATAAAGATCTCCAGATTCACCTTTGAAGATCCCAGCATCGCCTTTACCAACGATACGTAACTCTGCATTGTGATAGATACCTGCAGGAATAGTGACTGAAAGTTTTTCATGTTTTTGAACGCGTGTTTGTCCTCGGCATTCTGAGCAAGGATTCGTGATACGGAACCCTTGGCCATTACAGGTTGGACATACTTGGCTGAAAGTAAAAAAACCCTGCCGCTGCAAGATAGACCCTGCACCGCCACAGGCGGTACAATGGGCAGGTTTGCTGCCTTCCTTGCTTCCGTTGCCGTTGCAACGAGCACATTGTTCAAAATGATAGATTTTGATTTCTTTTTGGCATCCGGTATATGCTTCTTTGAGCGTAATTTCGATGCGCTGAGCTAAATCATGGCCTCGTTGTGGGGTTGGGCCACTGGTACGTTTGGTTGAGCGTCGGCCAGCGCCAGCTCCAAAAAGGTTTTCAAAGATGTCACTAAAGTTTTCAAAAATATCTTCCATGTTTTCATAATGGCCGGAGCCTTGTGTTGCTGAATGACCAAATTGATCATATTGCTGACGTTTTTTTTCATCAGAAAGAATCTCGTATGCTTCTGCGGCCTCTTTGAATTTGTTTTCAGCATCTTTGTTGCCAGGGTTTCGATCGGGGTGATATTGCAAGGCAAGCTTACGGTAGGCTTTTTTGATTTCGTCTTGGGAGGCGTTTTTTGCTACGCCAAGTATCTCATAATAATCTCTTTTTTCAGCCATGGAATTAACATATCCCTACATTGATTATTTTATAAAACTTTAGTCTATTACGCTTAAGTATACCCCTAGAAAGGTTGAATTTCAAGGCGGATTAGATATGGTGAAATTATTAAGAAGATTGGCCCGATCTCTGGACAGTCTTCGTTTAAACATTGGCGTAAGCCAGACGAAGCTGCATAGCAGCGAAGACTGGTGCCGAAGAGGGGACTCGAACCCCTACCCCTTTCGGGACTAGACCCTGAACCTAGCGCGTCTGCCAATTTCGCCACTTCGGCGGTAACATTAAAATGGTATCATGTTTTTGAGTTTTGGCCAAGGTCAAATCGTAGGAGTATTGCCGTAAAAAGTGAGGTATTTAGAGCAGTTTGCATGTGAATGTTTGATATCACCTTCTCGTGCCGGTAAATAATGAATCTCTGCTGCATTGATATTGAGCTCCTTCTTGAGTTGTTCGATAAGTTCAAGCAGGGTGATACTTGATCCGGTGCCAATGTTAAAAATGTCCCCCTTCATGGTTGTTTGCATGCCCATGATTAAATTGGCTTCAACGACTTTAGAGACATGAATAAAATCACGTGTTTGCAGTCCATCCCCAAACACTGGTAGTGGCATTCCTTCTTTTAACAATTGCGTAAAGCGTGCAACAACCGCGGCATAGGGACCATTGGGATTTTGGCGTTGTCCGTACACATTAAAATAACGTAAAATTGCGGTGTTCATGCCATAACGATCCGAATATTCTTTACATAAGGCTTCACCTTGCATTTTGCTGATTGCGTAGGGTGACTGAGGATTAAGATGATCGTTTTCTACACAGGGGTCTGTTTTATTACCATAAACTGCTGATGATGATGAGAACACCACCATTCCTACACTGTTCTGTCTACATCCCTCAAGGATATTTTTAGTGCCTTGTGTATTGATGGCATAGCAAAGATCAGGGTTTTTCATTGATTCAGCAACAGAGACGAGTGCAGCAATATGAAAGACAATATCTTGATTGGTGGTTGCTTTGAGGCAACTGTAGTCCGAACGAACATCGGCATACAATATATTGATAGCGTGTATAACTGATTTGAGATTATTGATAGAACAGCTGTAAGGATTTTCAAGAACGGTTACTCGAGCACCAAGTTCAACAAGTTTCTCAACTAAATGTGATCCAATAAAACCTGCGCCGCCTGTTACTAATACCTTTTTGTTGTTATAAAATTTTTGTAAAGCCTTCATCCAACACTCTCCTTTGTTGTCTGCTGAATAGTTATCTTCTTTGTTGATCGTAATTATATTCTTTCTGTGGTGATTGTTCATTACTAAGTCTTGCTGGGTAGATGGAACGATTGGTTGCCATACGTTGCATAAGAGTACGAGCACACAGCTCGCCATCAAGTACTGCTTCTTGCATGCTTGAATATTTCCATTCCCCATATCGTCCTTTCGAGTAAATGTGGTATTCAGAAAGCGTTTTTAAAATTTTTGAAAGATTACGTTGTCGCCATGCATCATAAATGACATAACCTGGTTCTAAATACAGAATGTTACGGGTTGCTATTTCTCGTTGTTCTACATGAAGGTAGTGACAAATGTTTTTGATAGTAAGATCGAGATTTCGTTTAATGACTTGTTCTTGCTTGGTTCCTGGTACGTAGGATAATTCAGCATAAATTGATGAATGCTTGGCTGGTGCCAGAGCTGGGCATATGTTATGCCAGAATCCTAAGCGATACCATTGGTAGTGGCGCTCTGGAAAATAAAGCCAATGAAAGGGACCGATATTGTTAGTTGTAAAACCAAGGTTGATGTTAACGACGGTATTATACAATAATTTGTCTGCTACATTGTGGAGGTTACAGGTGCTTGTTGACTTCGTGGCAGAAAGAAGTTGGTTGAGCGGCATTGTTGAGACAAGATAACGATACGATTCGCAGTGACCATTCTCAAAATAAATTTTTTTAGTCACGTGATCGATATGGCTCACCGTGTGATTCGTGTGAATAGGATTGGTGAGTGAGGCACATAATTTTTTGATAACAAATTCAATTCCACCGTTGCATGGATAATAAAAGTTACTGTTATAGCCAACAGATGAAGGGTTTTGTTGACTAATAGTTCCTTTGATAATAGCGGCTAAATTGGTTGATGGAACAAAGCGACCGGTCCAGGCTGGATGTACTTTTTTGATATCGTATGCAAGAAGTTTGTTATTAAATGGCCAAAAGAAATACTTGCCGAACCCCTGCCCAAAGTGTTTTAAGACCCATGTGTAAAATGTTGATGGTTGCCTCAGATGCTTGGGACGCATAACATATTTTTCAATACATTCGACAGCTATGTCGATGGGAAGGCCATATAGATTCATCTGAAACGGGTAGTTGGTAATAACATTGTGAGATTGAATACCGGTGGTACGCGTGGTTGTGGCAAGGTTGTCGAATGAAACGACGTTTGCTAAAAATGTTTTGAAAGTATCATTATTGCAATGAAGAAAATGCCCGGTGTGATCAAAGGTAAATCCATTGCTATGTTCAGAACGTAATAGTCCGCCGGGACGTTCTTGTTTTTCAAAAATTTTGTAATTTAAAAAACCTTTTTGTTCAAGAAAATATGCTGTGCTCAGCCCGGTTAATCCAGCGCCAATAATCACAACCTCTGCCACAAAATCTCCTTTTTTGTGATGTCTTATTTTTTTTAGAATAGCAGGAAGTGTGATGAACGCAACTGGAAATAACAGTGAATTGATCAGTCCATTATTGATTGTTGGATGCTGTTAATTGAAATTGATTTATGTTTGAAAAGCTTGTGGTGAGAATGGCAAACTTGCCGTGTTTTATTTTCTTTTCGAGCGATTTTGGAAAGCTAATCATCAGATAATATTTGTTAACGGCGACGATTTTTTCATTGGGTGAAAAGATAAGTTGTTGCGTATATTTATCCCAATGTCCATCGCAAACAAGATTTTGTTCAATAGGAACCAAAAGATCATCACATTCTTTTTTTTGATACAAAGCTGCAGACATATCATTTATTTTTTCCCCTCTCCATTGCAATATCAGGGAGGTTAATTTGATTGCTTGTTTGCTTCTGAATGTGAGGGAACATGTCCATACCCACTTTTCCTTATTTAAATTGAGCTGCGGGATATTGAGCGGATACTCGCGCCATGTTGATGAAGTGCTGAGGGAAAGCGAGATGGGTGACTGAGGAACCATGCCGTAGCAGGTAGATATAATACAATGTAGGCTGAGCATGAGTGTCAGAGACTTTGCAATGTTCATGATCATCCTATCCTCCTATCTTCATTTACCTATCTCTTATTTTAAATGTACATCGAATAGGAACGTAAAATAAAGAAAAATTTGAGTTCTTCAAAAAAAGGCTGCTGTCGCATGAAAACAGACGACTAGAATCCAAATTTACTATATCGGACTGAAATGAGGCGTCCTGTATGATAGGTTTGGGTACCAAAGTGCTTTGGTAGCGGTGGAAAGGGACTTGCGCACTTCATGTTTTTCATGATCATTGAATCGAGTTCTGGATATCCGGTTGATTGCAAGATTTTGCATTCCTTCAGATTTCCATGCTCATCAAGGATAAAATCAATGACCGCTTCACCTTCTAGTGGCCGAGCCATAGGACGATGGCAGAAGTTTTGCTTCCAGGAAGCTTGTAAACACCAGTTAATTTTTGCTTCATAGGACATATATTTAAGCTCTTCAAATGATGGCCGTTTGTTAGGGTCCCCATCGCGGTCAATCAGATCAGTCCCATCTTCCCCTTCAGTTTTTTCAACAAATCCTTTGGTTAAGGCAATAATGCTTCGCTTTATGCTTTGTTTTTTGCTGCGAGCACCGCGGACACGAATGCCGCCTTCGCCACCAATCAGCCGCTCCTTGGGTTGTTCTTGTTCAACGATGGCGCTTGCTGTTTGTGCAGATGGTGTTTTGGCTGCAGAAATATCACCGGCTTGAAAGGCTTCTATTCTTTCCTGAAAGGCTTTGATCTGAGCAATACGGTCTTGGATGCTTGCTTCCTTGTCTGCGACCAGTGCTGTTGCAAGTGCTTTTGGGTTTGTTGTGGTGTGTAGCGTATGTGATTTTTTTTCAGAGATTGATTTTGTGACTGTTTTTCGTTCGGCAGTTGGGGATTTATCATGCTCTTTATGCTCAGCAGGTGAAGCGTGCTGCTTTTGTTCAGCTTGTCCGTCTACGCTCGGGGAGCTACGCCGGACAGTCTCCTCATCTAACTGGCGTAAGCCAGGCGTAGCCGGTGAGGCGGAGACTGGTTTTGTTTCTTGTCTTTCGGTAGCCAGTGCGCTGGTTGCCTCGCCAATTGGCCCATCAAGGGTAGTTGGTATTGCCAATGTTTGTGTTTCTTTTTTGGGTGGCTCATCAAACAAAACCCATCCAAATTTTGACTTGGGTGCTCGTAATTTGGCAGGAAGGTTGGAGAGATCAGGTTTTTTTGTTTTTGGGATGGATTGCAAGCTTGCAAGTGTTTTCTGTCGCTTTTGTTTTAAAAGATCGAGAAATTTTTTGTTTTGTTCCGGGGTAAGTTTTTGGGTAAGTGTGTCCCAGATGGCAATGACTTGTCTATGAAAATTATATTGAAAGATGGCATTTACCATTATAAGGTGGATGATAAAAGAAATCCCAATGAGGAATCCGAAGAAAATGATTTTTTTATTGTATTTTTTTCGATGGTGTTTCATTAAAAACATCCTTATTCCCCCTCTCCCTTAGCCTACGTTGATAGAACTCTTGCTGTCAAATAATGGATAAACCAATCAATCACGGTGAAAGCGTTTATTGGATTATGCAATATAAGAACCAATATTAACCCCAACTATAGAGAAGCTTACTGAATGTTTTGTAAACTAACAAATAACGTTCAAAAGGTTGATTTTTAGGAAAAGGAGGGGGGATGTATATACAAAAAATCTTTTTTGTGGGTGTTTGGGTATGTATAGGGAGTATATGCGCTGGGAATGAGATTGCACCTCAACCAGAAGCTGCCGGTAATCTTATTTGTTCTGAAATATCGCATGACCTTACAGCAACGCAAACAACTATGTTTCGTGATGTTATCGAGAGATTAAAAGAACAATATGAGCTTGCTGCGCGAACAGGAATTTTTAATGCAGCCGGTTTTTTTGTAAAAGAACAAAATCCTGATCAAATAAGTGATTTGGCGTTGTCTACTCTCAAGGATGAATGCAACGCCCATGTGAAAACTATTTCCTTAGAGAACAACAACCTGCATGATGCGCCACTTATTTGTAAATTTGTTGAATTAGAAAACCTTTTTCTTTCGGGTAATTCATTCGGATCGTTGCCTAAAGGATTAGGTGATTTAAAACAGCTTGAATATCTTGAAGCAAATAGGTGCGGTTTAAAAAGATATCCAAATGAAGTAAATAATATACACGGCTTAAAAAAACTTTTTTTGCAGGAAAATAAGATTTTTTTAGTGCCTGCAGCAATTAGAAAGCTTGAGAAATTAGAAGAACTTGATTTGAGCTACAATAAAATTGTTGATCTTCCTGATTCTATAGGAGAATTAACGAAGTTGGAGGTCCTCAAATTAAATAATAACAGGCTGACTTCTCTTCCGATGAAATTGGAAAAACTTAAGTTTCTAAATTTTATTTCGGTGTATGGTAATCCATTGGACAAGGAAGCAATTGAATTATTGGTACGATTGCAAAAAAAAAAGGTGACGGTTTATTTCACCACGTCACCCTCTGATAATCTTGATCATTAATATTACATTGATGCAGGTGTAAGATGACTTACAAACTCATCGAAAGGCCTGTAAGATAACTTTCCATTATTCGAGAAGCTTCCTATTGTATGCAGTTTTCTGACCAGAGGTGGAACGATATATTCAGTTGTAATGAGTTTTAATTTTTTTAAGCGCTGAATACTTTTTTTATATGTATCTCCCAATGGGTTCTTGAGGATGATTATTCCAAGGCATCTTTGTTCATCTTCATTTAGTTTTTTTCCTAATAGCGTGGCAATTGGGGTTTGTATGTCAGCAAGTTGTTGTTGCAGTTTAATAAGCTGTTGTTTTCGTACAGCAATGTCTTTAGAAGTTTTATTTTCAACACGTGCGTTATTGCTATTTCTTAACATGGCGATTCTGCATGAGATTGTAGTCCGAACTTGGTAGTTTCCTTTCCAAAGAAGCCCTTGTTCTACCAACCCTTCACAAATTTTAATAAACATTCTTTTTTGTGGTGGTATGTGTGAAGTAGTGAGGCGATCAATAGAAATTCTTTGATCTTCATTTAATGCGCACATTGCTTTATATGTATTTACAATTTCTTCCTTTGATGCTTTTAGGAAAAAAACTTTGCCATGTATTGTAATTTTCCAGCGCGGTTTGTTAAGTGCGGCAAGTGAAAGATTTGTTTCTAATTGTTTGATTTCTTCTAATGGTGCCTGAGGATACTTTTTCTTGTATCGTTTGATTTCTTCATTAATAGCTTGTTCCATATCTTTAAACTCATCCTCAAATGCTTTGTTTATATCGGTATCGCATTGAATGATTTTTAAGTCTATGAGTGACTTAAGCGGTATAATTTTGCCACTGGGAGATATCATTAATGGTATTAAATGTTGCGCCAATGGAATTAATGTATAATTGTTGTCACAGAGGTTATACGCAAGGAACTCCTTTGGAATCTCCTGTGGTATTGTGTAAGTACAACTCATATCTTCTTTTTCCTTGGAATCTTCTTCTTTTACGTGCTTGAACCGTTGCATTCTTTTTTCTAAACGTTTGTTTCGTTGTTGGTAACAAAATTGTAGAAGGAAAACTCTCGTTTGTTGCGTGTCATACAATGTGGCGATTTTACTATAGGCATTATAAAGTTCATCATGGGTACAGGAGACAGGGCCAACATGCCAAATGTTTTCATTTTGAGAAGGCGTTGTAGAACTTGATGATGAACACGCGGTGGAAGGGTCTTCTTTTTGAGCTATTGTTTTTTTAATGAGACTGGACGAAGAAAAAGATCGAGCGCGTATACTTCTTTCTACAGGTGGTGATTGTTCATCAGAAATTGAAGAAGAACGCGGCCTTCCTTGTGTCTCGTCGTTCTTTGTATCTGTAGAAGGAGCTGTAGAACTTGATGATGAAGATGATGAGCTTGATGAACGTGTTGTGAATTGATCTTGGCCTTTATCATCAAAATCAAAACGTTCTTCTGAGTCAGAGTTGTCTTCATCATCATCAAAACTTGATTCAGAGTCGGAACTTACTGCAGGTGGTCTTTTGCCTACAGTGTTAGGGTTACGTGCATCGTCTGAGTCAGAATCATTTTTATCTTCCGTTACAACAAGAACTGGAGAAGATGTTAAGCTTGAGAGTGCGCTGGTAGATGACAGACTTGGAGATAACAGACTTGGAGATGACAAACTTGTAGATGACAAACTTGTAGCTAATGAGTCTGTAGCTTTTAATGATGAATTTGAAGATGAAGCGCTTGTTGACGGGGACTCCATTGCTCCAACAGGTGTTACAACGGTGCCACTAATTATGCTGGCAATTGTAAGTAATAAAAAGATATTCATAGGGATACCCTCATATTTAATTTTTAAAACGAAATAATTACAGTTTAGCAATGTTTTAGGTTTTGGCAAGAACCAACGATATAGGCTTAAAATCGGCGTAATTGATCAATATTATAAGGTATTTGAGGCGGTTTGTTACAGTCTGAAAACTTTTGGGTGGGGCTCTTGATATTCTACAAGCTTACCCAAAATTGTTTTTGTTTTTTATGTACGGTAGCTGTGGCGCCAATGGTATGGCTTCCGCCTCGTGGTGAATGTAAGAATCGTAAAATTTCTTCAACAAGTGACGTGCTTGGTGCAAAGGGAATTTTGGCTGCAATCAACCAGATTATAATAATGCGTTGTTGCAACACAGCATCAAGTGTACCAAACCGATGTAAGTCACCATAATACATGTTGTGTTCTTGATCATGGCAAAAGACTTCGTGAAATGTTTTCTCTGCCACGTGCTGTAAGAAGGTATCTTCTATTTTGAGCATATTGAGCGTTGTTTGGAATTTAGGGTCAAATCGAGTGTCGCAATTACGCAGTGCAGGAATAACAAATTTTCTAATTTTATTGCGTAAAAAGTCTTCATGGGCATTGGTTGGATCGATAAGATAAGAAATTTTATTGGCATCTAAATAATCGATGATTTCCTGTTTTTTAATGGAAAGCAATGGGCGTAGGTAGGGTGTATCGATTGCATCCATGCACCGTAAACCGGCTAGCGATGTGCCGCGGATAAGGCGAAGGAAAAACGTTTCTTCCTGATCATCAAGATGGTGTGCAAGGGCGATAAAATGTGCGTTATATTGTTGTTTAACCTGTTCAAAATAAAAACGACGCAATTTGCGACCGAATTCTTCTTTGGATCCGTTGTTGGTGAAGGGAACATTAAGTTTTTGTGCATTGGTATGTATGAATTGAATGGTGTGATTACTGCAAAGCTTTTGACAGAATGTTATGTCATTGGCTGATTCTGGCCGCCATCCATGGTCAAGGTGAACAGCAATAAGCTCAATGAGTCCTTGTTTGTGTAGCGATGCAAGAATTAACAAAAGAAATGTTGAGTCCGGGCCGCCCGAAAGGCCAAGGATGATACGTGGCGGTGTAGTAATTGATGCTTGGGTTGCTGCATGTGCAATGAGATCGGTTGTGTGTTGCGTGATGGTTTGAAAGAAGTTTGAGGTCATAACGTTACGCGCTTGGTTTGGATGAGGTAACCAAAAATGACTCAATGAATGGCATCAGATTGCCATCGAGTACTTCATCTGGCTGGGGTGATTCATAATCGGTTCGATGATCTTTAACCATTTTGTAAGGATGCAAAACATAAGAACGAATTTGTGAACCCCATTCAATTTTTTTCTTTTCAATTGCAGCATCTTTGGCACGTTGTTCATCTTCTTGTTTTTGCAAGAGTTTGGCTTTGAGCATTTTGAGTGCAGCGTTTTTGTTTTGTCCTTGTGAGCGTTCATTTTGACACTGAACAACAATCCCTGTGGGAATGTGCGTTATGCGTATTGCTGATTCAGTCTTATTAACATGCTGTCCGCCTGCACCGCCGGAACGAAAGGTGTCGATTCTCAAGTCATCATCATTGATCTCAATTTTTTTATTGCTTTCATCAGCTTCCGGAATAAGTGAGACAGCTGCAAAAGAAGTATGACGACGTTTATTGGCATCAAAAGGAGAAATTCTCACAAGGCGATGAATACCATTTTCTGCTTTTAAAAAACCGAAAGCATTGGTGCCGCGAATATATAAGGTTGCGGTTTTGATGCCTGCTTCTTCCCCTGCTTGATAATCCATGATATCAACCTTATATCCTTCTCGTTCACAAAAACGAACGTACATACGCAGAAGCATTTGTGCCCAATCTTGTGACTCTGTTCCCCCGGCACCGGCGTTGATACTTAAATAACAATTCTTGGAATCTTCTTCTTGATTCAATAACAGTTGTAATTTGAATTGGGCTATTTTTTTGCACAATTGATCAATGTCTAGCGTGATATTGGCAAGCTCTTGCTCATTGTCTTTAAATATTTCAACAAGTTCGATGTAATCGTTATAGCCTCGGGTAAGGGAAGGATAATCTTCAACGAGTGTTTTAAGCTTGCGGTGTTCAGCAAGAATAGTATCTCGTTGTGGGTTCTTCCAAAAATCAGGATCATTTACTTTGGCATCAAGATTTTTAAAGGTCGGATCAATGTTTGATTTTTGCCAAAAAGCACGGATGGCGGACATGTCCGCCTCCCTGCTTTTAAGTTTTTCACGTAATTCGTCGATTAACATAATGGTATACAGATGGTTAAATGGTTAAACTAAGTAACGTAAGTATACCATGCATCTGAAAAATGTTCGAAACGTCAGATTTTAGGCCCCTTTTTGTTTTCATTGCAAATTGGCCATATATGCTGTTGAGTGAAATGCCCGTGTTTAACTTTATTGGATGCAATACCAAGCTTTTTAGTCTTGGACGGCTTTTGGTGCTTCCAATCTTTCTTTTCAAGCTCTGCTTCTGATGGTTGATGTTCTTGAATATGTTTTTGATTGATTCTGAATGTCTTTCCCATAACACTCCCCCCTTGGCGCTACATTGAATATTTACACATTTAAGGGTGCTTGCTGAGGCACCCTTTCTATATCATTAGTTTACTGATTTATGCTTGTCTGAGTCAATCATTTGAAGAGCTTTAAAAAACAGTTTTTTATAGCTTTTTTAATAAAAAGAGGTGTTTTTGGCACAAAAGTGCTTGCAAGCATGCCAAATACCCTGTATAATTTTTCAGTTATTATTTGAAATAATTGCGATCAGATGGTTGTTTTGATTGCTTTTTCGGGCCCATAGCTCAGGTGGCTAGAGCACTCCCCTGATAAGGGAGAGGTCAGTCGTTCAAGTCGACTTGGGCCCACCAGTCTTCGCTGCTGCGCAGCTTTGTCTGGCTTGCGCCAGTAAAATGCAAGACTGTCCGACCTTGGGAGCCTAGACGGACGTGTGCAGAAGACAACCAACAATCTGCAGGGGATTTGAATAAATCCTTTAATAAACAGTTATTTTACTTTATTCTATTAATGAAATCTTGAAATTCTCGGGGGCATAGCTCAGTTGGTAGAGCGTCCGCTTTGCAAGCGGAAGGTCAGCGGTTCGAATCCGCTTGCCTCCACCAGTCTTCGCTGCTACGCAGCTTCGTCTGGCTTGCGCCAGTAATATGAGCTACAAAAGTAAAATAAACATTGAAATTTTGATGTGAAGACTGTCCCGTCGTAGCTTCCTTTGGGAGCGAAGACGGACTGTTTCTTCTGAAAAAAGCTATTTTTACCCCATCTCTTATTTTTCATTTCTTTTTTTCACAAAATCTTTTCTTTTTTCTAAAAACCGATATTTTTTAAACCATTGGTTTAACAATGGTTTCTGAAAGGAAAGGGTTTTTATAAAAATTCAAAAATTACTGTAATGATTTTTTAGAACGTATTTTTAAGTAATTCAGAGAGAGTGTGATGATGAAAAATAATAGGATGACAAAGCTTTTTGCAAAACATGTATTCGTTATGGTGCTGGTCAGTTGTGGGCTAGCGACTACGGCATTTGGGATGGAGTCTCGTGGTAAAAAACGGGTTCGATCTGAAGATGCCCAAGCGGTTGCTACAGTACCTATCGTTTATTCCGAAAAATATGAATTTTCTTTGCCGAGTATAGCCAATCTAGGTGCTCAATATGGCTTTTATTTGAAGCCTAAATCTAAATCTATCTATGAGAAATTAAAAAAAATGAATCTTGGAAAGCGTTATATGTTTGGGGTTCCTGATGAATATCCAGGGAGTTTTGCTCTTGCACATGATGAAGAATATCGAGCACAATTGCAGGATTCCAATTTAGTTGTTAGTTCTCTTTATGCTAACATCGTTTCACTTTTGGATAAATCGGGGGTGAAAGAGCAGGTTCCTTTTAATGCTGAAACGTTACGCAGTCTTTTACCAATCATATGTCCAATCTCTCCGGATTCCGTTATTAAAGACTTTATAACTCCTATGATGTATCAAACATATGGAACAATAACAGCGTGTCATTTAGCCTTAAAATATCAAGTTGCAGTATCTTTGGGAGGCGGCTTGCATCATGCATGCTCC
>CAYUQI010000009.1:30497-38529 GCA_964446935.1 uncultured Pseudomonadota bacterium
CAAGATGGTTTAAGTTCTGATGACTATTTAAAAATAGTGAAAGAGAACCTTCCCTCAGCAATAGACGATGTAGCTCCCGATTTGATTATTTATCTGGCTGGTGCTGATCCTTTTGATGGAGACAAAATTGGTGGTTTTAAAGTATCAGGGCAAGCAATTATAGACAGAGATAACTTTATTATTGAACAAGCTAGAATATCTGCGGTTCCCATAGCTGTTGTTCTTGCTGGTGGTTTTATGCCGGAAGAGGCTGAAATACAAGCTCAATCAATTGGAAACATTGTGAAGAAATGTACTAAATCGTCTCTTAAAAAGCGGAAAGTCCAAGAAATAAACGAGTAATTATTAGAAAGGAATTTCTTATGGCTAAAAAAATTGTTTCATATACCTGTATGATGGCGATGGTAGGGATGAGTACCCTTTTGTCATCATGTGATGCCCCACAGAAGGCAACCAAAGCAGTTGATACTAAAACGGAAGGAAACGTTGTGACACAAGCAACCGGATCAGGATTAAAGAAAGAAATTCTTACTGCGGCAAAATCAGATGCTAAGAGTCCACAAAAGGGACAACGGGTATCTGTACATTACACTGGATGGTTAGAAGAAAATGGTAAGCAGGGTAAAATGTTTGACAGCAGCATTACCCGTGGGCAGGCATTTACCTTTACCGTTGGTGTTGGCCAAGTGATTAAAGGATGGGATGAGGGAGTTCTTGGTATGAAGGTGGGCGAAAAATGTCGCCTGACCATTCCGTCACATCTTGGTTATGGTGTTCGCGGTGCTGGCGCTGCTATTCCACCAAATGCAACATTAATTTTTGATGTTGAGTTACTTGAAATTCTCGGATAATTTTCATACAAATATAGTTTGGGCCCGTCGATATCAAACGATATCGGCGGGCCCTTTGTTTTCCTTGAAGACTTTTCTATACTGTACTGGATGTTGATAATGCATGAAGAAAAAGGATGAGGACTTATGAAGAGTAATGTGTTAGAAAAACAACGAGCATTTTTTTTAAGCCGAAAGACGCACGAAGTATCATTTCGACTTGAGCAACTTAAAGCTCTTGCTGCGATGCTTAATAACCATGAAGAAGAATGGTACAAAGCACTTGAAGCTGATCTTAAGAAACCTGCACTTGAAACGTATTTGTCTGAAATATCTCCAGTTCTCACCGAATTATCATATGTCAGTAAAAATCTTGCATTCTGGTCAATGCCGAGTAAGGTTCCAACCCCTTGGTTTTTGACTCCATCTAAAAGTCTTATTGTTCCAGAGCCGCGCGGCGTGGTGTTGATTATAAGTGCTTGGAACTTTCCCTTACATCTGCCGATGTGGGCATTAATCGATGCGCTGGCTGCTGGTAATTGTGCTGTTATTAAACCATCCGAACATGCTCCGGCGACATCAAATTTACTAGCGAAGTTAATTGCTCAGTACTTTGATCCAGCATACATTACGGTTGAACAAGGAGGTCCTGATCAAGCCGCCTTATTGGCACAACAACCATTTGATTACATTTTTTTTATAGGGAACAAAACGATCGGACAAAAAGTGATGGCTGCTGCATCTGAGCATGTAACCCCGTTGTCACTTGAGTTAGGCGGTAAGTGTCCCTGTATTGTTGACACTGCTATTGATTGTGAAGTTGCAATAAAACGTATTGCTTGGGGTAAATTTTTGAATGCTGGTCAAACGTGTGTAGCTCCGGATTATATACTTGTTGATGAGCGTATCAAAGATACATTCATTGAAGCATTCAAACGAGTTTTAAATGCTTTTTATGGCGCTGTTCCTCGTGTGGGAATTGATTATGCCAGCATTGTTAATGAGCACCACTTTGATCGCTTAATCAAGCTTATGGGCGGGGGAAGGGTGATATATGGTGGACAATCGGATAGGGCATCGTTGATGATAGCACCAACATTGCTCGACCAGGTTGATTGTGATCACGCATTAATGCATGAAGAAATTTTTGGCCCGTTATTGCCGATTATTGGATATAAAACGGTTCAAGAAGCCTTTGCGGTTACAAAGCGAATCCCACAGCAATTGGCATTGTATATCTTTTCAAAAAATAAAACCTTTGTTGATGCTGTGTTGAAAGAAGTTCCTGCAGGAGGGGTAACGGTGAATGATACCTTGCTGCATGCTACCTCACCGATGTTGCCCTTTGGTGGTACCGGAGGGAGTGGTTTTGGTAAATTTCATGGTAAGGCCGGGTTCGATGCTTTCTCTCATCACAAAAGTGTTTTAAAGCGAACGTTCTGGTTCGATGTTTCACTTCGTTATCCTCCCTATGGTAAAAAACTTGGCATAATAAAAAGGTTATACCGAATCTTTGGTCGATAACTATTCGTGCTAAGCGTGTTCTTTTTTAGTATTTTTTAAAAAACCTCCACTTTACCCGATGATCAAGCGTACACTCAAAACAATCAACGCAGATGATAACAGGAGGTGTCAGTTTTTCGTTGTCGAAGGAGGGTTGTTATGAAAATTACGCGCACGATAGTTATGGTGACGCTTGCTGCGATGTGCAATGTGTCGTTTATGGTTGCAGCAGAGCCACAACCAGTAGCAAAAGCGTGTTGTACAAACGAATGTTGTCTCGCTGCTTGGAAAAAGATTGAACAATGGTTAATAATAGGAATCGACATTGCAGCACCGATAGTAAATCCATTAATAGCAGAGGAAGCTCGGAAAAGTTTAGCTAAGTTAAAGACTGATAATCCTGGCGCATTCGCAGCCCTTGTTGCAGTATGCCAAAATCCTGCTACGGATAAAATTGTAGATAGTGTCTATCAAAAAGCATTAGCGGATTTGAATCTTGTTGATTCAAGTGGGACTGTTTCACCACTTATCAAAGCATTGGTTAAACTACTTGTTCCTGACATCACCACAATTGTTACTGATACTACAACAGATAATGATACGCCGGTAAAAAAGGGTGTAACTAAGAGTGGTAAAGAGAAAGAGAAACTTGGAAGTAATTCAGAGGTTAAGGATCTTGCTAAAGCGTTAAGAGCTTGTTCGGTTGCCGAGGAGCCTTCTAAACAACAGCGTAGTTTCCTGAAAAAGGTTGGCAAGCGTATGGAAATAGCAGAGGTTGAGGATTGTATAACACAAGGTAAAATTACACAAGTTTATGGATATTGGAAAAAAATTAAAGTGCTAAAAAATGGACATAAAATAGAGGTGAAGCGATTTGTTCGAGTTGATCTAGACTAAGTTTATTATAGTGATACAAAGAAAGAGAGGCGCCCGAATTCGGGCGCCTCTCTTTCTTTGTAATAATCTTTGCTTACGCTGTCAAACGTTTACGCCCTTTGGCGCGGCGACGATTAACAATTTTTTGACCGTCCTTGGTTGCCATACGTTTGCGGAAACCGTGCTTTTTTTTACGTCTACGGTTACTTGGATTATATGTTAACGCTAGTGGCATATCAAGCTCCTAAAATATATAAAAATCTATTTAAAATCGTATCTGTGAATCTACCCTGAAAATGATTTTAGGGCAAGAAAAGACTGCCAAACGCTTGTTTTTATGCGATTTTTGTTGAATTTAGTGGGCTAGCGTGTTGATAACATGGTTAAGCGTTTTCTCCCGCATAACTGCCTGATTAAGAAGTGAGGCGTTAATCGGGTTAGTTGTTTCCTCTATGTTTTCCAGGAGTGGTTTGAAATAAATAAACTCTTTGAGACGTTTATTGGTGAGTAGGTGGAGATATTGGTCAATGTCCTTCAACTCAACAGCAATATTTTCATTGTATGCGATTTGGTCAATGATGATTTCTTCTTTGAGTTGTTTTTCGGCCAACATTTCAACATATGCAGCAAAATCTCTTTGTCCCTTATAAACGTGATAATCTGGTTGTTTCGCAAGATTGACGATGATTGATTCTTCGCGTCTCAAAACCAAATGCTTTGGAACCTCAAAGCGATGTTTGGAAAGTAATAAGTGGAAGATTTCCTCAATGGTTGATTTACGTTGAGATACATCATTGCGATACGAAAAAACTTCCATAAGCTTGTTGTGAACTTCGGCTTTGTTTTTCAGCTTGAACGTGTTTTTGAACGTTTCTACTGAAAAATGGCATCCTTTGATCAACGCCTTGATGGTAATAAGAAATGGATACGAAAGGTCATCGTTTTTTTGAATGGCTTCTTGGAGTATTAAGTTTCTTGTGCAAAATGAATGTCCGATTTCCTTTCCCAAAAGTTGCATGGAAAATTGATCTGATATTTCCTGATGCATAATTCTGAACCAAAAAGAACCAATAAGGTGATGCGAGATAGGTGCGTTGTTACTATCAAGAACAGCGGCATCAAAGAGTACCCAATCGTCATCTTCGACAATGGTGAGCGTTGCTTTTTTGGATGAAGATTTATTTTCAACAAAAGCAACAACTTGTTTGTCAAGGTCACGATAACGTTTACGTTTGGGTGGTTTAAAGGCAAAGTGTTTCCACTCCTTCAGTTCGATTGGATCTGCAACAGAAATATCAAAAAGAAAAATCATTTTTTTAGAGGATAACATTTCTATGGCATTGAGCCGTGGATAGTTAACGAGTGATATTTTGTGCGCGATGATTTCATTAATAAGGAAGTCAATAACCACATGATGAAACAAATAGTTTTTTGCTTTGTTGATAATTTCATTTTTAAAAAGTTCTTCGATGTACCCTGATGGCACGTTGCGTTGATCAAATCCTTCGATGGTATTACTTTTGAAATGTTCTGTCGTTTTGTTTAGTAATAAATCAACCAAGAGTTCGCTTACCTCAACGCGTGCATTCAAAAGGTGAGAAGACATCGGTGTTGAAATAAAAGATAAAAAATTATCACATTGTTGCTTATATTCTGCTATTGACGGTACCGCCATCAATTCTTCGGGAACTGGTAACGTGGCATCTGTCGTATCAATAATCATAACCCATCTCCTTACCTTTGGTTTTGATGATCACGGCCGCCCTCGTGCTCTGCGTTGTGGCGGGCAGATGTGGCCAACCGTAGCTCGTAAGAGCGAAGGTCCGTCTTCGCCATGGCTACGACGGGACAGCCTTCGTCAACTTTTCTATCAATATCACATCACTAGAGAAGTTGGCTTGCCCAGCCGTAGCCCATCGGGCGAAGGCTGGTGCAAGGGAGGGGACTCGAACCCCTATCCTCTTTCGAGGGCTGGCTCCTAAGGCCAGTGCGTCTACCAGTTCCGCCACCCTTGCGGTGGATATCCTTTATTACACTTTACAAAGGATTGAAGGGATGGGCAATAAATTTTAGGAATTTAATGATTAATGACGTAGCTTTGTAACAGTGAAGATATTTCTTTTTTATTTAACATTGGCGATAGACAGACGAAGCGGCGTAGCTGCGAGGGTCCAGCCTTCGCCTTTGCAAGGATAATAATTTTATAGAGGTCAGATTCCTTTACTGGCCGTGCCATACGAAGCTTTAGCGAAGTATGGTGGGTTGCCAGGGACTCGAACCCTGAACCTGCAGATTAAGAGTCTGTTGCTCTACCAATTGAGCTAGCAACCCAGGTATTTCAAGACTCCATAAAGCTTATCACATTTAATAAGGAATTAAAGTTTTTTGATTATGCATGAGTGTGGTAGACTGGGTGATGTATTTTGTCACCCCGAATTTCCACCCAATCATGGATCCGGAAACGAGTTCAGGATGACACCTTATCTTCTCAAGGACCAAGGTATTACTATGAATCTTTTAGCTCCCATTGAACTCCTTAATCTCCAAGAAACCCCGGAAGACAAAGTTTTAAGCTTTGACCCAAGTAATTTTGATGAATATTTGGGACAAGATGGTGTTAAAGGCAAACTTAAAGTGTACGTCGAGGCTGCAAAAATGCGGCAAGAACCGCTTGATCATTTTCTCCTTTTTGGTCCCCCTGGACTTGGCAAGACAACGCTTGCTCGTGTGATCGCCAAAGAAATGGGCGTTCCTATGAAAATTACCAGTGCGCCTATTTTAGAACGTACCGGTGATTTGGTAGCTATCTTATCAAGCATCGGTCCTTCTGAAATTTTATTTATTGATGAAATTCATCGGCTGCCTAAAAACGTTGAAGAAATTTTATACAGCGCCATGGAACAGTTTTGTGTTGATGTGATTATTGGGCAGGGAGCTGGTGCCAAATCAATACGCTTGCCATTGCAGCGGTTTACGCTCATTGGTGCGACTACTAAAACGTCATTAATTTCTGGACCACTACAAACGCGCTTTGGTATTGTTGAACGTCTTGATTTTTATGAACCCGCAGATTTATCTCACATTGTTATGCAAAACGCACAATTTCTTGGTATGCCAATTTTGCCTGAAGCTGCACTGTGCATAGGTAAGCGCGCGCGAGGAACGCCTCGAATTGTTAAGCGTATTTTGCGTCGTGTACGAGATTTTGCTCAAGTGCACAAATTTCCGATTATTGATACACAGATTGTTGATCAAGCGTTGCATTTTTTAGGAATCGATGAAGATGGACTTAATAAGCTTGATCGCGATTTGTTAATGCACATTATCAAAGATTTTGGAGGCGGTCCGGTTGGAGTTGAGACATTGGCGGCAATGACGGGTGAGGAGCGTGAGACGCTCGAGGATGTTGTTGAACCATTTCTCTTGCGAATGGGGTTGTTGCAAAAAACTCCACGCGGTCGAATGATACCAGCAAAAAAAATTCCATTATTGGTACGTAAATTGGGGGGGATTGTTTCACCAGAACAGGGCTCCCTATTTGAATGAGGAAGCTGGAGTGCAAGGATAGTACAATCTTTTAGCCTTTCAGTAGTTTTTACAACCTTTCAATTTGTAATAATTGATTTAATAATATTGTCTCATTTGTTACAGCCTGAAACGATGTGCGCTATGCGATTATAAACAGTATATAAATCCGGGGAGCGAGGCGCCTTTTTGCGGGAATTTTTTACAAATGTAAAAAATGGTTTATGATCGATGTAGATAAATAAAATATTGTAAAATTATTTTTAATAGGAGGTTTTCATGGAATTTTTTAAAAAGACAAACACAAAGTCCTTATTTGGCCTTGCATGTCTTTTGGTTTGTGTTGTTTCAAATACTGCTTTCTCGGCAGAAAAGAAACCAACCCAAAAAATAAACCCTGAAGAAATAATTCAAGCGGCAAAACGTGGAAAGGGGGCACGAGTACTCAAACTAGTGAAGCAAAATCCCGGACAGATAGATTTTGCAACAAATCGCACCAACGCTACCTCTCTTCACCAGTTTGCGGCGCAAGGTAACGTCGAAATGGTAAGGAAGCTTATCAAACAAGGAGCAAATCCTTATTCGAAGGATATTGAAGGTAAAACTCTTTTGTTTAAATTTTTACAAAGTGATGTAGGCGAGGAAGATGGCGGGAATTGGAAGTCATTTGTTTATTTTGTAAAATATTGTACAAAACACCCTGAAATAGATGAGGATGATAATCCAATTAAATTAAGTTTTGGAATAACAGATAAACATGGTAATACACTTTTACACGAAGCAGTAGCAAAGGGCAGTTCTTTCTGGGTTAGAAAATTGATAGAAGAACTTGCCAAAAATGATACGAAAAAGAAACCTTATGGTTTAAAGCTTTCACTTGGGGAATACCAAACCATTTTATTAGCAAGAAATAATCCACCCAAAATAAAGACTATTGATGAAAATGGCCATGCTATCTTTAAAATGATAGACGGGGCAACCGCATTTGAGTTAGCCCTCTCAAAATATAAAGAAACCACGGATGCGAGCAAAAAAATAAAATATATTGCAATAAGAATGTTGTTATTTGACGAAGCGCAACGGGTAGAAAAGGAAATGGCTTCATTAGCACTACAAGTACCAACAGAATCACAAGAAAAAGAAAAAGTTAAGGAAGATGCAGAAAACGACGCTGATAGTGATGAGTATCAAGACGCTCAAGATCAAGATGTTAAAGCTGACGATGTTAAATAATTAAAAAAGATATTCAAAACAAAAGATAGAAATTGAAGAGAGCCCCGGATACCCGGGGCTCTCTT